>CAYFJH010000006.1:0-11481 GCA_964343385.1 uncultured Novosphingobium sp. | reverse complement strand
TCGAGGATGTTGATGTTATGGAGGTTGAACTCCTCCATCACCTTGAACAGCGCGCCGGGGCGATCCTGCAACGTGAGGCGCAGCCGCGCAAGGCGGCCCGAGCGGGCGAGATCGCGCAGCAGGACGTTGGCGAGCAGGCGGGTGTCGATGTTGCCGCCCGAGAGGATGATGCCGACCGTCTTGCCCGCGAACAGCGCGCGGTTGGCGAGGACCGCGGCAAGGCCGGCGGCACCGGCACCTTCGACGACGGTCTTTTCGATCTGGAGCAGCAGGGCGAGCGCGTTCTCCATCTCGCTTTCGGTGACGAGCAGGAAATCGTCGAGCAGGCCGCGCAGGTGGCGGCTGGTGTATTGGCCCGGATCGCGCACGGCGATGCCTTCGGCGAGGGTGTCCCCGCCGATCGGATACTGCGTGCCCTTCAAGAGGTTGTACATCGAGGGGAACAGCTCCGCCTCGACCCCGTAGAGGCCGATGGCCGGATTGAGCCCGCGCGCCGCCGTGCCCATGCCGGTGGCGAGACCGCCGCCGCCGACCGGGATGACGAGGGTGTCGATCGCGGGCACGTCCTCAAGCATTTCGAGCGCGACGGTGCCCTGCCCTGCCGCGACGGCCATTTCGTCGAACGGGTGGATGAAGGTCAGGCCGAGTTCGGCTTCCAGCCGGCGGGCGTGGGCATAGGCCTCGTCGAAGGTTTCGCCTTCGAGGACGACCTTGCCGCCGACGCTTTCGGTCTGCATCACCTTAACCGTGGGGGTGGTGCGCGGCATGACGATGGTCACGGGCACGCCGAGCGAGGTGCCGTGATAGGACAGCCCCTGCGCGTGGTTGCCGGCCGAGGCGGCAATGACGCCGCGCGCGCGCTGGGCATCGGTGAGCAGCAGCAAGGCGTTGAGCGCGCCGCGTTCCTTGTAGGCGGCGGTGAACTGCAGGTTCTCGAATTTGATCCAGATCTCGCAGCCGGCGATCTTGCTCAGCGTGGCGCTGCGCATGGTCGGCGTGTGGACGACCTTGCCGGCAATACGCGCCGCCGCCGCGCGAACATCGTCGAGGGTGAGGAGCGGATCGGCCAGTTCTGGGATGGTTGCGGGCTTTTGCATCGCGGTGCCCTAGGCGAATTCGCCGGGTTTGGGAACCGGCTATTGCCCCGGATCGGGTGTGGTTCGGCGGGTGAGCCAGGTGGCGATGAGGGTGACGAGGATCACCGCGAGGGTGTCGGCGATCCAGTCGCGGATGTCGCAGTCGCGGTGGAGCGCAGGGATCGACTGCACGACTTCGATCAGTGCGCCGAGAAAAGACAGCCGTTCGACCGTGCGCAGGCGCGGGGCGCGAGGCCAGCCGAAAGCGGCGAGAAAGGCCATGACCGAGAAGGCGAGGATGTGGTTGACCTTGTCCCCGAAGGCGTCGGTGGGAAGTTCCGGCGGGTGAGGCATGATCGCCAGCACGGTCGCGCCGATGAGGGCGCACCAGAACAGGGTGCGGAAGATGGCGAGGCGGTGGGAGAACAGCATGGGCGGGGGATAGCGTGGCCGGAGGATTGTGGGGAGAGTTTTGTTTGGGGGTTGTGGGCAAGGGGTTGGGTGTGACGGCAGCGGTCCCGGGTCAAGCCCGGGACGACGGGGGTTTCCTTGGGCGGCGTTCCGGGTAAACAGACGGGCATGACCAGTGCAGCACTCAATATCAGTTTTCTCGGGCTTGGCGTCATGGGGGGGCCGATTGCGCGGCACCTTGGGCGGGCGGGGCATCGGTTGACGGTTTACAACCGCTCGCCGCAGCGGCTTGAAGCGTGGCTGGCGAACAATCCCCGGCTGGCGACGCGGGTCGCGGCTTCTCCGGCCGAGGCCGCCGAGGGCGCGGACGTGGTGCTGACCTGCGTAGGCAACGACGATGACCTGTCGGATGTGGTGCTGGGGCCGTCGGGGGTGTTCACACGGTTGAAGCGCGGGGGGCTGTTCATCGATCACACCACGGCTTCGGCGCGGATCGCGCGGCAGATTGCAGTCGAGGCGCGGGACAAGGAAGTGCTGTGCGTCGATGCGCCGATGACCGGGAGCCAGATCGGCGCGGAAAAGGGCACGCTGACGCTGATGTGCGGGGGGCGCGCCGAGGCGATGAAGGCGGCCGAACCGATCTTTGCCGCCTATACACGGCGCGCGGTCCATATCGGCAAGCCGGGCTATGGCCAGCTGGCCAAGATGTGCAACCAGATCTGCATCGCCGGGGTTGTTTCGGGGCTGGCCGAGGCGATGCGCTTTGCCCAGGCGAGCCATCTGGACATCGACAAGGTCTACGAGGCGATTTCAGGCGGGGCCGCGCAATCGTGGCAGATGGACAACCGCTGGAAGACAATGGATGCGGGCGAATTCGACTTTGGTTTCGCGGTCGACTGGATGCGCAAGGACCTCGGCCTCGCGATGGATGAGGGGCGCACGCTGGGCGTGTCACTGCCGATCACCGCGCTGGTCAACCAGTTCTTTGCCGAGGTGCAGGCGATCGGCGGCGGGCGGCAGGATACTTCGGCATTGGTGCGGCGGCTGCCGCTGCCGGGCAAGCGCAAATGAGGTTTTTACGCGCCGCCGTGGCGGCGCTGGTGGTGGTGCCCCTCCCCTGCCCCGTTCTGGCCGATACGCTGATTGATAATGTCGAGGGGATCGCCTTTGGCGCGGACGGCAAGCCCGAGCGGCTGACCGGGCTGGTGATCGGGAACGACGGGCGGATCGTGCAGGTGCTGCGCCGGGGCGATGCGCGGCCGGGGCGGGTGGATTTCCTGCTCGACGGCAAGGGGCGCGTGCTCCTGCCGGGGCTGATCGACAGCCATGCCGAAGTGATGGCCGCCGGCTTCGCCGCATTGACGCTTGACCTGTCGGGGGCGAAGTCGCTCGACGAGGCGAAGGCGCGGATCGCGGCCTATGGCGCGGCGCATGGCGACCGGGCGTGGATTGCCGGGCGCGGGTGGGACGATGCGGCGTGGGGGCTGAATCGGTCGCCCAATGCTGCGGACCTTGCAGGGCTGGGCGACGGGCGGCCCATCTGGCTGGTGCGCAGCGATGGCCGCATGGGCTGGGCCAACGGCGCGGCGCTGGGTGCGGCGGGGATCATGGCGGGCACGAAGGACCCGGCGGGCGGGCGGATCGAGCGCGGGGCGGCGGTGAAGGCAGCGGCGGGCAAGAAGGCGGCGGCGGGTGCGCCGACTGGGGCGCTGGTCGAGGCGGCGATGGCCCTGGTCGAAAAGGCCCTGCCCGCGCCGCGCCCGGAGGACCGCGACATGGCCTTTGCCGCGGCGCAGGAGGGTTTCCTCAGGCGCGGGGTGACCGCGGTCAGCGCGTTCGGGGTGACGATCGAGGACTGGCAGGCGTTTCGCCGCGCCGGGGATGCCGGGACGCTGAAACTGCGGGTGGCGGGCTATGCCGCCGGGACCGAGGCGATGAGCCTGATCGGCGGGCCGGGGCCGAGCCCTTGGCTCTATGAGGACCGGCTGCGGCTTAACGGGGTTGGGCTGGTGGTGGACGGGGCCGCCGCGACGGGCTTTGCCTGGAGCAAGGCCGGAACCGTCACGCCGAGGATCAGCGCAACGCAATTGCGCAACCTGATGAGCCGGGCGGCAATCGACCGGTTCCAGGTCGCGGTCGCGGCGCACGGCGACGGCGCGGTGGCGGCGGTGCTGGATGCGGTGGCGGAACTGGGCGCGACCTACAAGGGCGACCGGCGCTGGCGGATCGAGGGTGCGCAAGGGCTGGGCGCGGGCGATGCCGCGCGGTTTGCTGCGCTGGGGGTGACGGCCTCGGTCCGGCCGCAGGACGGAGCGGCGGGGCTGCTGGCGCGCGGGGTGCGCGTGGCGTTTGGCGGCGGGGCTCCGTTTGCCGGGATCGCCGCGTCCGGCCTCCCGCGCGAGACGGCGTTCGCGGCATGGACTTCGGGTTCGGCCTACGCAGCGATGGCGGAGGGGCGTTTCGGGCGGATTGCGCCGGGGCAGCGCGCGGACTTTGTGCTGGTGGACCGCGATCCGTTGATGGTGGACGCATTGGCTGCCGTGGCCGAAACCAAGGTGGCGGAAACCTGGGTTGGCGGACGGCGGGTCTGGGCGGCTGCAGGGCGGTGAAGTTTGCGCCCTTTGCGCGTCAGGGCTGGTCGATGACGACGGGCAGCTTGCGGGCTTCGCGGGCGGCCTTGCGGTCGCCGAACCACATCACGACCAGTGCGCCTTCGAACAGGAACATCATCGGGATCGCCAGCATCAGCTGCGAAACCACGTCAGGCGGAGTGATGATGGCGGAAAGCGCGGTGATGGCGACGATGACGTAGCGGCGCGCGCCGGCGAGTTGCTGGCGCGTCACCATGCCAGCGCGGTTGAGCAGCAGCAGCAGGACCGGAAGCAGAAAGCTGATCCCGAAGGCGAGGATGAACTGCATCACCAGCGAGAGATAGTCACCGGTCGAGGGCATCGCCGAAAGATGGAGGCCGCCCTTGTCACCCTCGAACCCGAGCATCCAGCGGAACGCGGTCGGCATGACCACGAAATAGGCGAGCGATGCGCCAAGCGAGAACAGCACCGGGGTGGCGATCAGGAAAGGCAAAAAGGCCTTCTTTTCCTTCGCGTAGAGGCCGGGTGCGATGAAGGCCCAGATCTGGTTGGCGATGATCGGGAAGGAGATGAAGAAGGCCGCGAACAGCGCGACCTTGAGTTCGACGAAGAACGCTTCGTAGAGCTTGGTGTAGATCAGTTCGTTCTGTCCGGCGCGCAGCAGCGGCTGGACAAGGATGCCGAGGATGATATCGGCGAAGTAGAGGCAGACCCCGAAGGCAAGCGCCAGTGCGACGACGCTGCGCAAAAGGCGGGTGCGCAGTTCGACGAGGTGCTCCATCAGGGGAGCCTGGCTCTCGTCGATGTCGTTGATGCGGAAGACCATGGGTCAGGCCTTGTCCGGCGTCGAAGACGGCACGAACGGGAGCTGTTCGGTGCTGGCTTGAGCGTCGGGGACGGGAGCGAAGGCAACCTCGGGGCTGGGCGGTTGTTCGGTATTGGCCTGCGGGTCGGGCGCGGGAGCGAAGTCGACGTGCCCCCCCAGATCGCCATTGTCCGCGAGGTCCGCGGCTTCGCCGTAGCCGGCGGCCGTGGCGGCGGCCGATTCCGCGTCGGCATTGGGCATGCCGAGCGCCGGGTGCTGCTCCATGATCGCAGCGTTCTGCTTGCGCCACTGCTCTTCCATGTCCTCGAGTTCGGCCTCGCGGATGACGTTTTCTATCCCTGAGCGGAAGGCGTTGGACATGCGCCGCATTTTCGCGACCCATTTGCCCACCGTGCGCAGTGCGCGCGGGAGATCCTTGGGGCCGATCACCACGATCGCGACCACTGCGGTCAGCAGCAGTTCGTCAGCGCCTATGTCGAACATGTGTTCTTATCCGCCGCCCGGCGCTCAGCTCTTCGGGGTTTCCGTGGTTTGCTGCGCGGCGGGTTCGACGGGAGTGGCGACCGGCGGGATCTGGGTGGGCGGCGGCGCGGCCGGACCCTTGGCCTCGTCGTCGTTCAAGCCCTGCTTGAAGCTTTTGATGCCCTTGCCGAAATCGCCCATGATTTCGGACACGCGGCCGCGACCGAACAGGACGAGCACCACGATCAGGACGATGACCCAGTGCCAGATTGACCCAAAACCCATTTGCTTAAACTCCGTGAGACAACGACCCTGTGCCCCGTTCGGGCTGACAGGTCGGCCATAAGCCCCGTTGCGGGGTTAATCTAGGCCGATTTCGCGGCGATTGTAAGGGGCTGCCGTGTCCGATTGGTTACTATCAGCGGCAGGCGGGGCATCTGCGGACGGCAGGGCCATGGCTTCGGCGAGCGCGTCCTCGACCGAATCGAGCAAGCCGGCGGCGCGCAGTTCGTCGATCCCGGGAAGGTCACGGCGGCTGGCGAGGCCAAAATGGGTGAGGAAGGCCGGCGTGGTGGCATAGATCACCGGACGGCCGGGCACTTCGCGGCGGCCGGCAACGCGGACCCAGCCGGCTTCGAGCAGGACGTCGAGCGTGCCCCGGGCGGTCTGGACGCCGCGAATCGATTCGATTTCGGCGCGGCTGACCGGCTCGTGGTAGGCGACGATGGCGAGGACTTCGGTGGCGGCGCGCGACAGGCGGCGCTGTTCCTCGCGCTCGCGCCGGAGGAGGTGGGCGAGATCGGGCGCGGTCTGGAAGTGCCAGCGCTTGCCGCGTTCGACGAGGTGGATGCCCCTTCCCGCATAGTGGGATTGGAGTTCGGCCAGCGCCGCCGTGACCGGCGCGCCGCCGAGGTGGGCGGAAAGCGCTTCGGGGGTCATCGGTTCGGTGGCCGCGAAGAGCGCGGCCTCGACGGCGCGGACGAGGTCTTCAGGTCCATTCATGGTTTCATACCCCGGAGGCGCAGGGGGCCGAAAGTTTCGTCCTGGGCGAGCTCGGCCTTGCCGGTGCGGGCGAGTTCGAGCGCGGCGACGAAGCTGGAGGCAAGTGCTGAGCGGCGCAGGCGCGGGTCGGCCCAGCCTTCCTCGCCGCGCGGGGGGAGGAAATCGCGCAGGTCCATCCAGTCGAGCGTAACGCCGAGCATGGCCGAGACGCGGGCGAGCGCGGAATCGAGGGTCATCACCATGCGGTCGCGGACCATGTGGACCACCGGCTGGGTGCGCGCCTTGACCTGACCATAGGCCTGGACGAGGTCAAACCATTCGCAGGTCCAGGCGTTCTTGCGGTCCACGCGCAGGCCTTCGGGCGCGCCGCGCGGGAATACGTCGCGGCCAAGCCGATCGCGGCCCATCAACCGGGCGGCGGCCTCGCGCATGGCGCCGAGGCGCTGGAGGCGGAGCTGGAGCCGGGTAGCGAGTTCCTCGGGGCTCGGGTCCTCCTGTTCCTCGCGCGGGAGGAGCAGCGCCGATTTGAGGTAGGCGAGCCAGGCGGCCATGACGAGATAGTCGGCGGCGAGTTCGAGACGGAGGGCCTCGGCCTGCTCGATGTAACTGAGATACTGGTCGACGAGGCCGAGGATCGAAATCTTGCGCAGGTCGACCTTTTGCCGGCGGGCAAGGTCGAGCAAGAGGTCGAGCGGGCCTTCCCAGCCGTCCAGTTCGAGGTGCAGGGCGTCGGACGCACGGGCGGGCTTTTGCAGTTCCGCTTCGGGTCCGAACAGGTCCATCAGCAGGGACTTCCAGCGAGGGCGAGGAGGGCGTCGCGCTTCTCGGTGAGGGCGAGGTGGCGACCGGGGTCGGCTTCGCGCAGGGCGGTGTGGGCGAGCGCGGCGGCGAGGCGGGCGGCGGCCTGATCGGGCATGACGGGGCAGGCGTTGGCGATGCCGATCATGTCGTCCATCTTCGCCCAGCAGTTGAGCGCGAGGTCGCACCCGGCGGCAAGGCTGCGCGCGGCGCGCTGCGGGATGGTGCCGGACAGAGCCTCCATGTCGAGATCGTCGGTGAGGAGGAGGCCGGCAAAGCCAATCCGCTGGCGGATGATTTCGGAGATCACGAAAGGCGACTGGGTGGCCGGGTTTTCGCTATCCCAGGCGGTGTAGACGATGTGGCTGGTCATCGCGATGGGGGCATGGGCGAGGGTCTTGAACGGGGCGATGTCGGTTTCGAGTTCGGCCTCGCTCGCGGTGACGGTGGGCAGCTCCTTGTGGCTGTCGGCCATGGCGCGGCCGTGGCCGGGCATGTGCTTGACCACGCCGGCCACCCCGGCGCGGGCGAGACCGTCAAGGATGGCGCGGCCCAGGGCTGCGACGCGCAAGGGCTCGCCGCCGAGAGCGCGGTCGCCGATTACGTCGTGGGCACCGGGCTGGCGCACGTCGAGCAGCGGCCAGCAGTCCGAGGTGATGCCCGCTTCGGCAAGGTCAAGGCCAAGGGCTTCGGCGTTGCAGCGCGCCGCCTCGATCGCACTCGCCGGGGCGAGGTCATAGAGGCGGTCGAACACCTCCCCCGTGGGGTAGCGGGGCCAGGCGGGAGCTTTCATCCGGGCGACGCGCCCGCCTTCCTGGTCGATGGTGATCAGCAGGCGCTCGCGGCCGTGGAGGGCACGCAAGTCGTCCGTCAGGGCGCGCAGCTGGGCCGGGCTTTCGACGTTGCGGCCGAACAGAATGTAGCCCGCCGGATCGGCATCGCGGAAGAACGCCCGTTCTTCGGGCGTGAGCGTGATGGTGGAAAGGCCGAAGATCGCGGGGGTCATGCCGGCGAGATTCGCGGATCGGGCGCGGCGATGCAAGGGGGGAGCGGGTTTTGGTGGGGAAAGGGGGGCTCAGCCGACGGGCATGTGCCGTTCGATGGCCACGATGGCGTCAGCAAATCGGCGATCGGTGCCGGTGGGTGTGATGGCGACGTCTCCGCCCGTCAGAACACGGTTTGCGCCGGCGAGTTTCGCCAAAATCCCGCTTCCTGGAAAGCGTGCCGGATCTTGCAGATGGAGGATGATCGAAGACGTGCTCTTGTATCGCCAGATCGTAACGCGGTGGATTTCAGGCCACGGAATTGTTGCGTCGGACCACTGCGCGAAGCGGATTCCGGCCTTGCCGATGCGAACCTGTTCGCCCCCCTCGAACAATCGCCGGGTGAGCACGATTACGCAACGCCCGAAAAACAGGATGACCGACCAGCCGATGATCGCGCCCACGGCCTTGGGTGCGTGACGGGGGGCGGCGGCGGACCGAAGAACCCGACGATCCAGGCGCCGGTCACGACGAACGCAATACCGAGCAGGACGAGCAGGGCGAGCCGCCAGCGGGAGGAGTAGGCGACGAAATCGTCCATTGACGTGCCTCTGCGTAGTGAACTGCCGCTAGCGTTGAAGCCCACCCCCGGCCCCTCCCGCCTGAGGGAGGGGAGAATACGGTTGCGGATGCTTGCCAGCGGTCCCCAGGCGAGCCCGGGACGACCAAATTTCAGCGCTTGACCTGGCAGGCGGTGCCGCCCGCCTTGAGCGCGGCGCAGAGGGCATTGGCGGCGGCGAGGTCGGGGGCGACGGCCTGGAGGCGGTAGACGGTGCCGATGTCGGCGCTGCCTTCGACGACGCGGTGCCGGACCGATTTCAGCGCTTCGTTGGCGGCCTGAAGGCGGGTCCAGCCGGCTTCGGCGGTGGACTGCGAGGTGTAAGCGCCGACCTGCACGCCGATGCCGCCTTCTTCCGGAGCATTGGCCCCGGCGGCAAGCGAGGGGGCGGGGATGCTTGAGGCGGGACCGCCACTATCGCCAAGGTTGGCCGAGGGGTTCTTGCCCGCCGATACGGCGAAGGCCGAATCGCCGGTGCCGGCGTAGGTCTTGCCGCCGGCGTCCTTTGGCGCTTCTTTGTACGGGACGGCGGGGGCAGCGATTACGCCGCCTTCGGCGACCGTGGGCGCGGCGGCGCGGTGGTTGATGAACCACAGCGCGCCCGCAACCAGTGCGAGGACAACGAGGCCTAACACGGCGAAGCGGACCAGCCGGGCGCTGTCGATGTCGGCTTCCTCGTCTTCGTCGTCGGCCGATTCGAGCCAGGGGAGCCGTTCGTCATCGTCAAGCGCCAGGGCACTTTGCGGGATGGCGGTTTCGGGCAGGTCTTTGGCGAAGGCCCGGTCCTGTGCCGGTTCCTGATCCCGCTCCCGGTCCTGTTCGTTGTCTTGCATCGAAATACCCCCTCGCAGCGACGAAAATCACATTTCCTCGACTGCCTCGACCCCCAGTATGGCGAGACCGTTACGCAGTAGTTGCCCGATCTGGTCGGCGAGGAAAAGCCTTGCCGCGGTCAGGGATGCATCCGAAGCGACGATAAACCGCTTTTCCGGGCGGTCGTTGCCGAGGTTGTAGAACGCGTGGAACGCGGCTGCGACGTCGTGGAGATAGAAGGCGATGCGGTGCGGTTCACGCGCGGCGGCGGCGGCTTCGACGAGGCGCGGGAACTGCGCGGCGAGACGGATCAGGTCGAGCTCTTCCTCGCCCAGCAGGCTGAGGTTTTCGCCCGAGGGGAGCAGCCCTTCGGCCGCGCCCTTACGCAGGTTCGAGCGGATGCGGGCGTGGGCATATTGCACGTAGAAGACCGGGTTGTCCTTCGACGCCTCGACCACCTTGGCGAAGTCGAAGTCCATCTGGGCCTCGGGCTTGCGGGTGAGCATGGTGAAGCGGACGACGTCCTTGCCCACTTCCTGCACCACGTCGGCCAGCGTGACGAACGTGCCGGAACGCTTGGACATTTTCACCGGTTCGCCGTCGCGCAGGAGCTGGACCATCTGGACCAGCTTGACCTCGAACGGTTTGGGTTTGGCACCATCCGCGCCGGTCAGCGCGGCGACGGCGGCCTTGATCCGCTTGACCGTGCCGGCATGGTCCGCGCCCCAGATATCAACGAGGGCGTCGGCCTCTTGCGCCTTCTGGAAGTGGTAGGCGAGGTCGGCACCGAAATAGGTCCAGGTGCCGTCGGACTTCTTGATCGGGCGGTCCTGGTCGTCGCCGAATTTGGTGGAGCGGAACAGCGGGAGTTCAACCGGCTCCCAGTCTTCGGCCGGCTTGCCCTTGGGCGCTTCGAGGTGGCCGTCGTAGACGAGATCGTGGGCGCGCAGCCATGCCTCGGCGGCGTCGACCTTGCCCGAGGCCTGAAGTTCGGCTTCGGAGGAAAAGACCGCGTGCTCGATCCCGAGGAGGGCGAGGTCGGCGCGGATCATCTCCATCATCGCGGCGACGGCGCGGGTGCGGAACAGGCCGAGCCAGTCCGATTCAGCGGCCGAGACGTAGCGGGGGCCAAATTCGGCGGCGAGGCTCTGGCCGATCGGGACGAGGTAGTCGCCGGGGTAGAAGCCTTCGGGGATTTCGCCGATGCCCTCGCCCAGCGCCTCGCGGTAGCGCAGGTGGACCGAACGGGCGAGGGTCTGGACCTGCGCGCCGGCGTCGTTGACGTAGTATTCGCGCACGACCGTGTGCCCGGCGTGTTCGAGCAGGCTGGCGAGCGCATCGCCGACCACCGCGCCTCGGCAGTGGCCCATGTGCATCGGGCCGGTGGGGTTGGCCGAGACATATTCGACGTTTACCGTCGTGCCGCCGCCGATGGCGCTGCGGCCATAGCCTGCGCCCAGCGCGGCGATGGCGCGAAGTTCGGCGAGCCAGATCGCGGGATCGAGCCGGAGGTTGATGAAGCCGGGGCCGGCAATGGCGGTTTCGGTGACGCCGGGGATCTGGGCGAGCCGGGCGGTCAGCGCTTCAGCGAGCGCGCGCGGGTTCATGCCGGCGGGCTTGGCAAGGACCATCGCCGCATTGGTGGCGAGATCGCCGTGCGAAGGATCGCGCGGCGGTTCGACCGCGACGGCACCGCGGCTGAGGCCGGGCGGGAGGGTGCCCGCGCCTTCGAGCGCATCAAGCGCGGCGGCGATGTGGCCGGCGAAGGAGGCGTGGAGGGTTTGGGCGGAAGAAATGCTGGCAAGGGTCATGGGGGCGCGGTTAGCCGGTTTGAGCGCGGGGGGAAAGGGGTTCGGGCGTTTGCGGGGCCAGGTTGCGGGGCCAGGTTGCGGGGCCCGGT
>CAYFJH010000005.1:47955-90233 GCA_964343385.1 uncultured Novosphingobium sp. | reverse complement strand
TGATCGCCTATGAAGAGGCGCAGCGGCGGATCGACGAGGGCGAGGCGGCGGCCAACCTGACCGACCTGTGGGCCGCGTGGCGGACGCTGGAAGCGGCGCGGGACAAGCGCGATCCGCTGGCGCTGGAAATTCCCGAACGGCGGGTCAAGCTGGACGAGGCGGGCAAGATCACCGAAATCGCGATCCGCGAGCGGCTGGATGCGCACCGCGTGGTCGAGGATTTCATGATCGCGGCCAACGTCGCGGCGGCCAAGGCGCTGGAAAGCAAGGTAGCCCCCGTGGTCTACCGCATCCACGAGCCACCGAGCCGGGAAAAGCTGGTCGCGCTCAAGGACTATCTGGCCACCTTTGGCCGCAGCCTGGCCCTGGGGCAGGTCATCACGCCGGGGCTGTTCAACCGGATGCTCAAGGACGTTTCGGACGAAGCGGAAAAGGTGCTGGTCATGGAGGCCGTGCTGCGCAGCCAGACGCAGGCCTATTACGGGCCGCGCAACGCCGGGCATTTCGGGCTGGCGCTGGGGTCCTATGCGCACTTTACCTCGCCGATCCGGCGCTATTCCGACCTCTTGGTCCACCGTGCGCTGGTCGATGCGTTCCACCTGGAACAGCCCGCGCCCAAGGGCGACCTCCCGCCGACTTCGGGTCTGTCGGAACGTGACCGCAGCGATCTTGCCAAGGTCAGCGAGGCGATCAGCGCGGCCGAGCGCCGGGCGATGGAGGCCGAGCGCGAGACGATCGACCGCTACGTCGCGGCGTGGCTGTCGGCGCGGGTGGGCGAGGTGTTTTCCACGCGGGTTACAGGCGTGCAGAAGTTCGGGATTTTTGCGACGATCATTGGCCTTGGCGGCGACGGGCTGGTGCCGATCTCGACGCTGGGGGACGAGCGGTTTTCCTATGACGAGCGGACCCAGATACTGGAAGGCGACCAGACGGGAACGAAGTTCGCAATTGGCCAGATCCTCGACCTGAAGCTGGCCGAGGCCAATCCGCTGACCGGCGCGCTGAAGTTCGAGCCGGTGGGCGGCGCCGGCGGGCGGATCGAACCGCGCGGGCGGGGCCTTGAATTGAAGAAGAAGGGCAAGTTCATCGTCGGCAAGCGCGGGCGGCCTGGGAACGTGCGGCATCAGGGCAAGCGGCGGTAGGCGGCAACGAACGCCTTCATCGTCATCCTGAACTTGTTTCAGGATCCATTTCTCCGCCTGTGCCGGGTGTCGTTGTGTCAGCAAGCGGTGCCGCCAGCCTTCTGCACCACGCTCATCGTGTGCTGCCCGATGGATCCTGAAACAAGTTCAGGATGACGAATGCCTGTTGTGGACTGCCCCTAACTCAAATCCTCGATCCGGGCATCATCGAGCGAGGCCGGGACGATGTAGAGCGGGCAGGGCAGGGTGCCGATTCCGGCCCCGGCGAACCAGCTTACCAGTGGACCGGGACTGCCGTCGGGCGACGCTCCAAGAACGAGGGCGGCGACTTCGGGGTGCTGGGTGAGGTATTCGGTGACGACCTTGATCGCGTCGCCCTGCTGGACGGCAATGGCGGGCATCTTGCCGCTTTCTGAAAAGACGTTCCCGGCGAGCGAGGTGACGAGCACTTCGGCGCGGGCGCGGGCTTCTTCCTCGATCGTGGCCTGGACGCCGCCAAAGGCGACGAAGGCCTGGCGGGGCACGATAGCAAGCAGTTGCAGCTCGCCCCCGGTCTGCACGGCGCGGCGCGAGGCGAAATGAAGCGCGGTGTGCGCCTCGTCCGTTTCGTCCATAATAACCAAATAGGTTCTCATTTAGCCGCTCTCCGCCTTAAAATTAGCCATTCGTTGCACTTTTTTGTATGGCGCGCTTGCTTTGGTGAGGATTTTGGGCCTAGACCTTCGCCAAGAAATGATAGCCTGCCGGAGCAATGGCACCCATGTCGATAGAAATCAGGATGCCCGCCCTTTCCCCCACGATGGAAGAAGGGTCGCTGACGAAGTGGCTCGTCAAGGAGGGGGACACGGTTTCGGCCGGTGATATCCTCGCCGAGATTGAGACCGACAAGGCGACGATGGAGTTCGAGGCGGTCGACGAAGGGACGATCACGTCCATCGCCGTCCCCGAGGGAACCGAAGGGGTCAAGGTCGGCACGGTGATCGCGACGATGAGCGGCGAGGATGCGCGCCCCGCGAAGATTGCCGCTGCGCCCGCTCCGGTGGCCGAAGCACCCAAGCTCGTGGCGGCTGCACCTGCGGCGGCCGCTCTGGCGCTGCGTGCCGATGGGCAACCGCGGGTTCTGGCCAGTCCGCTGGCACGGCGGATCGCGGCGGATCGCGGAATCGATCTCGGCACGGTGAAGGGTTCGGGCCCGAAGGGACGGATTGTCCGCGCGGACGTGGAAGCGGTGAAGGCGGGCGCTGCGGCTCCTGCTGCTGCGGTTTCCACTGCGCCGGCTCAGGCTCCTGCCCCGGCGGTTTCGACTTCCGCCCTGCTGGATGACCGGGTGCCGCACACGATCGAGAAGCTTTCGGGGATGCGCAAGACCATTGCCCGGCGGCTGGTCCAGTCAAAGCAGGAAGCGCCGCATATCTACCTGTCGGTCGATGTCCGGCTCGACAAGCTGCTCGCGCTTCGGGCCGAGATCAACGAGGCACTCGCCGCCCAAGGGGTCAAGGTTTCGGTCAACGACATGCTGGTAAAGGCGCTGGGCAAGGCGCTGGTGCTGGTCCCGGAATGCAACGTGACTTTCGCCGGGGACGAGCTGATCCGCTATCAGCGGGCCGATGTTTCGGTGGCGGTGTCGATCCCGAACGGGCTGATCACGCCGATCATTTCCGATGCGGGCGGGAGCAGCCTGTCCTCGATCGCGAAGGCGATGAAGGATCTTGGCGGGCGGGCCAAGGAGGGCAAGCTCCAGCCCGGCGAATACCAGGGCGGGACGGCGAGCATTTCCAACATGGGGATGATGGGGATCAAGCAGTTCTCCGCCGTGATCAACCCGCCGCAGGGAATGATCCTGGCGGTAGGTGCAGGGGAAAAGCGGCCCTGGGTGATGGCCGATGGCACGCTGGGCGTGGCCGACGCGATGACCGTGACGGGCAGTTTCGACCACCGCGCCATCGACGGCGCGGACGGGGCGCGGCTGATGGCGGCGTTCCGCGAGCTGGTGGAAAAGCCGCTCGGCCTGGTGGCCTGAGCGCGGCGTGAGCAAGCCCGCGCCGCAGGAACGCCCGGCGTCCGAGCCGGTGATCCGGGTGACCGCCATGCCGGCGGACGCCAATGCCTATGGCGATATCTTTGGCGGATGGCTGATGAGCCTGATGGACATGGGCGCGGGGCTGATCGCCGCGCGGACCAGCCATGGGCGCGCCGTGACCGTGGCGATGGACGGGATGCAGTTCCTCCTGCCGGTCAAGATCGGCGACGAGGTGTCGGTCTATGGCTGTTTGCAGCGGACCGGGCGGACGTCGATGGTGATCGGAATCGAGGCCTGGCGGCGGCATCGGCACGAAGAAATCGCAAGCAAGGTGACGGAAGCGACGTTTACATTCGTCGCGGTGGATGAAGGCGGCAAGCCGCGTCCGATCGAGCAGGAGCAGGTGAGTGGCTGAACAATTCGATGTGATCGTGCTCGGTTCGGGGCCGGGGGGCTATGTCTCGGCGATCCGCTGCGCGCAGCTGGGGCTAAAGACGGCGATTGTCGAGCGGGAGAACCTGGGCGGCATCTGCCTCAACTGGGGGTGCATCCCGACCAAGGCGCTGCTGCGTTCTGCCGAAATCTTCCACTACATGAACCACGCCAAGGACTATGGCCTGGCGGCGGAGAAGATCACCGCCGACCTCAACGCGGTGGTGGCGCGGTCGCGCGGGGTGGCGAAACAGCTCAACCAGGGCGTGACGCACCTGATGAAGAAGAACAAGATCGCGGTGTTCATGGGCAGCGGCACGCTGAAAGGCGGCGGCAAGCTGGAAGTGGCGGGCGAGAAGGGCGCGCAGGTGCTTGAGGGCAAGCATATCATCGTGGCAACCGGCGCGCGGGCGCGGGACCTGCCGTTTGCTCCGGCCGACGGGAACCGGGTGTGGACCTATCGTCATGCGATGACGCCCAAGGAAATGCCGAGCAAGCTGCTGGTGATCGGATCGGGCGCGATCGGGATCGAGTTTGCGAGTTTCTACAACGACATGGGCGCGGAAGTTACGGTCGTCGAGATGATGGACCGGATCGTGCCGGTCGAAGATGCCGACGTTTCGGCCTTCCTTGAGAAGTCGCTGAAGAAGCAGGGCATGACGATCATGACCGGGGCCGGGGTCGAAGCCCTGAAGGTGGGCGCGGATGGTGTTACGGCCAAGCTCAAAGGTAAGGACGGCAAGGTCAGCGAGAGCCAGTTCAGCCATGTGATCGTCGCGGTCGGGATCATCGCCAACACCGAGAACATCGGGCTGGAAGCGCTGGGTGTGAAGCTGGAACGCGGCATCGTCCAGACCGACGGCTACGGCCGCACGGCCGCGAAGGGCGTCTGGGCGATCGGTGACGTGACGCCGGGGCCGTGGCTGGCGCACAAGGCGAGCCACGAGGGCGTCACCACCGCCGAAGCGATCGCGCAGGAGCTTGGCAACAAGGAAGTCCACCCGCACCCGCTTGGCCGGAGCAACATTCCCGGCTGCACCTATTGCCATCCGCAGGTTGCCAGCGTCGGGATGACCGAGGCAAAGGCGAAGGAAGCCGGCTATGCGGTGAAGGCAGGGACCTTCCCCTTCATCGGCAATGGCAAGGCGATTGCGCTCGGCGAAGCGGAAGGGTTCATCAAGACCGTGTTCGACGCAAAGACCGGCGAGCTGCTGGGGGCGCACATGGTCGGCGCGGAAGTCACCGAGTTGATCCAGGGCTATGTCGTAGGCCGGACGCTTGAGACGACCGAGGTGGAACTGATGAACACCGTGTTCCCGCATCCCACGCTGTCGGAGATGATGCACGAGGCGACGCTGGCGGCCTACGGCCGGGCGCTGCACATCTGAAATGGGGTCAGTGGGCGCTGCTCGCCTGACGGACGATGTGATCGTAGACCGGCGCGTAGAGCGTGGCCGAAAAGGCGCAGCCGACGAGCGATTCGCGCTTCCAGCGGACCTTGGCCTCGAGCAGGTTCAGCCCGGCGATGCGGATCCACAGCGGCCGGTTTATTTCGAGCGCGGGTGCCCAGTCCATGCAGAATCCGCCGGGCGAAATGTTGTGGAGACGGACGCGCTGCCACGGCCGATGACCCTGCCGCACGTCGCAAACGAGCTCGACCGAGGCGCGGGAACGCGGATCGACCGGCTCCTCCGAAGGCGGCCCGTCAGGAGGATGGGGAGGAAGCATCGCCAGAATAACTCCTTTGCGCGAACACTTGCGCAGACGAAGTTAACGTCAGGTCGAGGTCTTGTCTGCCCACATTTGACAGGTGAGGCCACTTTCCTGCCACTCGCGCGTTACCCGGCGCAGGCCACCGGTGGGGGAAAGCAGCCGCCAGCCGAGGCCGTGGTGGGTCGGGATGGCGACGGGCGGGCCGCCGCGCTCGGTCCAGTCGAGTTCGAGCGGGGCATCGTCGGGCCCGGCGGCGCGCCAGGCGATGGTCACCGTGCCACCCTCGGCCGACAACGCACCATACTTGAGGGCATTGGTGCAGAGTTCGTGCAGCGCCATCATCAGCGGTGTCGCCGCCGAGCGTGAGACCTGGCAGTCGGGGCCAGCGACGGTGAAATGCTCGCGCCCGAACGGGCCGATGGCGGCATCGACCAACTGGGCGATCCCGGCGGATTCGAGCACGCCGAAACGCAGCAGTTCGTTGGCCTTGGCGAGCGAATCCAGCCTTCCGGCCAGCGTCTGGAAATAGCTGGCCGGGTCTTCGCCCCGCGGCCCGCGCGCGATCAGCGCGCGCATGATCTGGAGTGCGTTCTTGGTGCGGTGCTGAAGCTCGGAATTGAAGCTTTCCTGCTGGCGAATATATGTCTCGTTTTCCAGCACCAGCTGGCGCAGGACATGACCGGTCACGATGATGATCGCGATGGTGATGGCAAAGAGCGCCAACATGGCGAATCGCTCGGCAAGGGGCGCGCCGATCCAAGGCACGGAAGGAAAACCCCAGCGCACGATCGCGATCGCCAGGACCGACGACAGGACGGCATATCCGCCGCCCAGGAAGATGGCCGAGAGCAGGATCACGGGGTAGAAGGTGAGGAACGGAACGCCGTTCTCGCCGCCGTCGATCAGCAGGCGCAGGCCGGTCGCCAAGGCGAGCATCGCCAGCAGGATGCCCAGCCGGGCCGGAGCGGATCGCGGCGCGATGAGTGCGCGCTTGATCCGCCGCAAATTCTCCAAAGTCACAGCCCGCTCCCCGAAGGCTTTCGCCGCCGCACGGCGACCTTACGCTGGCCTGTGTGCCGGTCCAGGTCGCATTTGGCATTGCGACGCGCGGAACATGAAGCCCGAGGGCTGATTGTGCAAGGCTTTGCCGTGGAGTGATCCGTTTTATTTCAGTCGCTTGCAACGAAACCGTGAACCGGCTCCCCGAACGGATCAGGGAGCCGGCACGATTGCGGTCTGGTTAGATCTTCACCCGGACGCCCGCAGTGATGGTGCGGCCGATGAGGCTGTAGGTGTTGACGTAATAAGGCATCAAAATGCCCGGCGAGACGTTGACTGACGGGGAAATCGGCGAGTGTCCTATTGTCCAGTCGGCCACCGCGTCGCCCGCCCAGAAATTTTAGACACGGGCGCCAGGCCCGAATCTCAGTTGTCGCAACGAAAAGGTCCCGGTCATCGAGTATCTCATGTTTGGTCAAGAAGCCGCATCAATATGGGCGCAAAACCATCGAAACACTCGTCAACCGGGACCTTCACTCATTTAGATCTTGAAGCGGACACCAATTGTAACTGTCCGTCCGATCGTGCCGTAGGTATTCACATAAGTGGGCACGTTCAGGCCAGGGGCAGTCGATTGGACTGGTGCAAGCGGAGGATTTACGTCGAATAGGTTGTTGACGACCGTAAATACCACCAAGTCCCCGAACTTGTTTGGAATTTTATAGGACAAATTCAGGTCTGTGTAAACGATCGCCGGAATCGTATTGGCGACAAAGACGCTGCCAAAGGTCTGGACATTGTTGACAAATACAGGGTGAGAACGATCGAATCCGCCGATGTAGCGTTCCTGGATCCCGGCCGTCAGCCCGCCATTGGTGTAAGTAACATCAAACACGCCCCGCCATTTGGGAAGCGGGGTGAGTGCGAAGTCCGCTGTTCCTGCCAGTTTGCGGACCGGCTGGTTCGATGCGTTCTGCTGGTCGAACGTGAACGTATTCGTACCCAGCGCACGAAGCCTCACATCTCCGTTGCCCATCTTGAAGGCATAGCTGAGCTCAAAATCGATGCCACGGACCACTTGGCTGGCAAGATTGGCATTGAAAGTGGTGATCGCAGTCGGGAAGTTGCCCGGTGCACTATCCGTTGCACTACCCGGCCGAATGATGTTCGCACAGACGGGCGACGTGTAGTTGCTCTGCGAGCAGTTATCGAGGATCTGCTGCGCGGTGAAGGGCGCCGCGATCGCGTTCTTGATGTTGATGTCGAAGAAGTCGACCGAGAGCGAGAGGCTTGGAATGGCGCTAGGAGTCAGAACGGCGCCGATCGTCAGCGTCTTGGCAATTTCCGGCCTAAGGTTCGGGTTGCCGCCTGAGACGACCTGCAGGGTCGCATTGCGGCCGGTCAGCGGGTCGAAGAAGCTATTCGAAGAGTTCTGCTGGGCCGAGAAAAGCTCGAACAGCGTGGGCGCGCGAATATCGCGCGAATATGAGCTGCGGAACCGCAGGCCATCGACAGGCTCGAACACCCCGCCCAGCTTCCAGGTCGTTACGCTGCCGCTGGTGCTGTAATCTGTCACGCGCACGGCACCGTTCAGATCGAGAGAGCCGATCGCTGAATCCTTGAGCACGGGAACCCCAAGCTCGCCAAAGGCTTCCTTGACGTCCTGGGAACCGCTGCCGATGCCATTGTTGTTAAGGCGAAACTTGGTCCGTTGGTTTGAAAGAACACCACGAAGGCCGGTGAAATCGATCGGGATCAGCGGATTGGCGTTACTCGTCTGCGCAAGTGACACATGGCGATATTCGCCGCCAACCGCAAACGACAGGTTTCCAGCCGGCAGAGCGAACAAATCACCCTTCAAAGTTGCCTGCACGCTGTCCATCTTGTTCACGGTGGTGAAGAACGACGTGTCCCAGAAATAGTCGTATGCGGCCTGGTTTGATCCTGCAGAACCGGTATTGCCCATCACATTCACCGGCCGACAGTCTGCGTAGCGCGCTGCAATGACTGGGTCAGCGCTCAGCGAAGGCCCGCAGACGATCTGGCCATTGGGTGCACGAACGGCATCAGCCGATGCATAGAAGCGATTAAAAAGGATGTCGCGCTGGCCGCTGTAGAAGTCGGTTTTTGAATGGCTGTATCCAATATCCCACTTGAAAGAACTGCCGATTCCGCCCTTTAATCCGGCGTTTACGACCAGGCTCTTGCTGGTCTGGACAATGTCATGCTGCGGGCCTTCGGTAACGATGCGGCCAACCCTGAACTCTGTAGCTCCGCCATTGCTTAATGCTGTGACCTGAGCCGGTTTCAGGTAGGCATTATTATTGAAAAGGACAATTTCACGCAGGAAGAGAGCGCCGGGATTCCCCTTGTATTTCGAAGTATTGTAGCTGACCGAGGCATAGCCCACAACATCGCCGCCAAATTCGTATTCAGGGCGGAAGAAGAACTGATTGACTTCCTGTGAATAGGCTACTGTGCCGTTCTCCTGGTCAAAAAGACCACCCGTGCCGCCGATGGCGAGCAGTGGCACCGAGGTCGCCGTCCCAGGGCTTAGCGGGACGATGTCACCGGAGGAATTGAACTGACCGGCGAGCGGTCCAGTCGATACGATGCCCTGAGCCGACAACAGGTTGGTGCGGGTTCCAGCAATAACAGCGAACGGATTGGCCAGAGTTCCGTTGCCGTTCAAATTCCAGGCCTGGCCCACTGAGGGAACATGTTTACGATCAAGCGGCCCGGTATAGTAACGCTCGGCACTTGCTACCACGTGCAGGCGATCGTCGAGCAGCGAAAGTCCGCCAGCAAGCCCCACGCGATAGGACGGGAAATGTCCGTTGGTCGCAAGTCCGCCCTGGGCCAGACCTTTGAGCCCCGTCATGCGCTTGTTCAGGATGAAGTTGACGACACCGGACACGGCATCGGACCCATAAACCGCCGAAGCACCGCCGGTCACGATATCGACACGTTCAATCAACATTGACGGGATCAGCGAGACGTCGACGCCACCATTGTTGCCGCTGACCGGCATGCGGATACCATCCTGCAGCACCAGTACCCGGTTGGAACCGAGCGCACGCATGTTCAGATAGTTACCGCCGAACTGGGCGTTCGCGGTCAATGCCTGCCGGTTGCCTGCACCAACGGAATTCTGGAATTGCGGCAATTGGTTAAGGCCATCGGCAATAGTGCCAGGGGCCTTACGGGCCAAGTCTTCCGTCTGCACTACCGTCAAGGGCGTCGGCGCATCAGCCCCGGTGCGGGCGATGCGGCTGCCCGTGACGACGATGTCCTGTTCAGGTGCCGCCGAATCCGCAGGCTCAGTGGTTTGCGCCTGGGCGGTGGACGCTGCCGCAAGGGCGAGGACGCTTGCGGCGCCGAGCACGGTAATGCGTTTCATGTGTATCCTCCAAAGTATAGTTTTATTCATGTTGTGTTGTGTGACTGGCCCTGTTCCGGTTCGCGTTGTCCGCGAATCCTGGGGCGTGACTGTTCTAAAGGGCAGGTGGCGAACTTGAAACATCGCGTTGTGAGCGGAGGCTGGGAACAGAACGAACACAGCCGCTTCACTCCCCGAAGCAGGGGCGCGAAATGCTTCGTCTAGCGGAATTCAAGTGCCATCAGCCTCCCTGAAAACCCGGTCATTGCGCGCCGGGTATTATTTGCGGGAAGTTGAAAACGTTGCCAGCCCCGCCAATTGAAAATGCCCTATTGGCAGGGAAAGTCAAGAGGTCAGACCTTATATATAGCTTTCGGATTTGAACTCAAAATCAGCACATCAGCATTGATTTTCAGCATAGCAATACATCATGCCCAGTCCGGCATCCGCGAATGCCGGCGGATAAAAATGACTGGTTTGCTCGGCGCGGGGCCCCACGCAGGGGCAGGCGGGAAAAATGTGGCGGACAGGGTGGGATTCGAACCCACGGTGAGCTTGCACCCACGGCGGTTTTCAAGACCGCTGCCTTAAACCACTCGGCCACCTGTCCGCATGCGCATGCACTGCATACGCCATCGCGCGATGCGGCTAGCGTGGTGTGCGGGGATTGTCATCCCCGAACTTGCATCCCCGAACGTGTGCCGGGTGCGCGGCAGGGCGGGCTGCATCCCCGGCAGAATTGGCCGGGGAGGATTCCCATCCCTGCGGACCTGTGCGACAGTCCGGCCATGTTGTTGCTATCCCGTTTGTTCCGCGTGCTCCCCGGCGCTGCCCTTGTCCTGCTCGCCGCCGCGCCGACACAAGGGCAGGATCAGGCCTCGGGCACCCGATCAGAAGCGATGGGGTTCCAGGGCTACCTGCAACTTCTCGCCGCGCGGGCCAGGTCCGAAGGCGTGCGCGAGGCGACGATCCAGTCGATGACGGCAGGGCTGTCGGTCAATCCGCGGGTGATCGCGCTGGACCGGTCGCAGCCCGGATCGTCGGTTAATCCCTCGGCTGTTCCCGCCTTTGCGCCCTATCGCAGGACCCATGTCGACGGCGCGCGGATTGCGGCGGGCCGGGCGATGTATGACAACGTGGCGTCGCTGGCTCCCGCCATAGAGCGGCGCTTCGGGGTGCCGGCACCGATCCTGCTGGCGATCTGGGGGCATGAAACCAATTACGGGCGCTATACCGGCGACTTTGACCTTGCCCGGTCGCTGGCGACGCTGGCCTATGAAGGGCGTCGGCGTGAACTGTTCGCGGACGAGTTCGTCGCGCTGCTCAAGATGGCCGACCGGGGCGTCCCGCGCGAACGGCTCAAGGGAAGCTGGGCGGGGGCCTTTGGCAATCCGCAGTTCCTGCCCTCGATGTACCTGCGGCTCGCGGTGGACGGCGACGGCGACGGGGACCGCGACATCTGGACCAGCCGGAGCGATACCTTGTCCTCCATCGCCAACTATTTCCGCGATGCCGGGTGGCGGCAGGGGCAGCCCTGGGGCGTTCCGGCACGGGTGCCGGCGGGGCTGGACCGGGGGGCTATGACGACAGGGATGACCTCGCCCGATTGTGCGCGCCATTCGCGCTGGTTGACCGTGGCGGAATGGCGCGCGCGGGGTGTGGAGCCGCTGGCGCCCATCGGAAGCGAGGTCCTTGCCAGCCTGATCGAACCCGACGGTGCCGGACAGACGGCTTACCTGTTAACCGGGAATTATCGGGTTATCCTCGAATATAACTGCTCGAACTACTACGCGCTGTCCGTGGGGTTGCTTGCAGATGAGATTTCCCGTTAACCGGCCAAAGGCCGCTTCCCTTGCCGGCCTGAGCCTGCTCGCGCTCGTTGCCGCTTGCGGGCATTCGGACGGGGATCGCCCGGTTGCGGCCCCGGACGCGGTCGGTTCGGTCAGCGGTCCGGCGGCGGACTATCCCGTGGTGCTGGGCGGGCCGTTCGTGGTCGATGAGGTAACCTACACTCCCGTCGATAGCATGAACTATGACGCGGTCGGCTATGCCGGGGTCGGCGGCGGAGGCGCGGGCGGCATTTCGCTGGCGCACCGCACGCTGCCGCTGCCGAGCTATGTCGAGGTGACTTCGCTCAGGACCGGGCGGACCATCCTCGTTCGGGCGGAGCGCCGCGGGCCGATGGCGGGGAGCAACCTTGTCGAACTGTCGCCCGGCGCGGCGGCGCAGCTTGGCGTCGAGGGCCAGCGCGCGCCGATCCGCCTGCGCCGGGTAAACCCGCCCGAGCCCGAACGCGCGCTGCTGCGTTCCGGCCAGCGCGCGCCGGAACGCATGGACACGCCGATGCCGCTGGTGGGCGTGCTGATGCGCAAGCTGGAACCTGCGGCAGCCCCTGTACTCATAACGCCATCAGCCCCCGTCACCGCGCCCAAGCCAGTCAAGGCAGAGCCTGCCAAGCCCGCACCGAAATCGGCCGCCATCGCAGCCGCCCCGGTGTCGCCGAAAAAGGCAGCTCCGGCGGCGGAAGCGGCCAAGCCGAATCCCCCCGTGGCCGGCAGGCCAGTTGCAAAGGGCAACGTGGTCATCCAGGTCGGAGCCTTTTCCACCGCCGAGCGTGCGGCTGCGGCAGCACACAAGGTAGGCGGCACGGTCAGCGTTTCGGGCAAGTTCCACCGGGTGCAGATCGGACGGTTTTCCTCTGCGGCGGATGCCGCCAGCGCCCTCGCCAAGGCACGGGCAGCCGGGTATAGCGACGCACGAATCCAGCGCGCCGATTGATGCCCTGACCGGGCCGATGTCCGCGCGCCCTTGCGTGGACCGGACCTGACTTGAAACGCCATGTGCTGACTGCCCTCCTCGTGCTCGCGCTGCCGCTCGCTGCGGCACCGGCGCAGGTTGGCGAACTGCCCGCCGCTGCCGCCGATCCGCTTGCTCCGCCCGCGTCGCTTGACCCGGTGCCGGTGGCGCTGCTGGTCGATCTGGGTTCGGGGCAGACGCTCTATGCCAAGCAGCCGGACCGCCGCTTCGTCCCCGCCTCGATCACCAAGGTGATGACGCTCTACGTTGCGTTCGAACTGATCAAGCGCGGCCAACTCGATCCGGCGACGAACTTCCGGATGAGCGAGGATGCGTGGAAGCACTGGCGCGGCGTCGGTTCGACGATGTTCCTTGACCGCGATCATGACGTTTCGGTCCATGACCTGCTGATGGGCATCGCCAACGTCTCGGCCAACGACGGCTGCATCGTGCTGGGCGAGGGCGCGGCGGGGTCGGTTTCCAACTGGATCGCCCTGATGAACGCCGAAGCGCGGCGGCTGGGGATGAAGGACAGCCATTTCGGCACCCCCAACGGCTGGATGGACGACGGCCAGACCTATGTTTCGGCGCGCGACCTCGCCGCGCTGGCGACGGCGATCCTGACCCGCCATGGCGACCTCTACCGCCAGTATATCGGGCGCAAGACCAGCACCTGGAACGGCATCACCCAGCGCAACCACGATCCGATCCTCGGCAAGCTCGAAGGCGCGGACGGGATCAAGACCGGCTTCACCAACCAGGCCGGCTATGGTTTCCTGGGCTCCGCCATCCGAGGCGGGCGGCGGCTGATCATGGTCGTCGCCGGAGTGGACAGGCCGAAGGATCGGGCCAAGGCCGCCTCCGACCTCATGGACTGGGGTTTTGCCGCGTTTGACAGCCGGCCGTTGTTTTCCGCCGGAACCCCGGTCGGCGAGGCCCGCGTTCAGAGCGGCGCGGCCAGCGCGGTGCCGCTGGTGACTCCGGTCGACTATACTGCGTCAAGCGCGCGCGGAACCAGTGAGCCGGTCGATCTGCGGATCGTCTATGACGGCCCGCTTCAGGCACCGGTCACCAAGGGCGCGCAGGTCGCTTCGCTGGAAATTCGCGTTGGCAAGGGCGAACCGCACCGCCTGCCGCTGATGGCCGGCGCCGACGTGGCCAAGGCTGGCCCGTTCCGCCGGTTGATCAACGGCCTGCGCGGCCTGTTCACGTGAGTGCACGGGGCCGGTTCATCGCGCTTGAGGGCGGAGAAGGGGCGGGCAAGTCCACCCAGGCCCGCCTGCTGGCCGATGCGCTTACCGCGCGGGGGATCGCCGTTACGGTCACGCGCGAACCGGGCGGAACGGCAGGGGCAGAGGCAATCCGCGCGCTGCTGCTCAGCACCGAGGGGGAGGGGTGGTTGCCCCGCGCCGAGGCGCTGCTGTTCGCCGCCGCCCGGTCCGATCATGTCGAGCGGCTGATCCGGCCTGCGCTGGCCAGCGGAACCTGGGTGATCTGCGACCGCTTCGTCGATTCGAGCCGGGCCTATCAGGGCGGCGGCGCGGGGCTGACAGATGCCGAGTTGATGGACCTGCACCGCATCGGCAGCGGCGGACTGCTGCCCGACCTGACGCTGTTGATCGACGTTTCGCCCCATGTGGCGGCCCGGCGGCTTGCCCTGCGCGACACCGGGGGGAGCGACCGCATCGGCGGGCGCCCGGCCGAATTCCACGCCGGCGTCGCCGCAGCCTTCACCCGCTTCGCCGAGGCCGAGCCGGCCCGCTTCGCCAGGATTGACGGCAACGACAGCCCCGAGGCCACCCACGCCCAGGTCCTCGCCGTGCTGGACGCGCTAACATGCTGATCGGCCACGACGAACCGTGGCACGCCTGGCGCGCGGCGATCCAGTCCGGGCGGATGCACCATGCGTGGATACTGGCCGGCAAGAAGGGGCTGGGGAAGGGCTGCTTCGCCCTCGCCGCCGCCCGCGAACTGGTGGCCGAACCCGGCGTGCCGCAGCCCGATTTCCACCCCGACGTCATCGTGATTGATCATCTTCCCTCCAGCGACGACGAGGCGAAAAAAAAAGCCGACGGCAAGCCTTACACGGTCAAGCGCAACATCACGGTTGACCAGATCCGGCAGGTCCAGCACCGGCTTAACACCCGCCCGACGCTGGGCAGCCGCCGCGCGATCATCATCGACCCGGCCGACGACATGGAAAAGGGCGCGGTCAACGCCCTCCTCAAAAGCCTTGAAGAACCGCCGACCGGCACGTTCTTCCTGCTCGTGGCGCACCGGCCCGGGCGGCTCCTGCCCACGATCCGTTCGCGTTGCCGGATGCTGCGTTTTCCCGCGCTGGCCGACGCCGACGTGGCAAAGATCCTCGCCCGCGAAGCCCACGGCGGCAACGAGGCGACCCGCGCCGCTGCCGTTGCTGCCGCCGAAGGCTCGCCGGGTGCCGCGCTCGGTTTCCTCGAACAGGACCTCGGCGCGCTCCACGCCATCATGGATCAACTGGTCAGCGAGGGGGACGAGCGTTTTGTCCTACGCGGTGCGCTCGCCGGGGAAATGGGCGCGCGGCCGGACCGCGAACGGCTGCTTGCCGCGCTGGACCTCGCCCGCGCCGTGCTGGCGGCGCGCGTGGCGCAGGCCCCGGCCGTTCAGCGCCCGCGGATCATCGAAGCGCACAGCCAGCTCTGCACGCTGACAGCCCAGGCGCCGACCCACAATTACGATCCGGGGCTGCTGGCGATGGAAATCGGCGGGTTGCTCGCCTCGGCAGCGATGCCTAGAGAGACGGCCTGACACACTGACCGGGCGGATCATGGCCGAACCTTATTATCTTACGACTGCAATCAGCTATCCCAACGGCAAGCCGCATATCGGCCATGCCTATGAAGCGATTGCGGCCGACGTCATCGCCCGGTTCAAGCGCCTTCAGGGACGCGAAGTGCGGTTCCAGACCGGGACCGACGAACACGGCCTGAAAATGGCCCAGAAGGCGCGCGATCTCGGCACCGATCCGAAAAGTCTTGCGGATGAAATGTCACAACATTTCATTGATATGTGCGACGCTTTGAATATCAGTTATGATGTGTTCATGCGGACAACCGAACCGCGCCACCACGCCGCCTCGCAGGCCCTGTGGAAGCGGATGGAGGCCAATGGCGACCTCTATCTCGATCGCTACGAAGGCTGGTATTCGGTCCGTGACGAGGCCTATTATGATGAAAGCGAACTGATCGCCGGGGAAGGGGACGCCAAGCTCTCGCCGCAGGGAACGCCGGTCGAATGGACGGTCGAGGAAAGCTGGTTCTTCCGCCTGTCGAACTACGCGGAGCCACTGCTGGCGCTTTACCGCGACCATCCCGAATACATCCAGCCTGACAGCCGCCGGAACGAAGTCATGCGCTTTGTCGAGGGCGGCTTGCGCGATCTCTCCGTCTCGCGGACCAGTTTCGACTGGGGGGTCAAGGTGCCCGGAAGCGATGCCCACGTCATGTATGTCTGGGTTGATGCGCTGACTAACTACCTGACTGGACTTGGTTTTCCTGATGAAACCGGCGACTTTGCCAGGTTCTGGCCCGCCGACCTGCACCTGATCGGCAAGGATATCGTCCGTTTCCACGCGGTCTATTGGCCTGCCTTCCTGATGAGCGCGAAACTGCCGCTGCCGAAGCAGGTGTTCGGGCATGGGTTCCTGCTAAACCGGGGCCAGAAGGAATCGAAGTCGCTCGGCAACGTCACCGATCCGCTGGAACTGGCCGGACAGTTCGGGGTCGATACTCTGCGCTATTTCCTGATGCGCGAAGTGGCCTTCGGACAGGACGGATCCTATTCGCCCGAGGCGATCGTGACGCGGGCCAATGCGGAGTTGGCTAACAGCTTCGGCAACCTGGTTCAGCGCGTTTCATCCATGATTTTCAAGAATATGGATGGGAAACTTAAGGCTTTAACTGCGATTGATGCCGACCATGCGCTGCTGGCGGCGGTGCGGGCAGGGTGCGATGAGCTTGTGCGCGAGTTCGAGGCGCTGAATTTCTCCGCCGGGATCGACGGGTGGATGCGCGCGGTCTTTGCCTGTAACGCCTATGTCGACGAGCAAGCCCCGTGGGCACTGCGGAAGTCCGACCCGGAACGGATGGAAGCCGTGCTGCTTTGTCTGTTCATGGCCATCCGCGATCTTGCCATTGCGATCAGCCCGGTGGTTCCGGCCGCCGCGGCCGGGGTGCTCGACCAACTCGGCATTCCGGCGGACGAGCGCGATCTGGCAGCACTGGCCGATGCGGACTGGTTTGCCCGGCGGCTCACCTCCGGTGCCGTTCTCGAAGCGCCGACCCCGGCCTTTCCGCGCCTTGAACTGCCAGCGGAAGACGCGGGCTGATGCTGATCGATTCCCACTGTCACCTCAACTACAAGGGCGTGGTCGAGGACCAGCAGGGCGTGCTGGCGCGCGCGCGCGCGGCGGGCGTGGGGGCCTTCCTCAACATTTCCACGCGGCGCAGCGAATGGGCTGACGTCGTCGGCCTGGCCGAACGCGAGGCCGATGTCTGGGCCACGGTCGGCATTCACCCGCATGAGGCTGACGCCCACGCGGACCTTGGCGCGGCGGCCTTGCTCGAGGCTGCAGCCCATCCGCGCGTGGTAGGGATCGGCGAAACCGGGCTCGATTACTATTACGATCATTCCGACCGGCAGGTTCAACAGGACCTGTTCCGCGTCCACATCGGCGTGGCGCGCGAAACCGGGCTACCGCTGATCGTCCACACGCGCGATGCCGAGGATGACACCGCTCGGATCATTGCCGAGGAGATGGAGCAGGGGGCCTTTCCCGCCCTGATCCACTGCTTCACGGCCTCTGCGGAATTCGGGCGGAAAATGCTCGATCTGGGGCTGACGATTTCGCTTTCTGGCATCGTGACATTCAAGAATGCCAAGGACTTGCAGGCGATAGCTGCCGAATTGCCGGAGGACCGGATCCTCGTTGAAACGGACTCGCCCTTCCTCGCGCCGGTGCCGCATCGCGGGCGGGCGTGCGAGCCGGCGTTCGTTGCGGACACGGCACGGTTCGTGGCAGGTCTGCGCGGTGTTTCGGTCGAGGCGCTGGCGGAGACGACCACCCGCAATTTCCGGCGCCTGTTCACCAAGGCGGCGGCATGAAACTGATCATGCTTGGCGCGGGCACGTCCACCGGTGTTCCCCGGATCGGCGGCGCGGACGGGCACGGCGACTGGGGTGATTGCGACCCCGATGAACCGCGCAACCGCCGCAGCCGGGTGTCGATCGTGGTCGAAAGCGAGGCCGGCGCGCGCCTGCTGGTCGATACGTCGCCCGACCTGCGCCACCAGCTGCTGGCAAACGGCATCGACCGGGTCGACGCGGTATTCTGGACCCACGACCATGCCGACCATACTCACGGCATCGATGATCTTCGGCCCATGCGCTATGGCCGCACTGCTCCGATCCCCGGCTTCGGCCACGAAGAAACCGTGCGCCGCCTGCGCAGCCGGTTCGGTTATGTTTTTGCCGGACAGCACGGCTATTCGACTATCTGCCAGCTGGAAACGCTGGACCGGCTGCGGATGTTCGCCGGGTTTGGCGTGGCCTGGTGCCAGATGGATCACGGACCGGCGCAGAGCACGGCTTTCCGGTTTGATTGTGACGGAAAAACAATAGGGTATGCAACAGACTTCAGCGCAATCAACAACGAAATGATCGACCTGTTCTGGAAGGTCGACCTGCTGGTGGTCGATTGCCTGCGCCGCGAACCGCATCCGACCCACGCCCATCTGGGGATGGCGCTCGAACTGGCCGAACGGTCGCGCGCCGGACGCGCCGTCCTGACCCATCTCGACAAGTCGATGGACTATGCGTCAGTGAATGCCGAGACGCCGGACAACGTGCTGGTCGGCTATGACGGACTGGTGCTGGCAGCATGAACATGGACGGTGACCAGATCGTCCAGATTTTGGCCATCGTCATGGCAATGGCCTTGCTGTCCGCGTCCGGGACCTTGCGGGCGACACCGTGGCGACGGCGGTTGTTGTATGGCGCGATCTGGGTGGCGATCTTTGTTGTCGCAACCCTGCTTTTACGCCTCTTCATGGCGCAGGAGAGCTCCATTGTTTAACATAATATATATTATCATTCTTTCATGACCGAACCGCTCGACCGCCTCCTCCGGATCATGGCCCGCCTGCGCGACCCTCAAACCGGGTGCGACTGGGACGTCGCTCAGACTTTCGCGACGATCGCGCCCTATACGATCGAGGAAGCCTACGAAGTCGCCGACGCGATCGAGCGCGATGACATTGCCGCGCTCAAGGACGAACTGGGCGACCTGCTGCTCCAGGTCGTGTTCCACGCGCGGATGGCTGAGGAAGCCGGGCACTTCGCCTTTGCCGATGTCGCCGCGGCGATCTCGGACAAGATGGAAGCGCGCCATCCGCACATCTTCAGTGATGCGGCGCATGACGGCCAGGAACGCGAAGCCCGCTGGGAGCGGATCAAGGCCGCGGAGCGCGCCGCCATGGGCGCGGCCTCTGCGCTGGACGGCGTGGCGCTGGCGCTCCCCGCGCTGATGCGCGCCAACAAGTTACAGAAGCGTGCGGCGCGGGTCGGGTTCGACTGGGACGACCGCGAAGGCCCGGCGGACAAGGTGCGCGAGGAACTGGTCGAACTGGCAGAGGCTGGTTCGGAGGCGGAGCGGTTCGACGAAGCCGGCGACCTGCTGTTCGCCGCCGTCAACGTCGCCCGCGCCTACGGGGTCGAGCCGGAGGCCGCGCTGAAAGCGGCGAGCGCAAAATTTGAACGCAGATTCAAAGCGATGGAAGTCATTGCCAAGAATGAAGGCGAAGTTTTTGCAGAATTGCCAATTTCCCGCCAGGAAGCGCTGTGGCAGCGCGTCAAGGCGCTAGAGTCGGCTGAAACGCCCGAATTCCTTGGGCGTCAGGCGGACTGACAGGCGGCGCTGGTCCCCTTCCCCCGCGTCTTCATCCGCGATCACTTCGCCGTGGGCGTGGAGCCAGGCGATCTTCTGGCCGGCGCTGGCGGGCAGGACGAAAACGTGGAGCCGGGCGTCGCGGGTCAGGATGTCCGACAACTGGTCGAGCAATCCGGCACAACCCTCGCCTGTCAGGGCCGAGAGGCGGGCGATGCGTTCGTCCGGGTGGCGGGCGATTTCCTCCATCAGGTCGGCGGCGCGGTCCTCATCCAGGATATCCCACTTGTTCCATACTTCAAGGATGGGGACCTGGGTCTCCCCTTCCCCAGCATCCTCGCCGGGAATGACGCCCAGATCGCGCAGCACGTCGAGCACCTGCCGCTTTTGCGCGGCGCTGTCGGTGCTGGCGATGTCGCGAACGTGGACGATGAGGTCCGCTGCGGTGACTTCCTCCAGCGTGGCGCGGAAGGCCGCGACGAGCTGCGTCGGCAGGTCCGAAATGAAACCCACGGTGTCCGAGAGGATGGCCTTGTCGATCCCCGGCAGGCGGATCGCCCGCATGGTCGGGTCAAGCGTGGCGAAAAGAAGGTCTTCCGCCATGACATCCGCACCGGTCAAGCGGTTGAAAAGTGTTGATTTTCCGGCGTTCGTATAGCCGACCAGGGCGATGATCGGCCACGGCGCCCGTCCGCGCCGCTGGCGGTGCAGGCCGCGCGTGCGGCGCACCTGTTCAAGCTCGCGCCGCAATCGCGCCATGCGGTCGCGGATCAGGCGGCGGTCGGCCTCGATCTGGGTTTCGCCGGGGCCGCCAAGGAAGCCGAAGCCGCCGCGCTGACGCTCAAGGTGGGTCCAGCTGCGGACGAGCCGGCCCGCCTGATAGTCGAGATGAGCGAGTTCAACCTGCAAGCGCCCTTCGGCGGTGGCCGCGCGTTCGCCAAAGATTTCAAGGATCAACCCGGTCCGGTCGATCACCTTGCGCTTGAGCTTTTCCTCAAGATTGCGCTGCTGGATCGCGGTCAGCGCGCCGTCGACGATCACCAGTTCGGCATCTTCCTGCCTGCAGGCGAGCGCGATGTTTTCGATCTGGCCTTCGCCGAACAGCGTGCTGGCGCGCGCCTCGCGGATCGGGATGGCCATGGCCTCGGCCACGACGATGCCGATGGCAAGCGCAAGGCCGCGCGCCTCTTCAAGGCGGGATTCGGTGTCAACGCTCGACCGCTGCCTCATCGCCGGATAGACGATGACGGCCCGGGTGCCGCGAGTGACCTCTCCCTTGAGGTCTTCGTTATCGATCAGTCGAGGTCCTCTTCGCCTTCAAGCTCGCCGCCGGTAAGGTCCACCGGGGTCACCGGCTGGATTGTCGACACGGCATGCTTGTAGGCAAGTTGTACATAACCTTCGCGTTCCAGCAACATGCAGAAAAGATCATAGGCGGCGACGCGGCCTTGAAGCATGACGCCGTTGACGAGGAACATCGTGACCTGGACCCCGGCCGCCCGGATGCTGGCGAGGAACACGTCCTGAAGCAGCCGGACCTTCTTGTTGGTCGGCTCGGCCACGACGAACTGGCGCGCATCGATCGGCATCGAGGGCATGATCGTCGAGATCGCGTGCTTGTAGACCAACTGCGACTGGCCGTCGCGGCGCAGAAGGATCGAAAAGTTGTCGAACCAGGTAACGATGCCCTGCAGTTTGACGCCCTTCACGAGGAACATCGTGACCGGGGTCTTGTTCTTGCGCAGCAGGTTGAGGAACTGGTCCTGAAGGTTCTGGCCGTTCTTGCCCGTCACGGGCAGCGGCGCGGGCGCTTCTTCTTCCGCCGGCGTGGCCCGGGGGCGTGCTGTGAGTGTGCGTCCGGTCACAGTTGTGCTCCTGTTTTCTATTGGCGGACCGCTTGCTGCGGCCTGCAATCTGGCTGTTTCAGGTTGATAACAACCCGATTCAGCCGGTCTGAAACTCCAAGCTACCTTTTTCCGCAGTGCAGCACAATCGTCGAACTGCGCATTTAGCGACATGGCAGACGTATTCGCTGATTGCGGGCCTTCTGCGCCCGCGCTCACGCTTCTTCGGTCTCCTCGCCGCGTTCGACCATGCCGAGCAGTTTCAGCTTCCGGTGGAGCGCCGATCGCTCCATCCCGATGAAGCTGGCTGTGCGCGAAATGTTCCCGGAAAACCGGCGAATCTGGACCTTTAGGTATTCGCGTTCAAAGCTTTCGCGTGCCTCGCGCAGGGGGACGCCCATCAGTGCGGACATCCGCGAATCCCCGGCGATCTTGCCCGCGACGATTTCCGGCGGGAGCATGTCCGGCTCGATCGTGCCCAATTTGTCACGCGGTGTCAGGATGATCGTGCGTTCGACCACGTTGCGCAGCTGGCGGACGTTGCCGGGCCACTCATAGGCCTGGAGCGCGGCCATCGCCTCGGGAGAGACGAGCGGGGCGGTGACGCCCTGGTCGGTCGCAAAGCGGGCGAAGAAATGGTCGACCAGCGCGGGAATGTCATCGCGCCGGTCGGCCAGCGCGGGCACCTGCACCGGCACGACGTTTAGCCGGTAGAACAGGTCCTCGCGAAAGCGCCGTTCGGCAATCTCGCGCTCGAGGTTCTTGGAGCTGGACGAAACCACGCGGACGTCGACCCGGATCTGGCGGTGGCCGCCGACCCGCACGAACGCCTGTTCGGTGAGCACACGCAGGATGCGGGCCTGGGTCGAAAGCGGCATTTCGGCCACTTCATCAAGGTAGAGCGTGCCGCCGTCGGCCATTTCGAGCAGGCCCGGGCGGATCAGGTTGCCGTCCTGCTCCTCGCCGAACAGTTCGTGTTCAAAGCGTTCGGGAGTGATGCGGGCCGAATTGACAGAGACGAAGGCCTTTTCGGCACGGCCGCTCCACGAATGGAGCAGGCGCGCGGCCACTTCCTTGCCCGCGCCGGCGGGGCCGGAGATCAGCAGGCGGCTGCCGGTGTTGGCGACCCGCTTCAGCGTGGCTCGGACGTTGTTGATGATCGAGGAATTGCCGGTAAACTCCTCGGTAGAGACGAAACCCTGGCGCAACTGGGCGTTTTCGCGGCGCAGGCGTTCGGTTTCGGTGGCGCGTTCGACCAGCAGGAGCAGGCGCTCGGCCTCGAACGGCTTTTCGATGAAGTCCATCGCCCCGCGGCTGATCGCGGAAACCGCGGTGTCGATGTTCCCGTGGCCGGAGAAGATGATGACCGGCAGCTCAGGCTCGCGCGCCTTGATCGCGTCAAGCACCTCCAGCCCATCCATCGGACTGCCATGGAGCCAGACGTCAAGCAGGACGAGGCTGGGCCGGCGCTGGTCGATCGCGGCGAGCGCAGCCCCGCTGTCACCGGCGGTGCGACATTCGTAGCCCTCGTCGCTGAGGACTCCGGCGACCAGTTCGCGGATATCGCGTTCGTCATCGACAATCAGGATATCGACCGCCATTTTTCCTCCCTGGATCATCATTCAGCCGCCTCGTGGGTGCGCTGCCCTGCCAGTGGATCGCGCGCAAAACGCAGCGTTACCGCCGTGCCGCCGCTCTCGGTCGTGGCGAAAACCATGTCGCCGCCATGCTCCTCGACGATCTTCTTGACGATCGCCAGCCCCAGCCCGGTGCCCTTGTCGCGGGTCGTCACATAGGGTTCGACAATGCGGTCGCGGTCCTGCGGCAGGCCGATCCCGTTGTCGGTAATGGTCACGCGGATCGCGCCTGACTGGGGATCGCCTTCGCCGGCCATGGTCACCGCAATCCGCCCGCGATAGTCAACGTCGGCCTGCCGGGCGCGGGCCTCGATCGCCTCGACCGCGTTCTTGAGCACGTTGGTCATGGCCTGGCCGAACTGGTGGCGGTCACACAGGATGCGGCCTTGCGCCGCTTCATCGGCGGTAAAGGCGAAATCAAGCTCTGGCCGGGAAACTTCCTGCAGGAACAGCGACTGGCGGGCTAGGTCGACCGGGTCCTCGGCGCGGAACACCGGCTTGGGCAGGCGCGCGAAAGAGGAAAACTCGTCGACCATTTTCCTGAGGTCGCCGACCTGGCGGACGATGGTGCTGGTCAGCTCGTCAAACAGCTCCGGATCGAGCAGGATCTGCTTGCGGTAGCGGCGCTTGAGCCGTTCGGTGGCAAGCTGGATCGGGGTCAGCGGGTTCTTGATTTCGTGCGCGATGCGGCGGGCGACGTCGGACCACGCCGCCTGGCGCTGATCGAGCAGCTGGCGGGTGATGTCCTCGAACGTGATCACGTGGCCGGTGCGGTCGCGCGCGATGCGGACCGCGAAGGTCAGTAATTCGGTGCCTTTTCCGTGCTGGATCACCGCATGGTCGCGCCCGGCATCGACCAGTGTGGCGATGGACGGTGCGATGTCGGTCAACCGCTCGCCCGCCGGATGCGGCTCGGCCCGGTCGAACAACAGGGCCTGGGCCGGGCTGTTGATGAGCTGGACCCGCCCCTCCCCATCGACCGAGATGACCCCGGCGCTGACCGATTCGAGCACGGCTTCGATAAAGGCGCGGCGTTCGTGGAGCTGCTGGTTGGCCCCGACGAGGGCCTGCGTCTGGCGTTCGATCTGGGCGGTCATGCGGTTGAAGGCGCGGTTGAGCTGGCCGATTTCGTCCGCCCCGGTGCGCCCTTCGACCCGCAGCGAATAGTTGCCGCTGCCCACCCGGCGGGCCGCGCCGACCAGATCATACAATGGCTTCACCTGCCGGTCGGCAAAGCGCAGCGCGAACCACACCGACAGCCCGACAAGGGCAAGGCTGGCCACGAACAGAGCCACGTTGAAGCGCAATTGCAGCGTGCGGGCGCGCCGGGTGAGCACTTCGTAGGCGCGCACGATGTTCTGGGCGCGCTGGCCCTGGCTGAATGCGAGCAAGTCCGATGAACGGGCGGCGTAGAGATAGACCCCTGCCGTGCGGTCGATCGGGGTCACCGCCTCGATCCGGTTGGCATTGGCAGTCACCACGGTCGGTTCGCCTGCCTCAAGCCGGCCAAGGACCGAGCCGGTGATGCGTTCGCGGGTGGAATTCTTTTCCGGATCGACGATGGCGGCGGTCAGCAGCTTGCCGTCGGGCGCCTTCTGGATAATCGCGCTTTCATTGAGCTTGCGGCTGACGACCTGATAGGAATAGCCCTCGGCAAAGGTTGGGCTGGTGATCGGGGCCTGCCCCAGATAGTCGCGCAGGTCGCTGGCCATGGCGACAGTTTCGTTGCCGACATCGCGCAGGTTCTGTTCGTAATAGCCGCGCGCCAGCTTGTTGGCGTTTTCCAGAAGGCCGCGCGACGAATCGGAAAACCAGAACTCGACGCCGGACTGGAACAGGTAGGAGGCGAAGACCACCACCAGCAGCGTCGGGATCGCCGATATCAGCGAGAAGAAGAACACCAGTTGGGTATGGAGCCGGCCCGAGCCGCCCAGCGTTTCGGCCGCACGGCGCAGGGCCATGCGGCGTCCGAGCAGGATCAGCAGCGCCATCGCCGGGACAAGCGTGCCGATGAGCAGCGTCGCGGTGACGTCGGACGGCATCAGTTCGCGGTCGGAGCGGCCCTGGATCGTGATGAACGTGACCACGGTCATCGCCAGGAAGGCGACGGCAGCGACCACCTCGATCACCGCAAAGAAATTGGCCCGGCGCGCCGAAACCTGCAGCCGCCGCCACCAGCGCGGCGTGCGCCGGACGGGCAGGATGGGCACCGCCGCGGGGGCCCGCGCTTCAGCGCTCAGGATATGGGGTTCCGCCATCGTTGCACCGATACAACAACGGCTGTTGCATATTTGCAAGGACGTTTGTGATCAGCCGCGCCGGGCGAGCGCTTCGGGGTCAAGCTCAAGCTCACCGAGGCGTTTGCGCAGGGTGTTGCGATTGATCCCGAGGATCTGCGCGGCGCGGAGCTGGTTACCCCCGGTCGAGCGGAGGACTTCGGTGAACAACGGGCGCTCGAACGCAGCCAGTGCTTCGTCATAGACCCGGCCCGGCGCGGGGGATTCGGCCTGAAGCCAGCGGGTGACCGCCTGCTCGAGCGCGGGTTCGGCCTCGGTGTCATCGGCCTCGGTCCGCTGGCGCTGGGCCAGCAAGGGCGCAAGCGTGGCGGCGTCGATCAGGTCCTCGCGCGCGAGAAGTGTGACGCGGTACATGAAGTTCTTGAGCTCGCGCACGTTCCCTCGCCATGGTTGGCGCTTGAGCAGGGCCGCGCCATCGGGGGTGATCTGGCGGCGCGGGAGCCCTTCCCCGGCGGCGAGCTTGAGGAAATGGATCGCCAGCGCCTCGATATCGTCGGCCCGGTCGCGCAGGGCGGGCATGTGGATGGGCACCACGTTGAGCCGGTAATAGAGGTCCTCGCGGAACTGCCCAGCGGCGATCAGCGGCTCCAGGTCCTTGTTGGTGGCTGCGACGATGCGGGTGTCGATCGAGATTTCCTCGCGGCCGCCGACGCGCAGGATCAAGCCTTGCTGGAGGGCACGCAGCAGGCGGGTCTGGGCCTGCATCGGCATGTCGCCGATTTCGTCGAGAAACAGCGTGCCGCCGGCGGCGCGCTCGAACTTGCCGACGTGGCGGGCGACCGCGCCGGTAAATGCGCCCTTTTCGTGGCCGAACAGTTCGCTTTCGATCAGCTCGGCGGGGATTGCGGCGGTGTTGACTGCGATGAAGGGGCCGTTGCGGCGCTGGCCAAGCTGGTGGATCGCCTCGGCGACGAGTTCCTTGCCGGTGCCGGATTCGCCAAGGATCAGCACCGTCAGATCGTTGCGCAGGACGCGGGTGATCATCCGGTAGACCGCCTGCATCGGCGCGCTGCGCCCGACCAGCGGCAGGCCTTCGGCCGACCCGTCGCTGTCTGCTCCGCCAAGACTGCTCGACGAATTGCCGACCGCCTGGCGCACGGTGCGAGCGAGTTCGTCGATGTCGAACGGTTTGGGGAAATATTCGAAGGCCCCGGTGTCGCTGGCCCGGACAGCCGTATCAAGCGTGTTCTGCGCCGACAAAATGATCACCGGCATGTCCGGGCGCAGGGTGCGCACGGTCGGCAGGGTTTCAATGCCATCGCCGTCGGTCAGCTTGACGTCGGTGACGAGCGCATCGAACCGCCCTGCAAGCAGCAGCCGGTCACGCTCGGCCACCGAATCGCAGCGGGTGACGCGGAAGCCCTCGGCCTCGAGCGCGGCAGTGATTACGATAGCAATGGATTCGTCGTCTTCGACCAGCAGGATGGACATTTCGAGTATTCCCTCAGGCCGCACGGGTTCGCCGTGCGCGGCGCAGTTCTTGCGCCAGCGGCAGGTGGATGCGGAAGTGGGTCCACCTCGCCGCTTCGTCGCGTTCGTGGGTAATGCGCCCGTTCATGTCGCGCACCAGCTTGCGCACCAGCGCAAGGCCGAGGCCCTGCCCCGACTTCTTGGTGGTCACGAACGGCTCGAAAATATGGTCGCGCATCGCCGGATCGACGCCGGGGCCATTGTCCGAAACGCGCAGTTCGACCGGGAGCCGCACCGGCTTGCCGTCGCTGGCGGCGTGGATCTGGAGGCCGCTGGAAAACCGCGTCCGCACGACGATGCGCGGGCGGGGCGTCTTCCCGCAGGCCTCGGCGGCGTTGGACAGGAGGTTGATCAACACCTGCACCAAAGCATCGGCGCTGCCCAGCACCGGCGGGAGCGAGGGGTCGAACTCCTCTTCGATCCGCGGCCCGCCCTTCCCCGCAACGTCGATCACCGCGCGGGCGCGGCGCACGGCTTCGTGGAGGTTGCACGGCGCGACCGGCGCAGTGGTGCGCCGCGAAAGCGTCTGCATCTCGTCGATCAGCTTGGCGATGCGGTCCACCTCGTCGGCGATCAGGCTGGTCAGCGCGCGGTCGCCTTCGGCTACCTTGCGCCCGAGCAGCTGCGCCGCGCCGCGAATGCCCGCCAGCGGGTTCTTGATCTCATGGGCAAGGATCTCGGGTGCACGCAGCACGGAATCCTCCGCCCCGCCGGGATTTTCACCCAGCGCTTCGGCGGCGCTGGCATCCTGCAGGGTGACGATCTGCCAGCCCGGCGATTCCGCCACCGGCGAAATCGTGACGTCAAGCCGGCGCGGCCCCAGCCCGGCAATATAGGCCCCCGCGTCCCGCGCCGAAAGCGGGGATTCGGTATCGGTCACGCGCTCCATCAGGCGTGGATCGTCGAACTGGATCAGTTCGAACATCCGCCGCCCGGCGACCCGCCGCAGCGACTGGCCGAGGAACTGCTCGGCAGCCGGATTGGCCCCGGCGATCGACTGTTCCTGCCCGAGCAGCACGACCGCGACGGTCATGCTGGCCAACTGGCGCTGCGCGTCGGGGGTAGGGCCGGGCATGGCCGGCTCAGGCCGCCTGCTGGCTGAAGGCGGGCCGGCTGAACAGCGGCGTATAGAATCGGCGCAGTTCGCGCATAACCTGGTCGGCATCGTCGACGAAGTTGACCATGTTGCGGAATTCCGCCGACCCAGGCAGGCCCTTGGTATACCAGCCCAGATGCTTGCGCGCCATCTTCACCCCGGTTTCGCGGCCATAGTGGCTGAGCATCGCCTCGTAATGCTCCATCATGGTCTCGAACTGAACATCAAGGCCCGGATCGTCGAGGCCGCCGCCGGTCTTCCACCAGTGCATGACCTGGGCGAGCAGCCACGGCCTGCCGTAAGCCCCGCGCCCGATCATCACCCCGTCCGCGCCCGACTGTTCCAGCGCGATAGCCGTGTCCTCGATCCCGCAGATATCGCCATTGACGATAACCGGGATCGACACGGCGTCCTTGACCCGGCGCACGAACGACCAGTCGGCATTGCCCTTGTACATCTGGTTGCGGGTGCGCCCGTGGACGGTGATCATCCTTGCGCCAAGATCCTCGGCAATCCGCGCCAGTTCGGGCGCGTTGAGGCTGTCATGGCACCAGCCCATGCGCATCTTGACCGTAACCGGCACCTTCACCGCCTTGACCGTCGCGTCGATCAGCGCGGTGGCCAGCGGCAGGTCGCGCATCAGGGCCGAGCCGGCATCGCCGTTGGTCACCTTGCGGACCGGACAGCCCATGTTGATGTCGATGATCGCGGCGCCGCGATCCTCGTTGAGCCGCGCCGCCTCTCCCATTTCATAGGGCTGGCAGCCGACCAGCTGCATCGAGACCGGCTCCTCGATCGGATCCCATTCCGCTTTCTGCACGGACTGGCGCGTCTCGCGGATGGCGGCGGCGGATGCGATCATCTCGGTCACGTTGAGGCCCGAGCCGAAGCGCCGCACGAAGCGGCGGAACGGCAGGTCACTCACCCCGGTCATCGGCGCGAGGATCACCGGGCAGTCGATCCTGACCGGCCCGATGTCGATCGGTTTCAGCACTGGCGGGACGGGAAGCGGGTTCATGACGATCTGCCTAAAAAACAGGCAGCGCATAGTGGATTGTCCTTTGCCTCGCAAGCAGATAGGCGCGAGCCCAAATGACCGGCTATTCCGCCTTGCCCGAAATCCTGTGCGAAAGCTGCGCCGCCTTGGTGGTTGCCGCCGGTGCCGGCCTGCGCGCCGGCCAGCCGGTGCCCAAGCAGTTCGCGCGCTGGCGCGGCAAGCCGGTGGTGCGCCATTCGGTCGAGGCATTGCTGGCGGCGGGCTGTGCGCCGGTCGCAGTGTGCATTCCGGAAGGCGCGGACGATCTGGCCGAGGCGGCCCTCGCCGGGCTCGACGTGCGGTTTGTCACGGGCGGAGCGACGCGGCAGGCCTCGGTGCTGGCCGGGCTTGAGGCACTGCAAGGCGCTGCGCCCGCGCTGGTGCTGATCCACGATGCGGCGCGGCCCGTGATCCCCGCCCCGGTCATCGCGCGGCTGGTGGCGGCTCTGGCCGACTTTCCCGGCGCGATCCCGGTGCTTCCCGTGGTGGACAGCCTGTGCCGCGCCGAAAACGGCGCGATGGGCGCGGCGGCGGACCGCGATGCCCTGCGCCGCGTGCAGACCCCGCAAGCCTTCCATTTTGCCGAAATCCTTGCCGCGCATCGCGGGTGGACCGGCGCGGCCGAGGCCGGTGACGACGCGCAGGTGGCCCGTTCCGCCGGGCTCGCCGTGGCGCTGGTCGAAGGGGACGAGGCCCTGCAAAAGCTCACATACGCCGCCGATTTCGCCCCCGCCCTCCCGCCGGTCCGCATCGGCACCGGCTATGACGTCCACCGGCTCGAACCGGGCGAGGAATTGTGGCTGTGCGGCGTCCGCCTTGACCACAGCCACGGCCTGTCCGGCCACAGCGATGCCGACGTGGCGATCCACGCGCTGGTCGATGCCCTGCTTGGCGCGGTTGGCGCGGGCGATATCGGCCAGCATTTCCCCCCGTCCGATCCGCAGTGGAAGGGAGCCAGTTCGGCCCGGTTCCTGAGCCACGCCGCCGCGCTGGTGGCAGAGGCTGGCTACGTTATCGGCAACGTCGATGTCACCATAGTCTGCGAAGCACCAAAGATCGGCCCGCACCGCACGGCCATGCAACAACGCCTTGCAGACATACTTGGCCTTGAAACCGCCCAAGTCAGCGTGAAGGCTACAACCACCGAGGGCCTTGGGGCGACCGGACGGCGAGAGGGCATCGCCGCGCAGGCAGCCACCTTGGTTTACCGGCCCTGAGGCCAGCAGCAGGAGCACGCGATGCGTTCATATGCCCTTCCCCTCCTTGCCGGTTTGCTGGCCCTCCCGCAGGTGGCCGCCGCTGCCGAGCCGCCGTGCCTGACGCAGGGTGAGGTGACGGCGCTGGCGACCTATGCCCTCCCTAGCCTGATCGGCAGCGCGTCGCGCACCTGCGCCGCCTCGCTCCCTGCCGGGGCCTGGCTCCCGGTTAACGGTAGCGCACTCGCCGCCCGCTACGGCGAGGGCAAGGCACGCGCCTGGCCGCCGGCCAAGGCCGCTTTCCTGCGGCTGAGCGCGGCCTCCAATCCCGAGGCGGCAAGCCTGTTCACCGCCCTTCCCGACAGCAGCCTGATGCCCGTGGCCGATGCCGCGCTGGCCGGGATCATCGCCGCCAAGCTCAAGCCTGATGCCTGCCCGACCATCGACCGGGCGCTGGCCCTGATCGCCCCCCTCCCCGCCGAGAACGCCGCCGAACTGATCGCCATCGCCGCCGGGATCGGCGCGAAGGCCGGTGAGGCGCGGCTCGGCAAATTTGCCATCTGCAAGGCCTGAACCCCATGCCCGAAACACTTTTGCCCGATGAAATTTACGAACTCGCCCGCCGGGTGATCGAAGAAAATGCCGCACTTGGCCGGACCATCGTGGTTGCGGAAAGCTGCACGGGAGGGCTCGTGTCGGCGGCCCTGACCGAGATCGCTGGCTCCTCCGCCGTGTTCGAGCGGGGCTTCGTGACCTACTCGAACGAGGCCAAGCAGGAACAGCTCGGCGTGCCGGTGGACATCATCGACACCTTCGGCGCAGTGTCGATCGCCTGCGCCTGGGCCATGGCTCAGGGCGCGATCAAGCACAGCAAGGCCGACGTGGCCGTGGCGATCAGCGGAATTGCCGGGCCGGACGGCGGGACCGATCAGAAGCCGGTGGGAACGGTGGTCTTCGCCCGGGTGCTGCGCACCGACGGGGACGAAGGTTCGGACGCCGAGGAAAAGCGCTTTGCCGACACCACCCGCGCCGGGGTGCGTTTTCAGGCGACGCTGGTCGCGCTGGAACTGTTGCTGCCGTAAAGCTGAGACGCCCGCATTTCGAACGCGGCGACCATCTTGCGGAATGCCTTGTCGAGGTATTGCCCGGCCAGCTTTTCGAACAGCGCGTTGCGGAAACTGAATTCGACCTGGAAGTCGATCTCGCATTCGTCCGGCCCAAGCTCACGGAAAAGCCAGCGGTTATCAAGGTCGCGCATCGGTCCGTCGACGTAGTGGACGCGGATTTCGCCGGGCTTGCCTTCGCGCGGAGACTGTTTTTCCACGCGCGAAGTGAACTTTTCGCGCAGGGCGGAAAAGCCGACGAGCATGTCGGCCACCATTTCGCTGCCGTTATCCGAGCGTACGCGGGTGGCGACCACCCACGGCAGGAACTCGGCATAGTGCGCCACGTCGGCGACGAGGGCGAACATCTGCGCCGCGCTCCACGGCAGGCGCTTTACTTCGTGGATTGTGGCCATCTTCGCGTTTTACCGGGCGGCCTGCTTGGCCAACTGCGCCTCGCGGGTCCGCTCACCCTGAGCCTGTCGAAGGGCGCGCATCGCGCGGAAATCGTCGCCGGCGTGGTAACTGGAACGGGTCAGCGGGCTGGAGGCGACCTGGAGGAAGCCCTTGGCCCGCGCGATAGCACCATAGGCCGAAAACGCCTGCGGGGTGACGAATTCGATGACCTTGGTGTGCTTGGGCGTGGGCTGGAGATATTGGCCCATGGTCAGGAAATCGATCCCCGCCGTGCGCATGTCGTCCATCACCTGATGGACTTCGAGCCGCTGTTCCCCAAGACCGAGCATCACCCCGCTCTTGGTGAAGATCATCGGGTTATGCCGCTTCACTTCCTCCAGCAGGCGCAGCGACGCATAATAGCGCGCACCGGGACGGATCGTGGGGTAAAGCCGGGGCACCGTTTCAAGGTTGTGGTTATAAACATCCGGCCCGGCGGCGACGATGGCCTCCACCGCCTCGCGCATCTTGCCGCGAAAATCGGGGGTGAGGATCTCGATCGTGGTGCCGGGGGCCTGATCGCGCAGCGCCTCGATCACCTTGACGAACTGCCCCGCCCCGCCGTCCGGCAGATCGTCCCGGTCGACCGAGGTGATGACGATATGGGTCAGTCCGGTCTTGGCCACCAGCTCGGCCACATGGCCGGGCTCGCTTGCGTCCACCTTGCGCGGCATCCCGGTCTTGACGTTGCAGAAGGCGCAGGCCCGCGTGCAGACATCGCCCAGGATCATCACGGTTGCGTGCTTTTTCGTCCAGCATTCGCCGATGTTGGGACAGGCCGCTTCCTCGCACACCGTGTTCAGCTTGAGGTCGCGCATCAGCTGGCGGGTTTCGCCATACTCCTTGCTGGTCGGCGCGCGGACGCGAATCCAGTCAGGCTTGCGCTGGCGCTGATGGCTCGGCAACGCGCTGGGCGCTTCGGTCTGATCAAGGTCCGGAAGGGACTCGGCGGCGTCGGCAAATTCACTCATGGCGCGGGAGATAGGCGCTTAGGCTTTCGCTTGCCAGAGGCAATTGGTGAAGCCATGTAGCCGCGCATGGCCGATGAACACTCTCCCCAGCTTGACCGGCTCGTCGCCGGTTACCGCCGATTCCGCGAATCCGGATGGAACCAGAACCGCGAACGCTGGACCACCCTGCGCGACGGGCAGGAGCCCGAGGTGATGGTAATCGCCTGCTCCGACAGCCGCGTCGACCCGGCGCAGATCTTCGACGTCGATCCGGGCGAGATCTTCGTCGTCCGCAACGTGGCCGCCATGGTCCCGCCCTATGAGACCGCCCCCGGCCACCACGGCGTTTCCGCCGCGCTCGAATTTGCGGTGCAGGTGCTCGGCATCAGGGAAGTCGTAGTGATGGGCCACGGCATGTGCGGTGGGTGCAAGGCCGCGCTGACCCAGGAACTGCACGGGAGCGAGCATGGCGAAGGCGGCTTCATCGCCGACTGGATCGCCATGCTCGACGAAGCGCGCGAACCGGTGGCGGCGAAGTATGGCACGACCGGGCGCGAGGCGGAACGGGCGATGGAACAGGCCGGGGTCAAGGTCAGCCTCGCGAACCTGCGGACCTTTCCCTACATCGCGCGCAAGGAAGCGGCCGGCGAACTGCGCCTGCGCGGTGCCTTCTTCGCGATCTCGGACGGGCTGCTCCACATCCTCGACGAAGGCACGGGCGAATTCAGCCCGGTTCAGTAGCAACCGGTCAAGTAACGAAAAGGGCGGCAGTCGCCTGCCGCCCTTCCTCAACCATTCAGGCCCAAACCATTCAGGCCGTTTGGATCAGCCACCCTTGGCCTTCTGCGCGGCATAGGTAGACCACAGCATGGCGATCGGCTTGCGCACGCCGCCGACCTTGGCGAAAGTCGCCTGTGCGTCGGCGAACTTGCCCTGATCGAGCTGGGCAATGCCAAGCCGGGTCAGCGCCCGGTCGGTATCGACCCCGGTCTTGGTCAGCGCGATCTGGTACAGGCCCTCGGCCTTGGCGAAATCGTCATAGCTCAGGAACGCGTCGGCGGCGGCAACGACCGTCGCGGCGGTGGCGGCAGGCGCATGGGCATCGCGGTCAAGCGCGGGAAGCCCGGCCTTGTCCGCGGCAAGACGCGCGGTCGCCTGCGCCTTGTTCTCGGTCACGAACACGTCGCTCGCGTTGAGCTTGCCTGCCGTGGTCCCGGCCTGCAGCACCTTGAGCACTTCACCCGGAGCGCGGCGGGCGTCGGCCGCCTGGAGGTATTCGGCATAGTCGCTGGTGTCACGGAACGAGTTGGTGCGGCCCATCAGGCGCATCAGGTCCAGCGTTTCCTGCGCCGGGAAGCGGCCGGCCATGCGGGCGATATTGATGGTATCTCCCCAGTTGTCCTTGGAAGGATAGGCAGCGACCATTGCATTGGAGAACTCCAGCGCCTTGTTATACTGCTTCGCCTTGTAGGCGACGCCGAGGCCGCGGGCATACCAGTCCTGCGGGGTCGGCGTGGCCGTCGCGTTTCGGGCCACGATGGCCTTCATCAGCGAGGCATAACCGGCGTCGTTCTGGCCGGCGCTGAACTGGGTTTCAGCCAGCATCATCTGCACGTCGTTCTCTGCGTAACCCGTGGCCACGGCTGCGGCGAACGCGGTCTGCGCTGCGGGGTAGTCCTTGACCTGATAGGCCGCGACGCCAAGGAAATAATGGTACTTGCCCAGTTCCAGTCCGGTCAGGCGGCCGGAATCGACCATTGTCTGCAGGCCCTTGCGCTGAAGTACGGGGTCCTTGTCGAGCTGGCTGGCCTGAAAGGCGAACTGGCCGGCGAAGAACTTGTCATCCGGCGTGGTCGAAACGGCCAGCAGCGCATCGACCTGAGCCTTGAGCGCGACGATCCCGGCAGCATCCGGCTTGGCCTTCTGCGCGGCGATCAGCGCATTCTGGAGCGGCGCTGCGGCCTTGCGGAAGGCGGGCGAATATTCGGCGGCCTTTTCCTTGGGTGCGGCGTCCTTGGCCACGGCAGGCGCGGCGACAGCCAGAGCGCCACCGGCAGTGCCGAGCGCGAGGGCGAAAATCATCGCCGCGCGCGAAAGCGGGCGGGCGCGATCGGAAATCGGAAACATGGGCAATTCTCTCCTTCCACTGCCGCCCGCGCCCACCCCTTCAAGGAGGCGCTGCGGCCCAAAACTCCTCGCCGCCAGATGGCCGGGATTTCCGGCTTTGGCAACAGGAACGGCGATTAGATTTATACGCTTGAACGCGAATTGAACGGGGGTTCGCCCTGCCGTTCACGCATCACCATCACCCCCGTCCACGCGCGCGCGATCAAGTGTGGAAAAAGCGGGACGAAACGCCCATCGCGCAAGGCCTGCGCTGGCCTTGGCCGTCGCTTTGTCCTAGTGCGCTGCCAGCCGCCTATTTCAAGAACAGAAAAGACAAATCGCAATCGTGAGCGACGACACCGAAACCCTCGATACCCCTTCACCGCTGGGCGAATTCCAGCGCGTCGACATCGTCGACGAGATGAAGACCAGCTATCTCGACTACGCGATGAGTGTGATCGTCAGCCGCGCCCTGCCGGACGTGCGCGACGGGCTGAAGCCGGTCCACCGCCGCATCCTCTTCGCCAGCCAGGAAGGCGGCTTCGTCGCGGGCCGGCCCTACCGCAAGTCGGCCAAGATCGTCGGCGACGTCATGGGCAACTATCACCCGCACGGTGACAGCGCGATCTACGACGCCCTTGCCCGCATGACGCAAGACTGGTCGATGCGCGTGCCGCTGATCGACGGTCAGGGCAACTTCGGCTCGATGGACCCCGATCCGCCGGCCTCGATGCGCTACACCGAAGCGCGCCTGACCCGCGTCGCCAACTTCCTGCTCGACGATCTCGACAAGGATACGGTCGATTTCGTCGACAACTACGACGGTTCGCGCCGCGAACCTTCGGTGCTGCCGGCCCGCTTCCCCAACCTGCTGGTCAACGGCGCTGGCGGCATCGCGGTCGGCATGGCGACCAACATCCCGCCGCACAACCTCGGCGAAGTGATCGACGGCTGCCTCGCCTATATCGAGAACCCGGCGATCACGACCGAGGAACTGATCGAATTCATCCCCGGCCCGGATTTCCCGACCGCGCCGCTGATCCTTGGCACCGCCGGCGCCCGCTCGGCCTACCACACCGGCCGCGGCTCGGTCATCCAGCGCTGCCGCCACAAGATCGAGGAAAACCGCGGCGACCGCCGGTCGATCGTCCTCACCTCGATGCCGTTCCAGGTCGGCAAGTCCGGCCTCGTCGAAAAACTCGCCGAAGCCGCCAAGGACAAGCGCATCGAAGGCGTTTCGGACATCCGCGACGAATCGAGCCGCGAAGGCGTGCGCGTGGTGATCGAGCTCAAGCGCGATGCCACGCCCGAAGTCGTGCTCAACCAGATCTGGCGCAATACCCCCGCCCAGTCGAACTTCCCGGCCAACATGCTCGCCATTCGCGGCGGCCGCCCGGAAACGCTGGCCCTGCGCGACATCATCGCCGCCTTCATCGCCTTCCGCGAGGAAGTCATCACCCGCCGCACCAAGTTCGAACTGAACAAGGCGCGGGACCGGGCCCACGTCTTGCTCGGCCTGGTCGTCGCGGTGTCGAACCTCGACGAAGTGGTCAAGATCATCCGCGGCGCGCCGAACCCGGCCGCCGCACGCGAAGCGCTGATGCGCCGCGAATGGCCGATCGGCGACATCGCGCAGTACATCCGCCTGGTCGAAGCGATCGAACCCGACGCCGAACAGTCCGGCGGCACCTATCGCCTGTCCGAAGTGCAGGTCCGCGCGATCCTCGAACTGCGCCTCCACCGCCTCACCGGCATGGGGCGCGAGGAAATCGGCGGCGAACTGCAGGTGCTGGCCGTCGCGATCGAGGAATTTCTCTCGATCCTCGGTGACCGGGCCAAGCTCTACGGCTTGATGCGCGACGAACTGGTGCAGGTGAAGGAGCTTTACGCCACCCCGCGCCGCTCCGAAATCATGCCCGCGTGGGACGGCATCGACGACGAAGACCTGATCGAGCGTGACGACATGGTCGTCACCATCACCCTCGACGGCTATATCAAGCGCACCCCGCTCTCCACCTTCCGTGCGCAGAACCGCGGCGGCAAGGGCCGCGCCGGCATGGCGACCAAGGAAGAAGACGCCGTCGGGACCATGCTGGTCACCAGCACCCACACGCCGGTCCTGTTCTTCTCCACCGCGGGCAAGGTTTACAGGCTCAAGGTGTGGAAGCTGCCCGAAGGCGGCCCGGCCACGCGCGGTCGGCCCATCGTCAACCTGCTTCCGGCGCTCGACAAGGACGAAACCATCGCCGCCGTCCTCCCCCTGCCCGAAGACGAGGCCGAGTGGGGCAAGCTCCACGTCGTCTTTGCCACAGCCAAGGGCAATGTCCGCCGCAACTCGATGGACCTGTTCACCAACGTCCCCAGCAACGGCAAGTTCGCCATGCGCTTCGAGGACGATTCGGAAGACCGCCTGATCGGCGTCGCCCTGCTCGAACCCACCGACGACGTCCTCCTCGCCAGCCGCCAGGGCAAGGCGATTCGCTTCGCTGGCGACGACGTCCGCGAGTTCCAGAGCCGCACTTCCACGGGCGTGCGCGGAATGCTGCTCAAGGCCAATTCCAAGGGGGAAAGTGACGAGGTCATCTCGCTCTCGATCCTCCACCGCGTCGGCACCACCAGCGAGGAACGCGAGGACTATGTCCGCTTCGCACCGTGGAAGGGCGAAAAGGAGGGCGAACCCAATATGTCGCCCGAACGCATCGCAGAACTGGCAGAACGCGAACAGTTCATCCTGACCGTCTGCGCCAACGGCTACGGCAAGATGTCCTCCGCCTACGAATACCGCCGCACCGGACGCGGCGGGCAAGGCATCACCAACATCGACAACATCGGCCGCAACGGCCCGGTCGTCGCCAGCTTCCCGGCGAGCCCGGCCGACCAGCTGATGCTCGTCACCGATCAGGCCAAGCTGATCCGCCTGCCGCTCGAAAGCCTGCGCGTCATCGGCCGCGGCTCCGCCGGCGTCCGCCTGTTCAATGTCTCCGGTGACGAACACGTGGTCAGCGCGGTTCGCCTTGCCGAAACCGAAGCGGGCGACGAGGTGGAAGCCGATGTCGAAGGCACCACCGAGACTGCCGACGAACCTGCCGCCGAAACAGGCGGCACGCCCGAGGCGGAATGACCTTTCCCACCCGCGCCTACAAGGTGCTGACCGGGCCGCAGCGCGCGGAACTGCTGATGAAGGGCAGTTTCGCCGGTGCCCCGGTCGACCTGGCGGATGGCTACATCCACCTGTCGACCGCGCAGCAGCTGCCCGAAACCGTGCTCAAGCACTTCGGCGAAAAGCCCGACCTGTGGATCGCCACAGTCGACCTGATGGCCTTGCACGAACAAGTCCGCTGGGAACCCTCTCGCGGCGGCCAGCTGTTCCCCCACGTCTACGGCGAACTCCCCCTCACCGCAATCATCGCCCACGGCCCGCTGAAGTGGGAAAGCGGCGGCACCATCACGCTGCCGCGCTAGGCGCGGCCTGGACGCATCGTCCAACGCCCACCCTGAGTGTCAGCCCCCGGCCGCCACCCGCGCGCGAAACCAGGCAGCAACCTCCGCCTCGGACAATTCGCCCGCCGCGAGGTCTTGCACCATCACCGTTGCCTCCGCCTTGTCAAAGGCCAACTCGACCCCATTGAGCCTCAGAAACAGACGCGCGCAAACCCATGCGCTACGCTTGTTCCCATCGACGAACGGGTGGTTACGCGCGATACCGAAGGCGACAGCAGCAGCCAGTTCGGCTGCGTCGGGGTTGCCATAAAGTGACAGGTTGATTGGCCGGGCAAGCGCAGATTCAAGCGCACTCGCATCACGTACGCCGCCGGCTCCGCCGTGCTCGGCCAGTTGCCTGTTATGTATTGCTTCGACGATCTGGACCGAAACCCATTTCCATTCCGTCACTTGGCGAGCACGCGCAAAATGTCCGCATCGTCGTGCATGATTTCATCCGCCAGCGCCATCGCCGCCGCGAATGCTGGATCATACTTGCCGATTACGAACTCACCATTGCCCTTCTCAACAAAATGCAGCTCGTCTCCTTGGGCCACACGCAGGCTCGCCAGCACATCACGGGGGATGACAATGCCGGTGGAATTGCCGATTTTGATGACTTTTGATTTTGCGTTCATACGAATGTTATAACGCGCTGACTAGCCTTTGGCAAGGCAGCACGCTAACGCCCCGCCATGACCCACGACATCCACATCATCGGCGGCGGCCTCGCCGGAACCGAGGCGGCATGGCAGCTCGCCAGGCGCGGCGTCCGCGTGCGCCTGTCCGAAATGCGCGGCGGCCCGGATGGCGAACGCAGCCCGGCCCACCAGACCGACAACCTCGCCGAACTGGTCTGCTCCAATTCGCTCCGTTCGGACGATGACGCCAAAAACGCGGTCGGCCTGCTCCACCACGAAATGCGCCTCTGCGGCTCGCTCATCATGGCCGCAGCCGAAAAGGCCCGCGTTCCCGCCGGTTCCGCCCTCGCAGTCGACCGCGAGGTGTTCTCCGCCGAGATCGAGGCCGCCCTCGCCGCGCTTCCCACCCTCGAACTGGTGCGCGAACGGGTCGACGCCCTGCCGTCCGGAGCGATGGCGATCATTGCCACCGGCCCGCTGACCGGCGCAGCCCTCGCCTCCTCCATCGGCGCGGCCACCGGCGCGGAAGCCCTCGCCTTCTTCGATGCCATCGCCCCCATCGTCTACCGCGATTCCATCAACATGGACGTGGCATGGATGGCCAGCCGCTGGGACAAGGGCGCCGAAGCCTCCATCGCGCTCGGCGGTGACGGGCGCGACTACATCAACTGCCCGATGGACAAGCCGCAATACCTCGCCTTCCGCGAGGAAATCCTCGCCGGAGAAAAGACCGTCTTCAAGGAATGGGAGGCCAACACCCCCTATTTCGACGGCTGCATGCCGGTCGAAGTCATGGCGGAGCGCGGCGAGGATACCCTGCGCTTCGGCCCGATGAAGCCCGTCGGGCTGGACAATCCGCACTGGGCCACGCCCGAGCACCCGTCCGGCCGCTGGCCCCATGCCGTGGTGCAGCTGCGGCAGGACAACGTGCTGGGAACCATCTGGAACATGGTTGGCTTTCAGACCAAGCTCAAATACGCTGAACAGCAGCGCATCTTCCGCACGATCCCCGGCCTCGAAAACGCCGAATTCGCGCGGTTCGGCGGCCTCCACCGCAACACCTTCCTCAATTCCCCCACCCTGCTTGACCGCCAGTTGCGGCTCAAGTCGGCGGCCAACATCCGCTTCGCCGGGCAGATCACCGGCTGCGAGGGCTATGTCGAAAGCGCCGCCGTGGGTATGCTGGCCGGGATCATGGCCGCCTGCGAAATCACCGGCCGCCCTTGGGCCGAACCGCCGCGCACCACCGCGCTGGGTGCATTGCTCGCCCACATCACCGGCGATGCCGAGGCGGCGACCTACCAGCCGATGAACATCAACTTCGGCCTGTTCCCCCCCTTGCACGACGTCCGCAAAAAGGCCCGCAAGGAAGCCTATACCGACCGCGCCAAGGAAGACCTCGCCGGCTGGCTACCCCTCGTCGTCCTCTGACGGCGGAACCGGCGCTGGCGGGGCCTTTGCACCGCACTTGCAGGCCGGTTGCACTTTGGCCTTTGGCTTGGTCGTCGCAAACTCGGGCCTGTCCAGCGCGCCGTCCCCGTTGCCGTCCGCTGCCTTGAACTTGCTGGACGTCCTGACCGCCCATTCCTCGAAGGTCAGCAGGTTGTTGCCGTCTACGTCCAGCTTGCGAAACGCCGCCGCACGCGGCGCAAGTGCCTCTACCCGCGCGATTTTTCCGTCCCGGTTGCGGTCCAGCCGGTCAAACCGCCGCTGCTCCTTCGTCTGCTCGCTTGCCTCGGGCAGGGCTGGTCCGTGCAGCCCCTTGGCATCCGCACCCGGCAGCGTCATGTCGCCGCCATCAGCCGCCAGCGCCAGCGGCGGCAGATTCCCCGGATCAACCGCCGCGCGCCCCTGCCACCAGAAAAGCCCCGCCGCCATCAGCAAAAGCGTGGCGAACGCGCCCAAGACCGTGCGATTCATCAATGCCCCCGTACAAACCCCAAGGGCAGCTTAGCCTACCGTCCGAGGAAACCAAGCCGGATCGCGGCCAGCAGCGCCCCCGGCCCGGACAGCGCCTCGGCCTCGCCCCGCCGCAGCGCGCGTTCCGAAAGCCCGCGCAGCAAGGCCAGCGGCCCGGACACCCGCGAAGCCGGCGCGGATTCTGCCAGCAGATCAAGCGCGGCGGCGCGTTCCTGCGGATCGCCCAGATGCAGGGCAAGATCGGCCAGCGCCCAGCGCCGCGCATTGCTCTGCGCCGCCACCACATCTGCACCGATAACCGCCGCCAATGCCCCGGCAGCCGTTTCGCGGCCCAGCGCAAAGGCACCGAACGCCTCCGCATCCAGAGGCCCGTCGCTCAGCAGCGCCTCCCAGCCGTCAACCAGAGCGGCAAGCCCCTGTGCCTCCCCGCCCCAATCGGCCAGCCGCGCCAACAAGGGCTCACCCTTCGGCCAGCCCGCCGGATCACCGTTCAACCGATCCCGCCACCAAGCCAGCCGCAGCTGCGCCAGCATCGGTTCGCGCGCACCGCGTACAATTCCGGCCAGCCGCGCATCCAGCGCCAGCAGGGTCAGCCAATGCCCCCGCGCCGCGGCCGGTGCATAGGCCAGCGCCAGCCGTGCCAGAGGCGTCAGGCCATCGGCAAGCTCCGCCGTCTCAGCGATAGCTGACCTGCTTGACCGCGCTCACGATGCGGGGCGTATCGATCAGCGCGGCTTTTTCGAGGTTCGCGGCATAGGGCAGCGGCACGTCTTCGTTGCAGACCCGCAGGACCGGCGCGTCGAGATGGTCGAAGCCTTCTTCCATGCAGATCGCGACGATTTCCGACGCGATGGAGCAGACCGGGAACCCTTCCTCGACCACGACGACGCGGTTGGTCTTCGCGAGGCTGGCCAGGACCGCGCCCTTGTCGAGCGGGCGCAAGGTGCGCAGGTCGATGATCTCGGCCTCGATCCCCTCTGCCGCAAGCTGGGTCGCCGCCTCGAGTGCGAGGCCGACGCCGATCGAGTAGGTGACGATGGTCACATCCTTGCCCTCGCGCACGGTCCGCGCCTTGCCGATGGGCAGGACGTGGTCGTCAAGGTCGGGCACGTCGAAGCTGCGGCCATAGACCAGTTCGTTCTCGAGGAAGATCACCGGGTCCTGGCTGCGGATCGCCGCCTTGAGCAGGCCCTTGGCGTCCGCCGCATCATAGGGCGCGATCACCACGAGGCCGGGAACGGCGGCATACCACGGCCCGTAGTTCTGGCTGTGCTGCGCGCCCACGCGACTTGCCGCGCCGTTGGGACCGCGGAACACGATCGGACAGCGCATCTGCCCGCCGGACATGTAGTTGGTCTTCGCGGCGGAGTTGATCAGGTGGTCGATCGCCTGCATCGCGAAGTTGAAGGTCATGAATTCGACGATGGGGCGAAGGCCGCCCATCGCCGCGCCGGTGCCGATGCCGGCAAAGCCGTATTCGGTGATCGGCGTGTCGATCACCCGCTTCGGCCCGAACTCGTCGAGCAGGCCCTGGGTCACCTTGTAGGCACCCTGATACTCGGCCACTTCCTCGCCCATCACGAAGACCCGGTCGTCGCGGCGCATTTCCTCGGCCATCGCGTCGCGCAAAGCCTCGCGAACAG
>CAYFJH010000005.1:28575-47945 GCA_964343385.1 uncultured Novosphingobium sp. | reverse complement strand
GGTGCCGGCCGGAACCTCGGGATCGGCCGCAGGGGCGGCGGTGGGAGCCCTCACCACTTCGGGCGCAGGGGCGGCGGCAGGAGTGTCGCTCACGGCGGCCTTCTGGGCCGGTGCCGGTGCCGGTGCCGGGGCCTCTGCGCCCCCTTCACCGATCACGGCGATCACCGTTCCGACCTTCACCCCCTCGGTGCCCTCGGCCACAAAAATCTTGCCGAGCGTGCCTTCGTCGACCGCCTCGAATTCCATCGTCGCCTTGTCGGTCTCGATCTCGGCGATGATGTCGCCGGACTTGATCTCGTCGCCTTCCTTGACCAGCCAGCGGGCCAGCGTGCCTTCTTCCATCGTCGGCGAAAGGGCCGGCATCTTCAGTTCGATAGCCATCAGTAACGCTCCACCAGCACGTCGGTGTAAAGTTCGGCAGGTGCCGGTTCGGGGGAGTTTTCAGCAAAGTCCGCCGCTTCGGAGACGCGGGCGCGGATCGCCTTGTCGATGTCCTTGAGCTTGTCCTCAGACACGCCGCGCGCGACCAGTTCAAGCTTGGCCGCCTCGATCGGGTCGTGCTTCTCGCGCATTTCCTGCACTTCCTCGCGGGTGCGGTACTTGGCCGGATCGGACATCGAATGCCCGCGATAACGATAGGTGTGCAGTTCCATCAGCACCGGACCGTTGCCGCCGCGCACGTATTCCAGCGCGATCTCGGCGGCGTTGCGAACCTCAAGCACGTCCATCCCGTTGACGTCCATCCCCGGAATGCGGAACGCCGTGCCGCGGCGGTAGAAATGGGTTTCAGCCGAACCGCGCTTGACCGCGGTGCCCATCGCATAGCCGTTGTTCTCGACCACGAAGATGATCGGCAGGTTCCACAAGGCGGCCATGTTGAAGGTTTCATAGACCTGGCCCTGGTTGGCCGCGCCGTCGCCGAAATAGGCCAGGCAGACGCCGCCGTCCTCGCGATACTTATGGCCAAAGGCGAGCCCTGCGCCGAGCGGCACCTGCGCGCCAACGATGCCGTGGCCGCCGTAAAAGCGGTGCTCTGTCGAGAACATGTGCATCGACCCGCCCTTGCCGCGCGAAATGCCGGCCTCGCGCCCGGTCAGTTCCGCCATGATCGACTTGGGGTCGATCCCGTAAGCAAGCATATGGCCGTGGTCACGGTAGCCGGTGATAACGCTGTCATGGCCCTCCTGAAGCGCCGACTGGAGCCCGACGGCAACCGCCTCCTGGCCGATATAGAGGTGGCAGAACCCGCCGATGAGGCCGAGTCCGTAGAGCTGCCCCGCACGTTCCTCGAACCGGCGGATCAGCAGCATCTGTTCGTAGAACGTCAGCAGTTGCTCGTCCGACGCGGCATAGCGCTTGCTGGCGTCGTGACGTTCCTGCAGTGAATGAAGCGCCGGAAGGCCGGCATTGGGTGCGCCTGTGCCGGCCGCGTCGGCCTGGGAAAGGTCGGCGTCTTTCCTGCTTGCGGTTTTTGCCACTTATCCTGTCCCCTAAGACTGTCTGTCGCGCAGGTATAGGCACAGGCAGGCGGAAGGCAAACCGCCGCGTAGCATTTTGTTATGGGGTTTTGCAGGTTCCGATCAGGCGCAACAAAATGCGCCAAATCGCGCTCACTTGAGCATCATTACCATTTCGTCGGGGTGAACGACATTCAGATTGCTGCGGAGAAGTTCGCCCGTGAGGTCCGGATCTGCGTGGCCCGGATCAAGCAGGGCGACGCGGTTGCGCAGTTCGTCACGTTCGGCGGAAAGCTTCTTCACATCCTGCTGACGCTGATCGAGCAAGCGCAGGTTCTCACTCCATGCCAGAAGCCCGCTCGGCCCCGCGACGCCCCATGCTCCCATCACGAGCAAGGTACCGAGCGCCAAGGCCCGGCTCACGGTTTCGCGTGCAAATCGGGGTTCGGAGCGGGAATGCCTCATCATTGCCTTGGAATCATGTTTGACCGGCCATGACAAGCAAAATTACATGGATTCACGCAATTAAATATATTTAGAGCGGCGTGGCAGCCAATTGGTCTCCGCCGAGCACGCGGTAGAGACGGACGCGGTTGGCAATAACCAGCAGCCGTTCGCCAACCAATGTGCGCTGCGCGGAATAAAGCGTACGCTGCGCATCGAGGTTTTCGAGCGAGGAGGCGATGCCGCCACGATACCGCGCCGTGGTGAGCATGGCGGTGTCGTCGGCGGCAGCGGTGCGGGCTTCGGCCGCGCGCAACTCCTCGCCGATCGTGCCCTGCCGGCCGAGTGCGTCGGCAACCTCGCGGAACGCGGTCTGGATCGCCCCTTCATAGGCGGCAAGCGCGGCGTCGCGCTGGGCCTGGCTGACGTCCACCCCTGCCCTCGCCCCGCCGGCGGAGAAGATCGGATAGGACACCCCCGCGCCAAGCGTATTGCTGAAGGCCCCGCCCTCGAACAGGCCGGTGAGCGAGCCGCTGGCCAGCCCAAGAAGCCCGGTCAGCGAAATGTGCGGGAACAGCGCGGCGCGGGCTGCGCCGATATTGGCGTTGGCGGCGCGCAAACGGTATTCGGCGGCCAGCACGTCGGGCCGGCGCAGCAGCACCTCCGAACTCGTGCCCGCGCCAAGCACCCGGATCGAGGCGGTGACCTCGCCGAGGTTGGCGGGCAGCAGCGCCGTATCGACCGGGCCGCCGACCAGCAGCGCGATGAGGTTGCGGTCCTGCGCGAGCGCGGTGGTCTGGGTCGCGAGGTCGGCCTCGGCGGTGGCGAGGACCTGTTCGGCCTGGCGCAGGGCGGTGCGCGGTGCGACCCCGCCTTCAAGCCGGGCGCGGCTGAGGGTCACGGTCTGGCGGGCGCTGGCGGCGGTGCTTTGGGCAAGGCGCAGCAATTCGGCGTTGGCGGCGTGATCGGCCCATGCCTGGGCAAGGTCGGCGACAAGGCCGAGGCGAACGGTGCGGGCGACGGCCTCGGTGGCGAGCGCGCTTTGCCGCTGGGCCTCGGTCTGCGAGGCCAGGCGTCCGAACAGGTCAATCTCGAACGCGCTGATCCCGGCCGAAACGGTGGCATTGGTCGATTCTGCCCGGCCGCCCGACCCGCTGTCGCGGTTGATACCAGCCGAGACGCCGACCTCGGGAAACTGGTTGGAGCGCACGACGCGAACCTGCGCCCGCGCGGCGGCGAGGTTAGCGGCGGCGACGCGGATGTCGCGGTTGTTGACGAGGGCCTGTTCGACCAGCGTCTGAAGCCGGCCATCGGTAAAGATGTCGCGATAGGAAACAGCGGGCAGGCTGGACTCAGCCTGCGCGAGATAGGCGTCGCCGGCGGGCCACGAGGCGGGCACGGGCGGTTCGCCGCGCACGTATTTGGGAGCCATCGAACACGACGCCAGCAGTGCCGCCAGTGCCAGAACGGTGGGGGTCAGGACGGCGAGGCGGCTCATGCCGCTGCCTCGTCGCGGGAATAGCGGACGCGCAGGGCCTTGATCCCGTCGCGCACCCCGCGCCGGACCATGACGAAGAACAGCGGGATATAGAACAACGCGAGGATCACCGCGGTGAGCATTCCACCGATCACCGAGGTGCCGATCGCGATGCGGCTGTTGGCCCCTGCTCCGGTCGCCAGCGCGAGCGGCATGACGCCGAAAATAAACGAGAAGCTGGTCATCAGGATCGGCCGCAGGCGGATGCGGGCGGCCTCCAGCGCGGCGTCGATCACCCGCATTCCCTTGCGTTCGGCCTGTTCTGCAAATTCGATCATCAGGATCGCGTTCTTGGAAGCAAGGCCCATCGTGGTGAGCAGGCCGATCTGGAGATAGACGTCATTCTGCAGGCCGCGCAGGGTCACTGCAAAGATCGCGCCGACAAGGCCGAGCGGGATCACCAGCAGCACCGCGACCGGGATCGACCAGCTTTCATACAGCGCGGCAAGGCACAGGAACACCACCAGCAGCGACACCGCATAAAGCAGCGGGGCCTGCCCCGAGCTCTGCCGCTCCTCATAGGAAGCCCCCGCCCACGCCACCGTGGTGCCCGTGATCGTCGCGGCGAGTGACTCGGCGGCCTCCATCGCCTCGCCCGATGAATAGCCCGGCGCGGCCTGTCCCTGGATTTCGGCCGCAGGCACGCCAAGGAAGCGCGAGAGGGTGGTCGGCACGGTCGACCAGTTTACCTTGGCGAAGGCCGAAAACGGGGTCATCTGGCCGCTTGCGGTGCGGACGTACCACTGGCTGAGGCTCTGCGGATCGGAGCGGAAGGGCGCGTCGCCCTGAACATAGACGCGCTTGACGCGGCCATTGTCCATGAAATCATTGACATAACGCCCGCCCCAGGCCGTGGCCAGCGTGGTGTTCACGTCGTTCTGGCTCAGCCCATAGGCGGTCAGACGCTGTGGGTCGGTATCGACCTTGAGCGTGGCCGTTTCCGGAAGGTCCGAGACGCGGACGTTGGCAAGGCGGGGGTCGGCGCTCGCCATCTGCACCAGCCGGTCGCGCGCGGCCATGAACTGGTCGTGGGTCATGCCGCTGTTGTTGAGCAGTTCGAGCGTGAAGCCGCTGCTCATCCCGAAGCCGCGAATCGCTGGAGGGACCAGCGCAAAAACCTGCGCGTCGCGGATGTTGCGGAAGGCCCCGCTGGCACGGGTGGCGATTTCCGCGGCGCTGTTTTCATCGCCCTTGCGCTTGTCCCAATCAGAGAGGGTGAGAAAGCCCTGGACGGTATTCTGGCCCGATGCGCCGCCGCCGCCGCCGCCGGTGACGGTGAAGAACGACCTGATGTTCTTATTTTCATAAGTCGTGAGGTAGCGCTCGACCGCAAACTGGACCCCGCGCGAACGTTCGGCCGTCGCCCCGCCGGGGAGACGGCCTTGCAGCATGACGTTACCTTGGTCCTCCATCGGCAGGAAGCCGCCGGGCAGCCGGACGAACATCACCGCCAGCAGCAGCAGGACCAGCGCATAGATCGCCATGAAGATCCACTTGCGCTCGACCACCGTGACGATGATGCTGCGGTAACGCATCGTCATCGCGTCAAACCGCGAGTTGAACGCATGGCGCGCCCACGTCAGGCCATGGCCGACGCGCGGGAACCGGCGTTGCAGCAGCGTGGGCCGCTCGCTTCCGTCAGGCAGGGGTGCACGCAGCAGCGTGGAAGTCAGCGCCGGGCTGAGGATCAGCGCAACCAACACCGACAGCACCATCGCCGAAACGATGGTCAGCGAGAACTGGCGGTAGATCACGCCCGTTGACCCGCCGAAGAAGGCCATCGGCAGGAACACCGCCGACAGCACCAGCGCAATCGCGACAAGTGCCGTCTGGATCTCCCGCATCGACTGGATCGTCGCCTCGCGCGGGGTCATCCCGGGGTTTTCGTGAAGCAGGCGCTCGACATTCTCGACCACGACGATCGCATCATCGACCAGCAGGCCGATGGCCAGCACCAGCCCGAACATCGTCATCGTGTTGATCGAGAATCCGGCGATGTAGAACACCCCGAACGTCCCGAGCAGCACGACCGGCACGGCGATCGCCGGGATCAGCGTGGCCCGCCAGCTTTGCAGGAACACGAACATGACGATCACGACGAGAACGATCGCTTCCAGCAGCGACTTGACCACTTCGCTCACCGAAAGCTTGATGAAAGTCGTCGTGTCGGTCGCGTAGGCGTATTTGACGCCCTCGGGGAGGTTCCTGGCAAGCCGCTCAACCTCGGCCTTGACCAGTTCGGCGGTCTTGAGCGCGTCGGCGTCGGGGGCGAGCGAGATCGACAGGCCCGCGCCCGGGTGGCCGTTGAAGCGGCTGCTGGCACCGTAGTTTTCCGAGCCTATCTCGACCCGGGCGACGTCCCTGATCCGCACGCTCGACCCGTCAGGCAGGGTCTTCAGCGTGATGTTGCCGAACTGCTCGGGGGTCTGCAGGCGCGACTGGGCGGTGACCGTGGCATTGAGCATCTGGCCGGCGGGCGACGGCAGCCCTCCCAGTTCGCCCGCGGCGACCTCAGTGTTCTGAGCGGTGATCGCGGACACGACGTCTGACGGCATCAGCGCCATCGCCGCAAGGCGCTGCGGGTTCAGCCAGATCCGCATCGCATGGGGTGAGCCGAACGACGACGCCTCGCCCACTCCGTCGACGCGCGACAGCGGGTCGACCAGGTTGGACGACAGGTAATCGGCAATGTCGCGGTTGGTGCGCTTGTCGGTCGTGTCATAGAGCGCAAGCAGCAACAACTGGTCGGACTGCGACTTGCTGGTGCGCACGCCCTGCTGCTGGACCTGCTGGGGCAGACGCGGGAGGACGCTTGCAATCTGGTTCTGGACCTGAACCTGCGCGGTGTCGGGGTTGGTGCCCTTGGCGAAGATCACATTGATGTTGGCCTGCCCGCGCGAGGATGATTGCGAGCTGAAATAGAGCATCCCGTCGAGCCCGGTGAGCGACTGCTCGATCACCTGGGTGACGCTGTTTTCCAGCACCTGCGCCGAAGCGCCGGGATAGCTGGCGCGTATATTGACCTGGACCGGCGCGATGTCCGGATACTGGGCAATCGGCAGCGCGCGCAGTCCGAAGATGCCGCCAAGCATGACAACGATGGCCAGCACCCAGGCAAAGATCGGACGATCGATGAATATGCGCGACATGCCGCCCGCTCAGCCGCCGTTGCGCCGGTCGGAACCGCCGGGCCCGGAACCCGCGCCGGCCGGACGCGGGGCGACGCGCTGCGGCGAGGACGCCGGGACCGGCTTGACCGGCATTCCCGACTTCAGGTTGGCAGTGCCCTGCGTGATGATCCGGTCGCCCGGGTTCAGCCCGCCGGTCACGACCCAGTCCGCGCCGAGCGTGCGCACGGCGGTAATCGTGCGGCGTTGGGCCTTGTTACCCGCGCCGACCACGTAAACCACCGAATCGCCGCCGAAATCACGCTGCACGGCAGCTTGCGGCACGAGATAGGCTTGGGGATCGACCGTCTGGGCAAAACTGGCCTGGACGAACATTCCGGGCAGCAGCAGCCCTTGGCGATTGGGGAATCGCGCACGCAGGGTGACGGTTCCGGTCGCCTCGTTCACGGTCATTTCCGAGAACTGCACGGTCCCGGCATGGCCATAGTCGGTGCCGTCCTCGAGCTGGAGCCTGACCTGGGTGCTGCCGCCGCCGGAGCCGCCGCCGGCCAGCCCTTTTCGCAGGGCAAGCAGGTCGGCGCTCGATTGCTGCATGTCGACGAAGATGGGGTCGAGCCGCTGGATTGAAGCCAGCGGATCAGGCTGGTTGGCGCTGACCAGCGCGCCGGTGGTGAACAGGGAGCGGCCGATGCGCCCCGTGATCGGCGCTGGCACGGTGGTGAAACGCAGGTTGATGCGCGCGGTTTCCAGCGCGGCGCGCGACTGCGCAACGGCGGCGGCGGCCTGCCGTGACTGGGCCAGCGCGTCGGTATATTCCTGCTTGGACACCGCTTCCATCGCGGCGAGCGGGCGATAGCGTTCGGCGCGGGCTGCGGCGGCTTCGGCGGTGGCCTGCGCGCTCATCAGGTTGGCTTGGGCCTGGTTGGCCGAGGCGCGATAAAGGCTGGGATCGATCTGGAACAGCGGCTGGCCCTGCCGGACAAGGCCGCCCTCGGTGAACAACCGGGCGCGAATGACGCCGCTGACCTGCGGGCGCACCTCGGAGGATTCGTAAGCCACGGTGCGCCCGCCGAGTGAGACGACCACCGGCACCGCCTGCGGCTTCACCACGACGAAACCAACCTGCGGCGGGGGCCGTTTGGGCTGCTCGTTCGAATTGCCGCACCCTGCCAGGCCCGCAGCAATCAGGCAGGCCGTCGTCAAGGTCAGGAAGCGTTTCGCGGCAGGCAAACCATTTTCCTTCTTCAGCTGTCGGAAGGCATTCGAGCCGCGGATGGACCAAGGTCGCCGCAGGATAGGACTTTAGAGCCGAACGAAGGCTGCTGTCACCACCGCTATGGTGCAATGCGACAAATTGCGACAAGGCCCGACAAATTCCGTTGCCGCGCCCGGATCGCGGGGCTCAGGCCGCGACGGGCGGACGCAGGCGCAGCGCTTCGTAATCCGCGAAAAGCCGGGCAAAATGATCTTCCATGGTGACCGGCGGCACGGCAGTGCCGATCACCGGGATGCGCCCGGCGAACAGATCGGCGATGGCCTCGGACGCGGCGAGCGCATTGCCCGCCTTGTAGCCGATGCCGGCCCCGCCGCGGGCATGGTCCGATGCGCCGCCCCGGTCCGGCACGATCACCGGGACCCCGGCGGCACGGGCCTCGGCAGCGGCCATGCAGAAGGTTTCGGCCTCGCAGCCGTGGATCATCGCGTCGGCGCTGGCGAGGAGGGCGGCGAATTTCTCGCGGTTGCGCTCGGGCGCAAGCAGACGGATATGCGGATTGCCGGCGATCTGGTCGAGGATGCGGCGCTTCTGCCCTCCCGCGCCAAGCATGACCAGCCCGATCGGCAAGGCACGGCTGGCGGCGGCAACCGCGTCGATCACCATCGGCCAGCGCTTTTCCGCCGAAAGCCGGCCGACCGCGATCAGCAGGTGCGCATCGTCGGGCAGGCCGCACATTTCGAGTAATTGCCGGCGCAGGGCAGGGTCGCGCCGTTCGGGGGTGAACAGCCCGGCCTCGATCCCCATCGCATGAAGCACGGTGTTGGCCACTCCGCCCTCGGCCATGCGCTCCTGCAATTCGCGGCTGGCGCAGACCACAAGGCCAAAAGCATTGCCCAGGTCGCGCAGATGTTCCCAGAACCGCTCGAATCGGCGGTCGATCGTCTCGCGGCTGAACAGTGCGCCAAACCAGCGGTAGGCATAGGCCGAAAGCGGATCGGCGTGCATCACCAGCGCCTTGGGCACTTCGGGAGCCCAGCGGCCAACCATGCTGGCGCTGCGCCACGGCGAGGAGCACTCGACAAAATCGGGAGCCTCGGCGTCGAGCGCGGCGTGGAGCCGGGCCTCGTCGTCGAAATACCAGTATTTCCGGTCCAGCGGGAAGCGGGGCGAGGCGATGGTGACGATTTTCGCGCCGGGGCTGCGCTCGATCACTTCGTCATGGTCGCCAGGGGCGATGATGACGATCTCGTGCCCCAGCCGTGGGCCGAGCGCGAGCTTCTGTTCGATGTAGGTCTTGACGCCCCCGCCTTGCGGCGAAAGGAATGCGCAGACATCAACGATCTTCATGGCAGCGCCCTACAGCGCCGCCAGCCCGAGCGCAACGCTTAGCGCGTGCCCACCTCTCAGCGCGTGCCCACCTCTCAGCGCGTGCGAAGCGGGCCGAATGACATCAGGCCCCGGCGGTAGTTCATCACCACGGCAACGCGCGTGACCGCCCCGCCCGCCATGACCCGGGTAGCCGCGGCCTTGGGCTTGCTCAGCCTGATCTTCGGATTGCCGGCAAAACCGATCCCGTCGATCGAGAGGCCGAACTTGCGGTTGGCATCGCGGTCGTGCAGCACCGAAACGCTGTAGGCACCCGGCCCGGGAACGCGCACGCACAGTTCGACCGGACCATTGACGCCGACCGGCTGTTCGACCCGGCGAAAGGTCTTGCCCTGCGAGATCAGGATATTGTCATCGGCCAGGAAATCGTCGTCGTTGGACGGATAGACTTCAAGCTTGAGCTGGCCCGAGCGGTCCTTGAGCCCGTCGATCCGCACCAGCAGCGCTGGGCCTGGCTCGTTCGCGCGGCACCGCGCCTCGGCCTTGCCAAGATCGGGGGTCGAGGGAATGATCGCCTGCGCCGCGGCAGCCGGAACCAGCAGCAGGACCGCTGCGCCCATCATCCGCTTTTTCATCAAGCACTCCTTCGCGGTTCAACGAGGCCCGCAAGCCCCGAAATGATACCTGCGACGACATGGCTGCCCAGGGTAATCGCCGCCATCATCGTCATCAGCGCTGCGATTTCAAGGTCATGGCCCATCAGGAACACGGCGATCCCTGCAAAGACGATGTCCTTGTTCGGCAGCAGCGGAAGACGCGAAACCAGCATTCTGAGCGTCGCCAGGACCATCCACAGCCCCACAGAAACCTGCGGGAGGATCAGGTACCAAAGGAACGCTGAAAACGCGATGAACGAGGTTATGCGGACCGCATGGACCGCAGTGATGAACCACAACTCGCGCCGGCTCAGTGAAAACAGCTTCTTGCGCAGGACCAGGATAGCGCACGAAATGAGCAGGACCACGCCGAGCGAAAGGAACACCGAGCGCGTCGTCATCCCCAGACTGCCCGAGGAGATCAGCGGCCAGGCGAAGAACAGCATGATCACGGTCGCGGCGTTGCCCGTCAGCGCCGACAGGATCGCGACGTCCTTGATCGCCCCGAACGGTGCCGAAGCCAGGTTGGCACGCGAGCGGACCCAGGCATAGAACTGCGCCTCGCCCAGATAGCCGAGCACGAGTTCGTTGCTCACCAGCTTGCGGGTCAGCGCGGCGATGCCCGAGAAGAATGGTATGCGCCACAGCTTGCGGAAAATCACCCAGTCGAACAGCGGGCCCTGCATGTAATAGACCACATAGAGCGCCCAGAAGGTGAAGGTGCGCGGGATCATCGCCTCGAAGGTGTCGATCCGGATGTCGCGATAGGCGAACACCGCCGCACCGACCACCAGCGCCGAGAGCACCACGCCACCGAGCCCGAACAGCCCGCTCCACCCCGAAACCGCGCGGCCATCGGCAACCCCGATCGGCGCAGTTACCGAATCGCCCGGAACGGCATCGTCTTGATACATAGGGTCTGCCACCTGCATGATCCGAACTGCGCTACCGACATCCTGAAGACGGTGCCCCCGTCCGGACTGCATGGGATGGTGCAGGCCAGTGGTTGCCCTGCTGCTGCACGGTCATTTAAAGTTCCCGGACCATTGCGCAAGCCGCAATCGCTGGTCCGGCCCAGGTTGATGTCGCGCGCGCGCTCAGCGGCTTCGCGGCAAACCCTTCATTTCGGGCGAAAAGGCCAGCAGGTCGGCATAGCGCCCCGCCGGACGCGCGCGGGCGAACGAAGCGAAAGTGCGCTCGATCGAATCCATCAGCGCCGGGACCGTGGTATCGCCCGGATGAACCGCGATCCGCGCCGTGGGGAGCCCGTGGAACGCACTGCGGGCGAGCGCCGCGACGCCGAGCGAGCTCAGTTGCCGCATCCGGCTCCGGCTGGCCCAGGTGACCACAGGCCCCCGCGCCAGCGTGCGCCCGCTGCCCGGCTCCCACACCCGCATATGGTCCTCGGCGATGGCGAATCCGGTATCGGCCAGCGCCGCCAGCGCGCCCGACCCGTAAAGCCAGGCTGGCGCGATGAAGCCCGCCACCGGCCCGCCGATCGTATCCTCGATCAGCGCGCGGCCATCGGCCATGCGCTGCGCCGCAACCTCCCGGCTGAGGCCAAGGAACTCCCCCTCCCCCGCCGTCAGGTGCCGCGCCTTGAAGCTGGCCATGCCCGAATGTTCTGCGGCCGAAAACTCGGGAGAGTCCTTGTGATACCAGCCGTGGACGAACATCTCGACCCCCTGCCCGGCCCATTCCCGCAGCCGCGCCCGGAACGCCGCCGCCTCCCCCAGCGGAGCCAGGCCCCAGTGGTCGGGCACGACCAGCATGGCGAACTTCGGCCCGCCCAGTACCTGCCCCAGCAGGTCCACCAGCCGGTCCACCTCGCCCTCAAAGCGCGGCCCGACGTCGTGGATCGAGGCGAGGAGGAGCTTGGTCACGCGGCTCCCGCAAACCGCCAGCGCAACGTCTCGCCCGCCAGCCAGGGCACGATCTCGCCCTCGCCCATCGGCAGCCGTGCCGGCACGTCATTATCCACGCGCTCCAGCGTCACCCGGCCCTCGTTCAAGGGCAGGCCATAGAACCGCGGCCCGTTTTCAGAGGCAAAGCCCTCGAGCCGGTCCAGCGCGCCTTCCTCGTCAAACACCGTGGCATAGCTCTCCAGCGCATTGGGTGCGTTGAATATCCCCGCGCAGCCGCAACCCGACTCCTTCGCCTGCACCAGATGCGGCGCGGTGTCGGTGCCAAGGAAGAACTTCGCGCTTCCCGAAGTCGCCGCCTTGCGCAGCGCGAGCCGGTGCTCCTCGCGCTTGGCGACGGGAAGGCAATAGGCGTGGGGCCGCAGTCCGCCCGCGAAAATCGCGTTGCGGTTGATCATCAGGTGGTGCGGCGTGACTGTCGCGGCCACGTTATCCCCGGCCGCCAACACGAAGTCCGCGGCCTGCCGCGTCGTGATATGCTCGAACACGGTCCGCAAGCCCGGAAAGTCCCGCAGCGCCGGCTCCAGCACCCGTTCGATGAACACCGCCTCGCGGTCGAAGATGTCGGTCGCCGCATCGGTCACCTCGCCGTGGACGAGGAACGGCATCCCGATTTCCTGCATCTTTTCCAGCACGCGGCGGATGTTCGCCAGATCGGTCACCCCGTGGGCGGAGTTGGTGGTGGCATGGGCGGGATAGAGCTTGCACGCGGTCAGCGTCCCGTCGGCAAAGCCTGCGGCAACATCGGCCGGGTCGGTCGCGTCGGTAAGATACAGCACCATCAGCGGGGTGAAATCCGCGCCCTCCGGCACCGCCGCCTCGATCCGCGCGCGATAGGCCGCGGCCTCGGCGCTGGTGGTCACCGGCGGGGCAAGGTTGGGCATGATGATCGCCCGGCCAAACTGGCGCGCGGTCCAGGGCACGGTATCGCGCAGCAGCGCCCCGTCGCGCAAGTGGACGTGCCAGTCATCGGGTCGGCGGATCGTGATGCTGTCGCTCATCAAATACTCGAACTGGCAGAAGCGAAAGGGGTGGTGCGCCCGGCGGGATTCGAACCCACGGCCCCCAGATTAGGAATCTGGTGCTCTATCCGGCTGAGCTACGGGCGCCCGCCCCCGCGCATAGGGAAAGCCGCGCGCCGGCGCAATGACCGGATCAGTTCGCCTGTTCGGGCGGCACCACCGGGAACAGGATCGGGGCGATTTCCACGCCTTCCTCGATCAGGTCCCGCGCCTCGGCCGGGCTGGCCTGTCCGTGGATCGGGGCCGCTTCGGCATCGCCGTAATGCATCGCGCGGGCCTTGTCGGCAAAGTCCTTGCCGACCCAGTGCGAGGTCTTGAGCGCCTCGGCCTGGGCCATGGCGATGACGCGGAACATCGCGGCGGCCTCGGGGGGCATTGGCGGCGGCGTGTTGGTCACGGCCATCGGCGCGGCGGGTTCGGCCGGGAGCGGAGCCAACTGGTTGCCCTTGCGCGCCAGTTTGGGAGCCATCACCGCCTTGACCACGTCGGCGCTCCCGCAGGCCGGACAGGTGACGAGCCCGCGCGCCTGCTGGGCGGCGAAATCCCCGGATGATCCGAACCACCCCTCGAAGCGGTGGCCGCCGTCCCGACACTGAAGGTCGAACACGATCATTGCGGAATAGCCCGGCGGTTGGCCAGACTGGGCAATTGCGCCCGCACCTGGGCGATGCGCGCGGGGTCGATCTCGGCGAACCCCAGCCCCGCCTCCAGGCTGCCCATGTCGAGCAGGACCTCGCCCCACGGATCAATGGCAAGGCTGTGACCAAAGGTTTCGCGCCCGTCCGCATGGCGGCCAACCTGCGCGGCGGACAGCACGAAGGCGCTCGCTTCCACCGCGCGGGCGCGCTGGAGCAGGTGCCAGTGGGCCTGCCCGGTCGGCACGGTAAAGGCGGCGGGGATCGCGATGGCATCGCACTTCGCCCGCCCCAGCGCCTCGAACAGCGCCGGAAACCGCACGTCATAGCAGATCGTCAGCCCCAGCCGGCCAACCGGCGTGCCCTCGGCCACGCCCAGCGCGGTGCCGGGGGCATAAGCGTTGGATTCGCGCCACGATTCGCCCGTGGCAAGGTCCACGTCGAACATGTGGATCTTGTCATAACGGGCGAGGATCGAACCGTCCGGGCCGATCACCAGCGCCCGGTTGGCAAAGCGCGTGTCGCCATCCGCGCCGTCCTCGCGCCTCAGCGCGAGCGAGCCCAGCGCGGTCCAGACCCCGGCCTTCGCCGCCGCCTCGCGCGCAGCGGCAAGCACCCGGTCCTCGCCCTCGGTGACGATGGATGCGGCGGCACGCCTGCGGTCACGGTCGATCAGGTTCGACATTTCCGGGGTAAAGACCATCGCCGCGCCCTCCGCACCCGCACGGGTAATGGCCTCGGAAACGGTCGCGGCGTTGACCAGCGGATCGATCCCGCTGGTCATCTGAAGCAGAGCAATGCGGGTCATGGAAGTGCCGTCAGTTCAAAGCCCGAGCAGGGCGTCAAGCTTGCCTGCCCGGTCGAGCGCGTGGACATCGTCGCTGCCACCAAAGGCCGCGTCGTCGATGAATATCTGCGGCACGGTGCGCGCGCCGGGCGCGCGTTCGACCATTTCGGCGCGCTTCTTCGAATCCATGGTGATGTCGTATTCGGTAAAGGAAACCCCCTTGCCTTCGAGCAGCGCCTTGGCGCGCGCGCAATAAGGGCAGCCCCACTGGGTGTACATTTCGACTCTGGCCATTGTCATCCTTCGTTCCTGCGCAACTGCCGGGCGCAGGTCTTGAAACGCCAAACGGCTAACATATCTCCCGCTGCGTGTCATGCGCCGCCCCGCCTGTCCGTGCGGAAGGCGAAAGCGGGCAGGACGCCTGCCGGGACGCCATTTCGGGTCCGGGTTGTCATGAAAATTGCTCAACAGAGGATTTGAACCATGAACCGCTTCGATTTCACCCCCTATCGCCGCAGCACCGTCGGTTTTGACCGGCTGTTCGACCTGCTGGAAAACGCCTCGCGCGCGCATGGCGGGGACAATTACCCGCCCTTCAACATCGAGCGCCGGAACGAGGATGCCTACCGGATCACCCTTGCCGTCGCCGGGTTCAAGCCCGCCGACCTTGAAATCACCGCACAGCAGAACCTGCTGATTATCCAGGGCCGGAAGCCTGTCCTGAGCTTCGCCGAAGGCGGCGAAGAACCGCAGGCCGATGGCGAATTCCTCCACGTCGGCATCGCCCAGCGCGGGTTCGAACGCCGCTTCGAACTGGCGGATTTCGTGCGGGTGGACAACGCCAACCTCGAAGACGGCCTGCTGGTGATCGACCTCGTGCGCGAAGTGCCCGAGGCGATGAAGCCGAAAAAGGTGGAGATTGGCACGCAGAAGACACTGAGCGTGGTCGATCAGGTCCGGCGCGAGGAAGCTGCCTGAGCGACGCTGCCCAGGCTGGCATCGGGCAAGAAGTCCGGTGCCAGTTCTGCGACCGGCCTGCCTGAAAAATGAAGGGGGCGGACCTGGAAAGGTCCACCCCCGCGGCGCTTGTGGCGCCGCCCTGTCCCTTTCATGATCGTCCGGGTCGCAGAAGACGATCAATCCCGGGACTAGCCTGTCCGACGGGAACCCTGGATACGGCCCCTTCAAGGCAAGATCAGTGCAGATTGGATAAGTCCGACAAGGCCGCTGCGGAAGCCGCTGCGACCCGATCAGGACGAAAAGCGATTGTTACCCCACAGGAGGCTACGCAGCGGGATAAATCATCCGCTGCGCCCCTTTGCAAGTGAATTTGAATTGTAAACGCAACAATTGCATTAATGCTGCACTGAAAATTCACCAGGAACTATTGAATTCGTGCGCACCAATGCTCTGCGATATTGCCGAAGGGCGCCTGATGCTCCGGGCTCAGACCAGCCGCGCCTGCGCCAGCGCCGCGCCGATGAACCCGCTGAACAACGGATGCGGATCGAACGGGCGGCTTTTCAGCTCGGGATGGAACTGAACGCCGACGAACCACGGATGATCGGGCCGTTCAACGATTTCAGGCAGCAGCCCGTCAGGCGACATTCCGGAAAACACCAGCCCGCCCTTTTCCAGCGGAGCACGATAGGCGCAGTTCACTTCGTAGCGATGGCGGTGCCGCTCGCTGATCTCGGTCTCGCCATAGATTGCCGCGACGTGGCTGTTGCCCGCCAGCACCGCCGGATAGGCGCCCAGCCGCATCGTCCCGCCAAGGTCGCCGCCCTCGGCGCGGGTCTGCAAGCCTTCCTCGGTCATCCACTCGGTGATGATGCCCACTACCGGCTCGGTCGACGGGCCGAACTCGGTCGACGAGGCCCCGGCGATCCCGGCCGTGTTCCGCGCGCCCTCAATGCAGGCCATCTGCATCCCCAGGCAGATGCCGAAGAACGGCACCTTGCGTTCGCGGGCAAACCGCACGCTGGCGATCTTGCCCTCGGTCCCGCGTTCACCAAAGCCGCCCGGAACAAGGATTCCATGCATCGGCTCAAGCTGGGCGGCAATCTCGTCGTCGCCCTGCTCGAACAGTTCCGCGTCGAGCCACTTGATCCGCACCTTGACCCGGTGCGCCATGCCGCCATGGACCAGCGCTTCGTTCAGCGACTTGTAGGCGTCCTGCAGGCCGACATACTTGCCGACCACGCCGATGGTCACTTCGCCCTCGGGGTGCTGATAGCGGTCGACGATATCGTCCCACCGCGCAAGGTCCGGCTCGGGCGAGGCCATCCCGAAGTGACGCAGCACTTCCGCGTCCAGTCCCTCGGCATGATATTGCAGCGGCACCGCATAGATGCTCAATGCGTCGAGCGCGGGGATCACCGCTTCCTTGCGGACGTTGCAGAACTGCGCAATCTTGGCGCGTTCGGTCTCGGGGATCGGCTTTTCGCAGCGGCACAGCAGCATGTCGGGCTGCACGCCCATTGCCGTCAGTTCGCGTACCGAATGCTGGGTCGGCTTGGTCTTCAGCTCGCCCGCGGCCGCGATGAACGGGACCAGTGTGACGTGGACCGAGCAGGTCTGGTCCCGGCCCAATTCGTTGCGCATCTGGCGGATCGCCTCAATGAACGGCAGGCTTTCGATATCGCCCACCGTCCCGCCGATTTCGCACAGCACGAAATCAAGGTCATCGGTATCTTCCTGGGCAAAGGCCTTGATCGCGTCGGTAACGTGCGGAATGACCTGGACCGTTGCGCCGAGATAGTCACCCCGGCGTTCCTTGGCGATGATCATCTGATAGATCCGCCCCGAAGTGATGTTGTCCGACTGGCGCGCCGAAACCCCGGTGAACCGTTCGTAATGGCCCAGGTCAAGGTCGGTTTCTGCGCCGTCGTCGGTCACATAGACCTCGCCGTGCTGGTAGGGGCTCATCGTGCCCGGATCGACGTTGAGATAGGGGTCGAACTTGCGGATGCGGACCCGGAAGCCCCGCGCCTGCAGCAGCGCCGCGAGGCTTGCCGCCATGAGGCCCTTGCCCAGCGAGGAGACCACGCCGCCGGTGATGAAAATGAACCGCGCCATGGGAGTTGGGCCTTAATCCTGTTCGGGGGACAAGGGCAAGCGCCTGCCGGTCGGCCGGGCAGCTAATCCACAGTCCCGAGAGTTTGAAACGCAAGCGCGCCCACCCCGGTCGGGGCGGCGCGCTCAAAATCGTGAAATGCTTACTGGGCCGGGGTCGCGGGCAGCGGCGCGGGAAGCGGCTCTGCCGGAGCCTGATTCGCCAGCGGATCGGCCGGGGCCTGCTGCACCGGAACGGCCTGCCGCTCGAGCGAGGTATCAAGCTCGCGTCCGCCGATGGTGTTCACCGCCAGCGCCGCGAGTGCAATCGACAGCAGCACAAACAGCACCGCAAGCACCGCCGTGGTGCGCGTCAGGAAGTCCGCCGCGCCGCGCGCCGACATGAACCCGGTCGGGCTCCCGCCAGTGCCAAGGCCGCCGCCTTCGGACTTCTGCATGAGGATCACCGCCACCAGCAGCGTGGCGACAATGGCCTGGACGACCGTGAGGAATATGAAAAACGACATGAAGTTTGAGATCCGCCTGGAATTCGCCGCCATCTAGGCCCGACATCGGCCCAAAGCAAGGCTGCGCTATTCGGCCCGCGCCGAAGCCGCCGCCGCGACGATGGCAAGGAAGCTCTCCGCCGTCAGGCTCGCCCCGCCGACCAGCGCCCCGCTGACGCCCTCAGCAGCCATCAGGTCGCGTGCGTTCTCTGCGTTGACCGAGCCGCCGTAAAGAATGCGCACCGCAGCCCCCGCCTCGCCCAGCGCGCCCGCCAGCGTATCGCGGATCGCTGCGTGCATGGCGACAACGTCCTCCACTGCCGCCACCCGGCCAGTGCCGATCGCCCAGACCGGCTCATAGGCGATGGAAACCCGCGCGTCCTCTCCCGCCGCCGGGAGCGAGGCCGTAACCTGCGCCCTGACAACGGCCTCGGCCCTGCCCGCGTCACGTTCTTCCAGCGTCTCGCCGACACAGACGATCACCCCCAGCCCGCTGGCCAGCGCCGCCTCGGCCTTGGCCTTGACCAGCGCATCGCCCTCGCCATGGTCGCGCCGGCGTTCCGAATGGCCGACGATCACGAAGTCCGCGCCCGCATCGGCCAGCATTGCCGCCGAAACATCGCCGGTATGCGCGCCCTTGGCCTCGACGTGGCAGTCCTGCCCGCCGGTGCCGACCGCCTCGGCCAGCTCGGACATCGCCTGGATCAGCGTAAAGGGCGGGGCCAGCGCCACCTGCACTTCGGGATAGCGCCCTGCCCCCCGCTCGATCGCGCGGGCTTCGGACAGCATCGCGCGCGTCCCGTTCATCTTCCAGTTGCCGACAATATAAGGCCGATGAGGCATGACAATTCCCTGACGAGTGACTCGGGCCTATGCTGATCGGCCCCAAAAACCTTTCGATTCCCGGCCGGCGACCCGATTTGGCCCGCTGCTAGGCCACATGCGCGGCCCCTGTCAAAACCCCGTATGCGCTTGTCCCCCCTTTGGCGGCAAGCCGTTCGGCGTAAAAGCACCCGGCGGGCAATTGCTGCGCGCTCCCCGTTGCGGGATCGGCGTTTGGCTCCTAAAGCCGCCCGATTGCTGCCACCGGCCATAAGCCGAGCACCCAAGGCGACCTTGATACCATGCTGAGTTTTTTCCGCACCTTCATGAAATCCCGCATCGGCGTGTTTATTGCGCTGGCGTTCCTCGTGCTGATCGCGCTGGCCTTTGCTGCCGCCGACGTCACGGGCAGCGGCAGCTTCGGCTCGGTCACCGGCGGCGAACGGGTCGCCAGCGTCGGCAAGCGCAAGATCGGCACCGCTGACCTTTCCCAGGCGGCAACCAGCGGGCTTGACCAGATGAAGCAGCAGAACCCGCGCCTTGTCATGCCGGCCTTCATCGCTGGCGGCGGGCTGACCCAGGCGCTGGACCAGCTGATCGACCGCGCCGCCATTGCCGAGTTCGGCCTAGCCCACGGCGTGATCGCCAGCGACCGCCTGGTCGACAGCGAAATCGCCAAGATCGACGCGTTCAAGGGTCTCGACGGCAAGTTCAGTCAGGCCACTTTCCGCGCCCTCCTCGCCCAGCGCGGCCTGACCGAGGCTGCCGTCCGGCAGGACATCGCCGACGGCCTCGTCGCGCGTCAACTGCTCGTCCCCGCCGCTTTCGGTGCGCGGATGCCCCGCGCCGCGGTCGAAC
>CAYFJH010000005.1:27728-28565 GCA_964343385.1 uncultured Novosphingobium sp. | reverse complement strand
GAGCGAAGGTCCTCATCGTCACCGCCGCGGCTGACGAGGTCGTCGATCCCGCTCACGGCGAACGCTATGCCGCGCTCCTGACCGAACACCGCACCGGCGCGGTCGCCACCATCCCCGCCGCCGCCTTCGCGCCCAAGGGCGAACCCTCGGCCGCTGACCTTGCCGCCTTCTACGCCGCGCACCGCAACCAGTATATCCGGCCCGAACGCCGCGTGATCCGCTACGCCGTGTTTGACGACGCCGCGATTCGCAACGTCCCCGCCCCCACCGAGGCGGAGATCGCCACCCGCTACACCGCCAACAAGGCGCTCTACCAGCTGGCCGAGCTGCGCAAGGTCACCCAGCTGGTCGTGCCGACCGAAGCCGCCGCCAAGGCCGTGCTGGCCGAAGTCACCGCCGGCAAGAGCCTCGATGCCGCCGCCGCCGCCAAGGGCCTCGCCACCTCCAGCCTCGGCCCGGTCAACACCGCCGCCCTGGCCACACAGACCAATCCTGCCTTTGCCCAGGCCGTGTTCGCCGCGCCCAGGGGCAAGGTCATCGGCCCGGTCCGCGCCCCGCTCGGGTGGACGCTGCTCCGGGTCGAGACCGTCGACGTCCGCGCCGGCAAGACGCTCGACCAGGCCCGCACCGAAATCGCCGCGGAACTGACCACCGCGAAAAAGCGCGCCGCCCTGTCCGACTTCACCGCCAAGGTCGAGGAAGAATTCGACAAGGGCGGCTCGCTCGGTGACGTCGTCAAGGAGCTTGGCCTTGAGGTGAAGCAGAGCCCGCCGCTCACCGCCGACGGCAAGGTCTACGGAACCGCCGCCACCGCCCCGGCCGAACTGGCCCGCGTCG
>CAYFJH010000005.1:15689-27718 GCA_964343385.1 uncultured Novosphingobium sp. | reverse complement strand
TTTCGCGATGGAACGCGAAGGCCAGCCGCAGCTCGCCGAAGTCGTCGCGGGCAAGCAGTTCGTGGTGTTCGACGCGTCGCAGATCACCCCCTCGGCCGCCGCCCCCATCGCCGAGATCCGCGCCGACGTCATGGTCGACTATGCGCTCGACAAGGGTGCCGCCGCCGCCAAGGCCGCCGCCGAAAAGGTCCGCCTTGCCGCCGGCAAGGGCACCGACCTGTCCGCTGCCGTGGCCGCGCTGGGCATCGCTTTGCCGCCGGTCCAGAAGATCGACTTTGACCGCGCGCAGTTTGCCGCCCAACCCAACATTCCGCCGCCGCTGGCGCTGATGTTCTCGATGGCCCAGGGCACGACCAAGGTCCTTGCCGCGCCGAACAACCAAGGTTGGTTCGTCGTCTCGCTGGGAAGGATCGTGCCCGGCGATCCGGCCAAGGTCGCCCCGCTGCTCGCCCAGGCCAGCGCCGAACTGTCGCAGGTCGCGGGGCGCGAATATGCCGACCAGCTGCGCAAGGCGATGCGCGACGAGGCCGGCGTGAAAAAGAACCAGGTCGCGGTCGACGCAGTGGCGCGCCAGCTGACCGGCCAGAACTGAGCCCTGACCGAACCGGACCATGACCACCCACGCGCTCCTTGATCCGACGCCCTCGGCCAATGCGCCGGAAAACGCCGGCCCCGCCCTTGCCCTCCTTGCCAGCGGCAAGCCGGCGCTGGTCTGGCGGCAGCTGGTCGCGGACACGGAAACGCCGGTTGGCGCGGCGCTCAAGCTGCTTGAGGACGGACGCGGCGATTTCCTGCTCGAATCGGTGCAGGGCGGCGAAGTGCGCGGGCGCTACAGCCTGCTCGGGCTCGATCCCGACCTGGTGTTCCGTGCGAGCGGCCATGGTGCCGAGATCAACCGCACCTGGCAAACCGGCCGCGCGGCCTTCACCCCGCTTCCCGGCGATGCCCTGGCCGAATTGCGCGCCCTCACCGCCGAGTGCCGGATCGACGTTCCTGCCGCGCTGCCCCCGGCGCTGGCCTGCCTCGTCGGCTATTTCGGCTATGAAACCATCGGCCTCGTCGAAAAGCTTCCGCGCGCGCCCCAGTCGGCGCTCGAACTGCCCGACATGCTGTTCGTCCGGCCCACGCTGATCCTCGTGTTCGACCGGCTCAGCGATGCCCTGTGGTGTGTCGCCCCCGTCTGGCCGGCCCCGACCGCGCCCGAAACGCTGGTAACCGCCGCCGCCGACCGGATCGACGCCGCGCTGGCCCGCCTGTCGCGCCCCGCCCCTGCCCCCGCCCCTGCCCCGGCGGCAGGCCTGCCGGAACCGGTCCGCACGCCCGTGCTCGCGCCCGGTAAATACGGCGAAATGGTGGCCCGCGCGCAGGACTACATCACCGCCGGGGACATCTTCCAGGTCGTGCTGGCCCAGCGCTTCACCACGCCCTTTACGCTGCCCGCGCTGGCGCTCTACCGCTCGCTGCGCCGGGTAAACCCCTCGCCCTTCCTCTATTTCCTCGACCTGCCCGGCTTCGCGCTGATCGGCTCCAGCCCGGAAATCCTCGTCCGCGTCCGCAACGGCGAAGTCACCATCCGGCCCATCGCCGGCACCCGCCCCCGCGGGAAAACCCCGGCCGAGGACGACGCCAACGAAGCCAGCCTGCTGGCCGATCCCAAGGAACGGGCCGAACACCTGATGCTCCTCGACCTCGGCCGCAACGACATCGGCCGCGTCGCCGCCAAGGGAACCGTCCGCGTCACCGAAAGCTACACGGTCGAACGCTACAGCCACGTCATGCACATCGTGTCGAACGTCGTCGGCCAGCTCGACACCGCCAAGCATGATGCCGTAGACGCCCTCTTCGCCGGCTTCCCCGCCGGCACCGTCTCCGGCGCGCCCAAGGTCCGCGCCTGCGAGATCATAGCCGAACTGGAATCCGAAACCCGCGGAGCCTACGCCGGCGGCGTCGGCTACTTCGCCCCCGACGGCTCGGTCGACAGCTGCATCGTCCTCAGGACCGCCGTGCTCAAGGACGGCATCATGCACGTCCAGGCCGGCGCCGGCATCGTCGCGGATTCGGTCCCCGAATACGAACAGGCCGAATGCGAAAACAAGGCCGGCGCCCTCTTCGCCGCCGCCCGCGAAGCGGTGCGGGTGGCCAGCGAACCCGGTTTCGGGCAATGAACGGCGCGTTCGGGATCACCCTGTCCGAGGATGATCTCGTCGCCGCCTTTCGTCTCAACGCCCGTCTGGAACGCACCCGCCCGCTGTGGCTCGCCGTGCTGCTGCTCACCTTTCTGCTGGTCCTGCTGCTGATCCTGTCGCCCCAGGCCCGCTGGTCCGCAACCTCACGTCCGCTGACCCTCATGCTCGAAGGAGCCTTGGCGCTCGTCGTTTTTCTCGTGGCGGCCGTGATCGTCTCCATGCGGCCAATATGGCGTTTGATCGCCCGGCGCAGCCTTGCCCAGCGCGGGGATCTGGCCGGTCTGATCAACTATGCCTTTTCGCCCGATGGCCTGACCCACCGCACCGTCTATTCGCAATCGACCTACCCGTGGACGGCACTCCACGGCTGGCGTGAGAATGACCGGATGGTCATGATCTACCTTTCCGCCCACCTGTTCTATCCGATCCCCACGGCGCAGGTCGCGCCCGAAACGCTGGAGGCTCTGCGCGAAGCCTTGCGCACCGGCGGAGTGCCCCGGCGATAGGATTTGCTTGATCGCGGCCCAAGGCTGAATAAAGGCCGTATCATGATCCTCGTCATCGACAACTACGACAGCTTCACCTGGAACCTGGTCCATTACCTGATGGAACTGGGTGCCGAGGTCGAAGTCGTGCGCAACGACGCGATGAGCGCGGCGCAGGCCATTTCCTCCGGCGCGCAGGGCTTCCTGCTGTCGCCCGGCCCCTGCACCCCCAACGAAGCGGGCATCAGCCTCGACCTCGTCGGCGCGGCAGCCGACGCGAAGGTGCCGCTGCTCGGCGTTTGTCTCGGCTACCAGTCGATCGGCCAGTATTTCGGCGGCAAGGTCGTGCGCGGCGGGCTGATGCACGGCAAGACCTCGCCCGTCACCCATGACGGCACCGGCGTTTTCGCCGGCGTCCCCTCGCCCTTCACCGCGACCCGCTACCACTCGCTGATCGTCCGGGACATTCCCGAGGTGCTGAGCGTCAACGCCCGCTCCGATGACGGCCATGTCATGGGCTTCCGCCACGTCTCGCTGCCGATCCACGGCGTCCAGTTCCACCCCGAATCAATCGCGACACAGCACGGCCACACCATGCTGGCCAATTTCCTGCGCATATGCGGGGTTACGGTCAGCGAAGCGGCATGACCCTGCCGCCGATCACCGCCCTGCCGCCCGTCACCAAGGCCCCGCTGGCCGAGGTTGAGGCCGAGGCCGCCTTCGGCGCGATGCTCGACGGCAAGCTGGCTGATGACGCCATCGCCGCCTTCCTCGTCGCCCTGTCCGACCGGGGCGAGAGCGCCAGCGAAATCGCCGGAGCGGCCCGCGCCATGCGCGCCCGGATGATCCCGGTCGATGCCCCCGCGAACGCCATCGACGTGTGCGGCACCGGCGGCGACGGCCACCACACCCTCAACGTCTCCACCGCCGTCAGCCTCGTCGTCGCGGCCTGCGGCGTTCCCGTGGCGAAACACGGCAACCGCGCCGCCAGTTCCAAGGCGGGCGCGGCCGACACGCTCGAAGCCCTCGGCCTCAACCTCTCCCGCGCCGCCGAAACCGCAACCGCGACCTTGAACGACCTCGGCATCTGCTTCCTCTTCGCCGGGGCACACCACCCGGCGATGGGCCGGATCATGCCGATTCGCAAAGCCATCGGCCACCGCACGATCTTCAACCTGATGGGCCCCCTCGCCAACCCGGCCAGCGTCTCGCGCCAGCTGGTCGGCATCGCGCGGCCCGCCTACGTGCCGATCTATGCCGAGGCGGTCCGCCTCCTCGGGACGGAAAAAACCTTCGTCGTTTCGGGCGACGAAGGGCTCGACGAACTGAGCCTTGCCGGCGGCAACGAACTCGCCGTGGTCGAAAACGGTGCGACCACGTTGCAGCGCGTTTGCAGTGCCGTTGCAAATCTGCCTTCCGCGCCGGTCGAAGCGCTCCGCGGCGGGGACCCGGCCCACAACGCAGCGGCCCTGCGCGCGCTGCTTCTGGGCGAAACCGGCCCCTACCGCGACGCCGTCCTGTTCAACGCCGCCGGTGCGCTACTGGTCGCCGGTGAGGTGGATGACTGGGCTTCCGGTGCCGAAGAGGCCGCCGAAGCCATCGACAAGGGGCTGGCCAAGGCCTTGCTCGACTGCTGGATTGCGGCGCTGAAATGACTGATAAACTTACCGAAATCTGCACTGCGACCGCCGCCGAAGTCGCCCGCCGCAAGGGCCGGTTGTCGCTCGCGGACCTTGACGCACAGGCCTCCACCCAAACCGCCCCGCGCGGGTTTGAGGCCGCGCTCCGCCAAGCCGCATCAACGGGTTACGGGCTGATCGCAGAAATCAAGAAAGCAAGTCCGTCCAAATGGTTGATTCGCGATGATTTTGATCCCCCTGCTCACGCCCGCGCCTATGAAAAGGGCGGCGCGACCTGCCTCTCGGTCCTGACCGACGCCCCCTATTTCCAGGGCCACGAGGATTACCTCATCGCCGCCCGCGCCGCCTGCCAACTCCCTGTAATCCGCAAGGATTTCATGGTCGACCCGTGGCAATGCGCCGAAGCCCGCGCCATCGGTGCTGACGCCATCCTTATCATCGTCGCCGCCCTCGATGACGCCCAAATGCACGAAATCGAAGCCGCCGCCACCGAACGCGGTATGGATGTGCTGGTCGAGGTCCACAACGAGGCTGAAATGGCCCGCGCGGCCCGCTTGAAGTCGCGCCTGATCGGCATAAACAACCGCGATCTCAAGCGGTTCGTCACCGATCTTGCCACGACCGAACGTCTCGCCCCCCTTGGCCCGGAGGGCACGCTGCTGGTCGCCGAAAGCGGGATCAACACCCACGCCGACCTGCTCCGCCTCGAAAAATCGGGCGTCCGCTGCTTCCTCGTCGGCGAAAGCCTGATGCGCCAGGCCGATGTCGCCGCCGCAACGCGCAACCTGTTGATTGGCTGAAACAAAATGACCCGATCCGGCCTCACCCATCTCGACGAACAGGGCAATGCACGGATGGTCGATGTCGGGGCCAAGCCCGCCACCGCCCGCATCGCGATCGCGACTGGCCGGATTCGCATGTCACCCCAGGCACTTGCGGCCATACGTTCAGGCGATGTCCCCAAAGGCGACGTCATCGCCGCCGCCCGCATCGCCGGCATCATGGCCGCCAAGAAAACCGCCGACCTCATCCCCCTCTGCCACCCCCTCGGCCTCGACGCGGTCACGCTGGACTTCACCTTCGAGGACGACTCTGTCCGCGCCACCGCCACGGCTAGCCTGAGCGGCAAAACGGGGGTGGAAATGGAAGCATTAACAGCCACTTCCATCGCACTCCTAACAATCTACGACATGGCAAAAGCCATCGACAAGGGCATGGTGATCGAGGACGTTCGGCTGCTGGCCAAGCGCGGCGGCAAGTCCGGAGACTGGCAGGCACCGCAGTGAACGGATTGCTCGGACTGGAGGAGGCACAAGCGCGGATTCTCGCACTTGCGCCGGTCTTGCCGCTGGAACGGGTCGACGTTCCCGGCACGCTGGGCCGCTACCTCGCCGAGCCCCTGTGCGCACGCCGCACCCAGCCGGCCAGCCACGTTTCGGCGATGGACGGCTACGCGGTGCGCGAGGGCGACATGGCCGGACCGTGGCGCGTGGTCGGAGAAAGTGCGGCGGGGCACCCCTGGACCGGCGACCTCGGTCCGGGAGAAGCCGTGCGGATATCAACAGGTGCGCTTATTCCGGACACGGCAGGCGCGGTCATCGTGCAGGAAGACCTTGCCCGGAACGGCGAACACCTGACCCTGACTGGCGACGGCCCGCACCCCGCGGCCCGCCACATCCGCCGGGCCGGGATGGATTTTCGCTGCGATGACAGCCTGTTACTCCAAGGCACCCATATTGGCCCGGCGCAGCTTGCTCTGGCGCTCGCGGCGGGGCACCGTCATCTGGCTGTCCGGCGCGTGCCGCACATTACCGTCATCGACAGCGGCGACGAACTCGCCGCAGATCCTGAAACCTGCGCACCGCACCAGATTCCGGCGAGCAACGGTGCCATGATCGCCGCGCTGGTCAGCCCAATACCGGGACAGGTTACGCGCATCGGACCGGTGCCTGATGACCTCAATGCGCTGGTGTTGGCGCTGGAATCGGCAGGCGGTGCAGACATAATCGTGACCTCCGGCGGGGCATCCGTCGGCGATCATGATCTGATCCGGCCCGCGCTGGAGCGATGGGGCGCAACGCTCGATTTCTGGCGGGTCGCAATCAAGCCGGGCAAGCCGCTGCTCGTGGCGCGCAAAGGACGGCAACTGGTCATCGGGCTGCCCGGCAACCCGGTGTCGAGCATGGTCACCGCCTACCTGTTCCTCCTGCCGTTGTTGCGCGCAATGCTGGGCGCAGCCCGCCCGCTGCCGAAGGCGTTGAACCTGACGATTAGGGCGGAATTGCCGGCAACCGGAGCGCGGCGGGAGTTTGTCCGGGCGGCGCTGACCGACGACGGCGTGGTGCCGGTCCAACTGCAGGACAGCGGCGCGCTCAGTGCTCTCGCGGCGACCGATGCGCTGATTGACCGGCCCGCGCATTCTCCTGCCCTCGCCGCCGGCAGCGCGGTGCCGGTCTATTTGCTCCGGAATGGCGGACTGGCTTGACGGCGCGCAGGAAGTTGCTTAATTGTTCCTTGTTCGTTCACTGAACGGCGCGGGAACAAACCACGTTCACCGGCCCGTTCCGATGGGAGTGTGGAACCAATGCTGACCCGCAAACAGCATGAGCTGATCCGTTTCATCCAGGCAAGGCTGGAAGAATCCGGGATTTCTCCCTCGTTCGAGGAGATGAAGGAGGCGCTCGACCTTAAATCGAAGTCAGGCGTCCACCGGCTGATTTCAGCACTGGAGGAACGTGGGTTCATTCGCCGCCTGCCCAACCGCGCCCGCGCACTTGAAGTCCTGCGCCAGCCCGACGACGTCAGCGCCAAGGTCGTGGCACCCGCCGCGCCCATGGCGCCCCCGGCCGTTGCGCCGGGCGCGCTCAAGGCACCGTCACTCCGGTCCGAACCCGCCAACGACGTGATCGAACTCCCGCTGCACGGAAAGATTGCGGCCGGCACGCCAATAGAGGCGCTGGAGGGCACGGCAACGCTGCCGGTCCCGGCGGCGCTGCTCGGACCCGGTGAGCACTATGCGCTCGAGGTTTCGGGCGACTCGATGGTCGAGGCCGGCATTCTCGACGGCGATTTTGCCTTGATCCGGCGGACCGACAGTGCGCGCGACGGCGAGATCGTCGTGGCACTGGTCCGGGGCGAGGAAGCGACGCTCAAATACCTGTTCCGCGACCAGGGCCAGGTGCGGCTCGATCCGGCCAATGCGGCCTACGATCCGCAGTTCTACCGCCCGGGTGAAGTGCAGGTTCAGGGCAAGCTGGCAGGCCTTCTGCGCCGCTATCATTGATGGTTCTGCCCGGTGCGGCCCCGAGAGGGGCTCAAGCCGGGCAGCCTGTTTGGTCTGCAGGATAGGCCGGCGTCTATCCGGCGTTGCGGCGTCAGTCTGTGGCCCTTTGCCCGTTGAGCCGCGATAGCTTTGACAACATGAAATTGCGAAAATCATGCGTGCCGAGGCGTCGGACCTACGGCGTCAGAATTATTCCTCTTGCTTGTTCGGTAGCCCTGAAACGCGCTGCGCGAGGGCTGCAATCATGGTGTTCGTGGTTCATCGCGCAACTGCGTGGATTCCCGGCGATGGGGCGGTAGGCAGCCCGGAGGTCGGCGCGAGTGGCGGACCGCCGGACTGCGCGGCGGCAGGGCGGGGTTTGAACGGCGGGCGTTCGCGGGGATGCCACCAGCCATGTTGGCCCTGCATGGAGGCCACCGTTCTTACGCGGCCGCGTTCAAGATCGAGTGTCAGGCCGCCGGACTTGTCGAGCATCGCGCGGTCAGCCTTGAGCACCATGGGTCGGCAGGACCATGGCAGGCGGCGGTCCGAGACAACGATGTCAGCCCGTTCGCAGGCGGCAGCCAATTCGCCGAGCGGCACGGGATTGAGCCCGCGCGCGAGCAGGAATTTCCAGGTCCTTCCGCCACGAACAATGTCGATCCCACAGAAATCGTCGTTGCAACGCGCATTCGGCCATTGTTCCAGCGGCACGGTCTTTCCGTCGAGTCCTGCGGTTTCGGTCAGGTTATCGCGCGCGAAACCCTTCTTGGTGTCGCGCAGCATCAGCAGTGCATCGGGGGCAAGGCCGGTGAAACCGACATGCCGGCCATCGCCCGAAATCAGGACGTCGGGCGGGCGCAGGACTGCGAGCCACAGAGTGCCGACGGCGACGGGGATCAAACCCCAAAGGCGCAGCCGGCCCTGCCACAGCGCCAACCACAGACCGCCGCCAAGGAACAGCGCATAGCCCCAGCTTCCCATCTGCGGGAACATCGTCACAGCGCCGGGCTGGGCCGCGACGAAATGGGCGAGCCACAGCAGGAATTGCAGCGACTTGCCGGCGGCCCACCAGGCGGGGGCTCCCGCCCCGGCCTGGTCCATCGCCAGCGCCAATGCGATCAGCGGCATGGTAACGAAGGTGGTGAGCGGGATCGCAATGACGTTGGCGACCGAGCCGTAGACGCCCGCACGGTGGAAATGGAACAGTCCGATCGGCATGAGCGCCAGTTCGATCACGACGCCGGTGACAAGCAGCACGGCCAGATGCCGCAGGGTCGCGGCCCACCATGGTTCGGGGCGGTAGGCGGTGAAGGCGCGCATTGGCGCTGCGCCGTGAACGGCGATGATCGCCAGAACCGCGCCAAAGCTGAGCTGGAAACTTGGCCCGACCACCGATTCGGGCCAGAGCAGCATCACGGAAAAGCCGGCCACCGCAAGGAGCCTCAGCGAGAGTGGATCGCGTCCGATCGCTATGGCGGCGAGGACCAGCAACGCGCCAACGGAACTGCGCACGGTCGGCACTTCGGCACCGGTAAGCAGGGTGTAGAACATACCCGAAAATGCCGCGCAGGCCGCCGCCGCCAGGGGTAGGCGAACCCGCAGCGCCAGCCACGGCCATAAGGCCAGAAACCTTAGTGCGAGCACATAGATGCCGCCGATTACTGCGCTGACGTGGAGGCCGCTGACCGACAGAAGGTGGGTCAGACCGGAATCGCGCATGGCTTCTTCGTCGGGTTCGGCAATGCCGCCGCGATCTCCGCTGGCGAAAGCTGCGGCAATTCCACCGGGCGATCCGGACAGCCGTTCGCGGACATGGCGGGACAGTGTGCGGCGCACTCCGGCAAGGCGTTCGCCGGCACCGTCGGGGCGGCGGACGACGGTTACGGGCCCAAGTGCGGAACCGGTTGCGGCAAGACGGCCGAACCAGGCGGCGCGGGCGAAATCGTAGCTGCCGGGCAGCATCGGCGGTGCCGGCGGCATCAACCGCGCGCGCAGGTTGACCAGCGCACCTTCGCGGGCATCCGGATTGTCGTCCTTGGTGGCGACATTGATCCGGGCGCGGACGATCCGCGATGCATTGCCCGGATCACGAATCGCGATGGTCAACCGGGTCCGACCTTCGGCTGGCTGTTCATCGCGGGATGTCACGATGCCGGTGAATCCGGCCGAAACAGGCGTGGTGATGCCGGGGGTGCCTATCAATTCGGATTTTGTCCAGACCGTCCCGCACCCCGCCGCCAGGGCCAGCGAGGCCCCGCAAATGGCCTGCCGCAGCCACGGAAAACGCCCGTTGGACCGAAAGCCCGCGGCGGCTCCTGCGGCCACGGCGAGGGTGCAGGCTAGCAGCGCCAGCCATTCCAATCTACCGGGCAAGGCGAACCATGCCGCAATGCCGCAGCCATAGGCCACGGCCAGCCACGGCCCCCGTGCGAACCCGGCTTCGGAGATAAAGCGTTCAAGCCGTTCAAGCCCGCTGGACAAGCCCGCCAGCCTGCGCCAATGGGCCCGTTGCAGTGCAGCGCTTGGTAACCTGCGGGAATCGCCTTCGGGTGTTTCCGGCGAAAAATCGGGGGTCGGCCCCTCGCTCTCCTCCGGATAGGGGATCGGGCCAGCCGAAGTTGCAACGATGCCGGTCATCGGCGCATAGGACAGGAAGGTCGGGATGATGGCAAGTGGCAGTGCGTTGGACGAGGCAGCGACCCCCGGTCGCGGCGTCGTTACCCGCTTTGCCCCCTCGCCCACCGGCTATCTGCATATCGGCGGCGCGCGGACCGCGTTGTTCAACTGGCTTTACGCACGCCACCATGGCGGCACCTATCTGCTGCGGATCGAGGATACCGACCGCGCCCGTTCGACCGAACCGGCGATCACGGCAATTTTCGATGGACTGAACTGGCTCGGCCTTGGCGGAGATCAGCCGCCGGTGTTCCAGTTCGCCCGGTCCGAGCGCCATGCGCAAGTGGCGCAAGCGCTGCTCGATGGCGGCCATGCCTATCGCTGCTACCTGACGCCGGAAGAACTCACCGCCCGCCGCGAACTGGCCCAGGCCGAACGGCGGCCGTTCCGCATCGTCAGCGAATGGCGCGATGCCGATCCGGCCAGCGCCCCCGCGGGAGCGCCGTTCGTGGTGCGGATGAAAGCCCCGCAAGGCGGCGAAACGGTCATCCACGACGAAGTCCAGGGCACGGTCACGGTCCAGAACGCGGAACTTGACGATTTCGTCATCCTCCGCTCGGACGGCACGCCGACCTACATGCTGGCCGTAGTGGTCGACGATCATGACATGGGCGTCACCCACGTCATTCGCGGCGATGACCATCTCAACAACGCCTTCCGCCAATTGGCGATCCTGCGCGCGATGGACACAATCGAGGGCGGCTGGCCGGACCCGGTCTATGCCCATATCCCGTTGATCCACGGCGCGGACGGCGCCAAGCTGTCCAAGCGCCACGGTGCGCTTGGCGTCGATGCCTACCGCGACGAGATGGGGTTGTTGCCAGAGGCGGTGTTCAACTACCTCCTCCGGCTGGGCTGGGGTCACGGAGACGAGGAAATCATCAGCCGCGAACAGGCGGTTGAATGGTTCGACCTGGCGCACGTCGGGAAAAGCCCGTCTCGGTTTGACCTGGCCAAGCTGCAGAACCTCAACGCGCATTATTTGCGCGAGGCCGATGACGCCCGGCTGGCGGCGCTGGTCGCCCCGCGCGTGGCCGGGTCGAACCTGGCGATGCTGGAGCGGGCGATGCCCGTACTCAAGGTCCGCGCCAAGGACCTGAACGACCTCGCGGCGGGTTCCGGCTTTCTGTTCGCGCAGCGCCCGCTGGCGCTCGAAGACAAGGCCGCCGCGCTGCTGACGGGTGAGGCCCGCGACCTGCTGGCGCGCATTGCCGCGGCGCTGGGGGCAGCGGAGGACTGGACAATCGAGGCGCTGGAGGCCAATCTCAAGGGGTTGGCTGAGAAGTGGGGCCTCGGCCTGGGCAAGCTGGCGCAGCCTTTGCGCGCCGCTCTGACCGGACAATCGACCTCTCCAGGAATTTTCGACGTACTGGTTTTGCTCGGCAAGGATGAAAGCCTGGCGCGGATCGCCGCACAGGCCGCACTTGCAGGGCAGGAGTGACAACAAGGAGTTGTACAGGTGGGTAACGTTAAGCTGAACGCCGAAGGCAAGGACTTCGACTATCCGGTCTTGAGCGGAAGCGTGGGTCCGGATGTGATCGACATCCGCAAGCTCTATGGGCAGACCGGAATGTTCACGTTCGATCCGGGTTTCACGTCGACCGCGAGCTGCGAGAGCGCGATCACCTACATCGATGGCGATGAAGGCGTCCTGCTCCACCGTGGCTATCCGATCGGCCAGCTCGCCGAACAGTCGAGCTTCATGGAGGTGTGCTACCTCCTCCTGAACGGCGAACTGCCGGATGCGGACGAACTGTCGACATTTTCGACCACGATC
>CAYFJH010000005.1:0-15679 GCA_964343385.1 uncultured Novosphingobium sp. | reverse complement strand
CGGGTTCCGCCGCGACGCGCACCCGATGGCGATCATGTGCGGCGTGGTCGGCGCGCTTTCGGCGTTCTACCACGATTCGACCGACATCGCCGATCCGTTGCAGCGCAAGATCGCCAGCCACCGCCTGATCGCCAAGATGCCGACCATCGCGGCGATGGCCTACAAGTATTCGGTGGGCCAGCCCTTCGTCTATCCGCGCAACGACCTGTCCTACTCGGGCAACTTCCTGCGGATGACCTTCGGCGTCCCGGCCGAGGAATACGAAGTCGTGCCCGCCGTCGAAAAGGCGATGGACAAGATCTTCCTGCTCCATGCCGACCATGAACAGAACGCCTCGACCTCGACCGTGCGTCTTGCCGGCTCCTCGGGCGCGAACCCGTTCGCCTGCATCGCGGCGGGCATTGCCTGCCTGTGGGGTCCGGCGCATGGCGGCGCAAATGAAGCCGCGCTCAACATGCTCAAGGAAATCGGCACGCCCGACCGGATCCAGCATTACATCGACCGCGCCAAGGACAAGAACGATCCGTTCCGCCTGATGGGCTTCGGCCACCGCGTCTACAAGAACTACGACCCGCGCGCGACTGTCATGCAAAAGACCGTGCGCGACGTGTTCGACGCGCTCAAGGTCACCGATCCACTGTTCGAAACCGCCCTGCGGCTTGAAGAAATCGCTCTCAGCGATCCCTACTTCGCGGAAAAGAAGCTGTTCCCGAACGTCGATATCTACTCGGGCATCATCCTCTCGGCGATCGGCTTCCCGACCACGATGTTCACCGTGCTCTTCGCCCTCGCCCGCACTGTGGGCTGGGTCGCGCAATGGAACGAAATGATCTCCGATCCCGGCCAGAAGATCGGGCGTCCGCGCCAGCTCTACACCGGCCCGGTCCAGCGCGATTACGTGCCGGTCGGCCAGCGCTGATCTGATAGATGAAAGTCCTGCGCTCGATCCTGGCGGTCATCGGCATCCTTGCGGTGCTGATGGGCCTGCTCTGGATCGGGCAAGGCACCGGCCTGATCATGTGGCCGCGTGAAAGCTTCATGCTGGCGGAAAGCAAGTGGGCGGTGAACGGCGCGATGCTCGTAGCCGTGGGTGCCGCCGTGCTGTGGGTATCAGGCCGCCGCCGCTGAACTGGCCGCAGGCACGGTCAGGATGAAGCGGGCACCCTGCCCCGGCGCGCTTTCCACCGTCAGTTCGCCGCCCATGGCCCGCGCAAGTTTGCGCGAAATATACAGCCCCAGTCCCGAGCCACCGTCGCCGCTGCGGCCGAGCCGCTCGAACTTGTTGAACACCCGCGCCTGCTGGGCGGAATCGAGCCCCGGCCCCTGGTCTGCGACGATCACGCGCGCCGCGCCGCCTTCCTGTTCGAGCCTGATCCAGACCTGCGAGCGTTCCGGTGCATAGCGCAGCGCGTTCCCGACAAGGTTGAGCAGAACCTGCAAGACACGCCGGAATTCGGCGACCGCGAGCAGACTTTCGCCGAGCTTGGGAGCATCGATCTCGATCCCGGCTTCGCGCGCCTTGACGCCAAGGATGCCCGCCGCCTGCCGGGCGACTTCGGCCAGGTCGATCCGGTCGGGCGCGGTCGAAAAATCATCGGCTTCAACCACTTCGAGGTCAGTCAGATCGTCGATCAGGGCAAGCAGGTGCTGGCCGGCGGCAGCAATATCTGCGGCGTAGTTGCTGTATTCATCGCCGAGCGGCCCGGCCAGCCGCGCGCGGATGGTTTCGGCATTGGCGATGATCCGCGCGATCGGCTGGCGCAGGACGGGCGCGACTTCGCGGCCGATCATGCGGGCACGGGCGCTTCGCTCCACGTCCGGAAGGGGCCCGGACGCTGCGGCGAGTGGAATATCGGAGGACAGGTAGAGTTCGAACCCGGTCGGCTCGGTTCCGGCCTTGCCCTGCGGCACGAGGGTGGCGCGCCACGGCCGCTCTGATCCGGGCACGCCAAGAATGGCCCCGTCGAGCAGCCGCCAGTGCAGCGGGTGATGGTGTTCACTACCCTCTACCGTGACGAAGTCGGTCCACGGCTTGCCCGCGCCCGCGTTCATCGCGGCGGTGGCTTCGGCCAGGTCCGTTGCGCGGCTTTCGGCGAAAAGCACGGTCTGCTGCGGGCTCAGCCGCGCGGTGAATTCGGCCAGCTGGCTTTCGATCGCAATGCGGCGGCGCCAGGCCGCTTCCTCGTCCTCGAGTGGCAGCGGCCGCACCTGCCAGTGGCGCAGTTCGATCCGCGCGCCCGCGCCGCCGGTGGCCTCGGGACCGAGCGGCTCAATCTCGACCCAGGCGGTCACGCTGTCGCCGCCATCGTGGGCGATGAAGGGACGTGCGATCTTGAGCCCGATTGCCCGCGCCTTGCGCACGGCTTCGAGCAGGGCCGGCACCGCGATGGTCCCCGGAAGTTCTCCCCCGCAGCGCAGGTGCAGGCCGAGCAACGGTTCATCCGCGCGGACCAGCCGGTCGTCAGCGTCAGTTCGCGCAGTGGCCGGAGACGGAAGGCTCTTGAGTTCGGTCACTGTGCCGCCTCTGCGCTGGCAAGGAGCGCTTGGGCGGCGTCGCGGTCAAGCCCGAAGCAGTGTCGGGGCAGCGGCGCATCTGGATGAAGCCGCAGGAGGATGGCTTCACTCGATCTTGCGCCAAGGCCACAAATCGACAGGATAAGCGACAGCCGCGCCTGCTGCCCGGCGGTGGTGGCGATGATGACGTCGGCGCGGTCGCGCCCGCTCGCCAGCGAAACCGCCGTGGCAAACAGCGCCGCGCCAGCGCTTTCGAGGTCGAGCGCCTGGGCAATGCCGTCGGCGCTGGCCAGCACGACGCGGGCAAGCAGCGCGTTGCGGCTGCGGCTTTCATCGAATTCATTGCGCATCCGTGCCGCCGGGTCGCGCGACGCTGCACCGCAGACCTGGGCAAAGGCCGCCAGCACTGGCGCAAACAATTCGGCCGGAAGTTCAGTCGGTGCCAGTTCCATCCGGCGCTGGTTTTGCACAAACCGCGCCTGGGAGGCGAGCAGGTTCATGGCCATCCCGGCCTCGTCCGCCTGCGGGGCCGCGATCCGTTCCTGCAGCAGCGGCGACAGCACTGCGTCAATCCCGGCCTCGCGGGTGAGGCGCTCGGTCAATTGCGCTTCGAGCGCGAGGGCGTGGCAATGGCCGAGCAGGGCCGTTTGCCCCATCAACGCGGCCGATAGCCGCCGCGCAGGATCGTGCGGCGCGCTTTCGGCAGCGGCCCGCGCGAGCTGGATTGCCAGCGATTCGATCATCCCTCGGGTGCGCGCGACCACTTCCTCGCTGAACAACGCGACGTTCTCGTTGGCGACGAGGTGACCCAATACCGGCGGGATCGACGCAAGTATTCGGTTGGCCTGCGCCAGTTCGGCAAGGCTCGGGTTTTCTCCCGCTCTGGCGGGAATGGAATCTGGACCGGCGCGGTTCATGGCCTTTGCATAGTCTTGCGTGGTTAAGCGCGCGTTAGCCGCGGGCTATTTCCGTCACGCGGCAAGACAAGTCCCGCCAGCAGCAGCAGGGCGGCCAATGCCGGGGCTCCCGGTTCGATCACCTTGCCGGCGAACATCGCCGCGAGCAGCAGGCAAAGCACCAGTCGGTCCTCGGCCCAGATCGTCCAGCCAGAGGGAAATGACCGCGGCAGCAGGCGCAAAAGGCCGATCAACATGACCGGCGCGAAACAGCGTCCGAGCGCCGACTGCCCCGGCAGGGCGGGAACGGCGAAAACCAGGATGGCCGCGATCACCACGTCAAAGACGAGGCCGAAGGCAACTTCACGCCAGCCGGGCGCGGCGGGTTGGGCCAGGGCTTCGCGCCGGACCTCGTCAAGCATGGCCGAGCCGCGGTGGAGCACCCAGCTCGCCCCGCCCAGCAGGAGCCCCGGCGTGCCCCAGCCGAACCACGCGATGGCGAGCCCCAATCCGGCGAGCACTGCCGCCATACCGGTGCCGATCAGGCTCGACTGGCCACCATGAAGCAGCGCCGGTCCGAACTGGCGCACCAGCGTCCGCGCCAGAAAGGGGCCGGGGGTTGCGGCAGCGCGGGCGGTGTGGCGGGTCATCCAGCTACCCTCAGCCTCATGCGCCTCCGCCTCGTTGCGGACCATCAGCCAGCGGCCACCCTGGCGGATTTCATCCGGAACCGGACGCATGGCCACACCGGCCTGCAAGGCGATCCGCATCAACGCCGAAGCGGGATCGGCATCGCCCGGAAGTTCCATCAAGCGATCAGCAAGGCGGCCGGGAATGACCATTAGCCCGGCAGAAGCGTGGTTGAGATCGATTCGTTCATAACCGGCGGGAATGCCGACTTCCGAGGGCTGGACCAGCACGGCGGGCGGGCCGTCGATCAATCGCAGGGCATCTCCGGCGGTGGGCAGCAGACCTTCGGCAACGACCATGACCTCATCGGCGGCAGCGACAAGGCCCGAGAGGCCATGGGCCCCACCGATAACGTGGAACGATGCGCCGGCCCTTTCCGCGGCGTGCTGAAGTTCAATGACATCCGGACCAATCGCACGAGACAGGCAGGCGATGCGCTGACAGCCCGCGGCAAGGACCAGCGCCAGCTGATGCCGGGCAAGTGTCGCTCCGCCGACCCGCAGCGCGCCGCGCGGTGCGGAGCTGCCGGTTTCGGCCGGTTCCATCATTGTCAGCAGTGCGACCCGCAGGGCTTGTCTCCAAGAACAGCCGCCGACTTGTAGGGATTGCGGGACGAACTGCCAAGGGGGCCGGCGATCCAGGTTCAGGGAAGCGCATCAGCCGGCGGCGACGAACTCGTCATGAAATTGCTGGAGCCGGCGCACGACCGATGGTTCACCGGGGGCCGCATCGAGCGCTTCCTCGGCAAGGTCGAGCAAGGGCCGGGCATGGAAGCTTGCCGCAAGGCCCTTGAGCCGCAACGCCGCGACGTGCCAGTTGCCGTCGCAGCGAGCCCGGCGCAGCAGGTCAATCTGGCGGTCGAGGCTTTCCGCAAAGGCCACGCGCAATTCCGCGAACAGTGCCTGATCGTCCCCTGCGGCGGCGGCCAGCGTCTCGTCGAGGGCTCCTGCGATGTAGACCATGTGACCGACCTTAGCGACGCACGGTTAAAGCGGGGTTAGCGCTCCGTGCGATCCGTGCTAAATGATCGGAATGTCTGGGGGAACGCGCATCGTCGCTTTCGGGCCGGGCGGCGAACAGCCGCTTCCGGCAGTGGAAACACCGTTCGAGGCGCAGGCCGCCTCGGATGAGGCCGTGTACGAATGGCCGGAAGAAGAGGATGTGCCGCAGGCCGGGGTTTCGCGCCCGTGGCTGGCCCTTGCCCTCGCTTTGGTGGCCATTGCCGGATGGAGCGGTTTTTTCGGCTGGGCCATGCGCCACCGCCTTTCCGCCGGGATTGCGCCGAGCGAAGGCGCGGTGCTGGTCGGCAACTGGGCCATCCCCGTGCTGCTCATCTGCGTGGTGTGGTTGATCGCCCTGCGCACGAGCCGCCGCGAAGCGCGCCGGTTTGGCGAGGCGGCGTGGCTGCTTTCGACCGAATCCGCGCGGCTTGAAACGCGGCTCACCGCGGTGAACCGCGAACTCAGCCTGGCGCGGGAATTCATCGCCGCTCAGTCGCGCGATCTCGAATCGCTGGGCCGGGTTTCGGCCGAGCGAATTTCAGAACACGCCGAACGGCTGCAGGCGCTGATCCGCGACAATGGTGCGCAGGTCGAGGCGATTTCAGGCGTTTCTGGCAATGCGCTGGACAATATGGAGCGGCTGCGCGGGCAGCTTCCGGTCATCGCCAGCTCGGCCAAGGACGTGGCCAATACCATCGGCCATGCCGGCCGAACCGCGCAAGGCGCGCTGGCCGAACTGGTCGAAGGGTTCGACCGGCTGGCCGCCGCCAGTGGTGCCAGCGAGGGCAAGGCCGAAGCGCTGCGGGAGCGGATCGACGGGGCCATTGCGCTGTTCGACGAACGGCTGGAACAGGTTCAGGGGGTGGTCGCATCACGGATCGAGGACCTGGAGCATCGGGGCGGCGAACTGCGTGCCCGGCTTGAGGTCGATGAAGCCACCGCTCGAGAAGCCCTGCGCGGGCGGGCTGCGGCGCTGTCGGAGGAAATCGAGACGGCGCGGATCCAGTTCGAGATCCACGAAGCGGAGGCACTGACCTCCTTGCGGTCCCGGCTGGCGGCCTTGCGGGATGAAGGCGCTGCGCTCGCTCGTGCGATGCGCGACGGCGAAGCCGGCGCGTTCGAGGCGCTGTCGGCGGCCAAGGATCGGCTCGAAAACGAAGTCCGCGACGTGCTCGAGCGGCTCGACCGGCTTGACCGCGACGCGCTGGAAGCTGCGCGAGGCCGGATCGCCACGCTGTCGGCAGAGGCTGGCGAGTTCGATGACCGGCTTGCCGAGCGCAACCTTGAGTTCACCGCCGAGACCGAACGACGGCTCACCGAAGCGGCTGTGCGCCACGATGCCGAGATGGCGCGAATGGCCAACCTGTTCGCGGCGCTTGACGCTGGGGTGGCCGAAGGCCTGACTGCCCAGCACGCACGGCAGTTGGAACTTGCCGCCTCGGGCGAGGAGATCGCGACGCGGATCGAGGAACTGTCGGAACGCATTGCTGCGATTTCGGCCTTTGGCAATCAGGCCGAGGAATCGCTGGGCAACAGCCTGCGCCACCTGACGGAACGACTGGGCGCAAGCCGAGAGGCGCTGGTCGGAACCGAGGGCGCGCTGGCCGGATTGACTGACGGTGCGGTGCGCTTGCTCGAACTGCTTCAGGCCAGCACTGCCCAGACCAGAGACCATCTGCCCAAGGCGCTCGCCAGCGGCCTGGCCGGGCTCGAGGATTGGGGAACCCGTGCGGCGGCCCTGCGCGCGACCATCGACGTTGCGACTGAGCGCAGTGTCGCGCTCGCCCGAGCGACCGACGAAACCCGGGCCGCGCTGGGCGAGTCACTCAGTGAAATCGGTGCGTTGCAGGATGGGCTGGGGGACGGAGCGCGCGAACATGGCGAGACGCTGGGCGCGCTGCGGGAACAAATCACCGCACTGGGCGTGGAAAGTGCCGAAACCGCCCACGCGGCGCAGGAGCAGCTTGCGACAGCGATCGAGCAACTGGCGGCGGCGACGCGCGGCGCAGTCACGACACTGGGAGACGAAACCCACGGAGCGGTTTCGGCGCTTGCAGACCGCCTGGGCACCGAAAGCGCCGCCGCAGTCGACCGGGTCATGCGTGTGCGCATGGCCGAAGCGGTCGGCCAGCTTGAACAGGCCGCCGGCCATGCCGCCGGGGTCAGCCGCGAGGCCGCGATCCAGCTGCGCGACCAGCTCAGCAAGGTGGACGAACTGACCAGCAATCTGGAGCGCCGGGTGGCACAGGCGCGCGACCGGGCTGAGGAACAGGTCGATAACGACTTTGCTCGCCGGGTTGCGCTGATCACCGAATCGCTGAATTCCAACGCGATAGACATCGCCAAGGCGCTGTCGACCGAGGTGACAGACACGGCCTGGGCAGCCTATCTCAAGGGGGACCGCGGCGTATTCACCCGCCGCGCGGTGCGCCTGATCGAGCCGTCAGAAGCGCGCGAAGTGGCCCGGATCTACGAGAACGACAGTGAATTCCGCGACCATGTGAGCCGCTACATCCACGACTTCGAGGCCATGCTGCGGCAACTTCTGTCGACGCGCGATGGCCATGCGCTGGGTGTCACGCTGCTGTCATCGGACATGGGCAAGCTCTATGTCGTGCTGGCGCAGGCGATTGAACGCCTGCGGGCCTGAGCGAACTCAGCCCGGGTTGCCCGGATAAAGCTGGCTGACGTCGAGATCGGCGGCAGTGAGCCAGCCATTGACGTAGTTCACATAGAACAGCGCGAACAGGACCAACGAGACAACAGTCGCGCGCCGGGCTATCCGGCGCGCGCTGAAGTTGACCGGGGCGCTTTCGGCGTGGCCTGTAGCGACCCGGTCACCGGTTTCGTCGGGCGTGCGGACGCCGAACGGCAGGACGATGAACGCCGACAGCACCCAGAACAGCGTGTAGATCGCGACAATCGAGGTCCAGCGCATCGCCAGTTTCCTATCTTCGGCCCTATCCGTCCATCAGCAGGACCTGGACCTGCGGTTTCTTGCCCGACCACCGCGTCGCGGCACGGCGCGCGGCAAGGCGGGCGGCTTCGATCACGGCTTCGCGGTCCTTGGCCGCCGCGCCCTTTAGCTTGCCAACGGAAGTCAGCACGTCGGCGGCGGCCTCGTTGCAGAAATCATCGTAGTCCTCTTCCAGCGGAAGGCCGAGCCCAGCGACGCGGACCGCGCCCTTGCGGTCCAGCGCGACAGTGACGAGGCCATTGGCGGCAAGACGGCGGCGCATGATGATGCCTTGCCCATCGGCGGGGGCAATGATGTCTCCATCAAGCAGCAGCCGGCCAGAGCGCACTTCGCCGAACTTGCCGGGCTTGCCCGGTGCCAGACGGACCAGGTCGCCATTCTTCTGGACGACTTGCTGGGGAATGCCGGCTTCCTTGCCGAGGCGCGCCTGTTCGCACATGTGGCGCATCTCGCCGTGGACCGGGAGCAGGATCCGCGGCCTGATCCAGCTATAAAGCGCCAGCAATTCCGGACGGCCGGGGTGGCCGGACACGTGGATCGGACTTTGCCGGTCGGTGACGATGGTGATGCCGTCGCCGGCGAGCTTGTTCTGGATGCGGCCGATGGCGATTTCGTTGCCGGGGATCTGGCGGCTGGAGAACAGGACGACGTCGCCGCGCGACAGTTCGATGTCGTGATGGCCGTCGGCGATCCGCGCCAGCGCGGCGCGGGGTTCGCCCTGCCCGCCGGTGGCGACGATCAGCACTTCGCCGCGTGGAAGGCCCATCGCGGTATCGGGGTCGATGGTGGCCGGAAAATCCTTGAGGTAGCCGCTGGCCTTGGCCGTGCCGATGATCCGGTCGAGCGACCGGCCCGTGACGCAGAGCTGCCGGCCGCTGGCTTCGGCGACTTCGCCCAGCGTTTGGAGCCGGGCAACGTTGGAGGCGAAGGTGGTCACCAGCACGCGCTTGCCGCGGTGCTTCTCGACTTCGGCGAGCAAGGCCTGGCGCACTTCGCCTTCCGAGCCGGATGCCTCGGGATTGAACACATTGGTCGAATCGCAGACCAGCGCCAACACGCCTGCGTCGCCGATGGCGGTAAGTTCCGCCGTGGTCGCCGGAATGCCGACGATCGGTTCGGCGTCCAGCTTCCAGTCACCGGTGTGGAAAATGGTCCCATAGGGCGTGTCGAGCACCAATCCATTGCCCTCCGCGATCGAGTGGGCGAGCGGGACGTAGCGGATGCCGAACGGCCCGAGTTCGAACCGGTCAAGGTGATCGATAACGTTCAGTTCGATCTTTTTGGCGTTTCCGGCCTCGTCGAGCTTGGCCTTGATCTGCCGTGCGGTGAACGGGGTGGCATAAAGCGGGACACCCAGTTCCTCGGCGAAATAGGGGACCGCGCCGATATGGTCCTCGTGGGCGTGGGTCAGGACCACACCGATAAGGTTGTCCCGTTCACGCTCGATGAAATCGAGATCGGCGAAAACGAGGTCTACGCCGGGGTATTCGTTCCCGCTGAAGGTCATGCCCAGATCGACCATCAGCCACTTGCCGTCACACCCGTAGAGGTTGACGTTCATCCCGATTTCGCCCGATCCGCCGAGCGCGCAGAACAGCAGTTCCTTGCCCGGCGTCACTGCGTGCGCGCCCGCTCGGCCAGGATGGCGAGGCCATCGAGCGTGAGATCGGCGTCGACGGCGTCGAAGATCGTGGTGTGCTGGTCGAACAGAACGGCAAGCCCGCCCGTGGCGATGACCCGTGCGGGCCGCCCGATTTGTGCTTTCATCCTGCTGATCAAACCTTCCATCATTGCAACATAGCCCCAGAACACTCCGATGAGCATCTGGTCTTCGGTATTCGTGCCGATCACGCTGTCCGACCGCGGTGCCTCAATGGCAATCCGCGGCAGCTTGGCAGTGTTGCCAACCAGCGCATCGAGCGAGAGATTGATGCCCGGCGCGATGATCCCGCCCTTGTAGGCACCGTTGAAGTCTACCACGTCAAAGGTCGTCGCGGTGCCGAAATCGACCACGACCAGATCGCCGGTGTAACGGGCATGGGCCGCGATCGCATTGACCGCCCGGTCCGCACCCAGGGTGCGCGGCTGGTCGACGTCGATTTCCATCGGGTATTCGGCCCCCGGTTCGCCCGCCACCAGCGGCTTCACATCGAAATATTTGTCCGCCAGCACCTCGATATTGTGGAGCGCGCGCGGGACCACGGTGGCGACGATAATCTGGTCGATGGCGCTGCGCTCGATCCCTTCGAGCGCGAGCAACTGCGACAGCCACACGGCGTATTCGTCGCCCGTTCGGCGCGGATCGGTGGCGATGCGCCAGCGCGCACGGATTTCGAGTCCTTCGAAGAGGGCGAAGACGACATTGGTGTTGCCGAGATCGATCGCGAGCAGCATCGCCGGTGTTCCTCAGTTTTGCGGGGCAAGGCGAACCTCGCCAGCGTGGACGCTCTGCCTCGTGCCGTCCGCACGGCGCAGGATCAAGGCCCCATCCGGGTCAAGCCCGTAAAATTGTCCCTCAACCGGTGTTTCCCCGGGTTCGCCGACCAGCAAGGGCGTGCCAACGGGGTGGGCCGCGGTGAGCCAGCGGGCGATGACCGGGGCCAGACCGCCAGCGCGCCAGTAGCCAAGTTCGGTCGCGAATGAGGCGGCAAGCCTGGCGGCGAATTGATCACGATCGGGACGCGGGGTAAAGTCGGCAAGGGCGACGGTTTCGCGGCCCTCGATTTCGGGTGCCGCGGCGAGATTGACCCCGATTCCCACGACCACCGCCTCGCCCGCGCGTTCAAGCAGCACTCCGGCAAGCTTGGCCGGGCCGATCAGGACATCGTTGGGCCACTTGAGCACAGGGCTTGCCGGCAGCGGGACCAACGGCGCAACGACCCCATGAAGCGCAAGGCCGGCCACCAGGGCCAGCGTGTGGAGCGGCGGATCGTCCGGGCGGGCGTGGACAACGGTCGATCCCATGAAGTTGCCGGTTCCGTCAAACCAGGCCCGACCCTGACGGCCGCGCCCGGCAGTCTGCCGGTCAGCAACAAGCCAGTCGCCTTCGGACGGGCCGCCGCCATACGCAAGGCCTGCGATGAGGTCGGCATTGGTCGAGCCGGTCTCGACGATGAACCTGATCATGCCTTGCGGCCCTGCCCTTGCGGCACGGCCCCGGCCATACCTGTCAAGCTGCGTGGAACAACGCCGCGGCAGCATTGCCGGAGAGCGCGCCGAGCCACTTGGTCAGGAGATAACCCAGCGGCGAGAGCACCAGTCCGGTGGCAACCAGCAGCACGGTATGGGCCAATTCGCTCCGCGCGCCGACCTTCCCCGCCGGTTCGTCGAAGTACATGACCTTGACGACCTTGAGGTAATAGAACGCGCCGATCACCGAGGCGGCGATACCCAGCGCGGCGAGCGGGACGAACCCGGCGTCGACCGCAGCCTGGAACACCACGAACTTGCCCCAGAACCCGAACAGCGGCGGAATTCCGGCGAGGCTGAACATCACCGTCGCCATCGCGGCGGCAAGCAGCGGACGGCTGCGCGACAGCCCGGAAACGTCGGAAAGGCGTTCGATCTGGTTGCCGTCATCGTCCTGGAGTTCGAGCACGACCACGAAGCTGGCCACGGTCATCACGACGTAGATCGCAAGGTAGGTCAGCATCGCTGCTGCGCCCTGAGGCGTGGCAACGGCAAGGCCGATCAGGATGAACCCGACGTTGTTGATCGACGAATAGGCGAGCAGACGCTTGATGTTCTGCTGCCCGATCGCGCCGAGCGCGCCGATCACGATCGAGGCGATGGCCGCGAAGATCACGATCTGCTGCCATGCCCCGGCCTGTGCACCGAAGGCATCGAGTGCGACGCGCATCAGCATCCCCATCGCGCCGACCTTGGGCGCAGTGGCGAAGAACAGCGTGACCGGCGTCGGAGCGCCTTCATAAACGTCGGGCGTCCACATATGGAACGGCACGGCAGCGATCTTGAAAGCGATGCCGGCAAGGACAAAGACGATGCCGAACACCATGCCAGTCCCGAGGCCGCCCGCCATGGCCAGCCGCACGCCCTCGAACGAAGTCGAGCCGGTGAAGCCATAGGTCAGGCTGATCCCGAACAACAGGATGCCGCTGGCAAGCGCGCCCAGCACGAAATACTTGAGACCCGCTTCAGCTGAACGGTCATCGCTGCGCAGGAACGCCGCCAGGACGTAGCTCGCCAGCGAGTTCATCTCGAGCCCGATATAGAGAGTAATGAAGTCGCTCGCCGAGACCATCATCCCCGTGCCGAGCGCCGCGAACAGCACCAGCACCGGAAATTCCGCGCGCATGGCCCGGAACTTGTCAAAAAAGGCCGGAGCGACGACCAGCGCAACGCCGGCCGAACCATAGATCAGCAGCTTGGCGAAACTGGCGAAAGCATCGGCGCGGAATTGCCCGCCAAAGGCCACTGTGTCGGGGCCGGCAGCTCCGGCGCACAGTGCAGGAGCAACCAATGCCATGGCGCCGACCAGTGCTGCCACGGCGGCGATCGAGATCGCGCGTGACGCCTTGTCCCCGGCCCATGCCGCGACCAGCAGAAGCACCAGCCCGGCGACGCTCAGCAGTTCTTCGGGAGCAATCAGCCGCAGCGAAGTCGCCCAGTCCATCATCGGCGCGCCCATCAGTGCGCCCCCCCTTCGTGTTCGCTCATGGCAGCAGCATTCGGTTTGCCGGCGGTGACCATCGCGTCGCCTTCGGGCTTGGCCCGGGCCACGCGCGCATCAAGCGCGGCGATATCGGCCCGCATCGGAGCCAGGAAGGATTCCGGGTAAATGCCCATCCACAGGACCGCGAGGCCGAGCGGCACGACCATCGCCAGCTCGCGCAGTGTCAGGTCGGACATGGCGGCCGCGTCTTCATGCCTCTGCACCCCGAAGGCAACGCGGCGGTAGAGGTAGAGCATGTAGGCCGCGCCGAGGATGATCCCGGTGGTGCAGACCAGCGCCACCCAGCTTGATACCTGGTAGATCCCGCCAAGTGAGAGGAACTCGCCGACGAAGCCGCTGGTGCCGGGCAGGCCGATCGAAGCCATGGTGAACAGCAGGAAAAACAGCGCATAGCGCGGCATGTTGATCGCAAGGCCGCCGTAACGGTCGATCTCGCGGGTATGCAGCCGGTCGTAGATGATGCCGACGCAGAGGAACAGCGCACCGGCGACAAGGCCGTGGCTGAGCATGACGATCATCGCGCCTTCGAGGCCCTGCACGTTGAAGGCGAACAGACCGATGGTCACGATCCCCATATGCGCAACGGAAGAATAGGCGATGAGCTTCTTCATGTCGTGCTGGACCAGCGCAATCAGCGAGGTGACCACCACCGCGATCATCGACAGCGCGAAGACCAGCCATGCGAACTGGGCCGATGCCTCGGGGAACATTGGCAGCGAGAAGCGAATGAAGCCGTAACCGCCCATCTTGAGCAGCACGCCCGCCAGGATCACTGAACCGGCGGTCGGTGCCTGAACGTGCGCGTCGGGCAGCCAGGTGTGGACCGGCCACATCGGCATCTTCACCGCAAAGCTGGCGAAGAAGGCGAGGAACAGCCAGGTCTGCGCGGCAGGCGCGAAGTTGTAGGCCATCAGCGTCGGGATGTCGGTGGTGCCGGCCTCGTGGACCATCCACAGCATCGCAATCAGCATCAGCACCGAACCGAGCAGGGTATAGAGGAAGAACTTGTAGCTGGCGTAGATCCGGTCCGCCCCGCCCCAGATGCCGATGATCAGGTACATCGGGATCAGCCCGGCCTCGAACATGATGTAGAACAGGTAGAGGTCCTGCGCCGAGAACACGCCGATCATCAGCGTCTCCATGAACAGGAACGCCGCATAGTATTCGCCGAGGCGCTTCTGCACGGATTCCCAGCTCGCGCCGATGCAGATCGGCATCAGGAACACCGTCAGCACGATCAGCATCAGGGCAATGCCATCGATGCCAAGCGCCCAGGAGAAGCCTGCGAACAACGGAACCTGCTCGACGAACTGCCACTGGGCGTGGCCCGCGCCCATGTCGAAGCCTAGCCAGAGCAGCACGCCGAGAACGAAGTCGATCAGCGTCGCGCCCAGCGCGATCTGCCGGGACAGCCGGTCACCCGCGAGCAGGCAGGCGACGGCACCGATCATCGGCACCAGCAGCATCAGCGAAAGGATGGGGAAACCGTTCATCGTTAGCGCACCATCACCCAGCTGATCCCGACGACAAGGCCGATAAGCATGACCAGCGCATAGCTATAGAGATATCCCGACTGCACCCGCTGCGCGACGCGCGAGCCCTGGGCCACGACCCATGCGGCGCCGTTGGGGCCGAACTTGTCGATGATGCCGACGTCGCCCTGCTTCCAGAACACCCGCCCGAGCCAGAAGGCGGGCCGCACGAACAGGAAGTTGTACAGTTCGTCGAAATACCACTTGTTGAAAACGAACCGGTGAACAACGCCGAACTGTTCGACGAAGGCCTCCGGAAGCTTGGGATTCTTCAGGTAGGCATACCAGGCCGTCGCAAAACCCAGCACCATCACCGTGAACGGCGCCCACTTCACCCAGACCGGCACCTCGTGCATGGCATGGACCAGATGCTCGCCAAAGGCGATGCTGCCCTTCCAGAACTCGCCCTCGCCTTCGCTGATGAAGGAATGGGTGAAGAAGAAGCCGGCGAAAATCGCACCAAGTGACAGCACGATCAGCGGCACCAGCATGACCGGCGGGCTTTCGTGCGGGTGATAGCCGCCCGTGCCTTCGCCGTGGTGCGGATCGGGCACGTGGTGGTGCGCGTCCGGGTGCGACTCTTCGTCATCGGCGTGTTCATGGTGGCCATGAACCGCGTGCTGGATGTGCTCCGAAGCGGCCCAGCGGGGCGTGCCGTAGAAGGTCAGGAACACGAGACGCCAGGAATAGAAGCTCGTCATCAGCGCCGCCGAAATGCCGCACCAGAAGGCGAAGCTGCCCACTTCCGACCCGCTGGCATAGGCTGCCTCGAGGATGGAATCCTTAGAATAGAACCCCGCGAAGCCGAACACGTCGACGATGCCGACGCCGGTGATCGCCAGCGTTCCGGCCATCATCGCCCAGAAGGTGACGGGGATCTCTTTCCGCAGACCGCCGTAATAGCGCATGTCCTGCTCATGGTGCATCGCATGAATGACCGAACCGGCGCCCAGGAACAGCAGCGCCTTGAAGAAGGCGTGAGTGAACAGGTGGAACATCGCCGCGCCATAGGCGCCGACGCCGGCTGCAAAGAACATGTAGCCCAGCTGCGAACAGGTCGAATAGGCGATGACCCGCTTGATGTCCCACTGCGTCGTGCCGACCGTGGCCGCGAAGAAACAGGTCGCCGCCCCGATGAAGGTGACGAAGCCGAGCGCGGTCGGGCTCACTTCGAACATCGGCGACAGGCGGCAGACCATGAACACGCCGGCGGTGACCATGGTCGCCGCGTGGATCAGCGCCGACACCGGGGTCGGGCCTTCCATCGCGTCGGGCAGCCAGGTGTGCAGGCCGAGCTGCGCCGACTTGCCCATCGCGCCGATGAACAGCAGGATGCAGAGCACCGTCATCGTGTCGAAGCGATAGCCGAGGAAACC
>CAYFJH010000004.1:88161-94570 GCA_964343385.1 uncultured Novosphingobium sp. | reverse complement strand
TTTGAGGAATTGCTAGCTACCCGTCTGCTCGTCCAGGGCAATTCCGGCTCGGGCAAGTCGCACCTTTTGCGCCGGCTGCTGGAAGAAAGCGCCGGGCTGGTGCAGCAGGTGGTGATCGACCCGGAGGGCGATTTCGTCACGCTGGCCGAACCCTTTGGCCATGTCGTGATCGACGCCGGGGCCTATTCGGGGGATGAGATCGTGCGCCTTGCCGCGCGGATCCGCCGGCACCGGGCCTCGGTGGTCCTTGCGCTCGACGGGCTGGAGCTTGAGGCGCAGATGCGCTGTGCCGCCGCATTTCTCGCCACCTTGTTCGATGCCCCGCGCGAGGAATGGTATCCCGTGCTGGTCGTGGTGGACGAGGCGCAGATGTTTGCCCCCGCCGCCGCCGGCGAGGTTTCGGACGAGGTCCGCCGGATCAGCCTTGCGGCGATGACCAACCTGATGTGCCGGGGGCGCAAGCGCGGGCTGGCCGGGATCATCGCCACCCAGCGCCTTGCCAAGCTGGCCAAGAACGTTGCGGCCGAGGCGTCCAACTTCCTGATGGGGCGCACTTTTCTGGACATCGACATGGCCCGCGCCGCCGACCTGCTGGGGATGGAGCGTCGCCAGGCCGAGCAGATCCGCGACCTTGCGCGCGGGCACTTCCTCGGGCTAGGCCCGGCGATCAGCCGCCGTCCGGTGGCGGTGAAGATCGGCGAGGTGCGGACCCGCGCCAAGACCACGATCCACGGCCTGATGCCGATGCCGAGCGCGCAGGGGCTGGAGATGGAGAGCCTGCTGCTGGCGGATGAGCCGGACCTGCATGTGCCGGTCGAGGTTCTGCCGGAGCCGGTGGAGGCCGAGGCCCTGCTCGGGCAGATCGAGCATTTCGTCCCCGCAGGCGAGGAGCCCGCCGACGTGCCCGCCGAGCCAAGCCTGTTCGCGGCGCAGGAGCACGACGCCGATATCGGGGCCATCTTCTCCGAAATGGTGCTGGAGCCGGACTGCACGTTCCAGCCGGTCGCCTCGCTGTTCCAGGACTTTACAGTGCGGTGCCGGATGAAGCGGATCGCGGGGCACGGGCTGGACGTGGTGGCCTTTCGCCGGCGGTTTGCCCTCGCGCTGGCGGGAGCGGAAGAGGGCGATGCGGGCTGGGCCGAGATTATCGGCATCGCGCGCGCGCTGGCCGACGATCTGCTTGCCCCGTTCCTCGTCATTGCCCGCGCGGCGCAGCTGGGGCAGGTCTGTCCCGACGATGCCGAACTGTCGCGGATCTATGGCACCAGCTCGCTCGGGCGGATCCGGCGGCTGCTGGAGCATTACGAAAAGGCAGGGCTGATCGTGATGCGGACCGACTATGGCGGGCGCCGGTCGATCGGCATCCCGGCGCTGGGCGCAACGACGGCGGCGGTGGATTAGAGCAGCGTTTCGCGGAACGCCGCGAGCCGCGCCACGCCTTGGGCCAGCACGGCGTCGGCCTTGCAATGGCACAGGCGGACGATGGTGCTGTCCTCGCCCGGCTCGAGGAAGGCGCTCAGCGGGATTGTCGCAACGCGCGCTTCGTGCACGGCTCGTTCGCTGAATTGTGCAGCGGTGAGCGCGATGCCCGAGGCGGCGAGGTCCACGCAGGAGAACCACGTGGCCGGGCCGGGCAGGATGGCGAACCCGGCCTCGGCCAGCAGGCGGCCCAGCACGGCGCGCGAGGCGGCCCACTTGCCATGCTGCGCCGCCATCAGGTCATTCCGCGCCAGCCCCTCGGCCACGGCGTATTGGGTGGCGGGCAGGGTGGTGAAGGTCAGGAACTGATGCGCGCGGGCGAGCACAGCGGCGAGCGCCGGGTCGGCGCACATCCAGCCGATCTTCCATCCGGTCAGCCCGAACAGCTTGCCCGCCGAGCCGATCTTGATCGCCCGCGCGGCCATGCCCGGCAGGGTCAGCAGCGAACGGTGTGGCGGCCCTTCGAAGCGCACGCCCTCCCACACCTCGTCGCAGATCGCGGTGAGGTCGTGCGCGGCGCAGAGCCGGGCCAGCATCGCCAGTTCGCCGTCGCTGGCGACCGAGCCGGTGGGGTTGAGTGGATCGTTGAGGATGAGCGCAGCGGTGCGCGGGGTGATCCGCGCGGCGATGGCGCTTTCGTCATAGTGCCAGTGCGGCGGGGCGAGGGGGACGAACACCGGCATGCCGCCTGCGCGGCGCACGGCGGGGGCATAGAGGTCATAGGCCGGGGCGAAGACCAGCACTTCGTCGCCGGGGCGGATGACGGCCAGGATCGCCGCCGCCAGCGCCTCGGTCGCGCCCGAGGTGACGATGAACTGTTCAGGTGCCGCTTCAAGTCCCTGCGTATCGCGGTAAAAGCGCGAAAGCGCGGCGCGCAGTTCGGGGACGCCGGCCATCGGCGGATACTGGCTGGAGCGTTCGATCAGCGCTCGCGCGGCGGCTTCGCGCAAGGGCAGGGGGCCGGGGTCGTCGGGAAAGCCCTGACCGAGGTTGATCCGGCTGCCGTCGCGGCACAGGCCGGACATGTGTTCGAAGATGGTCGTGCCCATCGCGCGGTAGATCGGGTGAACGTGCATGGCCTGCAGTTTAGGACGGGTTGCGGCAAAACGAAATCGACGGTGTTTTCAGGAATTCCGCAGGACTTACTTTACCGCGTATAGCAGTCGGCCTGGGCCGAGCAGTTGGAGCACGTCGGAGATTTCGCGGCGCGATACGGCGAAACAGCCCTGGCTGCGGCCCACGCGGCCCTGGGCGGCGGCGAGGTTCGGGCTGACGTAGTCGGCGGCGTGAACGACGATCGCGCGGCTTTCCGCCTGGTCGTTTTCCGGGTCGAGTCCGATCAGACGGCGCGAACGGCCATGTTCGCCGACATATTCCTGCCCGGTCAAGAAGGCGCCCTGGCACGATGCGTTGGAGCCGTGGCGGTTGGACAGCCGTTCCACCCAGCCGCTGTTGGCCGGGTCCGAACCCTTGCCGTGGGCCACGAGGTGCGTCGAAATGACCTGCCCAGCCTCGGTATCGAGGAGGTAGAACCGGGTCGCGCGGGAAGGCGCGGAAAAATCGACGAGGCCGATCACGTCGCGGCTGGCGATCCGGGCCGAATGGCGGTCCATCGCGGCGCGCGCCTGCGGGAGCAGGACCGAAGTGAACCGGCTCGCGCCGGTGGGCGACTGGGCAAAGTCCACCGGCGGCAGGATGACCTGCGCGGCAAGCGCGGATTCCGGAGCAATCGAACGCGGCAGGGCCATCCCGACGGCGCCCGACGCAAGTGCGCCGAGGAGGCGGCGCCGGCAGATGGTCATGTCTTTTGCGATCCCGATTGCGTCAAGTGAAACGTATTGTTTGACCCCCAGGCAATGGATGACCCCGCCCCCGGCCCAATTCAAGCGCTTCCGCCCGGTGCAGCCGCGAGCCGTTCCGGATTTGCGTTCACCCGCAAGAAATCGGGGGAACCGCCTCCTGGAATTGCAAAAAACGCGCAATACCATGATGCAGTGCACAAAAGCAGGTCTATGCGCCGCCAGCGCGCTGGACAGGGGCGCTGCGGTGGGGCCATTTGTTGAACGCGGTGCAACGAATCGAATCGATGCAGCCGGATTGGGGGAAAACAGATGGAGCGCACGTTCGCGCGATCGTGGCTTGGGGCCGTAGCCGGAGGGCTCGTGGCCGCCGCAGGCACGTCTGCCGCATTGGCTGCCCCTGCCGGAATCCAGCCATCCCTAGCCGAATCCTTCCGTATCGGCACATCCGGCCCGGTCTGCGAAGCGCAGGGCGTCTCCGCTGCCGCCGGGCGCGGTTCGATTTTTGACCGCAAGTGGCTGCTGCTGTGCCGCGAGGTTGCCCGTCCTGTCGGCACCGCATGGTTCTTGCGCGACGGCCTGCGTCCCGCCCCCGGCACCGGCCTTGACGAAGCGCTCGATTGCACCGCCCCCGGTGCCGCCGGGCTTGACGGCCTTACCGGCGCGCTCGTCCGCAATTGCCGGGGCAAGGCCAGCGGCCTCGAATACCGCAGCTATACCCTGCGCACCGCGCGCGGTGCCTTCGTCGCCGAAGGGCTCGCCGCCTATGACAGCGCGCTGCAGCTCACCTTGCGCAGTCTTGTGGCCGACCGTGTCGTCCCCGGCGCGATCACCGCCGCCTCGATCGGCGCGGGCGGCGGCGGCAGTTTCTTTCAGGCCAAGGCGGAAGCTGCCGACCCCGACAGCCTTATCGGGCAGGGCTATCGCCGCAACGCCGCCGGCGCTTATGCCGAAGCCGCGCAGATTTTCGCCGCCGTCTCCGCCTCGGTCGGGGCAGGGGCGACCGACAGCGCCGCGCGCCGCCACGAACTGGCGATCAACCAGGCGCTGCAGCTGTCCAACCTCGGCCAGTTCGACCAGGCCGCCGTGCTGTTTGCCCGCGCCCGCACCATGCCGGGGATGGATCCGGTCCAGGCCCGTCTGGGGCGCAATTTCGAGGCGCTCGACGCGCTCAACCGCGCCGATCCCGCCGCTGTCCCCGCCATTCTCGCCCAGCCCATGCCCTCGGCGGCGGCAGGTGTGGTCACCGGCAGCGGCGCGGTCGAAATCGACGCCGCCACTTCCGAAGGGCTCGGCACGGGCACCGCCGCCGACCTTGCCACGATCCTTGGCCAGCAGGTCAAGCTGACCCCGGCCGAACGCGCCGAAATCGCCGATGCCCAGGCCGATGCCCTGCGCGGCTCGGCGCTGCGCCTGTCGGGCGACAATCCGGGCGCGCGTTCCGTGCTGGAGGCTGCGAACCGCCGCGCGCTGGCCGTGCGCGACGGGCGGGTCATTTCCGTCACGCGCCTGCGCACCCAGATCCTCAGCGAAATCGGCCAGACCTTCGAGGCTGACGGCAACCTTCCCGCCGCGGAACGCACCTACCGCGAGGCCGAGGCGCTGGTTGCCAGCCAGTATCCCGACAGCGCTTCGGTCAACGCCGCCCGCGCGCGGCTGGCCGGGTTCATGGCCCGCCACGGTCGCACGGATGAGGCCCGCGCCGCTTACCGCGCGCTGGTCACTTCGGTGGTCGGCAGCAAGGACGCGCTGGTGGGGATGAGCAACCTGATCCAGCCGTGGTTCGACCTGCTCACCGCAGGCGGTGCGGCCGGTGCGCAGGACCTGTCGGACCTGTTCCTCGCCGCCCAGCTGGTCGAACGCCCCGGCGCGGCCGACACGCTTTCGCAGCTTGCCCGCCAGCTTGAAGGCGGCGACGGCGAGGCGGCGGTCCTGTTTCGGCGGATGACCGCCGTGGGCCGCGACCTTGAACGCACCCGAGTCCAGCAGGCGCGTCTTGCGACCTCCGGCCTTGATGCGCTGGCGGTGCAGGCCCAGACCGCCGCGCTCGCCGCCGACCGCGCCGCGCTTGAACAGGCGCAGGTGCAACTGGCCCAGCAGCTTTCCGCCTATCCGCAATACCGCGCGGTGGCGCGCGGCTATGTCACGCTCGACGAACTGCGCGCCACGCTGGTGCCGGGCGAGGCCTATTTCAAGCTCGTCACCCTTGGTCAGCGGACCTATGCCGTGCTGGTTTCCCCCACCGGCGGGCGCGGCTGGAAGGTCGGCAAGACCAGCGCCGAACTGGCCGATCTGGTCACGACCCTGCGCGATTCGATCTCGGTCACGGTCAACGGTATCCGTTCGACCTACCCGTTCGACCTTGATGCCGACGCGCAGTTGTCCGAGGCCCTGCTCGGGCCGGCCCGCGCCGACCTGGCGGGTGTCGCCCATCTGGTGTTCGAGCCTGACGGGGCCATGCTCCAGCTGCCGGCCAACCTTCTCGTCCTCGATGGGGCCGGGGTCGATGCCTATCAGGCGAAGGTTGCGGGCGGGGGGGACGAGTTCGACTTCACCGGGGTCGAATGGCTTGGCCGCAAGACCGCGATCAGCACCGCGCTCAGCGCCTCCAGCTTCCGCGATGCCCGCGCCGCGCCAGCTTCGGCAGCGGCCAAGGTCTATCTCGGGCTTGGCCAGAACCAGCCGCTCGGCGCCGTCACCACGCTTCCGGGCGTGCGCGGCAGCACGGGCGACAATGCGTTTGCCACCGGCTGCGACTGGCCGGTTGCCACGTGGAACCAGCCGATTTCCGCCGCCGAACTGACCCAGGCAGCCGGGCGTTTCGGCGGGGGCCGCGCGTCGTTGATGACGGGTGCCGCCTTTACCGATACCGCGGTCGAACGCCGCACCGACCTTGCCGATTTCCGCGTGGTCCACTTCGCCACCCACGGTCTTGTCACCGCCCCGCGTTCGGGCTGCCCGGCGCGGCCCGCGCTGCTGACCTCGTTCGGCGGCACTGGCTCGGACGGGTTGCTGCGCTTTGACGAGATATTCAACCTCCGGCTCGACGCCGACCTCGTGATCCTCTCCGCCTGCGACACGGCGGGCGGTGCCAGCCTTGAGGCCACGCGCGAGGCGGGCGAAACCTCGGG
>CAYFJH010000004.1:37212-88151 GCA_964343385.1 uncultured Novosphingobium sp. | reverse complement strand
GCGCTTGACGGGCTGGTCCGCGCCTTCATTGCCGCAGGAGGGCGGCAGGTCATCGCCAGCCACTGGCCCGCGCCGGATGATTTCAACGCCACCGAACGACTGGTGGGCGGGTTTTTCAGCGGCGGTAACGGCGAAACCGTTGCCGGTGCGCTCCAGCGCAGCCAGCGCGGGCTGATGGACCAGGCCGATACCTCGCACCCGTTCTACTGGGCGGGCTTCGCCATCGTCGGCGACGGCCAGCGCCCGCTTCGCGCCCAATAGGACCATGGGCGAGGGGGGGTGCCAGACTTGACCGATGCCGCGCCTCGCGGGGGCCGCCTCATCGCGCGGGGCTGGCGCAACGTGCGGCAGGCCGGAGGGCGGCGGCTCGGCGCGACCGCGCTGCTGCTGGCCCTTGCTGCGGCCATTGCGGGCCTGTCGTGGAACCTGCCCGGCGTCGGCGATGCCGAGCGCGCGCTCTATGACCTGCGGTCCTATATCGCCGCCCCGCGCGCCGACCAGGACCCCCGCGTCGCGCTGGTGGTCTATGACGACCAGACGCTGATCGCGGCGCGCAAACGCTCGCCGCTTGATCGGGGGCTGCTGGCAAAGGCACTCGGCAACCTCGACGCGATGGGGGCAAAGGCCATCGGCATCGACATCCTGTTCGACCAGCCGCAGGACGAGGATGAGGCGCTGGTCGGCCAGTTGCGCGCGATGAAGACGCCGACCTTCGTCGCCTATGCCGACGTTGCCGGCAACCGCGATGACATCGTCTATGACCAGCAGCAATACCTCGACGCATTTCAGAAGCGGCTGGCGGGGAGCAAGGCCCGCCCGACCTCGATCCGGCTCGATTTCGCCTATGGCGCGACCCGGACCTGGCCCGAGATCGACCCGCGCCTGCCGCCGGTCATGGCCCGCGCCATGCTGGGCGCGGGGGGCGACGGCGTGGTGGTGGATGGGTTTGCGCGCTATACCGGCGCGGTCCGTTACCGCCTGCCGCGCGATGCCGACCGCCCGGTGTTCACCTCGCTCAGGATTGATCTGTTTGCCGACCCTGAGATCGCCGCAGCCCTCGCGCCGCAGATTGCCGGGCGTTATGTGATCGTCGGCGGCGATATCGTCGACGTTGACCGCGTGCCGACCACTTTCACCTCGGTCGACGGGGAGGCGGTGCCCGGGCTTCAGGTCCACGCCGCGATGATTGCGCAGATGCTTGACGGCCGGGTGATGCCGCGCCTCTCACCCGTGGTGCTGGGGTTTCTGGCCCTTGGTGTGATTGCCTGCGCCGGGCTCTCCAGCCTGCTTGAATGGAAGCTGGCGCGGCTGGTGCCCTTTGTCGCGGCGCAGGTCATATTGTTCGGCGGCGCGCCCTTCGCGCTCCAGATGCGCGGGGTCGATACCTTTGGCGTGCCGGCGGTGGGCTGGGCGCTGGGCTGGATCGTCGCCTTTGCCGCCGTCGCCTCGGCCGCCCGAGCCTCGACAGCGGAGCAGCGGCGGTTCGCCCAAGGGGCTTTGGGCAAATACCTGCCGCGCGACATTGCCGAGCAGATCATCGAACAGCCCGAACTCCTCGCCCTCCACGGGGAGAAGAAGGAGCTGTATATCCTGTTCAGCGACCTTGAAGGCTTTACCCAGCTTTCGCACAGTCTTGAGCCGGAAGTCGTTGCGCGGCTGCTCAACCAGTATCTCGAAATGCTCAGCAAGGTCGTGCTCGACCATGGCGGAGTGATCGACAAGTTCGTCGGCGATGCGGTCGTCGCGTTCTGGGGCGCGCCCGTCGCCCGCCCGGACGATGGCCACCGCGCCGCGCTCGCGGGCTATGCCATGTGGCAGGCGGGCGAGGAGTTCCGCGCGATCAACCGCGAGGCCGGCATCCCGCGCATCGGCAAGACCCGCGTGGGAATGCATTTCGGGGAGGCCGTGGTTGGCAACTTCGGGGGCGAGCGCCGCATCCAGTATACCGCGCTGGGCGATGCGATGAACACCGCCGCCCGGCTGGAAAGCGCCAACAAGGCGCTCGGCTCGAGCATGATGGCCAGCCGCGAATTTGCCGAACGGTCCGGGCTCGACTGGTGGCGGCCGATGGGCAGCGTGGTCCTGCGCGGCCGGGCCAAGCCGGTCGAGCTGCGCGAACCTGTGCCCGATTTCCCTGAGGTCGAACGCGCCGCGCTGTTCTCCGCCTTCGCCCGCATGGCCACCAGCCGTGTGGCGGCCCTCAGCGAAATAAAATCGATTGCAGAACGTCACCCGACTGACGAGGCGTTGCAGAAACTGGTATCCCGGATTGAATCCGCAAATGAGGTTGAAGCCTATGTTCTCGGCTGAAAAAGGTTCGCTCGGACGCAAGGTGCTGGCGCTTGCCGCCGTGCTCGCCGTCGCGCTCCCCGTCTCTGGCGCGGCCCATGCCGCCATCGTCGTCGCCTCGTCCGGTCCTTCGGCCGCGGCCTACCCGGTCGGGCGCAAGATTGATGACCGCGCCTCGGTAACGCTCCGCGCGGGCGACACGGTAACCGTGCTCGACGCCAAGGGAACCCGCGTGCTGCGCGGGGCGGGGACCTTCGCGGTTGCCGCCGGCGCGGGCACTGCGGCCAAGGCATCGACTTTCGCGGTCCTCACCATGCAGCGTTCGGCTCAGCGCGTCCGCACCGGGGCGGTCCGCGCCGGCAAGGACGGCACTCCGCCAGCCAGCCCCAACCTGTGGTTCATCGACGTCGCCAAACCCGGCAAGCGCTGCCTTGTCGCGGGCCGGCCGGTGCGATTCTGGCGGCTCGATACCGCTGCTGCCGCCACCTATAGCATCGGCGTCAACGGCAGGATCGTCCCGCTGGCCTTCCCGGCGGGCGCGATGGTAGCGCCGTGGGATGCGGCGAAGAACCCGCTGGCCAATGGCACTTCCGCCACCATCGCACTCGGCGGCAAGCCGGTCGGCACCGCCACTTTCGCGGTCCTGCCCAGGCAGCCCGCCAATGTCGAGGCAATGGCCGCCGCGCTGATCGAGCAGGGCTGCACCGCCCAGCTCGAACTGCTTTCCACCACGCTGACGCAGCCCTGAGCCGATGCCGCAACAGGGGGTCTTTTCGCCAATGACATCTCACCGCGCTCTGCTGCTTGCGCTGGCGCTGACGGCCGCGCCCGCCGCCGTCCACGCCCAGGCTGTGCCCGCCGCGCCCGCGCCCGCACCTGCTGCCCCCACGCGCGAGGAGTTCCAGGCCGACAAGGGCGTCGAACAGGCCCCGCAGCCCAGCCGCCTCTCGATCGAAGGCGGGTTTGAGCGCGGTTCGTGCGCGCTGGCCGGTCCGGCGATGGCCGGGGTCAAGGTCACTTTCGCCCGCGTTACCTTCACCGACCTGCCGGGGATAGATCCGGCCGGGCTGGACGAGGCATGGCGCGGCCTTGCCGGCAGCGAACAGCCGCTCGCCGCGCTGTGCGAAGTGCGCGACCGCGCCGCGGCGATCCTGCGCGACCGGGGCTTTCTCGCCGCCGTGCAGGTTCCGCCGCAGCGGATCGAGGCCAATGGCGAAGTGCGGATGGATGTCCTCGCCGCCAAGCTGGTCGACGTCCAGGTGCGTGGCCGTCCCGGCAATGCCGAACGGCAGATCGCCGCCCACCTGCGCCAGCTGACCAAGCGTCCGTGGTTCAACATCAACGAGGCCGAGCGGCAGTTGCTGCTGCTGCGCGATCTTCCCGGTTTCGACGTGCGGATGACCCTGCGTCCCGCCAACGCCGGTCGGGGCGAGGTGATCGGCGATATCGTCGTCCGCCGCCGCCCGGTCGAAATCGTCATCGGCGGCCAGAACCTTGGCAGCCGTGCCACGGGCCGCGAAGGCGTGGTTGCGCAGGTCACGCTCAACGATCTGACCGGCATGGGCGACCGCACCGTGCTGAGCCTGTTTTCCACGCTGCAGACGCGCGAACAGACCGTCTGGTCGATCAGCCACGACTTTGCCATTGGCGCGGACGGCCTGCGCCTTGGCGGCCGCCTGATCCACGGCCGCGCCCGTCCCGATGTGGCGGGCGGCGCGTTTTCGTCAAAAACGTGGATCGGCGGGCTCGACCTGTCCTATCCTTTTGTCCGCAGCCAGCAGGCGACGCTGACCGGCACCGCCGGGTTCGACGTGATCGACCAGACCATCGATTTTGGCACGACCCGCCTCAATGAGGACAAGCTGCGGGTCGGCTATGTCCGGCTGAACTGGGGCGGGATCGACGGCGCCAGCCTCGACGGCACCGACGGCTGGTCGATCGCCGAACCCCGCCGCCGTGCCGCCGCCGAAGTGGAACTGCGCAAGGGGTTTGGCGGGTTTGGCTCCAGCCGGCCTTGCGCCCCGCTGGCGCTGTGCCTTGCGCCCAATGTCCCGATCAGCGACTTTGCCGCCAATCCGCAGGGCACGCTGGTCCGGGGCGAGGGCGAACTTGCGCTCAGCCCGGTGCGCGGCGTCACCGCCGTGGTCCGCGCGCGCGGCCAGTATTCCGCCGCGCAGCTGCTGTCCTTCGAACAGTTCACCCTCGGCAACTATACCACCGGGCGCGGGTATGATCCGGGCGCGGTGCAGGGCGACAGCGGCGTGGGCCTCAGCGCGGAACTGCGCCTCGGCCGCCTGATGCCGCGCAGCGCCGAGGGCCTTGCGTTCCAGCCCTATGCCTTTGCCGACGCCGGCTGGGCCTGGACCAACGACGGGCTGACCCCGCTCCGCCGCGTGGTTTCCACAGGTGGCGGGGTTCGTGCACGGTGGGGCGATCACGGCGATTTCAACCTTGCCGTCGCCGTCCCGCTCGAACGTCTGCCCGGCCAGACCAGCCTTGGCGCGGCGCGCGTCCTGCTGACTTTCTCCACCCGTTTCGTGCCCTGGACCACCCAATGATCGGGACCTTGCCCATGACCCGCCCCCAGCGCCCTGCCTTCCGCCCGCTTGCAGGACTGCGCACCGGCACCGCCATGGCCGCCGCGCTGATGCTCGGCGGGATTGCCGCGCCCGCGCTGGCCGACGGCTTCAACGGCACCATCACCAGTTCGACCAACGTATTCCAGAATACCGCCACGGATTTCAGCGTGAACGGACCGGAAGCCATAATCGACTGGGAGGCGCTCGCCATCTCGGCAACCGACACCAACATCGATTTCCTGCCGGTCGGCCAGACCGTCACTTTCCAGAACAACATCAACCTTTTCCAGGGTGATTTCACGGTCCTCAACCGCATTTCGCCCACTTTCAACCGCGTTGCCATCCCCGCCACGATCAGTCTTTCGGGCACGGTCAATTCGAGCGTCAACACCGGTAACGCCAGCATTCAGGGCGGCAACATCTGGTTCTACAGCCCCTATGGCATCATCGCCAACAGCACTTCGGTGTTCAACGTCGGCGGACTGTTGCTGACCACTTCGGACATTCAGCTGAACGGCAACGGCGGCCTCTATCTCAGTCAGGGTGCGGGCGGGAACCAGATCGGCTTCCAGCAGGCGACGCAGCCCGGCTCGTTCGTGCGGATCATGCCTGGTGCGCAGATCAACGCCGCCAATGCCTCGCTCGCCGACACTTACGTCGGTATTTTCGCCCCGCGCATCGAACAGGGCGGCACGATCCGCTCCAACGGCATGACCGCGCTGGCCGCTGGCGAAAGCGGGTCGATCACCTTCAACGCCGGCCTGATCTCGATCGCGATCGACGTCGGCACCGCTGATCCCAACGGTGTGGTCCACACTGGCAACACCGGCGGCCCGGCCTCGGTGACCGGCGAGTCCAAGACCATTGCCATGGTCGCCATGTCCAAGAACGCGGCGCTGACCATGCTGCTCGGCGGCTCGATCGGCTATGATGCGGCGGCGGCGGGCATCCCCGATGGCGGCGCGGTCGAACTCTACGCCGGGCGCAGCCTGCAGACCGACGCGATCCCGCCCGATCCCAGCCGTCTTGTCGTTAGCGGCCCGGCCAATGCCAGCGCCGGCACCATCGCGGTGGGCAATGCCACCTTCACCAGCCAGCTCGACGCGCTTGCCACCGACGCGATCAACGTTGCGCCCATATATAACGGCGTTGCAGCCCCCGGCCTCGTCGATTTCCGGCAGACCGCGCGGCTTGTCGCCGGCAATTCCATCGCCCTGACCGCCGAGGCGGGCGAACGCATCCGCGCCGGCGATTCGCTGTTCCTCGCCCCCATGCTGCGCCGCACCGGGCAGGACGTGACGATCAGTGTGAGCGGCGATTCGACCGGCGTGATCACCACGCCGGGCCAGATCGACGTCGCCAACTTCTTTGCCATCTCCGCCGATGGCGCACCCGATTTCAGCGCCTTCCCGACCAGCGCCACGGGTGCCGACGGGCAAGGCGGCGACATCATAGTGTCTGTGTCCGCGGGCAGCCTGTCGGCCGGGCAGGGCTTCTCCATGAGCGCCGACGGCATCGGCAGCGACGGCCTCCAGACCGGCGGCAACGGCACCGGCGGGACCATCGACATCGGCGTTTCGGGCGGCGGAACGATCTCGGGACCAGGCATTTTCGTCACCGCGCGCGGGTCGGGGGGCAATGCGTTCGGCACCGCCGGGCCGGCGGCGGGCGGCGATGCGTTCGGCGGCACCTTTGCCCTCCACGACGATGGCGGCAGCCTTGATTTCGATGACGTCTTCGCCTTTGCCGACGCGCGGGGCGGCAGCGGCTCGGACCACGCCGGTTCGGCCACCGGCGGCCGCGCGGCGGTGCGCATCCTTGGCACCGCGCAGAACTGGAACAGCCTGAGCCTTGGCGCGACCTCGGCCGCTGGCGACCTGCAGCAGACCACCACCACGGTCGGCGATTCCACCGGGCTGGCCGGCGCGGTCCTGCTGTCGATCGGCGGCACCGGCGCGCTCACCGTGGGCAACGTCGATCTGGACGCCAGCGCCTTCATCAACCCCGGCAGCACCCTGGCGCACAGTGTCCAAGCCGGCGACGCCGACGTCCGGGTGGGCGCGGGCGGCAGCCTTATCGTGACCGGGGCGCTTGCCGTCTTCGCCAACGCGGGCCTCACCCCCGATTCGGCGATCGGCAACGTCGTCGTCGCCCCGGCGATGACGGCCGGACGGGCCAGCGTCACCGCTGACGGCGGGAGCGTGACCGCCGGCTTCCTCAACATCGCGGCCAACGCCACTGGCGTTGCCGCCGACACCACCGGCGCGCTGGCGCAGGGCGGCAGTACCGTCCTTGGCGCGATCAACGGCGGTTCGCTGTCGGTCACCGGCTCCGCCGTGACCCAGGTCCGGGCCGAAGCCTATGGCGCGGTTGGCCCGGCAGCGGCCAACGCGCTGGGCGGCACTGCGCGGGTCTATGCCGACAACGGCACGATCACCGCGCCCGGCGGCCTGGCGGTTTCCGCATCGGCGCTGGCGGGCGGGATCAACTTTGGCTTTTCCGGCACCGGCACCGGCTTTGCGGCCACCGGCAATGCGGCCTCGGTCGAACTGCTCGGCGGCGGCGGCGCGATCACCGTGGGCACCCTGGTGGTCTATGCCAAGGGCGAAGCCTCGCTGGCGAATGCTCCGGACGGGGCGGCGGACCTGCTCGGCTTTGGTGTCAACGACATTACCGGGATCGGCGGCGACGGCGGCACCGGGACGGGCGGCACGGCCCAGGTCATCGTCGCGGCCGGCACGCTGGGGGCGACCGACATCGCGGTCCGCGCCAATGGCATCGGCGGCGGCTCCGACGCATCCACCGCGCTGGCGGCGTTCACATCGGGCAACGGGCAGGGCGGCACGGCGCTGTTCACCCAGACCGGCGGCACGGTCAGCACCGCCACGCTTGACGTGCGGGCGAGCGGCTTCGGCGGCTCGTTCGAAGGCTTCGGCAATCCGTCGGCCACCTCCTCCAACGGCGGTTCCGCAAGCGGCGGCACCGCGCGGGCCTCGCTCGGCGGCGGCACGCTGACCCTTACCAGCGCGTTCTCGATCACCGCGAACGCGCTCGGCGGGGCGGGGATGAACGCGGGCAGCGGCGGCAATGGCGGCAACGGCGGCGCGGCAAGCAATGCTCCGGGCCTCGCTGAACTGCTGATGCCGCTTGGCAGCACCGGCACCCTCACCGCCCCCTCGCTCACCCTTGATGGCACCGCGACCGGCGGGGCAGGCGGCACGGCGGGCGCGGGAACTATGGGCAACGGCGGCGCGGCCACCAGCGGCACCGCCCGCGTCAGCCTTGCCGACGGGGCGATCTCGGTCCCCGGCGCGGTGATCCTCACGGCCGATGCGCTCGGGGGCACCGGGGCCACGGTCGGCACCGGCACCGGCGGCACGGCGGCATTTGCCCTGACCGACAGCCTCGCGGCCCCGGCCATCACGCGCAGCCTCGGCTCGCTCCTGCTCACCGCCAACGGCGCGGGCGCGACCGGGACGGCGGGCACCACCCGCTTTACCGCGCAGGCCGGACGCGCCGCCTCGGCTCTTGGCATCGCAGGCGATTTCTCGGCGCAGGCCAACGGCACCATCGCGCCTGCGGGCGACGGCTTTACCGGCAACTTCGGCGCGGTCCCGGTCACGGTGGCCGGCAACGCGGTCATCGACACCGTCCGCGACATCAACGCCACCACGCTCGCGGGCGGCGGCCTTGCCGTCACCGGCACGCTCGACATCATCGGCCGCGCCATCACCGTCAGCGGGCCCGGCGTCCTCGGCGCGGGCGGGAACGTTCAGGTCCTCGCCCAGACCTCGATCAACCTTGGCGGACTGTCATCGGGCGGCACGACGCTGCTCTCCGCGCAGGACCCGACCAGCCTGCTCTACAGCCCGATCACCGTCACCGGCCTGTCCTCGACCGGCGCTGTGACGATGCGCTCGTCGGCGTTCAATGCGATCTCGCCCGGCGCGCTGACTTTTGCTCCGTCGTTCGCGACGACTGGTGGGTTCGGCGTGCAGGCCGCCGGCGACCTCACCGCGGGCACAGTCACTGCCGCCGGCACGCTCAGCCTCGTCAGCACCATAGGCGCGCTGACGCTCACCGGCGCGCAGACCGGCAACGCCATCGTCCTTGGCGCGGGCGGTGCCATCGGGGCCAACGCCCCGCTGGTCACCGCGACGACCCTTAATGCCACGGCAGGCGGTGCCTTCACCACGACGAACCCGATCACCGTTCCCGGCGCGACGTCCATCGACGCGGCGGGCGGCATAACGATCGCCTCGCTCAGTTCGGGCGCGGCCACGCTGCTGCGGTCAACTGGCGGCGCGATTTCCGTGCCGCAGTTGCTGTCGGCCGGTCCGGTCACGCTCCTCGGACGCTCGGCCACCGTGGGCTCGACCGGGACGCTGAACTTCGCCAGTGCCGGCACCACCGCCGGCGACCTCCAGATCGTCACGGCCGGCAACCTTGCCCTGTCCACGGTCAATTCCGCCGGTGCCACCACGCTGACCAGCAGCACCGGCACCCTTGGTGTCACCAGCCTGACCTCGACCGGCCCCGTCAGCGCCAGCGGCACCACGGTCGTCATCGCCTCGCCCGGCTCGCTCACGTTCGCCCCCTCGGCGGCCACGGCGGGCAACTTTACCGCCATCGCTGTGGGCGATCTTACCTTCGGCACGGTCACGGCCCCCGGTTCGCTGGCGGTGCAGGCGGGCGGCTTTGCCTCATTCACCAGCCTTGCGCGCGGGACCACGGTTGCGGTCAGTTCGGCCGACATCCGCGTCACCGGCCAGCTTGGCCAGCGCGGGGTGACCAACCAGATCACCCTCACCAACATCGCCCCTGCGGCAGGCACCGCGATGGGCGGAGCCGCCGCGACATCAGGGTGGAGCCTCGATGCGGCCGAAGCCCTGCGCCTGTTCGCGGAACAGCAGATCAACGTTGTCGTCCCGGCCCAGGCCGCCAATCCGGCGGATGTGGTGATCGGCAATCTTGCCATCACCTACGGCGCGGGTGCGAGCGCGGTCGGCCCCGGCGCCAACCTCGGAGCAGGAGGGGTGTTGTCGGTCACGACCCCTGGCCGCATCCGCGTCACCGGCGCGGTGGCCCCGGTCATGTCCACCAATTCCGACCAGGTCAGCCTCACCGCCGGCCAGCGCATCGACGTTGTCACCGATACCGGCTCGATCGTGCTGCGCAATGGCGCGGGGGCGCTCACCGGCACCTTGCTGCTGACCGCACCCACCGCACGGGTCGCCGCGCCCTTGGCGCTGTCGGAGCTTGACGGCATTACCGCGCTCAGCGCGGCTACCGCGCGGCTGGCGTTCAACGACGGCGTGGTCAGCGACCTTGGCATGCTCCAGGCCAATGCGCTTGCCTTCACCGTTGCGCCCACCACGCTGTATATCCAGAACACAGGGATCGACACCGCAATCCCCAACCGGCGGGGCTTCACCGCCAACAGCCTGTCGATCACAGGGCAGGGCGGCACCAACCCCAGCTTTGCCATCAACGGCGTCCTGCTGAACCAGGCCGGCAAGCCGGTCACCGGGCTCGACACCTACTCCTCCATCCAGGTCAACGGCGTCGCGGCGGCGCGCGGCGGGGCGTTCGACCCGGCCTCCACCGTCAACGGCTGCGTCATCGGGATTGATTGCACGGTGCCGACCGGAACGATCGCCCCGCCGCACGAAACAATCAAGGAACTGGTCACCGTCCTGCGCCCCGGCGCGGGCGGCGATGCCCTGCTCAACCTGCCGCTGGTCCAGTATGGCGAAACACCGCTGCTCAATTCTCCACCGCTGATTGACGAACCGGTGACCGGCGTGGGCAACGACGACTTGTGGCTACGCCGTTGTGGTGCTGATAATGTCATCGCTGATAGGGCCATCGCTGATAGGGCCATCGCTGATAGGGACTGTGCGCAGTAACATGGGGCCATTCGGGGGGCAGCTGGTGAGTGCGTTCGCGATGTGGGTGCGCGCGTCCGGTCGGATGGGTGCGGGCCGGATCCTTGCTGCGCTGCTCCTCCTCGCCGGGATCGGTGTGGCCACCGCCGCCATCGCCGGCGCTCCCGACCGGTTCGAGGGCGTTGCCTCCTGCGCCGGTTCCACCTGTCACGGCCGCGCCGAAGGCAACGGCAAGGTCGTGCGTCAGGATGAACTCGCCCACTGGCAGGACCCGGCCTCGCAGGGGGGCGCACACAGCCGCGCCTTTGCCGTCCTTGCCGGCAGGCGCGGTCAGCAGATTGCCGCTACGCTCGGCCTGGGTGATGCCAGTGCGGCGCCGGCCTGCCTCGGTTGCCACGCCACCAACGCGCCCGCCGGCTTGCGCGGGGACCGCTATGTGCAAACCGACGGCGTCGGCTGCGAAAGCTGCCACGGCGCGTCCGGGCGCTGGATTTCCAGCCACTACACCATGTCCGGCAGCCACGCCGCCAACGTTGCCGCCGGGCTGATCCCGCTTGAAAGTCCGCGCGTGCGCGCCAATGTCTGCCTCGATTGCCACTTCGGCAGCGCCGCCGCCGGCCAGTTCGTCACCCACCGGATGATGGCCGCCGGCCACCCCCGCGTCGCTTTTGAACTCGACCTGTTCTCCGCGCTCCAGCAGCACCACGACGAAGACGCCGACTATCTCCGGCGCAAGGGGCGCACGGACAGCGTCAAGCTCTGGGCCGTGGGACAGGCCGAAGCGGTGCGCCGCTCGCTCACCCTGTTCGCCCAGCCCAAGCTCGGGATGCAGGGCCTGTTTCCCGAATTCTACTTCTACGACTGCCATTCGTGCCATCGCACCATCACCGACGGCCCCGAACGCAAGCTGACGTTCGAGCCAAACCCCGGCCGCGCCGGCCCCTTTGGCTCGCCCCCCTACAACGATGAAAACATCATCATGCTTTCGGCCGTGGCCCGCGTCCTCGCCCCGGCGCAGGCCGCCGGATTCGACGCCGCGTCCAAGGGCTTCCACGGCGCAATGGGCGGCTCACGCGCCGAAACCGTCGCTGCTGCGGCCAAGCTCTCCGTCAGCGCCGCCGCCCTGTCCTCGGCGATGAGCGCGGCCAGCTATGACGGGAGCACAGCCTTCCGCGTCATCGCCGCGATCTCCAGCCAGGCGATCACCCCCCGCTTCACCGACTACACCGGTTCGGTCCAGGCAGTCATGGCGGTCGATACCCTGCTCAATGCCCTTGTCCGCCAGAACCGCATCACGGTGGGTGCCGCCGCCGGCATCCGCGCCGACATCAACCGCGCTTATGCCGCGGTAAAGGCTCCTGGCGCCTATGAACCCGCCGCCTTCCGCGCCGCGCTTGGTTCCGCCGCCCGCGCGGTCGAGGCGCTGAAGTGAACGCTGCCAGGCGCATCGTCGCGGCCCTCGTGCTGCTTGCGCTGGCCGGGTGCGGCAGCAGCGGCAGCGGTCCGTCGCCCGCCGCAAGCCCCACCGCAAGCCCAACCACCGCGCCCACCAGCCCGGCGGCCTATACCGCCCCCGCCGCCGAAGCGCTGACCGCCGCCGAAGTGCAGAAGGTCCTTGCCCAGACCGCTGCCCAGGCCCAGGCCGACGGCATGCCCGCCGTCGTCGCCGTGGTCGACCGCGTCGGCAACGTGCTGGCCGTGATGCGGATGACCGCCGCGCCGATCAACGCCCACATTCCCAACGCCCCCGACGGTTCGCGTCAGGACGTGCAGGGACTCGACGTTCCGGCGGAGGCCGCCGCCATAGCCAAGGCCATCACCGGGGCCTACCTGTCCAGCAGCGGCAACGCCTTCTCCTCGCGCACCGCCTCGATGATCGTCCAGCCGCATTTTCCGCCTGCGCCGACCACGGTGGGGCTTGAATCCGGTCCGCTGTTCGGCGTCCAGTTCAGCCAGCTGCCCTGTTCCGATCTCGCCGCGCGGTTTGCCCCGGCAGGCACCGATGCCCTGATCGGCCCGAAGCGCTCGCCTCTCGGCCTCAGCGCCGATCCCGGCGGATTTCCGCTCTACAAGAACGGCGTCGTCGTTGGCGGCGTTGGCGTGCTTGCGGATGGCACCTACGGCCTCGATCCCAATGTCCTTGACGTCGATAGCGACGCGGACGAGCGTATTGCCTTGGCCGGGACCCTCGGCTTCGATGCTCCCGAGGCAGTCCGCGCCGACCGGATCTATGTCGATGGCACCCAACTGCGCTATTCCGACACCGCCACCACCGCGCTTGCCGGCACGGTCGCCAGCGCCACCTACGCGGCCACCATCCCCGCGCTCGGCGTGATCGAGGCGATCACCGGCTACTTTGCCGGCACTGTGCGCGCCGGTGCCGTCTATGGCACGGAAAGTTCGGGCATCCGCCGCGTTACCTCGGGCGAATTCGCTAACACCGACGCCTTCATCCTGACCGACGGCGCAGGCAACGCGCGCTTCCCGATCCGCGCCGGGACCGATGCCGCCGAAGTCGGCTCAGCGCTCACCGCCGCCGAAGTGCGCTCGGTGCTCACCCAGGCCTTCGCGATCATGAGCCGCGCCCGCGCCCAGATCCGCCAGCCGCTCGACAGCCGCGCCCAGGTTTCGATCTCGGTGGTCGATACGCGCGGCGTGCCGCTGGGCCAGGTCCGTTCGCCGGACGCGCCGATTTTCGGCATCGACGTCTCGCTGCAGAAGGCCCGCACCGCGGCGTTCTTTTCCGGCCCCGCCGCAGCGTCAGACCTGTCTGCCGACCCGAGCGCCGACGTGCGCGGCTTTGTTCCAGCGGCGCGCACTTTCCTGAACGATCCCGCCGCGCTCACCGGACGGACCGCCTTTACCGACCGCGCCGCCGGCCTGCTCTCGCGCCCCTATTTCCCCGATGGACAGGTCGGCACCGCCAATGGCCCGTTCTCGCGCCCCATCGCCAAATGGTCCCCGTTCTCCACCGGGCTGCAATCGGCGCTGATCCTCCAGAACCTTGCCGAGCATCTCAACTATGTCCTCGGCGCGAGCGGGACGGACACCCCCAATCGCTGCGGCAAGATCGCCGACGCCGCGCCGGGGCAGAACCGTCTCCAGAACGGTGTCCAGATATTCCCCGGCTCGGTGCCGATCTATCGCGGCACGCAACTGGTGGGCGCGATCGGCGTCTCGGGTGACGGGATCGACCAGGACGATATGATATCGTTCCTCGGCGCGAACAACGCCGGCGGCTCCATTGGCAACGCCCCCACCGGCATCCGTGCCGATACCATCGTCATTCCCGTCGGTAGCGGCTCGGCGCGGCTGCGCTATATCTCCTGTCCCTTCGCGCCGTTCCTCGACACGTCCGAAAACAACGTCTGCCAGGCGCTGTAGCGGTGGGCGTGCTGTTCCTGCTTCCCGTGCTGATGCTGCAACAGGCCCCCGCCGACGCCGCCGCGCAGGCCCGCCGCGCCGCGCAGGCCGCCATCGTCGCCGCCGAACAGGCTGCGCAAACGCCTGCGCCCGACCCGGATGCCACCGCGCCCGACGTGGACCGCGAAAGCCTCGATGGCCGCCGCCGCCCCGGTTACAATCCGCCGCTTCCCGACGCGGTGACGCAGGACAACCCCGGTGCCGTCCGCGCGCCCCCGCCCGAGGCCTTTCCGACCGAGACCGTGCCCCTGCCGGACCGCTGGCGCATCCTGACCGGGCTGTGCCCCAAGGGTGCGGACAAGTCTTTGTTCACCGTGTTCGGCGCGATGCGTGAGGTGTGCCACCGCAAGACCGACCCCTATCACCAGAACGTCCTGAAGGGCGACATCCCGTTGGCCAAGGGCAAGCGGCCCGGCTTTCTCCACGAGGACGACTGGTTCCTCAACATCACCGCGATCAGCGACACGGTGCTGGAGCCGCGCACCTTTCCGATCCCGGTCGGCGTCCAGACGACGGCGCGGCCCCAGTCGCTCGACGTGTTCGGCAAGGACGCAAGCTATGTCTTTTCGCAGACCTTCCTGGCGGGCGCGGGGCTGACCAAGGGCAATACGGCGTTCAAGCCGCCGCACATCGAATACAAGCTGCTGCTGGCCTACAACGTCAACTACGTCACCGTGCCGGAAAAGCGGGTGCTGTTCGTCGAACCGTCCAAGGGCACGCGCCGGTTGGACGACTGGCTGGGCGTGCAGGAACTGTTCGTCGATTATCACTTGCGCAATACCTCAGAACGCTACGATTTTGAGAGCCTGCGCGTCGGGATCCAGCCGTTCCAGTCCGATTTCCGCGGGTTCCTGTTCAACGACCAGACGCTGGGCGCGCGATTGTTCGGCAACCGCGACGACAACCGCTTCCAGTATAACCTTGCCCTGTTCTGGCGGCTGGAAAAGGACACCAATTCCGGCCTCAACAAGGTCACCTCGGCCCCGCGCAAGGACTGGGTGCTGACGGGTAACCTTTACCGGCAGGACTTCCTGGTGCCCGGCCTGACCAGCCAGGTCAGCGTGACGTGGAACCACAACCGCGAAGCCGGCGACATCGAGATCGACGACAACGGCTTTCCGGTCCGCCCGGCGCTGCTCGGCACGCTGCGCGGGCGCGAATACGACGTGGTCTATCTCGGTCACGCGCTTGACGGCCATGTCGGCCGGGTCAACCTGACGACCCAGGCCTATGCCGCGCTCGGGACCGACCGGAACTCGTTCTTCACCGCCCGCCCGGCGAAAATCCGCGCGTGGATGGCCGCGGCAGAGGCCAGCCTTGACCGCGACTGGGCGCGTTATCGCCTGTCCGCGCTCTATGCCAGCGGCGACGGCGATCCCTATGACGGCACCGAGGGCGGGTTCGACGCGATCCTTGAGAACCCGTTGTTCGCGGGGGCCGACACCTCCTACTGGATCCGCCAGTCGATCCCCTTTGCCGGCGGCGGGCGGGTGATTGGCCTGTCGGGCCGCAACGGGCTGCTCAATTCGCTGCGCTCGTCCAAGGACCAGGGGCAGTCGAACTTCAACAATCCCGGCACCGCGCTGATCGGGGCGGGGGGCGATTTCGACCTGACGCCGGGCCTGCGCGTCACCGCCAATGCCAACCACCTGTGGTTCGCCAACACCGCCACGCTGGAAACCCTGCGCAACGAAGGCTCGATCCCCCGGTCCATCGGCTGGGACCTGTCGGCCTCGGCGATCTGGCGGCCCACGGCGACCCAGAACATTGTCTTCCGCCTGTCCGCCGCGATGCTGCTTCCTGGTGCCGGCTTCCGCGACCTGTTCGACAACGTGAACGGCCACCGCCGCTACACCTCGATCCTCGCCAACGCGATCCTGAGCTACTGATGCGCAACCTTCGCCTTCTTCTCCCGCTCCTCGCCCTGCTTATCGGCCCGGCCCATTTCGCCTTTGCCAGCGAAGAGGAAAAGCCGGTGGCGCGCACCTATGTCACCGCGCCGCCCGCGCCGGTCACTCAGAGCCAGGAGGCGGCCGATGCCAAGTCGGCCGGCTGCCTGACGTGCCACGTAAAGACCGACGCGCCGACGATGCACATGACCCCGGCGGTCAAGCTGGGGTGCACCGACTGCCACGGCGGCGACGCGAAAGTGATCGGCAATTCCTCGCTCCCGCGCGGGGACAAGGCCTATTTCGCGGCGCAGGAACGCGCCCACGTGCTTCCGCGCTTTCCGCATTCGTGGAACTATCCGTCGAGCGCCAACCCGCCGCGCGCCTATGCCCTGCTCAACAAGGAAGCGCCCGAATACGTCCGCTTCATCAACCCCGGCGACCTGCGCGCCGCGCGCGAGGCCTGCGGGGCCTGCCATCTGCCGGTGATCGAGGCGTCCGAACGCTCGCTCATGGCGACGGGTGCGATGCTGTGGGGCGGCGCGGGCTACAACAACGGGATCGTGCCGTTCAAGAACTACCTGTTCGGCGAAAGCTACACCCGCGAGGGCGTGGCGGCGAAGATCGTCTCGCCCGGTTCGCCCCCCGGCACGGTCACGCCCAAACAGGCCGCGCGCGGCGCGCTGGGCGCAATGTATCCGCTGCCGCGCTGGAACGTGATCCCGCCGGGCGACGTGTTCCGCGTGTTCGAACGCGGCGGCCGCACCATTGGCTCGGGCTTCGCGGAAGTCGGCCTCCCCAACCTGTCGGGACAGATCCAGCGGATCGAGGAGCCGGGGCGCCCGGATATCAAGCAATCCAACCGGGGCCCCGGCACCGGGCTGCGCGTGGCGATCCCGGTGCTCAACATCCACAAGACCCGGCTCAACGATCCGTTCCTGTGGTTCCAGGGCACCAACGACCAGCCGGGTGACTACCGCAATTCCGGCTGCACCAGCTGCCACGTGATCTATGCCAACGACCGCGAACCGCGCCACAGCCTGACCTATGCCCAGCATGGACGCGACGGCCAGACCCAGACCGCCGACCCGACCATCTCTGAAAAGTTCGCCTCCACCGGCCACGGCGAGATGAAGGGCGATCATGGCGCGGCCAAGGCCGAAGCGCACGGGGCGGGCGAGGGGGACCATTCCGCCCAGCCGGTCAAGGAGAGCGGCCACCCGCTGCAACACGTCTTCACCCGCGCCATTCCGACCGCGCAGTGCATGAACTGCCACATGCACCAGCCCAACATCTTCCTGAACTCGTACCTCGGCTACACCATGTGGGACTACGAGAGCGACGCGCCCAAGATGTGGCCCGAAAAGCAGATGTATCCGACCGCTGCGCAGGTCCGCGAAACCAACGAGCGCAATCCCGAGGGCGCGGCGGCCCGCGGCAAGTGGTCGGACCTTGATTTTCTGCGGAACGTCTACGACCTCAACCCCACGCTCAAGGACACCCAGTTCGCCGATTATCACGGCCACGGCTGGAACTTCCGCGGGATCTTCAAGCGCGACCGTGAGGGCAACCTGCTCGACGCGGAGGGGAAAATTGTCTCGCCCGAAGATCCCGAAAAGTGGCGGCGCAAGGGCGAGGGCAAATTCGTGCCCCCCGGCGTGAACCCCGGCAAGTCGGTCCACCTGATGGACATCCACGCCGAAAAGGGCCTGCAATGCGCGGACTGCCACTTTTCGCAGGACAGCCACGGCACAGGGATGATCTATGGCGAGGTGGCCAACGCCATCGAGATCGGGTGCAAGGACTGCCACGGCACGTCCGAGGCGCTGCCGACGCTGCGCACGTCCGGCCCGGCCGCGCCGCCCAAGGGCAACGACCTGTCGCTGCTGCGCAACCCGGATGGAAAGCGCCGCTTTGAATGGGTGGATGAACCGAACGGCCGGCGCACGCTGATCCAGCGGTCGATTGTCGATCCCAAGCTGGAATGGAAGGTCCGCCTGGTCAAGGATTCGGTCGATCCGGCCTCGCCCTATTTCAACGCCAAGGCCGCGCGCGCCAAGCTGATGAGCAAGTCCGGTGCCGACGACGGGCTGTTCCGTTTCGGCCCCGGCGTGCCGCTGGATGACCGTGCCCACGATCCCGACAAGATGGCCTGCTTCACCTGTCACCTTTCGTGGACCACATCCTGCGGCGGATGCCACCTGCCGATCGAGGCGAACTGGAAGACGAAGATGCACCGCTACGAGGGGGAGGAGACGCGCAATTTCGCGACCTACAACCCCCAGGTCGCGCGCGACGAGATGTTCCAGCTTGGCCGCCACCAGACCACCAAGGGCGGCCAGATCGCCCCGGTTCGCAGCACTTCGGCGCTGGTGCTGTCATCGACCAACGTCAACCGCGAACGGATTTACATCCAGCAGCCGCCGGTCAGCTCGATCGGCTATTCGAGCCAGGCTTTTGCACCGCACTTCCCCCACACGGTCCGCACCACCGAGACCAAGACCTGCACCGACTGCCACCTGTCCGAAGCGGACGACAACAACGCGATCATGTCGCAACTGATGCTGCTCGGCACCAATTTCGTGAACTTCGTCGGGCTGAACGCATGGACCGGGCTTGAGGGCGGGCTGCAGGCCACGCGCGTTACCGAATGGGGCGAACCGCAGGCGGTGATCGGCTCCTACCTCCAGAAATATGCCTACCCCGATTACTACCGCCTCCACGTCGAGGTGAACGGGCGCGAGCTGAAGAACTGGACACGCGGCAAGACTTTCGACGCCAAATTGTCGGGCGAAACCGACCCGCTCGAACAGTTCCGCAACGTGGTGCAGGGCACGCGCGGCGCGGTCGGCTGCCTGCAGCTGCGCGGTGAATACCTGTTCGCCGCCGAGGGGAAGGGAGGCTTCAAGGTCTATGATGTCGCCTCAATCGCCAACAAGGGCATTTCCGATCCGATCCTGTCCGGCCCGTCCTCACCGCTTGGCCACGACACCGGGGTGAAGAGCGCCAATGCCACCTGCATGGCCATCCCGACGAACCAGGCCATCGCGCCGACCCGCAACACGCCCGAGCTGCGCGAGATCAATCAGGAACAGCCGTTCCTGCCGATCTATTCCTATGCTGCCGTCACTGACGCGGTGGAGGGGCTGATCATGGTCAACGTCGATACGCTGGCCGACGGCGAGCTGCGCAACAACTTCCTCAAACGCGCCGTCACGTGGAACCCGGACGGCGTGCTCAAAGGCGCGCGGCACATCCAGCTGGCGGGCGAAGTGGCCTATATCACCGCCGAGGCCGGGCTGGTGGTCGTCGACCTGAAGGACCCGCTCAAGCCGAGACTTGCCGCGGTTCGCCCGCTGGTGGATGCCCGCGCCAGCGCGATCCAGTTCCGTTATCTGTGGGTGACGGACAGGGACGGGCTCAAGCTGTTCGACGTCACCAACCTGCGCGATCCGGTCGCGGTTCCCTCGGGCACGGTGCCGCTGGCCGACGCGCGCCGGGTCTATCTTGCCCGGACATATGCCTATGTCGCGGCCAAGGCGGACGGCCTTGTCATCGTCAACATCACGCGGCCTGCCGCCCCGGTGATCTACGCCCGCGAAACCTTTGGCGGGAAGATGGTGGACGCCGAGGACGTGATCCTGGGCACGACCAACGCCAGCCTGTTCGCCTATGTCGCCGACGGCCCGGCGGGGGTGAAGGTGATCCAGCTGACCTCGCCCGAAAGCCAGCCGAACTTCTATGGTTTCTCCCCCGCACCGAAGCCCCAGCTGATTGCCTGGGCGAAAACGCCAAGCCCTGCGCTCGCCATGTCCAAGGGGCTGGACCGGGATCGCGGCGTCGATGAAACCGGCGGCCAGATCGCGGTGTTCGGCCGGCTTGGATCGCGTCCGTTCACCCGCGCCGAGATGGAGGCGCTGTTCCTCAACAAGAAGGGCTTCCCCTTCAAGGTGCGCGACGATCCCGACATGAAGGCCTGGGTGGCCGCGCGCTGACCTGGTTTTTGCGCTGCGGCAAGAATCGACTCGCCATGCTGCAACAGCGTGATAAACCTGCGGCTCGGGGAATGCGCTGTCCGGGCGCAAGTAACGGGAACGCTTCAACTTTTTCAGCGCCCAGGGGCTGCTGCAAGGAGGGCACAATGGCAGTGAACAAGAGCCGCAAGCAGCTGATCAAGGCGATCGTGCTGACCGTGGGCGTTGCCGATTGCGTGGGAATCTATCTCGTCAGCAGCCGGCTCGACACCGCCGTGCCCGACGAGATCCGCTACGACATGGCGGCCTACACCATCCCTGAAAACACCAACATATTCCACGCCGAACGCCCGGCGTTCGCCGAAGCCGCCGCGCCGAAGCTCGCCGTCGCAGCCGCGCGGGCTCCGGTGGTCAAGGCCGCGCCCGTGCCGGCCCACGCCGCGATCGTCACCCCGCACCTCGCCAATGTCGACAAGCCCGATGCCGGCTTCCGCGCTGCCGGCGCAAAGATCACCAGCGCCAGGCTGACCGCCGGCCTCGTGCTGGACCACGCGGCCCCGGCCAAGGCCGTCGTCAGTCTTGCCGGCCTCGTCCCCAAGACCCGCGCCTCGTTGGATTTCGCCTCTGCCTTTTCCGGGTTCGATACGCCGCTGGGTGCCAATGTCCCGCTTGAAAATGTCGTTGCGCCCACCGCCGCCGGCGATGGGGCAAACGCTTTTGCCCAGAACGGAATATCCGCGCCCGTGCTCGAAGTGGTCATTCCCGAAGCCGCACCCGAACTCCCGGCGATGACCGCCGCCGCGGACACCCCCGAAGCCGCGCTCTGACCGACCGGCGAGCGGGCCGTCAGGCGGGCCGTTCGCCCATCATCTCGCGGATCATGCCCTGAAGCCCCGTGTCATAGCGGGCGAACACCCGGTAATTCCCGGCATATTCGAAGTGCGTCACCACGTCCTTGCCGGTCCACAGATGGAGGCAATATCCGGGCGGCTCGTCGGTGATCAGCTTGCGTCCGTCCGGCACGTCGGCATCTATCGGCGTCAGGTCGAGGCCGACGGCGGGCGCGACCGAGGGGCAGACCAGCACCGGCAGGTCCTCCCAGTGCGACAGGATGGTGCGGTGCAGGTGCCCCGCGATCAGCCCCTTGACCTGGTCCCGCCCGCGCAGTGCAGCGGCCAGCCGCGCCACCCACGGCTCGCGCTCGTCGGTGTCCATCCACGGAATGCCCGCGGTGAAGGGGGGGTGGTGCAGCGCCACCAGCGTCGGCTTGTCCGGCTCTGCGTCCAGCGTGTCGGCCAGCCACGCGGCGCGGGCCTCGCAAAAGCCCCCGCCGTGCCGCCCCGGTTCCAGCGTATCCAGCACCACGATCCGCAGCGCGCCGTGATCCAGCGTATAGTGGACGAACGCGTCGCCTGACCCCGGTGTCTGCGGAAAGGCGTCGCGCAGCGGCCTGCGCAGGTCATGGTTGCCGGTCATCGGCCAGACCGGGAAGGGGCATACCGCCACCGCCTCGGCCAGCCGGGCATAGTCATGGGGGGCGCCGTCCTCGGTCAGGTCGCCCGACAGCAGCAGCAGGTCCGGGCGGTTCGGCCCCTCGACCAGATGGTCCAGTACCGCACGCAGGCGCAGCATATTATGCTCGTCCGGATTTTCCTTGTCGAACCCGATATGAATATCGGTGATCTGCGCGATCAGCATGGCGTTCTCCCCCCGCCTCTCATTTTCCGGTGCCCAAAATCTTATCGCCGCTCGCGCCGCGCCAACATCGGCGGCGCGGCGGTCGGGTGATAGGCGTGGCACATCGCACAGCCCGAAGGGACCTTGCCCTTGGGCATGAACAGCCCGGCCGATTGCTCGCCCACGTGACACGTCCGGCACTCGGCCACTTTGGGGAGGAGCACGTCGGCCGACGAGGTCGAAGTGGGCGCGGCATGGCACTCGGTGCATTTCTGCTGCTTGTGCGCGGCGTGGTCGAACCACCCCTTGGCCATGAACCGCGCCGCCAGGACCACCGGCACCACTGCCGGACGGCCGCCCCGCATGGCCGCGGTATGGCACTCGCCGCAGACCCCGTCCTTGCCCAGCGCGCCGGCGATGATCCCGCCGCCCACCGGCCGCGTGAACCGGGCGAAATAGGGGCGGTCCGCCGCAAATTCGCCGGGCCGGCTGCGTCCGGTCACTACGGGCCGGGTCGTGTTCCCGGCAACGGTCAGGTCGGCGACCATCTGGTCGACGTCGCCGTGCTTGAGCCGGCGGAAGGTGGTCCCCACCTTGTCATAGACCAGGCTGTGGCAGGCCTCGCAGTCCCGTTCCATGGTGATCGGGCGGAACCGCACCCCGTCCTCGGCGGGCTTGTGGCAATCGCCGCAGCCCAGCCCGGCCGTGCCGTAGCCCTTGTCCCCCGCCAGCGTCGCGGCCATTTTCGCCACGCCGCCGCGCGGATCGAGGTGGAGCTTGTGCGGGAACGTCAGCCCCGAATTCTCGCGGGGGTTGTTCGCCAGCGATATCACGCGCGTCGCCTTGCGCGCCGGATCGACCACTACGGCGGCGCTGAACTCGGGATGCAGTTTGCCGAAATCGCCAGCATTGCCCAGCTTGGTGTCGGGCAGCCGGTCCTTGAGTGAAGCATGGCAATCGGCACAGAACTGCTGCGCCGGCGGCGGCATCCGGGTCATGCCCTCATGCTCGCGGTGGCAGTCCATGCAGGCGCCCGGGCCTTCCTTGCCGAACGCCTTGGCGGCCCCCGCCAGCAGCCGCCCGCCAGCCCCCGGAGCCTCGCGCGCGTCGGTGAGCCGCGCCGCTGCCGCGTGGTCGTGCACGGTCTTGTGGCACGTCTGACAGGTTTCGTTGCGCACCGATTCAAACGGCTTGACGTGACAGGCCTCGCACTTCGCCTCGAGCTGGTGGTGCGCCGCGCTCAGCGGCCCCGGCGTCCAGCTGCTGTCGCCGATCACGTCGCTTTTCTTGACGTCGGGATCGCGCATCAACCCCGAAACCACCGGCAGCGCGAGGAGCAGCACAAGGATCAGCCCCGCCAGCACCCAGGCAATCGTCCGCTTCCCCGGCATGACCGAACGCAGCGCCAACCCGTCGGTCTCCGGATCGCGTCCGCTTTCGTCGGGCACCGGCTCGATCGTGAGGAGCACCGCGCCGCCCCCATCTTTGCCAGGCACTTCGCCTACGGTGATCCGCGTGCCGCCAAACCGCAGTTCCGCCCCGGTCCGCGCGTCGATCGAGGCAGAGCGCACCGTCTGCCCGTCGATCGCGAAGCCAAGGCTCCCGGTTGCCTCTGCCACCACGCGGTGCCCCGGCAGCGCGGCAATCGTCGCGTGGGCCGGCTCCACCGCGAGGTCAGGCAGGGGAATGTCGTTCCCGGCCTCGCGGCCCACGGTCAGCACCGCCTTGGCCACGTCCTTTTCGCGCACGATCCTGCGCCCGTCGGCGGTATAATCGATGGTCCGGAGACGAAAGGTCATGCGTTCCGCCTCATCACCAGTAGTAGAACACGCTGATGATATGCGCGGTCAGAGCCGCCAGCAGCGCCACGGTCAGCGGCACGTGGAGGAACAGCCACGCCTCCAGCAGGGCCTTCAACCGCATCTGCCGCCGCAGCCGGTCAAGCTGGGCCTTGCGCCGGATCAGCAGCTTTTCCACTTGCGACACCGCCGCGCCGCCAATTCCCTGCGCCTCGGCATGACCCAGCGCCGCGATGCCCCTGGCTGTCGCGCAGTGCCGCCAGTTTCCCGACAGCCGCGTCCATGGGCCCGCACGGAACGGGTCCTGCTCCAGCGCCGCGATCACCAGGTCGGAATGTTCGCGCCCCAGCGGCTGCGACGCCTCGCGCAGCTGGCGGTCGATGGCGCGAATGCCTTCGACCATCTGCTCCTGCGTCAATTCCTCGCGGTTCGCGCTCAACGCGGCAGGGAGCGAGACATAGACCGAAATACCCCAGATGCCCGAGGCGATCACCAGCATCATCAGCACATAGGCCAGCGTATGGACGTTCCACCCCAGCTGGAAGCCGGTGTGCAGCGTTGCCACCACCACCAGGCTGAGCCCCAGATACACGTGCGCCGAAGTCCAGGCCTTGAGCGACCACGCCCCCGGCGTCATCGCCCGCTTGCGCACGCCGAGCAGCGCCAGCCACACGATCAGCCCGGTGCCGATGGTCCCCAGCGTATAGCCCAGCCATGACCCGCCGTTCGGGCGCGGCTGCACGTCGGCCAGGACATAGCCCAGCACCGAAACGACGCACAGCGCCAGCGCCAGCTTGAGCCAGCGGAACCGCCGATAGCGCAGGAACCCCTCGTGGTCGGCGGACACCTGACGCCTGGCCTGCCTGGGCTTCTGCGCGGCGGGTTTGCTCGCCATCAGGTTTCATCCCCCAGCCGCGCGACCGAGAGGAACGCTTCGGGCGACACGCGCAACGCCGCTCCTGTCGGACAGGCCCGCACGCAGGCCGGCCCGCCTTCGATCCCCGAGCACATGTCGCACTTGATCGCCTTTTTGGGCGCTTCTTCGCCCGCCGCGACATGCTTTTTGCGCCACTTCTTGCTCGGCTCGCCCGGCCCCGGACCGGCCCCGAACAGCAGCCAGTTGAGGAGCGAAGGCTTCTTCGGCGGCACCGACTCCATCCGGATCACGCCGTAGGGGCAGTTGCGCTGGCAATTGCCGCAGCCGATGCAGGTGTCGTCGATGACCACTTCGCCGTCCGGCCCGCGCCGGATCGCGTTGGGCGGGCAATCGGCCATGCAGTGCGGATGTTCGCAGTGTCGGCAGCTGGTCGGCACGTGGAGGTGGGCATAGGTCCTGCCCGCCTCGCGGTTGAGCCGGGAGAGACCCTCGTGGCTGTCGGCGCAGGCCTTTTCGCAATTGTCGCAGCCCACGCACAGCGTTTCGTCGATCAGCAGCACGTCGGTCGCCTCGCCGATGCCGTTGTCGATCAGGAACTGCGCGGTTTCTGAATACATGTCGACCGCGCCGCCGAAGCTGTCCTTGCGCCCCTCGATGAAGGCGTTGACCTCGCGCCGCTTGTCCATGTCGGACCGCGCCTTGCGGAACAGCTCGGGCTTGCGTTCCAGCAGCCGCGCAAAGGCCTCGCCCGGCAGGCGGATCACCTCGGACCGGATCGCCGCCTTGACCGTGGCCGAGCGCGGCGCATGGTCGATCAGCGCCATTTCGCCGATATATGACCCCGCCGGGACATAGGACAGGAACACCTGCTTTCCGCCGAGCATTTTCTGGACGATCATCGACCCGCGCCGGATGATGAAGATATCCGTGCCTTCATCGCCTTCTGCAAGCAGGACCTCGCCGGCGCGGACGTTCTTTACCTCCGCCCCCTCGACCAGCTCCGCCACATCGTCGCGCGTCAGGCCGGACCCGAAAATCTGCAGCAGTTGCCGCTCGATCGAAATCCGCGTCACCGCGCGGCCCGCCGCCGGTGCCGTCGCGATCAACTTGAGCGCCGCCCCGCGCGACAGTTCGACCACGATCACCGGATCTGCCGCCCGCACGGTCGCCCCGCGCCGCCGCCCCGAAATCAGGCCGACCTCGCCAAATATCGACCCCTCGCCAATCGGCACGGTTACGGAAGGATCGGCCGGATTGATCTCTACCGCCACCGCCCCTTGCGCAATGCAGAACAGCGAAGACCCCGGGTCCTTGCGCGCGAAAATCACCTCGCCGGGCGCAAAGGAGCGAACCTCGCTGTCGAGCATCAGCTCGCGGATCTGCAAGGTCGCCAGCTCGCGGAAAATCTCGATCCGCTGGCCGAACAGGCTCAGCCATTCGTCGACGCTGCGGCTGCCGGGGAGGGGGGCGAACTTCGCCGCCAGGATCGGCTCGTCCGCGGGTTTGAGCGCGGTGTTCCCGTTCAGGAATTCCACCACGTCATAGCCCTGGTTCATGCAGTGCTTGATGAGCGGATAGCCGGCGAGCGCGCCGATCACGTGGATGCCGGGTGTCGTCGTCTCGAACACCGGAGTCAGCACGGGAAAAGCCTCGCGGTCAGGCGAGGTGAACTGGATGCCGCACCCTTCGACAAAGGCGCGCGGCGCGGCCGAACCCATGCGTGCGATGATCCGGTCGCAGGGGATAACCTCCTGCCCGTCGCGCGTGTCGAGCAGCAGCTCGCCCTCACGGACTTCGGCAGGCGTGGTTTCCAGCCGGATCGTGATCCGCCCGCTGGCCGCCGCTTCCTGCAGCAGCTTCACGTTGGCCGGCTTGGCGCGGGCAAAGTCGGTGCCCCGGTTCAGCACGGTCACCACGTTGCGCTGGGCCGGGTCGGCCGCCAGCCCCAGCGCGTTCTCTATTCCGGCATCGCCGGTCCCGATCACCACGATATGCTCGTCGACATACTCGCCCGGATCGTCGAGCTGGTACTGCACGTGGGGCAGATCGCCGCCCGCGCAGCGCAGGGTGTTGGGGTTCCCCTGGGTGCCGATCGCGAGGATCACGGCTTCCGCCTCGATCACCGACTTGTCGCGCAGGGTCAGGGCGAAGGTGCCCTTTCCCCCTTCAATCTTGGCCACTTCGCCCTTGTAGCGGACGTTGACCCCGGCCTGCGCGGCCTGTTCGTTCCATGTGCCGAGGACCGCCTCGCGCTTGCCCGCGTCAAAGTCGAAATCCGAACGCAGCACCAGTGACGACGGCGTCGCCATCACGTGCTTGCCCTTCTGGTATTTATAGATCGTGTCGGAAAGGTGGTCGGTCTTTTCCAGCAGGACGTGGCTCATGCCAAGCGCCGCCGCACGCGCAGCCGCAGAGAGCCCCGCAGGCCCCGACCCGACGATCGCCACGGTAACGCGAGCGGCCACTATTGCTCCCCAACTGAGCGCGCCTGCCGCCGCGACGGCCCCGTTGCATTCGCTTCGGGACTGCCGCAAGTCCGTCCGCTGTCAAAGGTGCGGATTCGTCAATGCATCGGCTGACTTTACGTCCGGACTATGAACCGGAACGGCGCGGGGACACAAGTGCGATGATGAAATTGAAGCCCGGCCAGATCGCGCTAGCCGGCGGGGCGCTCGCGCTCGGCTTTGCGGTGGCGTGGTCGGCGAGCCAGGGCAAGTTCGCAGGCGCTGGCAGTGCGCCCGCCGCCACGGAATCCGCCGCCTTGGCCGATCCGCTTGCCGATCTCGAACAACAGGCCGCCGCTGCGCCGAACGACCCCGCCGCGTGGCGCGCGCTGGGTGCGGCAGGGTTCGACGCCGGCCGCTTCCCTGAAGCCGCCGCTGCCTATGAAAAGGCCGCCAGCCTTGCCCCGAACGAAGCGGCCGTGTGGTCCTCGCTCGGCGAAGCGCGGGTCATGGCCAGCACCCGGGACCCGATGCCCGCCCCGGCGCTCGAAGCCTTCCGCAAGGCCGCCAGCCTTGATGCCAATGACCCCCGCGCGCGCTACTTCCTCGCCGTGAACCGCGACCTTGGCGGTGACCATCAGGGCGCGATTGCCGACTGGCTGGCCCTGCTGGCTGACACCCCCCCCGGTGCGCCGTGGGAGGCTGACCTGAAACGCACGATCGAGCAGGTGGGCAAGATCCACAAGATCGAGGTGGCGAGCCGTATCGCCTCGGTGAAACAGCCCGCCGCGCCGCCCGCCCCCGTGGCCGCGATGCCTGTTGCGGCACAAGGAATTCCCGGCCCCACCGCCGCCGACCTGCAGGCCGCCGGCTCGATCCCCCCCAGCCAGCAGCGCCAGATGGCTGAAACCATGGTCGCGCGGCTGGAAGGCAAACTCCGCGACAACCCCGCCAACCCCGACGGCTGGATCATGCTGATCCGCAGCCGGGTGACGCTTGGCCAGCAGGACAAGGCCGCCGCCGCGCTGAAGGCAGCGATTGCGGCCAACCCGGGGCAGGCGGGGAGGCTGCGGCAAGAAGCGGGGGTGTTGGGGGTGAAGTGAGAATTGCCCGGTTCAATTGAGTTTTGACGAAAATTTGAACTTCGAATGATCGCCCTTATGGTCTACATTTGAAGTATGCCGCCTGAAATCGTCGCTCTGTTAGACAAGCCACTGCTGCTGGCAGCAGTGCTCGGGCTCGGCGCATTTTTCGGAATGATTGTCGAACGGATCGCAGAGCATATCCGACGTGCCGACCGCCGCGCCAGATGGCAGGGAAAGTTCCGCAGGAACTGGAAAAGCCCTGCCAAGAATGGAGCGTCAGCACCGCTGCGCGTCATTTCCCCGGCTGGCGCTCAGCCACGGTCGATGCACGACGCGGCGGATCAGTTGCGGATCGTCATGGATGCCGAGTTCAAGTCGCGCCCGTTGCTCAACAAGCCGGAACGGCGATTGCTGTCGCACCTCGATCGAGCACTGACAGACGAAACGCCCGGCTGGCGGGCGATGGGCCAGGTGTCTCTCGGGGAAATCCTTGTGAGCGACGATGAAACGGCTTTCTTCGCGATCAATTCCAAACGGGTCGACCTGCTGATCGTCGATGCGGAATGTCGTCCGCTCCACGCCGTCGAATTTCAGGGGACTGGCCATTATCAGGGCACCGCCGCCGCGCGTGATGCGGTAAAAAAGGAAGCCTTGCGGCGGGCTGGCATCGGTTATGTGGAAATCGTCAGTGGCGATACGCCAGCAGACCTTCGAGCGCTCGTTCGAAAGCTTGCAATGCGAAACGGCGACACGCGTCAGGGCTGAGGTCAGTTCACCCGAAAACCCCCGCCATCTCCCCCGCGAACACCACCACCGTCGCCACCAACCCGGCCAGAAACGCGCGGTAGGCCCAGCCCAGCAGCCGGTATTTCTTGCGCGCCAGGACCATGCCGTTCTGGTGCATGTCGCGCAGCATGGCGCGGAAGATCGTTTCGTCTCCGGCCAGCAGGGGCATCACCCGCGCGGCGAACTCGTCTTCGCTGAGTTTGGAATAGACGCCGAAGAACAGCAGGTTGTCCCGTTCCCCGACGTCACCCGTGGTGGCTCCGACCGCCGGCATCAGCGACAGGATGGTGAACACCGCCGAAACCAGCGCGCCCGCGCCCAGCACCACCAGCGCCAGCGGCACCGGCCCCCGGGCCGCCTGCCCGACCGACAGCGTGAACACGACGAAGGTCGCGCCCATCAGGATGCTGGCCTTCTGGTCGGCCATCTGGCTCAGCGTGAGGTTGGTCAGCAGCGCCGTGCGCACGAGATGCGCCGCGTTGGGGGAGAAGTCCGGCGGCGCCTGTCCCCCTTCGCCCCCCGCGTTCATGGCGCTCAGACCACCCCGAAGGCCAGCATCGCATCGGCCACCTTCTTGAAGCCGGCGATGTTCGCGCCCTTCACATAGTCGATGTGCCCGCCGCCCTCGTCGCCGTATTTGAGGCAGGACTTGTGGATGCCGGACATGATGTCCTTGAGCATCTGCTGGAGTTCGTCCTCCTTCCACGAGCGGCGTTCGGAGTTCTGGCTCATCTCCAGCCCCGAAACCGCAACCCCGCCCGCGTTCGCCGCCTTGCCCGGCGCGTAGAGGATCCTTGCTGCCTTGAACACGTGGACGCCTTCAAGGTCGGTCGGCATGTTTGCCCCTTCCGACACCGCGATGCAGCCATTGGCCACCAGCGTCCGTGCGTCATCCGCCAGCAATTCGTTCTGCGTCGCGCAGGGGAGGGCGACGTCGCACTTCACCCCCCACGGCGTCCTGCCGGCATGGAACGTCGCGGTGGGATAGGCCGCGACATATTCCTCGATCCGCCCGCGGCGGTGGGTCTTGTGGCCCTTCACCCAGTCGATCTTTTCCTGCGTGAACCCGTCCGGGTCGAGCACGAAGCCGCCAGAATCCGACAGCGTCAGCACCTTGCCGCCCAACTGGACGATCTTTTCCGCCGCATGGGTGGCGACGTTGCCCGAGCCGGAGATGACGGCGGTCTTGCCGGTCAGGTCCTGCCCCTTGTGCGCCAGCATGTTGGCGAGGAAATAGACCGCGCCGTATCCCGTCGCCTCGGTCCGGATCAGCGATCCGCCCCATTCCAGCCCCTTGCCGGTGAGCACGCCGGTGAACTGGTTGGTGATCCGCTTGTACTGACCGAACATGTACCCGATCTCGCGCCCGCCGACGCCGATGTCGCCCGCCGGCACGTCAACGTCCGCGCCGATGTGGCGGTACAGCTCGGTCATGAAGGACTGGCAGAAGCGCATGATCTCGCGCACCGACTTGCCCTTGGGGTTGAAGTTCGATCCGCCCTTGGCGCCGCCCATCGGCAGGCCGGTCAGCGCGTTCTTGAACGTCTGCTCAAATGCCAGGAACTTGAGCACGCTTTCCGTGACCGAGGGGTGGAACCGGATCCCGCCCTTGTACGGCCCGATCGCGTTGTTGTTCTGCACCCGCCATCCGCGCTGGACCCGGATGTGGCCCGCGTCATCCTCCCAGCACACCCGGAACGAGACCACGCGGTCCGGCTCGGCAATGCGGCGCAGGATCTGGTGGGTGTGGTATTCTTCCTTGTCCTTGATGAAGTCGAAGATATCCTCGGCCACTTCCTGGACAGCCTGGACGAATTCGGGCTGGTGGGGATTGCGCCGCTTCACGCCTTCCATGAAGCCGTCAAAATCAACGTGGTCGGTAACCGCCATGTCTTTGTCTCTCCCGCCCGGACTGTACGCCGCGTTGCCGGGAATGATACGCCGGTGCCCCGTGCGCGCAAGGCACATTGCGCGCGCGATAGATCGGTTACGGGGGGATATCGGTTACGGGGCGAAAGCGTGAAGGCCGGTGCTGCGCCCTCAGGCCGCCAGTTTCAGTTCCAGCCGGTCCCAGATCTCGACCAGGGCGGCGGTCAGGTCGACCATCATCGCCTCGGTATGCGACGGCCCCGGAGTGAAGCGCAGGCGTTCGGTCCCGCGCGGCACGGTCGGGTAATTGATCGGCTGCACGTAGACGCCGTATTCGGCCAGCAGGATGTCGCTGATCCGCTTGGCCTTGACCGGGTCGCCCACCATCAGCGGCACGATGTGCGTGACCGTATCCATCACCGGCAGCCCGGCTTCGGAAAACAGCCGCTTGAGCGTGGCGGCTGCCGCCTGCTGCCCGTCGCGTTCCACCTGCGATCCCTTGAGATGCCGCACCGAAGCCAGCACCCCCGCGACCAGCACGGGGGAGAGCGAGGTGGTGAAGATGAACCCTGGCGCGTAGGAACGGATCACGTCGATGATCCGGCTGTCGGCCGCGATATAGCCGCCCATCACGCCGAACGCCTTGCCCAGCGTGCCTTCAATGATAGTGATCCGGTCCGCCGCCTCGTCACGTTCAGAAACGCCGCCGCCGCGCTTGCCGTACATGCCGACCGCGTGGACCTCGTCGATATAGGTGAGCGCGTTGTATTTGTCCGCCAGGTCGCAGATCGCGTGGATCGGGGCGATGTCGCCGTCCATCGAATAGACGCTCTCGAAGGCGATCAGCTTGGGCAGGGCCGGGTCAGTCTCGGCCAGCAGTTCCTCAAGATGGGCGATGTCGTTGTGCCGCCACACCTTCTTTTCCGCGCCCGAATTGCGGATGCCCGCGATCATCGAGGCGTGGTTCAGTTCGTCCGAAAAGATCACGCAGCCCGGCAGGACGCGGGCCAGCGTGGACAGCGTCGCATCGTTCGAGACATAGCCCGAGGTGAACAGCAGCGCCCCGTCCTTGCCGTGAAGGTCGGCCAGCTCTTCTTCGAGCTGGATATGGTAATGGGTGTTGCCGCCGATGTTGCGCGTGCCGCCCGATCCGGCGCCGACGTTGTGCAGCGCCTCTTCCATCGCTTCGATCACCTTGGGATGCTGGCCCATGGCGAGATAGTCGTTCGAGCACCACACGGTGATCGGTTTGGGCCCGTTGTGCCCGGCAAAGCACCGCGCGTTGGGATAGGCGCCCTTGTTGCGCAGGATGTCAATGAAGACCCGGTAACGGCCCTCCGAGTGGAGGCGTTCGATGGCGGAATCGAAAATCTGATCGTAGTTCACGACAAATGTGCGTCCTGCTGCATCGCCCGCACAGGCCGGCGACGACCGAGCCGCCCACTAGCCTATCGGCGTGCTGATTTCCAGCGAGATTTGTGATTGGCGAATGCAATGCAGCCGCGCCCCGTCACGGCTTTGCCAGTTGCACGCCGGACTTCGGCACCGGGTCGTTCAGCCAGTCGAAATCGTGACCCGGCACCACGACCATGCCTTGCGCCTCATGCTTCAGCGCGCGCAGCGTCACCAGCCAGCGCATGATCGCGCTGCGCTGTCCGGCGGGCGCATCGCGGTCGAGCAGGTTGGATCGCACCCGCAACTCGGTAAAATTGACCGCAAACGGGGCAACATCGCCGGCCAGCATATATTCGCGCCCGTTGGTCAGCCGCGCATAGATCATTTGCGAACCCGGCGTCGGCGCGCCGGTCGGGATCACCACAACCCCCGGTGCCACGGCCACCGGCCCGCCCGCCGTGATCGCCGGGCGCAGCACCAGCGTCCGGGGCCACGAAATGTGGTCGTCCGCCGTCTCTTCCGGCACCTGCCAGCGGTTGAGCCGGGTTCGCGCCAGCGCCATCGCCGCATCGCGCTTGCCCGCAAAGTCCGCCAGCCCGCCGAGGTGCAGCGGGCGCTCGCTCGTCGCCAGGATCATGTCCGCGCCGCGCATCCACCGCTCGACCCTTGCCTGGTCGGCTTCTACCACCCGATCCAGGCCCATCGGCCTGCCCAGTTGCGGGGTCGCCCCGCCGTCGATCACGATCCCGCCCGTCCCCGGCACCACCAGCCGGAACGTCAGCACCCCGAACCGCTGCGGCTTCATCCCGCTTCCGGCCGAATAAGCATTGCCCGGAATGCGCTTCCACCCGGGCATGACCATTTCCACCCCGGTCGGACGCGGCCCCGGCATCTCGTCCGCGAGTTCGCGCAACTGCGCCATCGAAAGCGGATGCGGCACCATGTCGCGCGCCGGATTGGACAGCAGCAGCCACCAGAACGGCAGCCCCACCATTGCGGCCAGGATCAGGAGCAGCAGGTTAAGCCGGTGCGTCATGAAAAGCTACGCGCTCCCGCCGGTGCCAGCATTGGCCGAAAACCCCCGTCTGCGTCAGAACGTCGCCGTCCGCCCGAGGCCCGCATGCCTCAGCGCGCCAGCCAGCCCGGCAATGTCATCGCCGCCCTTGGTGAAAAGTGCAAGGTCCGGCGCGCTGCGGGCAAGTGATTGTCCTTCCACGAGGAAAGCGATCCGCCGGGCGATCCCCTGCGCCCCGTGGACAAACCGCACCCCCGGCCCTAACGCTGCCGCCAGTTCGGGTTCGACCAGCGGAAAGTGCGTGCAGGCCAGCACGACCGTGTCGATGCTGTCGCCGCCCGGCTGATCCCGCAGCCCCGCCGCTGCCCGCGCATAGACCGCCGGATCGACCGGCCGCCCGCGCAGCTTGGCCTCCGCCGCGCCGACCAGTTCCCCCGCGCCAGACCGGAGCAGCCGTTTGCCGGCCGCAAACTCCGCCTCCAGCCGGTCGACATAGCCTTGCCGGATCGTCGCCTCGGTCCCGAGCAGGCCGATCGTTCCCGTCCGGGTCAGTGCGGCGGCAGGCTTGATCGCTGGCACCGTTCCCACAATCGGCACCTCCAGCACCTCGCGCACGGCGGCCAGTGCAATGGTCGATGCGGTATTGCAGGCGATGCAGACCAGCCGGGGTTTGAGCCGCTCGGTCAGCCGCCCAAGCAGGCCCGACACCCGCGCCGCGACCTGCGCCTCGGTCTTGCTGCCATAGGGCAGCCCGGCATTGTCTGCGACATAGATCACCGGCGCGTCCGGCAGCACCTTGCGCAGTTCCGCCAGCACCGACAGGCCCCCGATGCCCGAATCGAACAGCAGAATCGGCGCTTCAGCCGAAACCGGGGAAGGGGCGTCTTGAGCCATATTGGTCGCATCCCTATTTTTTCCCTGCACGAATGCAAGGACCCCGGCTAAAGCACCGTCGCATGACGGGGGATATGTGATGAATGCCGCCTTTTTGCTCCAGACGCTGATCGCGGGCTACCTGCTCGGGTCGATCCCGTTCGGGCTGGTCCTCACCCGCCTGACCGGGGCGGGGGATCTGCGCTCCATCGGCTCGGGCAACATCGGGGCGACCAACGTCCTGCGCACCGGGCGCAAGGGGTTGGCCGCCGCCACGCTCCTGCTCGATCTGGCCAAGGGGGCCGCCGCCGTCTGGCTGGCGCGCGAACTGCCGGGCGGGCTGGCTGCCGCTGGCGGCTTCGGCGCGGTGATCGGGCACTGCTTCCCGCTCTGGCTCAAGTTTCGCGGGGGCAAGGGGGTGGCCACGCTGATGGGGGTCTGCCTCGGCCTCGCCTGGCCCATCGGCCTCGTCTATGCGGCGGCCTGGCTCGGCGTGCTGGCGCTCACCCGCACCTCCTCGCTCGGCGGGATGAGCGCGGCGGTGGCCGCCCCCTTTGCGGCGCTCGGCTTCGGCCACGCGGAATACGCCCCCACGCTGGCCGTGCTCTGCGCACTGATCCTCTGGCTCCACCGCGCCAACATCGCACGCCTGCGCGCCGGGACCGAACCCAGGGTCGGCAGCAAGAAGTGAGCGAGGTGCTCGACACGCTCACGCAGGACGAAGCCTTCGCCCGTATCCGCCTGCTGCGTTCGCCCAACGTCGGCCCGGTCAGCTACGGCCAGCTGCTGCGCCGCTTCGGCACGGCCGCCGCCGCGCTGGACGCCCTGCCAGACCTCGCGGGGAGGGGCGGGGCGGCCTACCGTCCAGCCCCTGAAAAGCGGGTCGAGGATGAGATTGCCGCCGTCCGCCGCGCCGGGGCGCGCTATCTGTTTCACGATTCGCCCGATTACCCCGCGCTGCTTCGTGCCGCCGAAGGGGCTCCACCAATCCTTGCCGTGCGCGGCGACGCCGCACTGGCCCACCGCCCGGCCGTGGCCATCGTCGGCGCCCGCAACGCCTCTGCCGGCGCAGTCCGCCTTGCCCGCACCTTTGGTGCCGCGCTGGCAGAGGCGGGCTATGCGGTCGTCTCGGGCCTCGCCCGCGGGGTCGACGGCGCGTCCCACACCGGCGCCCTTGCCGGAGCAGCGGGGGGCGGCGGCACCATCGGCGTCATCGCCAGCGGGATAGACGTGGCCTACCCGCCCGAACACGCCGCGCTCCACGATGAAATTGCCGCCACCGGGCTGCTCATGGCCGAACAGCCCGCCGGCACCGAACCGCTCGCCCGCCACTTCCCGGCGCGCAACCGCATCATCGCCGGCATCGCGGCGGGCACCCTCGTGGTCGAAGCCGCGCCCAAGTCCGGCTCGCTCATCACCGCGCGGCTGGCGGGCGAAATGGGGCGCGAGGTCATGGCCGTGCCCGGTTCCCCGCTCGACAGCCGGGCCCACGGCTGCAACCAGCTGATCCGCGACGGGGCGATCCTGGTGCAGAGCCCGGCGGACGTTATCGAATTGCTCGAAGGCTTCACCGGCAACCCGCGCAGCACCTTTCGTGAGCCGGGGGAGGGCGTTTACGAAGCCGAGGCCGAGACCGACCCCGCCGACATCGCCGGTCTGCTCTCCACCGCACCGGTCAGCATCGACGAGGTCATCCGCCAGTCCGGCGCCGGCACCGCCGCCGTCCAACTCGCCCTCCTCGAACTCGAACTTGCCGGGCGCTTGGTGCGCCATGCGGCTGGGCGGGTGTCGCTGGTGACTTGACGGACCCGGCACCCACTCCCCACCATCGCGCACGTACACACGTAAGGACGCATCACAGCCCCATGCAACTCGTCATCGTCGAATCCCCGGCCAAGGCCAAGACCATCGAGAAGTATCTCGGCAAGGACTACAAGGTCCTCGCGTCCTATGGTCATATCCGCGATCTTCCGCCGAAGGACGGTTCGGTCCGCCCGGACGATGACTTTGCGATGGACTGGGAGCTGTATGGCGACAAGACCTCGCGGGTGAAGGAAATCACCGACGCCGCGAAGAAGGCCGACCGTTTGATCCTCGCGACTGACCCTGACCGCGAGGGGGAGGCTATTTCATGGCACATCAAGGAATTGCTCGGCAAACGTAAGGCGCTTCCGAAAGAGGTTGAGCGCGTTACCTTCAACGCCATCACCAAGGCGACGGTGACCGAGGCGATGAAGCACCCGCGCGAGCTGGATCAGGACCTGATCGACGCCTACCTCGCCCGCCGCGCGCTCGATTACCTGTTCGGCTTTACCCTCTCGCCGGTCCTCTGGCGCAAGCTTCCCGGCGCCAAGTCGGCCGGCCGCGTCCAGTCGGTCGCGCTGCGCCTGATCTGCCAGCGCGAACGCGAGATCGAGGTGTTCGTCGCCCAGGAATACTGGTCGGTCGTCGCCCGGCTCGAACAGGGCGGCACCGAATTCAAGGCGCGGCTGGTGCGTTTCGACGGCGAAAAGCTCGAACGCCTGTCGATCGGCGAGGAAGGCACGGCCCTGCGCGCCAAGGCGATCGTCGAACAGGGCGCCTTCCGCGTCGAAGAAGTCGACACCAAGCCGACCCGCCGCAACCCCTATCCGCCGTTCACAACCTCGACCCTGCAGCAGGAAGCCGCCCGCAAGCTCGGCTTCTCGGCCAGTCACACCATGCGCGTGGCGCAGACGCTCTATGAAGCCGGCGCGATCACCTACATGCGGACCGACGGCGTCCAGATGGACCCCTCGGCCATTTCCGAGGCCCGCGTCGCCATCACCAACCGTTTTTCCGGCCACTACCTCCCCGAAAAGCCGCGCATCTACGAAACCAAGGCCAAGAACGCGCAGGAAGCGCACGAGGCGATCCGCCCGACCGACTTTGCCAAGGACAAGTACGGTTCGGGCGACGAAGCGCGCCTCTACGACCTGATCTTCAAGCGCGCGATGGCGAGCCAGATGGCCTCCGCCTCGATCGAACGGACGACCGTCACTTTGCGCGACGGCACCGGCAAGCACGAGCTGCGCGCCACCGGGCAGGTCATCAAGTTCCCGGGCTTTCTCGCGGTTTACGAAGAAAGTATTGATAACAAGCAGGAAGGTGACGAGGACGAAACCGGCCTCCTTCCCGCGATGAACACGGGCGATTGCCCGGGCAAGCGCGGGGTCGATGCGACCCAGCACTTCACCCAGCCGCCGCCGCGCTATTCCGAAGCATCGCTGGTCAAGCGGCTCGAGGAACTCGGCATCGGCCGCCCGTCGACCTATGCCGCAACGCTGCAGGTGCTCAAGGACCGCAACTACGTCAGGACCGAGAAAAATCGTTTCTTTGCAGAGGAATCTGGCCGACTTCTCACGGCATTTCTCGAACGCTTCTTTGGCCGCTACGTCGCCTATGACTTCACCGCCGGGATGGAGGACGAGCTTGACGATGTCTCCGGCGGCCGCGCCGCGTGGAAGGACGTGCTCGCCGCGTTCTGGAAGGACTTCAAGCCCAAGTCCGACGAGGTGATGGAACGCAAGCCATCCGAAGTGACCGAGGCGCTCGACGAATTCCTCTCCGACTACCTGTTCCCGCCGCAGGCCGACGGCGAAGACCCGCGCACCTGCCCCAAGTGCGAGGCCGGCCGCCTGTCGCTGCGCGGCGGCCGTTACGGCGCGTTTGTCGCCTGCTCGAACTATCCGGAGTGCAAATACACCCGCAAGTTCGCCCAGCCCGGCGGCGATGCCGAAGGCGCCGAGGACGGCTCCCTTGGCAAGGACCCGGAAACCGGCCTCGAAGTCGTCCGCCGCGCGGGCCGGTTTGGCCCCTACCTGCAACTGGGCGAGGGCAAGGAAGCCAAGCGGAGTTCGATCCCCAAGGACATCGGGGAACTTGATCTGGAATGGGCGCTGAAACTGCTCTCGCTGCCGCGCACCATCGGCAACCACCCCGAAACGGGCGAGCCGATCACTGCATCGATAGGCCGTTACGGCCCGTACCTCGCCCATAATGGCAAATACGGCAAGCTGCGCAGCACCGCCGAAGTGTTCGAAACCGGCATGAACGCCGCCGTGGTGAAACTGGCCGAAGCCGCCGCCGGGGCGGGCCGCGGCCGCACTGCTGCCGAACCCATCGCCGTTTTCGGCGCGCACCCCACCTCGGGCGGCGAGATCAAGCTGATGGCCGGCCGTTATGGCCCCTACGTCACCGACGGCACCACCAACGCCACGCTCCCACGTGACAAGCAGCCCGAAAGCCTGACCGCCGAGGAAGCGATCGTCCTGATCGACGAACGCGCCGCCAAGGGGCCAACTGCGAAAAAGGGCGCCCGCAAGGCCCCGGCGAAAAAGGCCGCGCCTAAAAAGGCCGCGGCCAAGAAGCCCGCTGCCAAGAAGGCGCCCGCGAAAAAGAAAGTCCCTGCAGAATGAGCGAAAATTTCGCCCGCCACCGCCAGCTGTGGAAGCCCGAGGAACTGCAGAAACTGCGCACCCTTGCGGGCAAGGGCAAGGGCCTCAAGGAAATCGCCAAGGCCCTGAACCGCACCGAGGAATCGACCAAGGACGCGGCGAAAGAGCACGGCATGACGATTGCGAAGCTGCGCTGAAACCCCAAGCGTCGTCATCCTGAACGTGTTTCAGGATCCATTTCTCCGCCAACGCTGAGTGTTGGGGTTAGTTTCCGTGCCGCGCGGCTGGCGCCCATCCTGCCCGCCCCTTGCGCGCTGCCCGATGGATCCTGAAACAAGTTCAGGATGACGATGCTGGAGACATCAACCCGTCACCGGCTTGCGCGCAAACCAGATCGTGTGCTTCGGCCCCTTGCCGTTGCTTCGCGCCCGCACGAAAATCTCTTCGACCTCGAACCCGGTCCGTTCCATCCGCCGCGCGAACGGCGCGTCGGGATAGGCTGACCACACCGCCATGATCCCGCCGGGTTTGAGCGCGTTCCACGCCGCGCGCAGGCCGGACTTGTTGTAGAGCCCGTCATTGCCCTCGCGGGTCAGCCCGTCCGGGCCATTATCGACGTCGAGCAGGATCGCGTCATACTCCTGCCACCCGCCGTCGATCGAAAAGGCCACGTCGCCCATCATCAGCCGCACGCGCTTGTCCGAAAGGCATCCGGCAGCGAGTTCCGCCATCGGTCCGCGCGCCCATTCGATGATTTCGGGGACCAGTTCGGCTACCACCAGTTCCGCCTTGGGCCCGACCTTCGCCAGCGCGGCGCGCAGCGTAAAGCCCATGCCGTAGCCGCCGATCAGGATGCACGGCGAAGTCTGGTTGCCCAGCCGCGCGATGGTCTGTTCGGCCAGCGCGATCTCCGACCCGCTCATCCGGCTGGACATCAATTCGTTGCCGCCCAGCACGATCATGAAATCGCGGTCGTGGCGGAACAGGCGCAGCTCCGGGCCGCCCGGGACCTGGGCCGTGCCCAGCAGTTCGCGCGCGATCATCGGACCCAGTCCAGCCCGATTTCCTCATAGATTTCCTGGCTCTCCGCCCAGTTCTCGTCGACCTTGACGTGGAGGAACAGGTGGACCTTGCACCCCAGCAATTCGGCCAGTTCCTTTCGCGCCGTCTCGCCGATCGCCTTGATCCGCGCGCCGCCCTTGCCCAGTACGATCGACTTCTGGCTGTCGCGCGCGATCACGATCTGCTGGTGGATCTCGATCGAGCCGTCCTTGCGGTGGGTGTAGCTTTCGGGCCGCACCGCGCTGTCATAGGGCAGTTCGTCGTGGAGCTGGCGATAGAGCTGCTCGCGGGTGATTTCCGTTGCCAGCAGGCGTTCGGAGGCGTCCGAAACCTGATCCTCGGGATAGTGCCACGGACCTTCCGGCATCAAGGCGGCCAGATGCGCCTTCAATTCGGCGACCCCGTCGCCGGTCAGCGCCGAAACGAAATAGACCTCGTCGAAGGTCACCATTCCCGACAGGTCCTGCGCCAGCCGCAGCAGCGGCTCCTTGGCGCACTGGTCGACCTTGTTGAGCACCAGCAGCTTGCGCTCGGGCCGGCCCTTGAGGCTTTCCAGGATCGGCTCGATCTTGTCGAGCTTCTTGCGCCGCGCGTCGATCACCAGCAGGATGGCATCGGCTTCCTGCGCGCCTTCCCAGGCAGCGCTGACCATGGCCCGGTCGAGCCGGCGCTTCGGCTCGAAAATCCCCGGCGTATCCGCCAGAATGAGCTGCGCGTTGGTGTCCGGCGTCTGGTGCAGGGCAATCCCCATCAGCCTTGCCCGCGTGGTCTGTGCCTTGGCCGAGACGATGGCGACCTTCTGGCCAACCAGCGCGTTGACGAGGGTGGACTTGCCCGCATTGGGCGCGCCGATCACAGCGACAAGGCCGCAGCGCTGGCCGGGGGCAGGGGTGGGGGTGGCTTCAGTCATTCGTTCAGGACTCGACATCATAGGGGCAGGGCAGGGGCCGCCGCCGCCGCTCAAACCCCGCCCTTGGCGCAAAAAGCGCCCCGTGTCACCCGAACCGGCGCAGGAACTCGGCCGCGGCGGCAGTTTCGGCCTCCTGCTTGCTCGATCCGCTGGCCTCTGCCTCGCCCACGCCGTGGACTGCCACCATGATCCGGAAGTGCGAGGCATGGTCCGGGCCGGAGCGTTCGACTACCCGGTATTCGGGCATCTTGCGCCGGTTCCCCGCGGCCCATTCCTGCAGCGCGGACTTGGGATGCTTGGACTGCCCGACCCGGCCATCGACCGCATCGGCCCACAGCCGCCGCACCAGATCGCGCGTCGGCTCGAACCCGCGGGTCAGGAAACTCGCCGCCAGCAGAGCTTCCAGCACGTCGCTCAGGATATTGTCGCTGTCCGTCCCGCCGTCGTCGCGCGCCTGCTTGCCCAGCCGCAGGTGCGGCGCCAGCCCGATCGCGCGGGCGACCGAGGCATTGGTATCGCGGCTTACCAGCGCGTTCAGGCGCTGCGAAAGCTTGCCCTCGTTGCCGGTCCCGCGCTCGTGCAGCCACTCGGCGATGACCAGCCCCAGCACCCGGTCGCCCAGGAACTCCAGCCGCTCGTAATTGCGCGCATCGCCCGTGCTGCCATGGGTCAGCGCCTCCAGCCACAGCCCCGGATCGCGCGCATCTTCGCCCAGCAGGGCGCGCAGGAACGCCGCGGTCTCGTCTCGCAGAACCTGTCCCACACCCGCCACGGTCAGAACGTTCCGCCGATCCGGCTCCACCGCGTCGCGGTCAGCCAGGTCCACGGCTTGTACCAGCGCGAGGAACCGTCGGTGGAGAACATCATTACCGTCGCCCGGCCCACCAGGTTTTCCTGCGGCACGATCCCGATCCCGCCGCCCGGCACTGCCGGGAAACGGCTGTCCATCGAATTGTCGCGGTTGTCGCCCATCATGAACAGCGCCCCCTCGGGCACCATGAACGGCGGGGTATCGTCCTGCGGCGTGGTGCCAAGGTCGACCACGTAGTAGCTGCGCCCTTCCGGCAGTGTCTCGCGGAAGCGCGGGTAATGGCACGACAGTGAACCGTCCGGGCCGACCACCTCGAACGCGGCCATGTAGCAATGGGTGTTTTCCGAAATCGGCACCACGGCATCGGCAACCCGCACCTTGGGCACGGCCACGCCATTGAGCCACAGCTGGCCGCCCTTCATCTGCACCTGGTCGCCCGGCAGGCCGATCACCCGCTTGATATAGTCGGTGTCGCGCGTCGGCGGCGCCTTGAAGATCGCCACGTCGCCGCGCTCCGGCTGGCTCGCCAGCACCCGTCCAGGGATCAGCGGCACCGACAGCGGCAGCGAATAGCGCGAATAGCCATAAGGCCACTTCGCCGCCAGCAGGTAGTCCCCGTTCTGCAGGCCCGGCAGCATGGATTCGCTCGGGATGTTGAACGGCGCGAACACAAAGCTGCGGAACACCAGCACGATCGCCACCAGCTTTATCAGGAAGACGAAGAAACTTTCCTCCTTCTTCTCCGGTTTCCCCCCGGCCACGGGCGTTTCGGGCGCATCGGCAGGTGTGGCGACAGGCGTTTCGTTCATCAGGCAATCCGTAGTGAGGCCGCAAATTGAGGCCGTATCGAGCGTTGCGCCCCCGCAGGTCTTCGCATTAGCCGCGCTTTCCCTGTGTGGAAAGGCCCCGCGCATACGTCTGTCGCCGTGCCAGACGGCTTGCCCGCGCGGCCCGGATCGGCCAGTGCTGCGCGCGCGAACACAGCAATGCGGAGACAGAGTCGATGAACGCAGCGGTCAAGACGGCATGGGACAAGCTCCACGCCCTGCCCAAGCCCCCCCTTGCGCAGTTGTTCGCCGCCGGCGACCGGCTGGCCCCGCTCGCCACCTCGCTTGACCTGCCCGGCGGCCCGGTGCTGTTCGACTGGTCGAAGACCCACCTCGATGCCGCCCACGTGGCCGCGTTCGACGAACTGGCCGAGGCATCAGGCTTCACCGCCCGCCGCGCCGCGCTGTTTGCGGGCGAGGCGGTCAACGTCACCGAAGGCCGCGCCGCCAACCACACCGCCCAGCGCGGCGTCGGCAATGCAGAAGTGGCCGAAGAAGCCGCGATGTACCACGAACGCATGTACATGCTGGTCGATGCGATCCACAACGGGGCGCTGGGCGAAGTGCGCCACCTCATCCACATCGGCATCGGCGGCTCGGCGCTCGGCCCCGACCTTGCGATTGACGCGCTCGCCCGCGAAGGTGCCGTGGTTGACGTCCATGTCGTTTCCAACATCGACGGCTGCGCGCTCGAGGCCGCCTTCGCGGTCTGCGATCCGGCCACGACGCTGATTGCAGTGGCCTCCAAGACCTTCACCACGCTCGAAACCATCACCAACGCCCAGTCGGCGCTGGCCTGGCTGCTCGATAATGGCGAGCATGATCCCTATGGCCGGTTCATCGCGCTCACCGCCGCGCCAGACAAGGCGATCGAGTGGGGCATAGATGAAACCCGCGTCCTGCCGTTCCAGGAATCGGTCGGCGGGCGTTACTCGCTGTGGTCCTCGATCGGCTTTCCCATCGCCCTCGCGCTTGGCCGGGATGAATTTGCCGCCATGCTAGAGGGTGCCGCCGCGGTCGACCGCCATTTCCGCGACACCGACGGCGCGGCCAACCTGCCGCTGCGCGCCGCCTTTGCCGACCAGTATTATACCCGCCTGCGCGGCTGCCAGACGCGCGCCTGTTTCGCCTACGACGAACGCCTCGCGCTGCTTCCGTCCTACCTCCAGCAGCTCGAAATGGAATCCAACGGCAAGAGCGTGACCATCGACGGCCAGCCCGTTTCCGGCCCGACCGCGCCGATCACCTGGGGCGGGGTCGGCACCGATGCCCAGCACGCCGTGTTCCAGTTGCTCCACCAGGGCACGGTCCTGACCCCGGTGGACTTCATCGCCGCGATCCAGCCGGGCGACGCGCTGGACCCGGCGCACCACCGAATCCTGCTGTCCAACTGCTTTGCCCAAGGGGCCGCGCTGATGGCGGGGCAGGCCAACGATGATCCGGCGCGCGCCTATGCCGGGGACCGCCCCTCGGCCACGATCCTTGCCGACGACATCAACCCCGCCACGCTTGGCGCGCTGCTGGCGTTCCACGAACACCGCACTTTCGCCAATGCCGTCCTGCTCGGGATCAATCCGTTCGACCAGTTCGGGGTGGAACTGGGCAAGGCCATCGCCAAGCAGATCGAGGTGGGCGGCACCCGCTTCGATCCGTCGACCGAGGCGCTGCTGGCGGCGGCCGGAATCGCCTGAACTTCGGCGGATGTCTGCGGCGTGGCGCGGTTAACGGGCGATGAGGACCGTGTCGAAACCCGGAATTAACGAAGTCTATGTCAAAAGCCCCACTCGTTATTTACGAATGGTGAAGGTGGGCAATGCAAATTCATCGTTTCGTCACGCGGCTGCTGCTTGAAAAAGGCGGCAACGTCATGATCCTCACCGCTTTTTCGATGTTGGCGATTGCCGGCGGCGCAGGTGTCGCGACCGACACCATCCAGTGGACCTTGTGGCAGCGCGAAATGCAGCGGGCGGCGGATTCGGCGGCGATCGCCGCCGCGCTGGTCAACGCCCAGGGCGGCAGCGCCAGCGCCACCGCCGCGACCGAACTTGGCCGCTATAACCTGGAGAGCCTGACCAGCCAGGTCACCGTCGCACCCACCGGCTTTCCGACCGGGGTGAATGTTGCAGTATCCACCAGCCGGCCGCTGGCCTTTTCCGGCATTTTCCTGCGCACCGCTCCGACCATCCGGGCCGAGGCGACTGCCGCTGCCGTTTCGTTCGGCGACTATTGCGTGCGTTCGCTCGAATCGACCACCACCGTCGGCATCACCATGCAGGGCAGCGCCACGGTCAACCTGGGGTGCGGCATGCACACCAATTCCCAGGGTGTTCCGGCCGTCACCGCCGGCGGCAGCAGCGTCATCACCGCATCGCCCGTTTCCGCGGTGGGCGGGCTCACCGCCAGCAACAATTACGCGACCGGAACCGTGCTGCAGCCTTATTCGCTGACCCAGCCCGATCCCTATGCCGGCCTGGCCAACCCGGTTGTGCCGTCGCCATGCGCGGCGAAGCTTTCGGTTGGAACCGGCAACGGCAACGGCAACGGCAACACCCAGGTCGATCCGGGGTGCTATCGCGGCATCGACATCAAGGGCCGCGCGACATTCAGGCCCGGGACCTACATCGTCGACGGCGATTTCGACATCGGCGCGCAGGGTGATGTTTCGGGTTCCGGCGTCACCTTTATCCTGACCAGCAACCAGGCCGACTCCAATCCGTCCACGATCGGCACGGTGAAGATCAACGGCGGCGCCACGGTGAACTTCACCGCCCAGACCACCGGGACCTACGCTGGCCTGTTGTTCTATCAGGATCGCCGCGCGAACGACATTGGCGGCAATGCCAACATCCTGAACGGCAATTCGTCCTCGGTGTTTCAGGGTGCGGTCTATATGCCGGCGCAGGAAGTCAATTTCCTCGGCACGACGGGCATGACCACCACCTGCTTCTTCCTCATCAGCCGCCGGGTCACTTTTTCGGGCAACTCCTCGATTGACAACTCCTGCCCGTCAGGTTCGGGCGCTCCCGATCTGACAGGCCTGCAGATCAGGCTGGTCAGCTGATGATGGGCAGGTCAGCCAAATTCATGAGGCATCTGGAGTGTCTCGCCCGCGACCGTTCCGGGGTCGCGCTGGTCGAGCTTTGCTTCGTCGCACCGATGCTCGTGCTGATGGTCTGCGCGGTGTCCGACGCATCGATCGGCTTCGCCCGGCGGCTCCAGCTGCAGCAGGCAGCTGGCCGGGCGGTCGAGATGTCGCTTGCCTCGGGCTTGACCAGCGTCACGGCAACCAATGCGCAGAACGAGGCAGCGTCGGCCGGCGGGGTTCCGACGGGACAGGTTGCGGTCGATACCTGGCTGGAGTGCGGCGGGGTCCGGCAGACAAATATTTCAGACGTCTGCGCAACCGGATCACCGGCGCGGTTCATCTCGGTCACCGTAACCGATACCTACTCTTCCGCTTTTGCTTCGATGCTGAGCGGCGTGGGTGCCGGCAACTGGGCCTCGGTCAGCCTGAGGGGCTTTGCTGAGGTTCGGGTCCAATGAAGCACTTCCGTCGATCGCTCAGGCGCGACAAGACCGGCGGGGCAGCCATCGAGGCTGCATTCGCCATCCCTGTAATGATCGCGCTGGTCATCGGCATCATGCAGGTCGGGATGTTCTTCTTGGCCAATGCCGGCCTGCGGCAAGCGGTGGAAACCGGTGCGCGCTATGCGTCGATCTATCCGACGCCGGCCGACGCCGACATCGTCACGCGGGTTCGTTCCAACGTCTATGGCATGGACGCCGACCAGGTGACGGTGTCCACCCCGGTGCGCGCCACCGATTCGACCAATGGTCAGGACTACATCGAACTGACCGGAACCTATCCCTATACGTTCAAGTTCATCTTCTTTTCCTCCTCGGCCATCACCCTGCGCTATTCGCGCCGCATCTATCTGATGCCAACCTAAGTTCAGGATGACGCCAGGCCATTGGCAGGGCGCCAGCGATTGACCATAAGGCCGCCTTCAAGGAGCGGCGCATGGCAGCAAAATACGACTACGACCTTTTCGTCATCGGTGCCGGTTCGGGCGGGGTCCGCGCCAGCCGCATCGCCGCCGGGCACGGTGCGCGGGTTGCCGTGGCCGAGGAATATCGCGTCGGCGGCACCTGCGTCATCCGCGGCTGCGTGCCGAAAAAGCTGCTGGTCTATGGCTCCCACTTCGCCGAGGAATTGCAGGACGCCGCCCACTATGGCTGGACCGTCCAGGGCATGAGCTTTGACTGGGGCACCCTGCGCGACACGGTCCTGCGCGACGTGGACCGGCTCAACGCCGCCTACACCCAGACGCTGTCGAACAACAAAGTCGAATCCATCATCGAGCGCGCGGTCGTCGCCGGGCCGAACACCGTCCGCCTCGCCAGCGGGCGCGAGGTTACCGCCCGCCACATCCTTGTCGCGGTGGGGGCATGGCCGGTCAAGCCGGACTTCCCCGGCGCGGATCTGTGCATCACCTCGAACGAGGTTTTCCACCTCGAAACCCTGCCGCGCCGCATCGTGGTGCAGGGCGCGGGCTACATCGCGATGGAATTCGCCGGCATCTTCAACGCGCTCGGCAGCCAGGTCACCGTCGTCAATCGCAGCGACCAGATCCTGCGCGGCTACGATGAGGCGCTGCGCGACCGCCTGCTCCAGATCACCATGGCCCGCGGCATCGACTACCGCTTCAACTGCCCGATCCACCATGTCGAACGGCAGGGCGACGGCTCCTTGTCGGTCCAGGTCGGAGACCGTGACCCGATGGCCGCCGACGCCGTCCTCATCGCCACCGGCCGCCGTCCCAAGACCGACGGACTCGGCCTCGAAACCGCCGGGATCGAACTCGGCAGCCACGGCGAAATCCCGGTCGATGACTACAACGCCACCTCCTGCCCCTCCATCCATGCCGTCGGCGACGTCACCAACCGCGTCCAGCTCACCCCGGTCGCCATCCGCGAGGGCCATGCCCTCGCCGACACCCTGTTCGGCGCCAACCCGCGCAAGGTCGACTATTCCTGCATCCCCAGCGCGGTCTTCTCCCAGCCGCCGCTGGCCGGCGTCGGCCTCACCGAAGGGCAGGCCCGCAACGCCTATGGCAACATCAAGGTGTACACCTCGGACTTTCGCCCGATGAAGAACGTCTTCGCCGAGCGCGCCGAACGCGGCCTCTACAAGCTCGTGGTGGACGCCAACACCGACAAGGTTCTCGGCATCCACATGATCGGGCCGGAAGCCCCCGAGATCCTCCAGGCCGCCGCCATTGCGGTCAAGGCCGGACTGACCAAGGCCGCCTTCGACGATACCGTCGCGGTCCACCCCAGCATGGCTGAAGAACTGGTGTTGATGCGGTGATGGAACCCGTCAAAGTCACAAGCGAAGGTGCAGTAACCACCCTGTCGCTCAACCGCGCGGACCGCCTCAACGCGCTCACCCCGGCGTTGTTTGCCGCGCTTTCCGCCGCCATTGACGAAGCGCTGGCGGGCGGGGCGCGCGCTCTCGTCCTCACCGGCGAGGGGCGCTTCTTCTGTTCGGGCGCAGACCTTGGCGGCGGGCTTCCGGCGGACCTCGGCGAAGTGATCGACGCGGCCTACAACCCCTTCGTCCGCAAGCTTGCCGCCCTGCCGGTTCCGCTCGTCACCGCCCTCAACGGCCCGGCGGCAGGTGCCGGCGTCAGTCTTGCCCTCTCCGGCGACATCGTCGTCATGGCCGACAGCGCCTATCTCCTCCTCGCCTTCGTCAACATCGGCCTCGTTCCCGACGCCGGCGCGACGTGGCTGGTGGCGCGTAGCGTCGGCCGGGCAAGGGCGCTCGAAATGGCCCTGCTGGGCGAACGCCTGTCCGCCGAGGAAGCCAGGGCGGCCGGCCTCGTCGCCCGCATAGCCCCCGACGCCGATGTCCTTGTCCAGGCCCAGGCGCTGGCCGCAAGGCTGGCCGCCGGCCCCACGCTGGCGTTGGGCAGGATCCGCCGGCAAATCGCCTATGCGCTCGACCATGATTTCGAACAGGTCCTTGCCCACGAACGCCAGAACCAGAGCGAACTGGGCCAGACTGCCGACTTCAAGGAAGCAGTCACCGCCTTCGCCGAAAAGAGAACGCTCCGCTTCACCGGCACCTGACCCGCTCGTGCTGAGCCTGTCGAAGCACCGCCCGCAACCTCAGCGCCAGCACCCTTCGACAAGCTCAGGGTGAGCGGGACGGGGACGAGGGCGGGCCTCTGTATCCTGCGCCCGCTCAACCCTTCATCAACCGCGGCGCGGCCACCACCTTGAACACCACAAACGCCGCCAGTCCGACGCCGGCAAACCCGACGTGCAGCGCCCAGAACGCCGCCGTATCCATGTCGGAATACCACCCGCCGACCACGCCGACCATTTTGTTGGCCGCAAAGAACGCGAGGTAGTAGATCCCCAGCACCGTCGCGTTGATCGCGCGCGGTGCCAGCCGGGTGAACAGCGCGAGGCTGACGGGGAGCATGTTGGAAAACCCGATCGAATTGAGCAGGTGGAACATCACCGGCCAGAACAGCCCGATCTTCTCGCCCGGTCCCGCAGTCGCCGCCGCGATCACAAGGCAGCTTGCCCCGGCAATCGAGAACAGGGCGCCGATGATCATCTTGCCCAGCTCGTCCGGCTCGGTCCCGGTCCGCGCGGCGCGCCATTTCCAGAACGCGGCCACTGCCACCAGCATCGAAAAGCTCAGCGCCGCGTCCAGCGTGATCATCCAGCTCGTCGGCAGCGTCTCGCCAAAGAAGGTCAGGGCAAACCGCTCGTCCGCCCAGACGAGGTAGGCGTTGAAGATCTGGTTGTTGGGCACCAGCGAGATCGCCAGCGCAGGCACCAGCAGCAGCACCGCGAAAATCCGCGCCCCGTCGCCCGGCTCCAGCGCAGCGCGCTTTTCGCCGCCGCGCCGCGCGGGTTTCACGTTCTCGGGCAGCCACGGCCCCGCCTTGAGGTAGAGCAGCAGCCCGAGCACCATCACCACGCCCGCCGTGCCGAACCCCCAGTGCCAGCCGACCTTTTCGCCCAGCGTCCCCGAAACCAGCGGCGCGCCGATCACCGAAACGTTGATGGCGATGTAGAAAATCTGGAACGCCATCGCCCGCCTGCGGTCGCCCGGCTTGTAAAGCTCACCCACCTGGCTCGCGATATTGCCCTTGAACAGCCCAACGCCGACCACCAGCGAAACCAGCGCCAGCAGGAACGTCGCCTCGAACGCCATCAGGAAATGGCCGAGGGCCATCACCAGCGCGCCAAGAATCAGCGTCGCCCGCCGCCCCAGCAGGGAATCCGCGATCAGCCCGCCCGCAATCGGCGTCAGGTAGACCAGCGCGGTGTAATCGCCGAAAATCGCCGAGGCGAGCGGCTGGCCTTCCTTGCCGCCATAATAGCCGCCCTTGAGCCATTCCAGCCCCCATACGTGCCCGATGTGTTCGGGGAGCAGCAGATACTTGACCATGTAGAGCACGAGCAGTGTCTGCATCGAATAGTACGAAAACCGCTCGCACCCCTCGACGAACGCCAGATAGCCGAGCCCCTTGGGATGGCCCAGGAACGCCCGGTCGTTGAGGCCATCGGGATCGATCGCAGGCGTCGCTTCGGCAATGGTCATCCGCGGAGGCTAGCTTATCGCAGCTGCCCGTCAAGAAACGCCGCCACGTCGTCCAGCTTCACGTCGCGCGCCACGAAAGCCTCGCCAATCCCGCGCAGAAGCAGGAAGGGCAGGGTGCCCGCGTCCATCTTCTTGTCATGGAGCATATGCGCCACCAGCGCCTTGCCGTCCGCCTTCAGATCCAGCTCGCGCAGTTCGGTCATCATCCCCACGCTGCGGAAATGCGCGGCCACCCGCTCTGCCCCGGCCCCGTCCATCAGACCCGCCCGCGCCGAATAGCGCGCCGCCAGCACCATCCCCAATGCCACGCCCTCGCCGTGGAGCAGGCGGTCGGAAAACCCCGTCTCCGCCTCCAGCGCGTGCCCGAAAGTATGCCCGAGATTCAGCAAGGCCCGCAGCCCGGTCGTCTCGAACTCGTCCTGCGCCACGATCGCCGCCTTGGCCGCCACCGACCGTGCAATCGCTTCTTCGCGGGCAGGGCGGTCCCCGTCCATCAGGGCCGCGCCATTGGCCTCGCACCACGCAAAGAACGCCGCGTCGCCCAGCAGCCCGTACTTGACCACCTCGGCATAGCCCGCACCCACTTCGCGGCGCGGCAGCGTGTCCAGCGCCAGCGGATCGGCCAGCACCAGCGAGGGCTGGTGGAACGCGCCGACAAGGTTCTTGCCCGCCGGCGTATTGATCGCGGTCTTGCCCCCGACGCTCGAATCGACCTGCGCCAGCAGTGTCGTCGGCAGCTGGATGAAATTGCACCCGCGCTTGAGCACGCTGGCCGCAAACCCCGTCAGGTCGCCGATCACTCCGCCGCCCAGCGCCAGCACATGGTCCTTGCGCTCGACCTCTTCGGCCAGCAGCCAGTCGATCACTTCGGCCAGCATGGCCCATGACTTGGTCGCCTCGCCCGCCGGCAGGATCTTCCACCGTGCCTCGACCCCGGTCGCCGCCAGCGAAGCCTCGACCACCGCGCCCCAGGCCCCATGGACCCGCGCGTCGGTGACGATCGGCACGCGCTTCTTGCGCAGCAGGGGCGCACATTCTGTGCCCACCCGGCCCAACAACCCGGCTTCGACCCGCACTTCATAGGGGCGTCCGGCAATGTCCACCGCGATCACAGCCATGCGTCGATCCCCCTGAGAACCCGGTCGAGCGTCTTTCCATGCGGCCCATTGCCGCTCATCACTTTGATAGGTGCCTTGGCATAAAACGGTTCGCGCTCCTCCCGCAGCCGGGTCAGGACCTCGCGCGGGTTTTGCCGCAGCAGGGGGCGATTTGACTTGCGCCCCACCCGGTCAAGCAGCGTCTCGACATCCGAATCGAGCCACACCGCAATCGCCTTGTCCAGGATCAGCGCCCGTGTCTGGTCATTGACGAAAGCGCCGCCGCCCGTCGCGATGACGCCCGGTTTCTCGCCCGGACCTTCGATCA
>CAYFJH010000004.1:12448-37202 GCA_964343385.1 uncultured Novosphingobium sp. | reverse complement strand
ACCCGCCGTTCTCCGTCGCGGAAATAGGGCTCGCCATAGGTCGTGAACATTTCGGTGATCGACATCTGCGCCGCTTCCTCGATCGCCTCGTCGGCATCGACGAACGGCAGGTCAAGTGCTGCCGCCAGCCTGCGCCCGAGCGAAGACTTGCCCACGCCCATCATCCCGACCAGCACGATGGGCCGGTCGATCCGCCTGGCCAGGGCGGCGATCTCCGCGTTCGTCAGGGGTGGTTCGCCAAGTTCCATTGCCCCGCCGCCTATAGTTGCGCTACTCGCGGGTGCAAGCGCCCTTCCAGACCGGGGGGCGCGCGACCGCAACTGGCAGGTAGGATATCATGCGCAAAGGCAGGCTCGTACTGATTGTGGCCGTGCTGGCACTCGCGCTGATCGCCTGGGCATGGGCCGACGGAGGCCGCGAGCCGCTGCACGAGATCAGCCAGCCAATACCCGCGCCAGAGGTAACGCCATGAAGCACCGCCACCTCCTGCTTGGCGCGGCCCTCGCAGCCACCTCGGCCTGGGCCATAGCGCAGGACGCTCCCGAATCGCTGCTCCCCCCCGGCTTTGACCGCCCGGCTGCGCGCCCCCAGCGCGAATCGTCCCGCGAACCCGCGCGCCCCGCCGCGCCCGCCGCCGCCGCCGCCGCTGTATCCGGCCCCGTCGTCCAGCCGATCCTCGCCGCCGCCGCGCCCACCCGCGTCGCGCTTCCCCGCAACATACCCTCGCTCGAAGCGCTGGAGGCGATGAGCCCGGACGAACTCGATTCGGTCCTCGGCCTGCGTCCCAAGGATGATATCCCCCCCGCCGCCCGGCGCGCGATGAAGCGGGTCGGGCTGCTCGGCGAAGGGGAGGGCGGCCTCCCGTCCTGGAACCTGCGCAAGCAGGACCCCGCCCTTGTCACCGCCGTGCTCAACGGCAATTCGGGCCAACTCGTCTCGCGCTGGGGCCATATCCTCCTGCGCCGCGCTTTGGCATCGCGGCTCGACGCGCCCGCCGGCATGAACCCTGCCGATTTCGCCGCCGCGCGCGCCGCGCTGCTGGTCCGCATGGGCGAGGGCAGCGCCGCGCGGAGCATCGCGCAGGACATCGACACCGCCAATTTCAGCCCCGCGCTCACCCAGTCCGCGCTCGACGCCTATGTCGCCACGGCAGACTTCACCGGCATCTGCCCGGTCCTCGCGCTCCAGGGCACCGCGCGCAAGGACAAGCCGTGGCAGGTCCTCCAGGCCGTGTGCGACGCCTTCGCGGGTGAGGGCAGCCGCTCGATGGCCGCGCTTGACCGCCTCACCTATTACGGTGCCATGCCGCGGATCGACATGCTGCTGGCACAGAAATATGCGGGCACCGCCGGCAAGGCGCGCCGCGCGGTCAAGATCGAGTGGAACCTGGTCAAGGACATGACCCCGTGGCGCTACGGCATGACCCTCGCGGTCGGCCTCCAGCCGCCGCCGGAATTGATGGAAGGCTCGGCCCCCGGTTACGCCTATACCGCCGCCACCGCCCCGATGCTCGGCCTCGATGCCCGCGCCGCCGCGGCGGAACGCGCTGCGGCCACCGGCATCCTCTCGGCCAGCGCCATGGTCGACCTCTACGGCCAGATTTATGACGAGGACGTCTCCGAGGGCGAATGGGCCCAGCGCGGCGCGCGGCTGCGCGATGCCTATGTCGCCGAAACCCCGGATGATCGCCTCGCCGCGATGAAGGACATCTGGGGCGACAGCGCCGACCCGCTGCGCTTCCATTCGCGCCAGATCCTCACCGCCTATGCCGCCGCGCGCTTCCCGGTCGACCGGCAATGGGCCGCCGAAACCGGTCTGCTCCTCGCCTCGATGCTCGCCGCCGGGCTGGACGGCAACGCGCTGCGCTGGACCCCGGTTGTTGAAAAGGGCAGCCTCGGCTGGGCGCTGCTCGCCCTCGCTGGCCCGGCGAACACGGCGGCCGACACCGGTGCGATCGACGATTTCCACGGCAGCGACGACAGCGCCGACCAGCGCAAGACCCGGTTCCTTATCGCCGGCCTCGTCGGCCTCGGCCGCCTCCCGGCCAACCGCGCCAACGATCTGGCGGGCAAGTATGACTTCCGGCTGGATTACCAGACCCGCTGGAGCCGGGCGATCGACAGGGCCGCCGAACTGAACAACCCCGCGCTCGTCGCGCTCCTAGCTGGACTCGGTATGCAGGGCGACAGCTGGGAGCGGATGACCCCGCGAAACCTCTACCACATCGTCTCGGCGCTCAGCCGCGTCGGCCTCGCCGCCGAAGCGCGCATGATCGCCGCCGAAGCCGTGGCCAGGGCGTGACGCAGACGCGCCGCGAAGCCGGCGCGCCTCCTTCTCCCCTCCCGCCTGCGGGAGGGGCCGGGGGAGGGTCTGTTGCCGCCCCCACCGAATCCTTCCTCGCCATGCTCGCCGCCCAGCGCGGCGCTGCCGTCAACACGCTCGCCGCCTACCGGCGCGACCTTGCCGGCGCGGAGGAAGTGCTCGGAGACCTCGTCCGGGCCGACGCTGCCGCGCTTGCCACGCTGGGCACGGCCTGGGCCGATCTCGCCCCCGCCAGCCTCGCCCGAAAATGTTCTGCGCTGCGCCAGTTCTACGGTTTCCTCGTCGATGAAGGCCTGCGCGCTGACGATCCGAGCCCCGGCCTCCCACGTCCGCGCGCCCGACGTCCGCTGCCGCGCCTGCTCACCCACGCCGAAATCGCGCTGCTGTTTGGCCGCGCCGAAGACGAGGCCGCCGGGGACAGGCCCGAAGCCGTGCGCACGCTCACCCTGATCGAAATGCTCTACGGCTCGGGCCTGCGCGCCACCGAGCTGGTCTCGCTCCCACTCTCGGCCGTCCCGCGCGACGCGCCGTTCCTGACCGTCACCGGCAAGGGTGGCCAGCAGCGCATGGTCCCCGTCGGCACCCGCGCGCGCGCCGCGCTGTCGCGCTGGCTGGCGCTGCGCCTGCCGGGCAGCAAGCACCTGTTCCCCTCACGAAGCGCCGGAGCCGGGCATCTCACCCGCATCCGCCTGTTCCAGATCCTGCGAGAGCTCGCCCTGCGCGCGGGCATCGCGCCTGAAAAGGTCTCTCCCCACGTCCTGCGCCACGCCTTCGCCACCCACCTCCTCGAAGGCGGGGCGGACCTGCGCGTGCTGCAAACCCTGCTTGGCCACGCCGACATCGCCACGACGCAGATCTACACCCACGTCGATTCGGCCCGCCTCGTCGCACTGGTCAACGCCCGCCATCCGCTTGGCGGAGCGCGGGGAAGCGGCGCCAACATGGATTTTCTTGCCCCGCGCGCACCACCCGATTAAGCGCGGGCGGATGATTTCCTTTCTCGAATTCGAAAAGCCCGTCGCCGCGCTCGAAGCGCGCATTGCCGAGCTTCGCGCCACTGCCACCGAAGGCGACATCGACATCGCATCGGAAATCGACAAACTCGAGAAGAAAAGCGCGGCCCTGCTCGCCAGCACCTATGCCAGCCTCACCCCGTGGCAGAAGACCCAGGTCGCCCGCCATCCGGCGCGGCCCCACTTCCACGATTACGTCGCCCACGCCTTCCATGATTTCATGCCGCTTGGCGGAGACCGGTGCTTTGGCAACGACCAGGCGATCATCGGCGGCTTCGCCCGCCTCGGCGGTCGGCGCGTGGTCCTGATCGGCCATGAAAAAGGCAACGACACCCAAAGCCGCATCCGCCACAACTTCGGCATGGGCAAGCCCGAGGGCTACCGCAAGGCGATCCGCCTGATGGAACTCGCCAGCCGGTTCGGCCTGCCGGTCGTCACGCTGGTCGACACCTCGGGCGCCTTTCCAGGCGTCGAGGCCGAGGAACGCGGCCAGGCCGAAGCCATCGCCCGTTCAACCGAAGCCTGCCTCGGCCTGCAGGTCCCGATGGTCGCCGCCATCGTTGGCGAGGGCGGCTCGGGCGGCGCGGTCGCGCTGGCCAGCGCCGAACGGGTGCTCATGCTTGAACACGCGGTCTATTCAGTGATCTCGCCCGAAGGTGCATCCTCGATCCTGTGGCGCACCGCCGACAAAGCGCCCGACGCCGCCGAAGCGATGAAAGTCACCGCGCAGGACCTCCTGGGCCTCAAGGTGATCGACCGCATCATCCTCGAACCCAGGGGCGGCGCGCACCGCGACCCCGCCGGCACCGCAGCCGCGCTCGGCAGCGCAATCGGCGAGGAGCTGGATATGCTCGCCCGGCGCAAACCGGCCGACCTCATGCGTCTGCGAGAAGAACGCTACCTTGCCATCGGCGCTTGAGGCCAGGTCGTCTGCCGGCGCGGTAGTGTAAGATCGCCCGACACTTTACCCTTTCGTCATCCTGAACTTGTTTCAGGATCCATTTCGCGTTCGATGCCGTGCGTGCAAATTGTGGCCAAACCGGGAGGCCATGCTTCTACTCCATGCACAGCGTGCGCGGAGGGACGGATCCTGAAACAAGTTCAGGATGACGATAATTCCTGACCACTATACACGTCGTCCCGGGCTCGACCCGGGACCGCCGCCCAACCCGGCGCAATCTGTCCGGCACAAGAAAAGGGCGGCAGGTTTCCCTGCCGCCCTTCTTCTTCTTGTGACTTGCGTCGGCTGGATTACGCGTTGGCGGTGTTCAGCTGCGACGAGGTCTTCGAGAAGGTGGTGTTGAGCTGCGAGCCGAGGCCCGAAACGGTGGTCATCACGGCAACGGCGATGAGAGCGGCGATCAGGCCATATTCAATCGCGGTGGCGCCAGCTTCGTCGCGGATCAGCTTGCTGAAAAAGGTCATATCTAGTCTCCTGTTTTGCAGTCGTGGTACCCGGCTCGTCCCGTCCCACCGGTAAGAGCAAGATTTTCTCTAGCGATTAGTTCTTATAAAAAGGTTAAGCGGATTTACGCTGATGTGGCCGCGGCAATGGTGGAACCCACGCGGGTCCACATGGTATTCGTTTCCGTGGCGACACCCTGGACCCCCACCATGATGACGACCACGATCATCGAGGCGATGAGCCCGTATTCGACAGCCGTCGCCGCCCGCCGATCGCGTACCAATCTCAGCAGCGCAGGCAGGAGGTTCATGGCAAATCCAATGTCAGTTTCGTTGCGATGCTTTTCGCACCGGTTTCCTTACCGCCGCGTTATTCCGCAGGGTTAACGTGGCAAAACCACCGACACCCGGGCAGCGCCGCAGGGGGAAGGGGAGGGCGCTGGTGTCCAACTGCGCGGGGTTTCGCCATTAACTTCTGGCCTCGCCCGGCGCGAACGGGCAGGCTGGCGGCGTGCAGCATGACCCGCAAACCTTAACCGCCGGCAGGCTCGTCGTGGTTGCCGCTGCGCTGATCGCGCCCGATGGCCGGGTCTGCATGCACCGCCGCCCCGCGGACAAGGAGCATGGTGACCTCTGGGAATTCCCCGGCGGCAAGGTTGAGGCGGGCGAGGACCTGCGCAGCGCCCTCGCGCGCGAACTGGCCGAGGAACTGGGCATCGCGGTCGACCCCGCCCATTTCATCCCCGCTGGTTTCGCCGATTCCCGCCCCGCCCACGGCCGCGCGCTCGTCATCCTGCTCTACGCGGCCCGCGCGTGGGAGGGTGAGGCGCAGTGCCTCGAAGGCGGCGGCATCGGCTGGTTCGTCCCCGATTCGCTCAGCCAGCTCGCCATGCCCCCGCTCGACTATCCTCTCGCTCAGGCCCTTGTCGAACTTCTCGCAAAAGGTGCGATTTAGGCATTGCCAACCTGCCGTCTCTATCCTATTGGCCCCGCTCCCGAGGGCGCCCGTAGCTCAGCTGGATAGAGCATCAGACTACGAATCTGAGGGTCGGACGTTCGAATCGTTCCGGGCGCACCATTCGGGAACAACAGGGCGGCACTGCAAAGTGCCGCCCTTTTTCATGCCCGGAACCCGCCGCTTCCATGCCGGGTTTCCCTCCGGGCAGTCCGCTACTAGGCTCTGTCCGTGGGAGAGCCGATGAACCAGGAACCGCAGGCCGGCGAAGACTTCGAACCGGCGGACTCCTGCGCCTGGCGCTATGCCATGGCCACCCGCGCCCATGTCGTGATCGACGCTGCCGCCTACTTTGCCCTCATGCAGCAGGCGATGCTGCGCGCTCAGCAGCGCATTCTCCTCATCGGCTGGGACTTTGACACCCGCGTCCGGCTTGGTCCGGGCCGGCGCTGGTGGAACCGCCCGACCCGCAAGCGTCATCCCGCGCGCCTCGGTCCGTTCGTCGTCTGGCTCGCCAATCGCCGCCGCGCGCTGCAGGTCCGCGTGCTCAAATGGAACTTCGGCGCGCTCAAGTTCATTTTCCGCGGGACCATGGTGTTCGACCTGATTCGGTGGTTCCGTGCGCCCCGGATCGACTTCAAGTTCGATTCGGCCCATCCGCTCGGCTGCAGCCACCACCAGAAGATCGCCATCCTCGATGACCGCTTCGCAGTCTGCGGCGCGATCGACATGACCACCGACCGCTGGGACACGCCCGAGCACCGCGAGCACGACCCGCGCCGCCAGAAGCCCAACCGCCACCACTATGGTCCCTGGCACGACATCACGATGATGGTCGAAGGCGACGCCGCTCGCGCGCTGGGCGATCTTGGCCGCGAGCGCTGGGCCCGTGCCGGCGCGGCTCCCCTCGAACCCTGCGCGCCGCAGGACGAATCGCCCTGGCCGCCGAAACTCCTGCCCGAATTCGAGAACGTCGAGATCGGCATCGCCCGCACCACGGCGAAATGGGGCGCCTATCCCGAAGTGCGCGAGATCGAGAACCTGTTCGTCGCCCACATCGCCGGCGCCCGGCACCTGATCTATGCCGAGAGCCAGTATTTCGCCTCGCGCCGCATTGCCGAGGCGCTGGCCCAGCGCCTGTCGCGCCCCAGCCCGCCCGAAGTCGTCCTGATTACTCCCCCCAGCGCACACGGCTGGCTCGAACAGACCGCGATGGACGGCGCGCGCGTCCGCCTGCTCCACGCCATCGCCGACAGGGACCGGCTCGACCGGCTCTCGGTCTTCGTGCCCTATACCGGCTCGAAACCGATTTACGTCCACGCCAAGCTGATGATCGTCGACGACGAGATCCTGCGCGTTGGCTCGGCCAACATGAACAATCGCTCGATGGGCCTCGATACCGAAGCCGACATTTTCATCGACGCGCGCCGCCCCGCGAACGACCGTCCCGAGGTCCGCGCCGCCATCGCCAGCCTGCGCCATACGCTGCTGGCCGAACATTGCGGGCTGGACGTCGCCGCCATTCCGCCGCTGCTTGCCGAGCATGGCACGATGGCCGCGATGATCGCCGCGCTCCCGCGTTCGCCCAAGCGGCTCGAACCTTTCCGCTTGCGTCCGCTGGGCGACACTGAAAAAGCATTGGCCGACAGCGCGCTGCTCGATCCGGAACGTCCCGGCGAGTTGTTCGAGCCGATGAGCCGCCGCCGGGGCCTGTTCCGGGTCGGCGGATTGCTGCGCCGCCCGCGCTAGGGCCGACGCGCCAGGGAGTTGAAACGATGAGCATTGCCGGCCCCGACGAAGACTCGACCGACCCGGTTGGCCCCGACGGCAAGATCCTCGTCCCCGACCACGTCCAGGAGGCGATCCGCACCCTGATCCGCTGGTCCGGCGACGATCCCGCGCGCGAGGGCCTGCTCGACACCCCCCGCCGCGTCGCCCGCGCGTGGAAGGAATACTGCCAGGGCTACGGCGAGGATCCCGCAGTCCACCTCTCCCGCATATTCGAGGAGGTCGGTGGCTACGACGAGATCGTTCTCTTGAAGGACATCCCGTTCCAGTCGCACTGCGAACACCACATGGCCCCGATCATCGGCAAGGCGGCCATCGCCTATCTTCCGCGCGATCACGTCGTCGGCATCTCCAAGCTCGCCCGCGTCCTCCACGGCTATGCCCGCCGCCTCCAGATCCAGGAACGCCTCACCGCCGAGGTTGCCCAGTGCATCTGGGATAACCTCCAGCCCCACGGCGTCGCGGTCGTGATCGAGGCCAGCCACGCCTGCATGACCGCGCGCGGCGTGCGCACGCCCGGCGTCGGCATGGTCACCAGCCGCCTCATGGGCAGCTTCCTGTCCGACCAGCGCACCCGCAAGGAAGTCCTCTCCCTGATGGGTTATTGAGGAGGCTTGCCCTTTCCGCTCCCCTCCCGCAGGCGGGAGGGGTCGGGGGAGGGCCTGTTCCCCACTGCACTGTTACACGAGCCCGCCCATGACCTTCGCCAAAACGGCCAGCCTCGCCCTCATCCTTGCGGCAAGCTTCCGCGTCCCCGCCGCCCACGCCGCGTTCTACACCGGCGAGCAGGTCTACACCCTTTGCACCGCCGAACGCGGTAGCAAGGACTACGTTGAGAACACCTACGAATGCATCGCCTACATCACCGGCGCGGTCGATGCCTTCAACACCACGCGCGAGGCGGCGGGCCAGAAAAGCTGCATCCCCGCCGAAGTCACGATCGACCGCCTGCGCGCCGTCACCGTTGAATACCTGCGCGACAACCCCGAATCCCGTGCCGTCTCCGCCTCCAAACAGGTCTTCGCCGCCACCCGCCAGGAGTGGCCCTGTGAAGTGCCCACGCCTGCCAAGCCGGTACGCAAGAAACGCCGCAGATAGCCTTCTATTCCCCTCCGGCAAGCGGGAGGGGTTGGGGATGGGCAGCCCTACACACAACAAAAGGGGGATGGCACACAACAAAAAGGGGAAGGCCAGCAGACCCTCCCCCATCGTCACGCAGGCCCCACACGGGGCAGCCTCAGCTCAAAGCTGACCCAGCATGAACTCCGCCGCGCTGACCTTGAATTCGCCCGGACCCTCGACGTTCAGCTCGCTCACCACGCCGTTGTCCAGCACCATCGAGAACCGCTGGCCGCGCAGGCCCATGCCGAATCCGGTGCCGTCCATCACCAGCCCCAGCGCCTTGACGAAATCGCCGTTGCCGTCGGCCAGCATGGTCACGTCGGGCGAACCGTTGGCCGCGCCCCAGCTCTTCATGACGAAGGCATCGTTGACTGCGGTGCAGGCGATCTCGTCGACGCCCTTGGCCTTAAGCTCGGCGGCCTTTTCGACATAGCCGGGCAGGTGTTTGGCCGAACAGGTCGGGGTGAACGCGCCCGGGACCGAGAACAGCGCGACCTTGCGGCCCTTGAAATATTCGCCGGTCTGCACGGGCTCGTTGCCCTCCGCGCCCGCCTTGATGAGCTTCACGTCGGGGAGGGTGTCGCCAACTGCAATCGTCATGTCCGTGATCCTTCTTGAAATTCAGCCCCCGCCATATGGCGTTTTGCGAGCGATCCGCAACATCAGATCGCGCCGCAGCGCGCGCGGCACTTTCGCGACGAAGCGAATATGGTTGATTTCGGCTTAAGCCCGAGTCTTGCAAATCGATTAACGGATCCTGGTGCAATCGTGTGCTCGTGGGGAAACCACAAGGGAGACGGGGCAAATGAACAGGATCGGGATTGTGGCCGCGATGATTGCGGCCGGGGGATTGGTCTGCGCCATGCCGGCGCGCGCTGCTGGCGGACAGGATGCGGAAAAGCTGCGGCGGCTGGACATCATGCTGATGGTCACATCGCTGCGCTGCCGGACCACGCCGGACAATTTCCAGGCGGATTTCCAGCGGTTCGAGGCCGCGCACCTCGATGAACTCAACGAAGCCGCGCGCACGATCCGCGGCGGCCTTGTCGCGACCCACGGCGCGGCCGGGGCCACCCGCGCGCTCGATCGGCTAAGCACGACCATGGCCAATCAATACGGGCAGGGCCACCCCTGGCTTGGCTGCGGCGAACTCAAGATGGCCGCGCGGCTGCTCGGCAACCTCAAGGGCCGCGATGCCCTTGTCGAAGCCGCCGACCAGCTGCTCGCTCCGGTTGACCGCACTCCAACCAATCTCGCGGCGCGCTGACCGGCAAACACATATAAAGACATCTTTATATTCGCGCGCAGAGCGGCTAAGGGCGGTGCCATCATGGTGCCGCCCTCGGCTGTGGGGGCATTGCCGTTCAGGAGAAGTCCCTTGTCGACCACGACCCTCGCGCACGACTATGTGATCGCCGATATCGGCCTTGCCGAATTTGGCCGCGCCGAAATCCGCATCGCCGAAACCGAAATGCCCGGCCTGATGGCGCTGCGCGAGGAATTCGCAGCCTCGCAGCCGCTCAAGGGGGCGCGGATCACCGGCTCGCTCCATATGACGATCCAGACTGCGGTCCTGATCGAAACCCTGACCGCGCTTGGCGCAGAGGTCCGCTGGGCCACCTGCAACATCTTCTCCACCCAGGACCACGCCGCCGCCGCCATCGCCGCCGCCGGGATCCCGGTGTATGCCGTGAAGGGCGAAAGCCTTGCCGACTACTGGGACTATGTCGGCAGCATTTTCGACTGGGATGCCAATAATACTTCGGGGGGCATGGGCCGCACCGCCAACATGATCCTCGACGATGGCGGTGATGCCACCATGTTCGCGCTATGGGGCGCGCGCGTCGAAGCCGGCGAAGACCTGTTCGAGCCGAGCAACGCCGAGGAAATCGAATTCGTCCGCGCGCTGAACGCCTTCCTCAAGGCCAAGCCCGGCTACCTCACCATGTCGGTCGCCCACATCAAGGGCGTGTCGGAGGAAACCACCACCGGCGTCCACCGCCTTTACCAGATCGCCAAGGACGGCAAGCTGCCGTTTCCCGCGATCAACGTGAACGACAGCGTCACCAAGTCCAAGTTCGACAACCTTTATGGCTGCAAGGAATCGCTGGTTGATGCGATCCGCCGCGCGACCGACGTCATGCTCGCCGGCAAGGTCGCCTGCGTCGCGGGCTTCGGCGACGTCGGCAAGGGCTCTGCCGCCTCGCTCCGCAACGGCGGCGCGCGCGTGATGGTCACCGAAATCGACCCGATCTGCGCGCTCCAGGCCGCCATGGAAGGCTACGAAGTCGTCACGATGGAAGAGGCCGTCCAGCGCGCCGACATCTTCGTCACCGCCACCGGCAACGAGGCGGTCATCACGGCCGAGCACATGAAGGCGATGAAGCCGATGGCCATCGTCTGCAACATCGGCCACTTCGACAGCGAGATCCAGATCGCCGCGCTCGACAACTACAAGTGGACCGAGGTCAAGCCGGGCACCGACCTCGTCGAATTCCCGGACGGCAAGCAGATCATCATCCTCGCCAAGGGCCGCCTGGTGAACCTGGGCTGCGCCACCGGCCACCCCAGCTTCGTGATGAGCGCCAGCTTCACCAACCAGACGCTGGCCCAGATCGAACTGTTCACCAACCCGGCCCAGTACAAGAACGAGGTCTACGTCCTGCCCAAGCACCTCGACGAAAAGGTCGCCGCGCTGCACCTGGAAAAGCTGGGCGTGAAGCTGACCAAGCTGTCGCAGAAGCAGGCCGACTACATCGGCGTGCCCACCAGCGGCCCGTTCAAGCCGGACCACTACCGCTACTGAGCGCGGCACCAGAGAATGCGGGGAAGGGCGGGGGGCAACCTCCGCCCTTTTTCGATGGGCGGAAGGTCAGTTTGGGGCACCAACGCGGTCCCATAAATCTTCGTCATGCTGAACCTGTTTCAGCAGCCATTCTGCCTCAAGCGATGTGGCCCGGCTGGCGAACAACTTCTGCAGGTTCGTCAAATCTGCGAACTGCAGCTTCCGGGCGGACCGGCCCACCCACCAACTTTTTATGGTTAATTCCCAGCGCGATAACCCTGTGGAAACCATTCTGTCCTAGCCATGTTCACCAGTCCCGCATTGTCCGGGACGCACAGGGGCTTCGCGGATGGAGACCATCACCATCGACGGCATGGACGAGCATGATTTTCGCCACGCCATCGAAGACATGCTGCGCCTCGACCAGGTCGACGAGGCGGTCGAAAAACTGCGCGCATTGCTGGAGCCTTATGTCGGTGGTTTCCTGCCTTCGCGCTTTCTCGATATCAACTCTGCGTCGATCGAATTCGCCGGCTGGCCGCGCCTCGCCAGGCGCCTCGCCGATTATGACCGGGCCAGCTATCCGATCTCGGCCATTGGCATCGCGCTGGCCGATGCGCGGACGCTGGGCGGCCCCGGCCCCTCGGGCGGCCGGCTCGCCCCCTTCATAAAAACGTTCTATTTCAGTGACGACGCCTATCCCTTCACCGACGCCACCCGCGACGACCTGCTCGAAGGCTACACCCGCGAAGGGTTCGGCTGGCAGGGCGATTACCAGGCCACCGACGCGACCCTCTCGATCAAGGGGCTCGACGATCTCCACGGCGCGATCGTCGAACTGGAAGATCGCCTGTTCGATGCCGCCAATCCCCCCGAGGACGCGATCCGCGCCGGCTCGATCGGGGCCTGCTACCTTGCCGTGCTGATCCACCAGGCCCTGCGTGAGGCGATCCGCAAGCACGGACTGCCGCGCCCGCTCTGCGTGCTCGCCGCCTGCGACGGGGTCTATCCGTTCTTCGACGCCCCCGTCGCGGGCTCCGACGAATGCACGCCGCCGCCCTCCGCCGAACCTTCCCCCGGAACCTCTGGCGAACCCGACGAGGACGAAGTCTGGCCCAATGAACTCGAAGGCGCACGCCCGGTCGATGAAGAGCGCGAGCCCGGACCCAGCCTCCTCACCGCCCTGCATCCCCGGACGAAAACCCCGGTGCTCATCCTCGACGAGGCCAGCGCGGCAGAAGCGCTCCGTTACACCGAACTGGCCGAAACCGAGCGGATGGCCGTCGCCGACGAGCTTGATCTCAAGGGCATCTTCCACGGCATCCCCGCCGCCGAACTGGTGTTCGAGGAATGGCCCGAACCCGAAGGGCAGGCACCCATCGCCATCGAGCCGGACCCCGAACCCGAACCCGAACCGGCTCCCATCCCCCAGATCCCCACCGCCGGGCGGATCGTCGCCCCCACGGGCCGCGCCATCCGCGCCCGCATCCATTCCGCACAGGTCCCGGTGCCGCCCCGCCCGCCGCACCGCATCTTCTTTGGCTGGCTCCGCCGCGTGCTGTTCTGGTGACAGGGCCGATCTCCCCCATTTCGCTCCATCCACCGCTTGCCAAGCCTCGCCTCGCCGCATAGCCAAGGCGCATGGTTCTCCCCCAAGCCGCGCTGCTCTTGACCGGCCTGCTTCTCGCCGCTTGGGCAGTCCTCGCGGCCTGGTTCGTCGCGTCGGCGCGCGCCCGCGTCAAACGGGCCGAGGCTGGCCTCAGGAACGCCCGCCGCCTCGCCCGCATGGTGGATGAAAGCCCCGCGCTCCCGCTCCTCGTCCGGGCGGATGGCCGTATCGAAGCATCGCCCAAGCTTGCCCGGTGGCTCGGCCTCGACGCCATGCCCCAATACCTGACTGAACTTGGCCAGACCGACGGCGGCGAAAGCGGCATCCCCGCCCCCCAGCTCGATGAACTCACCGCCGCGGTCCGCCGCACGCAGAAAACCGGCGCGCCCTTCCGCATGGTCCTCACCCCTGCGGGCTCGCGGCGGTCGCTCTCGCTGCGCGGCCATCTGGCGGACCCGCAGGTGTCGCCGGGCGGTGCCGCGCTCGTCTGGGTGTTCGACTTTTCAGAGAGCGAGGGCGAACTGGTCCAGCTTCGCGCCGAGGCCGCCCGCGCCCGCGCCGACTTCACCGCGCTGGTCGGCCTGATCGAGGCCGCGCCCATGCCGATGTGGTTCCGCGACCGGCAGGGCCGCCTCCGCCTCGTCAACGGTGCCTATGTCACCGCCGTCCAGGGGGAATCCGCCACCGCCGTGGTTGCCGCCGGCACCGAACTGGTCGAACCCGTCGACGGCCTGTCCGCCCCCCAGATCGCCCTCCAGGCCGCCGACAAGCCCCTGCCGATCGAACGCATGGTCGCCGCCACGATCAATGGCCAGCGCCGCACGCTCAGGATCTCCGACCTCCCGCTGTCGGACGAAGGCATCGCCGGATACGCTGTTGATATCGAGGACATGGAGGAGCTCGCCCGCACTTTCCGCGCCTTCCGCGAAGCGCAGCGCTCGATGCTCGACCAGCTTTCCGCCGGTGTCGCCCAGTTCGACGCCGCGCGCTCGCTCGTCTTCGCCAACCAGCCGTTCCAGCGTATCTTCGCGCTCGGCCCGGCGGTCTTCCTCGACCCGCCGCCGTTCGAACGCCTGCTCGATCTTGCCCGCGATGCCGGCCGCGTCCCCGAAGTGCGCGATTTTCCCGCATGGCGCCGCGAACGCGCCGGCTGGTTCCGCCAGAACGCGACCATGGAGGAAAGCTGGACCCTCGCCGACGGCACCCACCTGCGCGTTGTCGCCCAGCCCATGCCCGACGGCGGGCTGATGCTGATTGCGGAAGACCGTACCGAACAGCTCCGCCTCTCCGCCAGCCGCGACACCCTGCTGCGCACCCGCACCGCCACCTTTGACAGCCTGTTCGAATCGCTCGGCGTTTTCGCACCCGATGGCAAGATGCAGCTGTGGAACCGCCGTTTCGCTCAGGACTGGGGCCTCGACGGCGATTTCCTCGACACCCACCCCAAGATCGACCTCCTGCTCGAACGCATCGGCTCGCGCCTCAAACGCCCCGCCCAGGCCAGGCTGGTGGGCGACGTCGTTCGCGCCGCCACGCTTGACCGTCAGCAGAAGGGCGGCCGCATCGTGCTCGCCGATGGCCGCACCCTCGAATTCGCCGGCGTCCCCCTGCCGGACGGCAACGGCCTGCTGACCGTGCTCGACATCACCGACAGCCAGAAGGCCGAAGCCGCGCTGCGCGAACGCAACGCTGCCCTGCTGGAAGCCGACGCGGTAAAAACCCGCTTCCTCGCCAACATGAGCTACGAATTCCGCACGCCGCTCACCTCCATCGGCGGGTTCGCCGAACTGCTCGAAGCCGGCATCGGCGGCGAACTGACCGAGCAGGGCCGCGAATACGTCGCCGCCATCCTTACCTCGGTCCAACGCCTCGGTGAACAGATCGAGAGCGTGCTCGACCTCTCACAAAGCGAAGCGGGCCTGCTCCCGCTTGCCCGCGAAGACCTCGAACTCATGCCCTTCATCACCAAGCTGGTCGAAGAACGCGCCGACACCCTGCGCGCCGCCGGCCTCACCCTCGACCTGCGCGGCGACAAGTCCTCGGGGCGCGTCTCGGCTGATCGCCGCCGCCTTGCCCGCGCCATCGGCCACGTCCTCGACAACGCCATCTCCGCCACCCAGCGCGGCGGCCGGATTCTGGTTGACCTCACCCCCACCCGCGAAGGGCCTCGCGTCGTCATCTCCGACAATGGCACTGGCATGGACGCCGCCACCCTCGCGCGCGCGCTCGAAGGGCTGAAACCCAACGCCAACGGCACCGGCTATGACCGCCGCCAGGGCCTCGGCCTCCCGCTCGCCCGCCAGCTCATCGAAGCCCACGGCGGCAGCCTCGAACTCCACTCCGAACCCGGTCAGGGCACCGCCGCGATCATCACCCTGCCATGAAACCCGTGGTCCCTCCAATGACCCTCATCCCGCTCCCCGACCTTGCCGCCATGGCCGCCCTCGGTGCCCGCATCGCGCAGGCGCTCCGCCCCGGCGACGTCGTGGCCCTTTCCGGCGGCCTCGGCGCAGGCAAGACCACGCTCGCCCGCGCGATCATCGCCGCGCTCGGCCATCAGGGCGAAGTGCCAAGCCCCAGCTTCGCGATCATCGAGCTCTACGAACCGCCATCGGTGCGGCTCCCTTTGGTCCACGCCGATTTCTACCGCCTGAAAACCCCGCAGGAAACGCAGGAGATCGGCCTCGACGATTACCGTCATGGCGCGGCGCTGATCGCCGAATGGCCCGAACAGGCAGGCGGTTTCGCACATGAGCCGAGCTGCCTGTCGATCCTGTTGGAAAATGCCGGAACCGGGCGCGAGGCCATTGTAAACGCAGGCCCCGATTGGTTAGGCCGTAAATTCATGAACCGCATCACCGAGGTTTGAGTCAAAACGGCTCAGCGCCAGGAAGGAAGCCGCAGTAATATGTCGATATTTCAAGGTTTCCTGACGCAGCGATGGGCCGTTTTGGCCAAATCCCTGCGGGACGCAAAAATGGCTTTCACCTCGAACGGAGGTGCCCTGGAAGAGGCCACCAGCCTCTCCTGCGGACACCTCCGTCCGATGTGTTCGCCATTTTTGCGCCTCGGTGGTGCGGTTCATGAATTTACGGCCTAAGGCGTCTGCCATGAGCGCAAACGTGCCCGAGGGTGTCGAACCCTTCCTCGCTGCCGCCGGCTGGACCGGCGGCGAAATCGAACCGCTTCCGGGCGATGCTTCGTTCCGCCGCTATTTCCGCATCCGCCGGGGTGACAAGACCGCGATGCTGATGCATGCGCCGCGCCCTCACGAAGATCCGGCACCCTTCCTGCGCGCGGCGCGGTGGCTTGACGATGTCGGCCAGCGCGCGCCGATCATTCTGCACGAGGCGGCCGCCGACGGGCTGGTCCTGCTCGAGGATTTCGGCGAGGTCCGCATGCGCGACTATCTCGATGCCTGGCCGGACGACGAAACCCCGGTCTATGCCAGCGCGGTCGATGCGCTCAATGCCTTGCACCAGGTCCCGCCCGGCCCGTTCACGGCCTATTCGCTGGCCGAATACCAGCGCGAGGCCAAGCTGTTCATCGACTGGTATTGCCCGGCGCAGAACCTCTACGTCGACGGCACGTCATGGGCGGCGGCATGGGACGAGGCGCTGATGCCGCTGCTCGGCCGGCAGCGTCCGGGGGTCACGGTCCTGCGCGATTACCATGCCGAAAACATCATGCTGCTCGGCGCGCTGCACAAGCAGGGCCTGCTCGATTTCCAGGATGCGCTGGTTGGCCACCCGGCCTATGACCTCGTCTCGCTGCTGCAGGACGCGCGCCGCGACGTCTCGCCCGAGCTTGAGGCCGACATGGTCGAATACTACTTGCGCGGCCATCCCGATCCGCAAAGCTTCGTGGCCGACTATGCTCGCCTCGGCGCGCAGCGGAACGCCAAGATCGTTGGCATTTTCGTGCGCCTGTGGAAGCGCGACGGCAAGGCGCGCTATCTGGACCTCATTCCGCGCGTATGGGCGCTGCTCGAACGCGACCTGACCCACCCGGCACTGGCCCCGGTCGCGGCGTGGTTCGACGCCAACATCCCGGCGGGCCTGCGCGAAGCGGGCGGCGGCACTTTCGCCACATGAGCGGAAAACTCGCCTCCGACACCGCGATGGTCATGGCCGCCGGTCTCGGCAAACGAATGCGCCCGCTCACCACCGCGCGGCCCAAGCCGCTGGTCAAGGTCGGCGGAAAGCCGCTGATCGACTGGAGCCTTGACCGGCTGGTCGAAGCCGGGATCGGCAGGGCCGTGGTCAATGTCCACTACCTCGCCGACGCGCTCGAAATTCATCTCGAACACTATGTCGCGAACCACGATCTTGCCGTCGCCGTCTCGGACGAACGCCCGCTCCTGCTCGAAACCGGCGGCGGCATGGTCAAGGCCGCGCCGCTGCTGCCCGATCCGTTCTTCTGCCTCAACAGCGACAACATCTGGCTCGACGGCCCGCGCAGTGCTTTCGCCGAACTCAGCAGCGCATGGGACCCTGAGCGGATGGATGCGCTGCTGCTGATGGTCCGCCATCCCGCCGCCCACAACTATGACGGCAAGGGCGATTTCCACCTTGACCCGCTCGGCCGGGTCAGCCGCCGCCGCACCGGGCGCATCGCCCCCTTCATCTACACCGGGATCCAGCTCGTCTCGCACCGCCTGCTGCGCGATGCTCCCGAAGGCCCGTTCTCCACCAATGTCCTGTGGAGCCGCGCCATCGCCGAGGGCCGGCTTTACGGCTGGGTCCACACCGGCGAATGGTTCGAAGTCGGTACTCCGCAGGCCATCCCCCGCGCCGAAGCCGTGCTCGGCCCCCGTGGCTGAACGCTCCGAAGTCAGCGTTTATTCCATCGCCGCGCACCGGGGTTTTGCCGATGCGCTCGTCGCCGGGCTGATCCCGCGGTATTCGGACCCGGCGCTCGGCCTCGCCCGGCTGACCCTGCTCCTCCCCAGCCGCCGCGCGGTCCGCACCGTGACCGAGGCCTTTGTCCGGCTGTCGGGCAGCGCGAACGGGGCAGGGGGCCTCCTGCTCCCGCGCATGGCCGTGGTCGGCGATCTCGACATCGACGAAACCCTCGGCCCCCTGCTCGATCCGCTCGGGCACGAGGCGGATATTCCCCCGGCCGCGGACCCCACCCGCCGCTGGCTGCGCCTCGCCGATCACTTGCGCGCCGAACTGGGGGACAAGGCGCCCCGCGGCCCAGCCCTGCTGCGCCAGGCCTTCGAGATTGGCCGCACGATCGACCGCCTCCAGATCGAAGGCATCGCCCCCCACGAACTGCTCGAGGACCGCGTGCTGTCCGTCGTCGGCGATCAGGCCGAGCACTGGCAGGCCGCGATCCGCACCTTTGCCCGCGTCCAGGCGCGCTGGCGGCTCGAACTGGAATCGCGGGGCGAGGTCGATCCGCCGGCCCGCCGCAACGCGCTGTTCAACCACGCCGCCCGCCGCTGGAAGGAAACCCCGCCGCCGCACCCGGTCGTCGCCGCCGGCGTCACCAGCGCTTCGCCCGCGCTCGCCCGCCTGCTGCGCGTGGTCGCGGGCCTGCCGGGCAGCGCGGTGATCCTCCCCGACCTCGACCTCACGCTCGACAAGGGCGTGTGGGACGCGCTCGGCACTGCCGGTGCCCCCGCCACCCCGGACGATGCCCCCATCGGCCACGCCGACGCCGTTACCCACCCGCAATACCACCTCAAGCTCCTTCTCAACCGCATGGGCGTGTCGCGGGAAGAGGTCGAGCCTTGGCACCGCTCCGGCCTGTCGGCGACACCGCCCGCGCGCAGCCGCGCCATTTCCAACCTGTTCCTCCCGCCCGAGGCCAGCGCCCGCTGGGTCCGCCTCAAGGCCGAGGACCGCCGCCTTTCGGCCGTGCGCCTGATGGAAACCGCCCATCCGGGGCACGAGGCGCAGGCCATCGCCATCCTCATCCGCGAGGCGCTCGAAACCCCCGAACGCCGCGTTGCCCTAGTCACCCCGGACCGGGCGCTCGCGGGCCGCGTCATCGCCCACCTTGGCCGCTGGGGCATCACGGCGGACGATACCGCCGGCCAGCCGCTCCCGCAAACCACGGCAGGCCGCCTGTTCCTGCTGCTGGCCGAAGTCGCCGCCGCCTCCGCCGCCCCGGTCCCCCTCATCGCCCTGCTCAGCCACCCCCAGGTCGCAGCCGGCGAGGGCCGGGCAGACTGGCTCACACACGTCCGCCACCTCGACAAGGCCCTGCGCGGCCCCCGCACCCAGCCCGGCCTCGCCGCCATCGACGTGGTCGTGCAGGCGCGCGATAATCCCGCTTTTTCGGCATGGTGGCAGGGCGTCGCCGCCACGCTCGCGCCCCTCCTCGCAGCGGATGAAACCCCGCTGGCAGACGCGCTCACCGCCCTTGCCCTCGCTGCCGAGAGCCTGTCGGGGGGCGTCATCTGGGGCGGGGCCGATGGCCGCGCGCTGGCAGGCTTTCTCGAAGACCTGCGCGCCGCCGCCGGTGAGGCGTCCACCACCGTCGCCACCCCGGACCTTCCCGCCACCCTGCGCGACGCGATGGACCGCGTCGCCGTGCGCCCTTCATGGGGCGGCCATCCGCGCGTCGCGATCTATGGTCTGATCGAAGCCCGGATGAGCCGCGCCGACCTCGTCATTTGCGGCGGCCTCGTCGAAGGGACCTGGCCCGGCACCTCCGCCCCCGACGCCATGCTCGCCCCCGCCGTGCTGCGGGCCTTGGGCGTCCCCGGCGCGGATTTCCGCATCGGCCTGTCTGCGCACGATCTCGCCGCCGCGCTCGGCGCGCCCGAGGTCGTCCTCAGCCACGCCCGCCGCGACGCCGCCGGCCCGGCGATCCCCTCGCGCTTCGTCCTGCGGGTGCGCGCCATGCTCGGCGCAAAGCTGCTAGACGAACACCTCGAAACCCGCGCCATCAAGCTCGCCGAGGAGATCGACCTCGGCCCCGCGGCCCGGCCCCACCCGCGCCCCAAACCCATACCCAGCGCCGCCCAGCGCGACGTGCCCATTGCCGTCACCGGGCTCGACCGGCTGCGCGGCGATCCCTACCAGTTCTACGCCAGCGACATCCTCAACCTGCGCGCCTGGGACGCGCTCGACGCCGAACCCACCGCCGCGTGGAAAGGCACCGCCGTCCACGCCATTCTCGAACGCTGGCACAAGGACGGCGGCCCGCTCCTCCCCATCGCCAAGGCCGAGCTCATGAAGATGAGCGCCCACCCGCTCGTCCGAGGCCTGTGGTGGCCGCGCCTCGTCGCCGGGCTGGAATGGATCGAGCAGGAAATCGCCGAGCAGCAGGCCGCAGGCCGCACGGTCCTCGTCAGCGAGGCGCAGGGCCACATCACCTTCCGCGGCGTCAAGATCAAGGGCCGCGCCGACCGGATCGACCGCAACGCCGACGGCACCCTTTCGATCATCGACTACAAGACCGGCGGGCCGCCGTCCGCCCGCCGCGTGCAGGAAGGCTTCGCGCTGCAACTCGGCCTGATCGGCCTGATGGCGCGCGAAGGGGCCTTTGCCGATGTCTCGGGCGAACCCACCCGCTTCGAATACTGGACCCTGCAGCGATCCAAGGAAGACCGGAAGAAATTCGGTGCAATAGTCACGCCGCTGAAGGTCGATAAGAAACGCGTTGGGCTGGATCCAGAGGATTTCCTGCCTGAAACCGAACGCTACCTGACCGAGGCGATTGATCGCTGGATCAAGGGGGATGAACCCTTCACCGCCCGGCTCAACCCCGACCTGCCGATGTACACCGACTATGACCAGTTGATGCGGCTCGACGAATGGCAGTCCCGCGCCGACCTTGCCGAAGAAGGCCCGGCATGAGCAATGTCCACCCGCTCCACGAAAACCAGCGCCGCGCGGTCGATCCGCGCGATACGGTCTGGCTCTCCGCCTCGGCCGGCACCGGCAAAACCCAGGTCCTCTCCGCCCGCGTGCTGCGCCTGCTGCTGCAGGGCGGCGTCACCCCGGCGCAGATCCTCTGCCTCACCTTCACCAAGGCCGGTGCCGCCGAAATGGCGACTCGCGTCAACGAGGTGCTGGCCGATTGGGTGCGGATGCCCGACACCGAACTGGGCCTCCAACTCGCCGCCATCGGCGCGCCGATCACGCCGGCCACGCGCGACCGTGCCCGCACCCTGTTCGCCAGCGTGCTCGATTGCCCTGGTGGCGGTCTGCGCATCAACACCATCCACGCCTTCGCCCAATGGCTGCTGGCGGGTTTCCCGGAAGAAGCCGGGCTCGCCCCCGGCACCCGCGCGATGGAGGACCGCGACCGCGCCCTGCTCAGCCGTGAAGTCCTCTCGCGCCTGCTGGTCGAGGCGGAGGAACGCGGCGATCACGCCCTGCTCGATGCCCTCGCCGCGCTGTCGCTGCGCATGGGGCCGGACGAGGTCGAACGCTTCCTCGGCCGCTGCGCCTCCGCGCGTGAGGCGTGGACCGGCCCCGGCAGCTGGATCCCGCCCTTGCGCCCCAAGGTCGAGGCCCTGCTTGGCCTGTCGCCGGACGCCGCGTTGGAAGACCTGTGCGAGGACGCCGCCTTTGACACGCAATCCCTGCGCCGCTGCATGGAAATCAACGCCGCGTGGAAAGCCGCCAAGGGCCAGGACGCCGCCAACGCCATCGGGGACTGGCTGGCCGGAGACGCCGCGGCCCGCGCCGCCGGGATTGACCTGCTCTCGGACGTCTTCTTCACCAAGGCCGGCACGCTGCGCTCCGCCACATCGCAGGACAAGCTCGACCCCAACTATTCCGGCCACGTCGCCCGCGTCGCGGAATGCATCGCCGCGGTGCGCGAGCGCAAGGCCATGCTCGAACTCGCCGACTGGCTCACCCCGGCGCTCACCCTTGGCAGGGCCTTCGCGCTGGCGTGGGAAGATGCCAAGGCCCGCGAAGGCCTGATCGATTTCGACGACCAGATCCGCCAGGCCGCCGACCTGCTCAACCGCTCCAGCCTTGCCGAATGGATCCGCTACAAGCTCGACCGCCGGTTTGACCATATCCTGATCGACGAGGCGCAGGACACCAACGCCGCCCAGTGGCAGATCATCGACGCGCTGACCGGTGATTTCTTCGCCGGCGCGGGCCAGCACGGCGCAGACGCGCTGCGCACGCTGTTTGTGGTGGGCGACTACAAACAGGCGATCTTCCGCTTTCAGGGCACGAGCCCCGAAAACTTTGAAAACGCCCGCCGTAAGGTCCGGGAAACCATGCAGGGCGCCGCCGACAACGCGCTCGCCCTGCGCGGCCGCGCCGCCCCGCGCGATCTTCAGGAACTCGGCCTTGGCCGCTCCTTCCGCACGTCGAAGGCCCTGCTCGATTTCGTGGACGAGGCCATCGCCCACATCGGCCCCGAACGCTTCGGGCTGGAAGGCACGCCCGAGCCGCACGTGGGCGAAGACCGCCCCGGCACGGTCACGCTATGGCGTCCGGTCGGCGCGGGCGGCGAGGATCCGGGCGACACGGACGAGGGCGAGGAAGGCGGCGAAAGCTGGCTGTCCCGGCCCGATCGACAGCTGGCGGACCGCATAGCCCGGCAGGTAGCGCTGTGGCTCAAGGACGGCTTCGCGCTCGCCAAGGGCAACCTGCGCCGGGCCGAGGCGGGCGACATCATGATCCTCGTGCGCAAGCGCAAGGAACTGGCCGGGCTGATCGTCGCCCGGCTCCACGCACGCGGCGTGCCGGTGGCGGGGGTGGACCGGCTGCGGCTCGGCGCGCCACTGGCGGTGAAGGATCTGATCGCCGCGCTCCGCTTCGCCGCCCAGCCGCTCGACGATCTCAACCTCGCCGCGCTGCTGGTCTCGCCGCTGGTGGGGTGGAGCCAGGAACAGCTGCTCGAGCACGGCTACCGCCCCCGCGGCATCAGCCTGTGGGACCACCTGCGCCGATCGCGCGATCCGCTCGTGGCGCAAACGCTGGCACAGCTGATCGACCTGCTCGGCCGTGCCGACTACGGCCTGCCGCAGGCGCTGCTCCAGTGGGTGCTGGTCGGCCCGTGGCAGGGCCGCCGCAAGCTGGTGGCGCGTCTGGGGGGTGAGGCGAACGACCCCATCGACGAACTGGTCAACGCCGCCCACGCCTATACCGTCACCGATACGCCCAGCCTCACGGGTTTCCTCAACTGGTTCGACGCCGGCGACGGGGAACTGAAGCGCGAGTCCGAGGGCGGCGGCGGCATGGTCCGGGTGATGACGGTCCACGGATCGAAGGGCCTGCAGGCCCCCATCGTCATCCTCGCCGACGCCGTGGACGATCCCGACCGGGGAATGCCCGCCGCGCTCAGCCTTACCGAACCGCGCCCGCCCGGCACCGAGCACTTGTTTCACGCCGCCCCGGCGATCCCGCTGCCCCCACTGCGCAAGGACGAAAGGCTCGGCCGGATCGCCGGGGCCGAGGAGGCGGTAAAGGGCGAGGAACGACAGGAACACTGGCGGCTGCTCTACGTCGCCATGACCCGCGCCGAGGAAGCCCTGTTCATCACCGGCTCGCTCTCCGCGCGCGAAACCGCGCCCGCGCCAGACAGCTGGTATGCGCGCCTGTCGCAGTTGCTGCCCGCCGAGGCATGGCAGCCCGATTTCGTGTGGGACGAACGCGCATTTCGCGGCGTGGCCCCGCCGCCCGCACCGCACCGCACCGCGCAGGCGCTCGAACTCGCGCTGCCCGTCCCGGTGCCGCCGTGGCTGACGCGCGGTGCGGGAGAGGAGCCGCGCCCGCCGCGCCCGCTCGCGCCAAGTGCGCTGGGCGAGGACGAGGCCGCCGATCCGCCGTTCCCGCCGGGCATGGGCGGCGCGCAGGCCGCACGGGCGGCGCGGCGCGGCACGCTGATCCACAAGCTGCTCGAACGCCTGCCCGAACTGCCGCGCGATGCCCGCGCCGATGCCGCCGCGCGCTGGCTCGCCCGCAATGCAGCCGACCTGCCCGAAGCGTCGCGCGCCGAAATGGCCGCGTCGGCGGTGGCGGTGTTGGACAATGCCGACTGGGCCGAACTGTTCGGGCCGGATGCGCTCGCCGAAGTGCCGATCGCCGCCACCGTAGGGACACGGGTCATCGCCGGGACGATCGACCGCCTGCTGGTCAGTGCGGAGCGCGTGCGGCTGGTCGACTACAAGACCTCGCGCCGTCCGCCCGCTGGGGTGGCAGAGGTGCCCGGCGCGATCCTGCGGCAGATGGGCGCCTATGCCGCCGCGTTGGAGGCGGTCTATCCGGGCCGCCGCGTCGAAGTCGCGCTGCTCTACACCCAGACCCCCGCCCTGATCGAAATCCCCGCCGACCTGCTGGCCGCGCACAAGCCCGGCTTCGGTTCGCCGCAGTAATCCTATTGCCCGATGCAGTTGCGCCCGCCGCGCGAGTGCCTAGATTGAGCGCCAAAGACATTTCAGGAGCGTGATACCATGTCGACCAAAGCCGTCACCGATGCCAGCTTCGCCGCCGATGTCCTGGGTTCCGACAAGCCGGTGCTGGTCGATTTCTGGGCGGACTGGTGCGGCCCGTGCAAGATGATCGCCCCCGCGCTTGAGGAAATTTCCGAAGAACTGGCCGACCAGGTAACCATCGCCAAGGTCGACATCATGGAAAACACCGACATCGCCAGCAAATTCGGCGTTCAGTCGATCCCGCTGCTGATCCTGTTCAAGGATGGCCAGCCGGTCGCACAAAAGCTCGGCGCCGCTCCGAAGAGCCAGCTCAAGTCCTGGCTCGAAAGCGCGCTGTAACCACTGGCCTCCCTTCTCCCCTCCCGCAAGCGGGAGGGGCTGCCCCAATTCTCCC
>CAYFJH010000004.1:0-12438 GCA_964343385.1 uncultured Novosphingobium sp. | reverse complement strand
CCTTGGCCTTGCCCTTGCCGTTGGCGCGGTGCGGGTCGGGAAACCAGTGGCATTGGGCGGCAACGTGCGCAATCCGGGTGGACCCGGACCAAAGGCATGTCGTGCCCTATTCGGTGGAATAATATTTTGGTCCCCTCCCGCTTGCGGGAGGGGCTGGGGGTGGGCAGGTTAAAGCGCCTGCATCCGCGCCGCCAGAGCATCGAACAACGCCGGGCTCGCCGCCCCGATCAGCCCGCGTTCCAGATGCCGGTCCACCCGGTATTCTGAACCGTCGAGCCGCGCCGCCCGCCCACCCGCCTCGTTGACGAACAGCACGCCCGCCGCATGGTCCCACGCCAGCGTGCGCTCGAACACCGAGACGTCGTTGGTCCCCAGCACAAGCCGCGGATACTGCTCCGCCGCACAGCGCGGAATGTCGACCAGCGTGTAATGCGGGGCGATCCCGGTCTTCAGCGCCTCGCGCCGGGCCGGGTCGGCAAAGACCAGCGAGATCGCCGCGACCGGCGGGTTCTGTCCGGTGGACCGCGCCGCGATGCGTTCCCGGTCGATCCACGCGCCCTGGCCTTTCACCGCGTGGCACAGCCGCCCGGTCAGGCAATCGAGGATCCATCCGGCGATCGTCTCGCCGTTCTCGGCCAGCGCGATCATCACCCCGAACGGCGGTTTTCCGGCGGCAAAATTGTTGGTTCCGTCGATCGGATCAATGATCCAGCACAGCGCGTCGCCCAGGCGGTCCAGCACGGCGGGGTCTGCATCGGCGGCTTCCTCGCCGACGATCACCGCCTCGGGCAACAGCTTGGCCAGCCCTTCGGCCAGCAGGATCTCGGCGTCCTTGTCGGCCACGGTGACAACGTCGTCGGCGGCCTTGGCGGTGATCTGGTCGCTGGTCAGCGTCCGGTAGCGCGGCAGGATCGCCTGTTCGGTGGCCCGGCGCATCAGCGCGTGAACGCGGGCGGTGAGCGCATCACTCATGTCAGGGGGATCATCACTTGCCGTGCATAGCCGGGCCGGGCGCGCAGACGCTCATACCAGCCTTCCAGCGCGGGCAGGGCAGGGCGCTCGATCGGGATGGTAAAATACGTGTAGGCATAGACCCCCATCGGAATGTCCGCGATCCCGAAGTCCGCGCCGGCCAGCCACGGCTGGCGCGCCAGTTCGGCGTCGAGAAGGGCCATCATCGCGTTTGACGCGGCCGCGCTGGCCGCAATCGCCGCTGTGTCGCGCGCCTCGGGCGCGTGGCGGACGAAGCCGAGGAAGGCATCGCGCTGCGCGTCGGCAAAATGGAACTGCCAGTCCATCCAGCGGTCGCCCCGCGCGCGCACCGCCGGGTCGGCGGGCCACAGCGCCGGGGCATGGCGCGCGGCCATGTAGCGCAGGATCGCGTTCGATTCCCACAGGCTCAGCCCGTCGTCCGGCCCGCCTTCGACCGAGATCGAAGGGATCATCCGGTTTGGGTTCATCGCAAGGTATTCCGGGGTGAAGCCGAACTTCCCGCCCATGTCGATCCGCCGGTGCGGCAGGCCGATTTCCTGCGCCAGCCAGGCGATTTTCTTGACGTTGTGCGAGTTGAGCCGGCCCCAGATCGTCAGCATCAGCTTCGGTAGTCCGCGTTGATCGAGATGTAGCCGTGGGTGAGGTCGCAGGTCCACACCGTCGCCCGGCCCTCGCCCAGGCCGAGATCGACCTCGATCCGCACCTCGCGTCCCTTCAGGTGCGCGGCGACCGGGGCTTCGTCATAGTCGGCGAGCGGCTGCCCGTCGCGCGCGGCCCAGACCCCGCCGAACCCAATGGAAAGCCGGTCGCGGTCGGCCGGTTCGCCCGCCTTGCCCACGGCCATGACCACCCGGCCCCAGTTCGCATCCTCGCCGGCGATGGCGGTTTTCACCAGCGGCGAATTGGCGATGGCGAGGCCGACCTTGCGGGCCGAGGCATCGCTGACCGCGCCGCTGACAGCAACTTCGATGAACTTCTGCGCGCCCTCACCATCCTTGACCACAAGCTGCGCAAGCTCCTTGCAAACGGCGTGCAAGGCCGCGGCAAAAGCATCCGCGCCGGGGCTGTCGAAAGAAGCGAGCGGCGCGTTGCCCGCCTTGCCCGTGGCAAAGGCCAGCACGGTGTCGCTGGTCGAGGTGTCGCTGTCGACCGTGATGCAGTTGAACGTCGCCTCGCCCGCTGCGGACAGGCACTGCTGGAGGAACGCCGGCTCGACCGCCGCGTCGGTGAACACATAACCCAGCATCGTCGCCATGTCGGGGGCGATCATGCCGCTGCCCTTGATGATCGCGGAAAACTGCACCTTGACGCCGCCGATCATCGCGCTGGCGGTCGCGCCCTTGGGGAAGGTGTCGGTCGTGCCGATGGTGCGCGCGGCGTCTTCCCACGAACAGGGCGCGGCATCCAGCGCGGCGTCGACCCCGGCGCGGGCCTTGTCCTTGGGCAGCGGCACGCCGATCACCCCGGTGGAGGAAACGAACACCTCCTCGCGTGCGCAGCCAAGCCGGGCGGCGACCTGATCCATGATCTGCTCCACCGCCTCGCGCCCGCGATAGCCGGTGAAGGCGTTGGAATTGCCGGCATTGACCACCAGCGCCCGCGCCCGCCCCTGCTTCGCCCCGATCCGGCCCAGATCGACCTCGGACGAACAGCACACGTTGCGCGTGAACACCCCCGCCACCGCCGTGCCCTCGGCCAGCTCGGCAAAGGTCAGGTCGCAGCGGCCCCAGTCCTTATAACCCGCGCGCACGACGCGCAGCGTCGCGCCGGCAATCGCGGGCAGGGCGGGGAAGGGGACGGCGAGCGGGGAGACGGCTTCTGACATGGCTGCGGGACTAGCGTGCGTGTCCGCGAAATCAAGCGTTCAGGCCAGTGCCTCGCGCAGCGGAGCCTTGCGCGCGGGCTTGCCGCCCAGCCGCGTCTCAGCCAGCAGCGCCGCCGCGCCGATCGCCAGCAGCGCACCGCCGATCCGCGCTGAAAAGGCCCAGTCGGGATTCGACTTTGCCACCGTCGCCCCGATGCTCAGCAAAGGCAGGTGCACGGCATAGAGCGGGAACGACAGCCGCCCGAGCCAGTCCAGCAGCGGCACGGCAAAGGCGGGAGCACCAATGCGCAGCGCCAGAATCAGCAACAACGGGAAGCCGACTGTCATCACCGCCCAGTCCGAAAACAGGCTTGGCACCGGCGGGAACAGCGCCATCGTCCACATCAGGGTGGGCAGCAGCACCAGCGGCACCAGCCACGCCCAGCGGGTCCTGGTTATCGCCGGGGTGATGGTCCGCGCCAGCACGATCCCCACCAAATAGGCAAAGCCCGCCCGCACGAAGCCGACCCAGATGCCCACTTGCTGCCACCCCAGGTCAAGCGTGCCGTAACGCATCGCCGCGCGCAGGATGAGCAGCGCGCAGGCCCCGCTGATCGCCAGCAGCACAAGGCGCGGCAGCCGCGCCAGCCCGGCGGCGTGGGCGAGGTTGATCGCCAGTTCGACCAGCAGTGACCATTGCGGCCCGTTGAGCGGGAAGATTTCGGCCAGCCCTGCCATGTGCGGCACGAACAGCAGTCCCATCGCCAGCAGCGCCGCGACTTCGGCGGAGGTCTGTCCGCCGGCAAGCGCCGCGACCGTGCCCATCACCGTGCCCAGCGCCATCAGCGGATAGAGCCGCCGTAACCGCATCGCCATGAAGCCGGCCACGGAAAGCCCGGCACGAAGGCGCGGTTCAAAAGTCCGGGCGAGAACGAACCCGCTCAGCAGGAGGAAGAAATCGACCGCGAGGTAGCTGTGTCCCAGAAACCCGCGCGGGCCATGGAGTCCGGCCTCGTGGAACAGCATTACCGCGATCGCGGCGACGCCGCGCATCCCGTCGAGCAGCGGCAGGCGCTGCGGCGCTCTGGAAGAATTGGGGGTCATGTCGGGCGAATTACCGCGCAAATTGACAACAACCCGTAAGCGCGTGACCTGATGGGGCGCGCAAATTGGTGCCGCGGGGGATGGACGCCATGCCTGGCGGCACCTATATCTCGCTGCGCAGATGACCCGTTTGCTGCTCGCTCTCCTTGCCCTCGTCGGCATCGTCGCCCAGGCTCCCGTGGCCGAGGCGCGGCCCTGTGCCCATTCGGCGGAGGTCGGGGTCATGGCCGCGCAGGCGGTTGCCACGCGTGCGCTGGTTGCCTGCGTTGCCGAAGCGGCCCAGCCGGAAATCCCGCGCAATGCCGTGGTCGCCGTTCCCGTCCCGGCCCTGCGCAGCTTCGCGCTACCCGGTCTGACGGTGCGCATCGGCACGGACCGCGCCCTGCAATAGGCACTCGCATTTCCCGGCAGGACTGCTGCGCCCCTTTCGCGTGCCCGCCGCTCCCCGACCCCCGTTCATACCCTTGGCCGCCCAACCCGTGCGCGGCCCCAAGATTCAGGAAATCCCTATGCTCGGCGCACTCGCCAAGGCCGTTTTCGGCTCTTCCAATGACCGTTACGTCAAGAAACTCGACGGGATCGTCGCCAAGATCAACGCTTTCGAGCCCGCGTTCGAGGCCATGTCCGACGATGAACTGCGCGCCCAGACCGACCGTTTTCGCGCGCTGCTCGTGGGCGGCCAGTCGCTCGACGACATCCTCCCCGAAGCCTTCGCCACCGTGCGCGAGGCGTCCAAGCGCGTGTTCGGGATGCGCCACTTCGACGTCCAGATGATCGGCGGCATCGTGCTCCACCGCGGCGAAATCGCCGAAATGCGCACCGGCGAGGGCAAGACCCTGGTCGCCACCACCGCGACCTACGTCAACGCGCTGGAGGGCAAGGGCGTCCACGTCGTCACCGTGAACGACTATCTCGCCCGCCGCGACGCCGAATGGATGGGCCAACTCCACCAGTTCCTCGGCCTCACCATCGGCGTGATCGTGCCCAACCTTAACGAGGCGGATCGCCGCGCGGCCTACGAAGCCGACATCACCTATGCCACCAACAACGAGCTTGGCTTCGACTACCTGCGCGACAACATGAAGCACGAGCGCAGCCAGATGGTGCAGCGCCCCTTCAACTACGCGATCGTCGATGAAGTGGACTCGATCCTGATCGACGAGGCCCGCACGCCGCTGATCATCTCCGGCCCCACCGACGACAAGAGCGACCTCTATGTCTCGGTCGACGCCGTGGTGAAACGCCTTCCGCCCGAGCTTTACGAGGCGGACGAGAAGACCAAGAACATCACGCTGACGGAAGACGGCGTCGAATGGGCCGAACGCGCGCTCGAGGACGCCGGGCTGCTCGAAGGGTCCAACCTTTATGACGTGGAGAACACCCAGGTCGTCCACCACCTTGACCAGGCGCTCAAGGCCAACGTCATGTTCAAGCGCGACATCGACTATGTCGTGAAGGACGACAAGGTCATCATCATCGACGAATTCACCGGCCGCATGATGGACGGCCGCCGCTGGTCGAACGGCCTGCACCAGGCGGTCGAGGCCAAGGAAGGCATGACCATCGAGCCGGAAAACCAGACGATGGCCTCGATCACCTTCCAGAACTACTTCCGCATGTATCCCAAGCTTTCGGGCATGACCGGCACGGCCGCGACCGAGGCTCCGGAATTCTACGACATCTACAAGATGAACGTCGTCACCATCCCGACCAACGTGCCGGTGCTGCGCGTCGATGAGGAAGACGAGTTCTACAAGAACACCAACGACAAGTTCGCCGCCATCGCCCGGCTGATCCGCGAACGCCAGGAAAGCGGCCAGCCCGTGCTGGTCGGCACCGTGTCGATCGAGAAGTCCGAACTGCTGAGCGAAAGCCTCAATCGCGAGAACGTCCGCCACGAAGTGCTCAACGCCCGTTTCCACGAGATGGAAGCCCGCATCGTAGCCCAGGCGGGGCGGCTCGGCGCGGTGACCGTCGCCACCAACATGGCCGGCCGCGGGACCGACATCCAGCTTGGTGGCAACATCGAATACCGCATCGAGGATGAACTGCAGGGCCTGCCTGAAGGCGCTGAGCGCGAGGCCGGGATCGCCGCGATCAAGGCCGAGGTTGCCGCTGAAAAGGCCCAGGTCCTCGCCGCCGGCGGGCTCTGCGTGATCGGCACCGAACGCCACGAAAGCCGCCGCATCGACAATCAGCTGCGCGGCCGTTCGGGCCGTCAGGGCGATCCGGGGATGAGCAAGTTCTACCTCTGCCTCGAGGATGACCTGCTGCGCATCTTCGGCCCGGACACGCTGTTCAGCCGGATGATGAACAGCAATCTGGCCGACGGCGAAGCCATCGGTTCCAAGTGGCTGTCCAAGGCGATCGAGACCGCGCAGAAGAAGGTCGAGGCCCGCAACTACGACATCCGCAAGCAGGTCGTGGAATACGATGACGTGATGAACGACCAGCGCAAGGTCATCTACGAACAGCGCGCCGACATCATGGATTCCGACACCGTGGACGACGTCGTGGTCGAAATGCGGCAGGATACGGTCAACGCCATCGTCGCCGACGCCTGCCCGCCGGGGTCATATCCCGAACAGTGGAATGTCGACGGGCTGACCGCGCGCGCCGCGGACGTGCTGGGAATCGACGTGCCGCTGGCCGCGTGGATGGAAGAGGACGGGATCGATCCCGAAACCATCGAGGAACACGTCGCCCGCATGGCCGATGAGCGCATGGCGGCCCGCACGGGCGACCAGCCCGAAGTGTGGCGCACGGTCGAAAAGTCGATCCTGCTCGAACGGCTCGACCACTACTGGAAGGAGCACCTCGCCACGCTCGACGCGCTGCGCCAGGTCGTGTTCCTGCGCGCCTATGCGCAAAAAACCCCGATCAACGAGTACAAGCAGGAAGCCTTCGGCCTGTTCGAGAAGATGCTGGAAACGATCCGCGAGGACGTGACCCGCATTCTGTGCACCGGCGATTTCCGTTTCCAGCAACCGCAGGTCTCGCTGCCCGATCTGCCCGCGTTCCTGACCGGGCATATCGACCCCCTGACCGGCCAGCTCGACGCGGGCTTCGGCGGGCGGGTCCCGGGGGCCGAGGCGATGATGAGCGCGCACGGCACAGCGGCGCCGCTGGCGGCCCATGCGGCGCAGGGCGAGGACCCGTTCGCCGGCCTCGGCCTGTCGCGCAATGCACCGTGCCCGTGCGGGTCGGGTGCCAAGTACAAGCACTGCCACGGTGTCGTGGCCTGATCGGGGAAGGGCGGGCCGTGTGGTCCGTCCAGTTTGCGGTGTGCCTCAGGAGCGGTCGCGACGCTTGATGCGCTGCGGTGAATCGGGTGTGCCCCAACGCATCATGCGATCGCGGCGCACTTCGCGCCGCCGCCGCGCCCATTGCCATGCGCAGGCAAGCAGCAGGATGATCAGCAGGGCATAGCCGCCAAATTCGCGCGCGGTCATCGCGCTGCCGGGCTGCCGCCGCTATCGAGCACGTGCGCCATGGCGCGCAGGAGCGCGGCGAGCCAGGCCATCGCCAGCCAGCGTGCTTCGCGCGAATGCGCCGCCGCATCGCCGCCAAGCACGACCTGCGCGACCACGCTGCCATCGGCAAGGCGTCCGCCGGTGAAGACTGCGGCGGTGGGCATCAGTGCCAGCACGGCCGATTCGTGCGCACCGGCCACGGCGTGACCCTGCGCGCGGGCGAGCAGTTCATCCCACGGATCGGTGAACAGGGGGCGGATCGAAGCGTCGATCAGCGCGCAGGCATTGACGATGCATCCGGCCTGCTGGCCGAAACCGGCGGCCTCGCAGGTGCGGGCAAAATGCAGCAGTTCCTCCGACTGCAGCGGGCGATCGGATTCACGTCCGGCGGTTTCCCGCCGGGAGTCTGGCTGGGATGACAACGTAAATTTCCCGCTTTCTTTTAGAGGGTTATCGACCGTTGCGATGCCTGCATAGTGTTACCGGCTAAACCTCATGGCGGTGAAACGTGCATTTAACGCGTTGAAATGAACGAATTCATATCCAACGGCAGTTGCGTTCTGTTCTGGATAACAACTCGGTAACCAGTGAGCGCAGCGGACTTCTGCCGTTGCTGCGCCTGCGTATCGCACTTGCGAAATGAGCAATTGGCAGTGCGGCCAGGGTGCCGAATTTGTGAATTCAAGATGCCCGTTCGGGCAAGGCTGATGCCGGCAGGCGTGCTTCTTGCGGGCACAAAAAACCCCGGAAGCGGCATGCCGTCAGTCCGGGGGAGCAAGGTGGCGGGGCGCGGACCCCGATGGTTCCGCGCCCCGGCCTGACACGGCATCAGCCGTTGAGCTTGTCCTTGACGGCCTTGGCCGGCGCGAACGAAAGCTTCTTCGAAGCGGCGATCTGGATCGTCGCGCCGGTCGAGGGGTTGCGGCCTTCGCGCGCAGCGGTTTCCTTGACCTTGAACTTGCCGAAGCCGTTCAGCGACACTTCTTCGCCCTTGGCCGCCGCGTCGGCGATCGAGGCAAAGGTGGCGTCGACATACTTGCGGGCATCGGCCTTGGTGATGCCCTGCGAAGCGGCAAGTGCATCGGCGAGGTCGCTATTGTTCATGCTTGGAACCTTTCTCGGAAATTTGAGACGGCCACGAATAGCGGTGCCGCGCGGCAGCGTCCATGCAAAGGCACCGCTTGAACCGCCCGATTTGCCGAGTTTTGCACTGTTTCTGCCGAGAAAATGCGCCATTCCGGCTTGCATTGTGGGCAGAGGCTGTTCGGAGGGTTCAGCGCCGCGCCAAAAGGCCGGTAAAGACGGCGCATCGGGCCGTTCAAAGCTGGAGAAAAATGGCTCCCTGAGTAGGATTCGAACCTACGACCAAGTGATTAACAGTCACCTACTCTACCGCTGAGCTATCAGGGAGCAGTCCGGTTGCCCGGACAGGGATGCGCCTATAACAGCGCTGGACGCTTTGGCAACCCGTTTGGGTTGCGTTTTTTCACACCTGGAACTGCTCGGCAAAGATGCGGTCCTCCAGCGTCTTGCCCGGATCGAACAGCAGGGTGAGCTTGTGGGCGCGGGCGCTGGTGATGTTCACCTCGGCCACGTCGCGCACTTCCTTCTGGTCGGCCACGGCGGCGACCGGGCGCTTGTCCGGCTCGCGCACCTTGAAACTCACCCGCGCGCTTTCCGGCAGGATCGCGCCCTTCCACCGGCGCGGACGGAACGGACTGATCGGCGTCAGCGCCAGCAGCCGCGAACCCAGCGGCAGGATCGGGCCATTGGCCGACAGGTTGTAGGCGGTGGATCCCGCCGGGGTCGCCACCAGCACGCCGTCCCCAGCCAGTTCCTGCATCCTGACCTTGCCGTTGATCGCCACTTCCAGCTTGGCTGACTGGCGGGTTTCGCGCAGCAGGGACACCTCGTTGATCGCGAAATAGTGAAAATGCGTCCCGTCGCGGGTGACCGCGTCCATCTCCAGCGGCACCACTTCGACCTCGCGGGCGCGGGCCACCCGCTCAGCGATCGTCCGCGTGCTGGAATTGCGATTGAGCATGAACCCGACCGTGCCAAGATTGATGCCGTAACAAGGCTTTACCGTGTCGGTATCGAGCATCTGGTGCAGCACGTGGAGCAAAAACCCGTCGCCGCCCAACACGACGATCACGTCGGCCTCCTCCTCGCTCACCCAGTCGTGCGAATCGCGCAGCGCCTCCGACCCGGTCTGTGCCTTGAGGCTGTCCGATACGATCAGTGCCAGCCTGGCCTTGTCCCTCTTCATCGCGCGCCGTTTCCCGTGATCCGGCGGCAAGGTCTATGGCCCTGCCGAGCCTTTGGCAATCAAACCTCGCCCAGAGCGTGATCAGTTGATGGTTTTGCAACACCTGCTCGCGTAAGGACCGGCGATGACCGGGCCAGAACCCATTCTTTCGGCGGAACCGCGCGATGCGCTGACCGGCCTGCCCGGCCTCGACGCGGCGCGGCGCAAGCTCGACGCCTGGGCGCGTGAAGTCCCGCCACACGGCCTGCTGCTGGGCCTCTCCCGGCTTCCGGCGATAAACCTGGCCTATGGCAATGCCGCCGGCGATGCCGTCATTGCCGAGGCTGCAGCACGCCTGCTGCAATTCGCCTCCGCCGAATTTGACGCGCCGTGGTTCGCCGCAAGGCTGGGCGGCGGCACCTTCCTGCTCCTCTCCAGCGACCAGCTCAGCCGCGAACGCTGGGAACTGCTGGGCGAGGGCCTCGCTGAAGCCATCGCCCGGCCCATCCCCGGCGGAAGCGCCACCCTGCGCCTCTCGCCGCGCATCGCCCTCCTGCGCGCCTTGCCGGGGGAGGGGGCTGAATCACTGCTCGACCGACTGGGCCAGACCATGGCCGTGCTGGAAAAGCGCTCTGGCCGCCGCCTGCTATGGGCTGATGGCGCGCTCGTCCGCCCCGGCCAGAGCGCCGCCGTGCTCGAGGCTGACCTGCTCCACGCCATCGACCGCGACGAGATCGAAATTCTGTTCCAGCCGCAGTTTTCGCTACCCGCCGGCACGATCACCGGGGCCGAGGCGCTGGCCCGCTGGAACCACCCGCGCCTTGGCCGCATCGGCGCCGGCGCGCTGTTTGCCATGGCCGAACGTGCCGACCACATGGTCCCGCTGTCCCAGCATATCGCCGCCAAAGCGCTTTGCCTTGCCGCCAGGTGGCCCGGGCCGCTGCGCCTGTCGCTCAACGTCACCTCCGCCGATCTCGCCGCCGCCTCCTATGCCGATGCCATGGCCGCCCGGATCGCCGCCAGCGGCTTCCCGCCGGAGCGCCTGACCCTCGAAGTGACCGAACAGGCGCTCATCGCCGACATCGGCCAGGCCGCCCGCAGCCTTGAAGCCCTCGCCGCGTCAGGCGTGCGCATGGCCCTCGACGATTTCGGCGCGGGCTTCTGCAACTTCCGCTACCTGAAACTGCTCCCCCTCCATTACCTCAAGCTCGACCGCGCCATGGTTGAGGGCATCGCCACCGACCCCCGCGACCTCGCGGTGCTGCGCGGCATCGTCGCCATGGCCCGCGCGCTCGACCTCGAGGTCATCGCCGAAGGGATCGAGGACCCTGCCCAAGAAGCCATCGCCGCCCGCGAAGGCTGCGCCTTCATGCAAGGCTTCCTCCGCGCACGGCCGATGCGGGCCGAGGCGTTCCTGAAGATCACGGGCGCATAGAAAAACCCCGCCGGGATCGCTCCCGGCGGGGCAGTTGAACGGTGCCCGAAGGCCCGCCCTTCCGTTATTCCTTGTATTCGATCAGTGTGCCGCCAGCGCCGCGAGCAGCAGCAGCGCGACGATGTTGGTGATCTTGATCATCGGGTTGACGGCCGGGCCGGCGGTATCCTTGTAGGGATCGCCGACCGTGTCGCCGGTCACCGCGGCCTTGTGGGCATCGCTGCCCTTGCCGCCGTGGTGGCCGTCCTCGATGTACTTCTTGGCATTGTCCCACGCGCCGCCGCCCGAGGTCATCGACACGGCGATGAACAGGCCGCCGACGATCACGCCAAGGAGCAGCGCGCCCAGCGCGGCAAAGCCGTTGGCCTGCCCCGCAACCGCGGTGATGACGTAATAGACCGCGATCGGCGCCAGCACCGGCAGCAGAGAGGGGATGATCATCTCCTTGATCGCCGCCTTGGTGACGAGGTCGACCGTCCGGGCATAGTCCGGCTTGGTTTCGTAGGTCATGATGCCGGGATTTTCGCGGAACTGGTTGCGCACATCCAGCACCACGTCGCCCGCCGCACGGCCCACGGCCGTCATGCCCATCGAGCCGAACAGGTTCGGCAGCAAGGCACCCAGCAGCAGCCCGACGATCACATAGGGGTTCTCAAGGCTGAAGTTGACCTCCAGCCCCGGGAAGAACTCCTTGAGATCGGTGGTATAGGCGGCGAACAGCACCAACGCGGCCAGCCCGGCCGAACCGATGGCATAGCCCTTGGTCACGGCCTTGGTGGTGTTGCCCACGGCGTCGAGCGCGTCGGTCTTTTCACGGACCGAATCGTCGAGCCCGGCCATTTCGGCGATGCCGCCGGCGTTGTCGGTAATCGGACCATAGGCGTCAATCGCCACGATCACCCCGGCAAGAGACAACATGGCCGTAACCGCGATGGCCACGCCATAGATGCCGGCGAGCTGAAACGCCAAGAGCATGGCCGCCACAATCGCGAGCACCGGCCACACCGTGGCGCGCATTGATACGGCGAGTCCGGTAATCACGTTGGTCCCGTGCCCGGTCTTGGAGGCCTCCGCGATCATTTTTACCGGCTTGTATTTGGTAGAGGTGTAATACTCGGTCAGCATGACGAGCGCGGCCGTTACGGCGAGGCCGAGGAGCGCGGCGCCATAGAGGCTGACAATCGAGTACAGCCCGTTGTCTCCCATCACCCAGGTCGTTACCGGATAAAAAATAACGGCCGCGATGACGCCAGTGGCGGCCAGCCCTTTGTAGAGCGCCTCCATAATTTTGGTTTTGTCTCTGCCCAACCTGATAAACCAGGTGCCGATAACCGACGCGACAATGCCGGCGCCGCCAAGAGCCAATGGATACAGGATCGGC
>CAYFJH010000003.1:61496-101958 GCA_964343385.1 uncultured Novosphingobium sp. | reverse complement strand
CCCTACCACATGAACATCCCCCGGATGTTCATGTGCAAACGGGACGGGAGTGGGCTGGTGCCGCTTCCGCGTAAGTGGAACAGACTCTGGGGCATCGCGCGGAAAAGGGTTCAGCGCCCGCGCCGGTTCATGCCGCGGCGCACCGGATACCGCGCCGCATCCCGCCCATCGGCCTCATCCCTCGAACAGCACTTTGGTGCCAGCATGGACCATCAGCGACAGCCGCGCCGCGTCCCAGTTGGTCAGGCGGACGCAGCCGTGGCTTTCGGCCCGGCCGATGGTTTCGGGGCGCGGGGTGCCGTGGATGCCATAATGCGGCTTCGACAGGTCGATCCAGACCACGCCGACCGGACCGTTCGGCCCCGGCGGCAGCTTGGCCTTCCTGTCTCCCGGCTCGGCGTCCCAGAACAGCGCCGGATTGTAGTGGAATACAGGATTGCGCGAGACGCCGTTGATCCTCCATGCGCCAAGCGGCAGCGGGTCGTGCTCCGATCCCATGGTCGCGGTGTAGACGGCGACGAGCTTGCCCGAGGCGTCATAGGCCTTGAGCACCCCCCGTGACTTGCCGACAACGATGCGTTCGACCTTGGGTTGGGCAGTGCCGACACCAAGCATGGCGAGGGTGGCGAGCCAGTCGGGATCAGCCTTGATCGCGCCGGGGTCAATCCGGTCGCCCCCGACGTTGGGAACGCGGACCTGCTGGCTGGCGCGGAACATCGGTGCGGGCGGCGGGGAAGCATTGGCAACGGGCACCGCGGCCGCAGGCGCGGGTGCCGCAGCGCCCTGCCCGGCCGGAACTCCGCCGGGGTTGAGCAGGGCCAGCGTTTCGGGCGTGGTGTGAAAGCGCTCGGCCAGCTTTTCATCGAGGCTGGCATAGCCAAGCGCGGAAAGCCGCGCCTGATCGGCGGGTTCCTTGGGGACCGGCTGGAACGGGCCGGCGCTGAAATCCGCGGGGATCGTGACCACGCGCGTTGCCGGGATCGTGCTCCACCGGCCAAGCTTTTCACGGGTGTCGGCGTCGATTTCGCCAGTCTGGCGCAGGCCCCTGGCCTCCTGAAAACCGGCGAGCGCGTTGCGGGTAGATTGACCCATTTTGCCGTCGACCACACCGGGCGTGAAGCCGAGCCTGTCGAGCACGACCTGCGCCTGCATGATGAAGCGCGGTTCGCTGTCGGGGGCAGTGGTTGCCGCAAGGTCATCGTTGGCGGCGAAGGGATCGAGGGGGGCAGCAGCGGCCTGCGTGGTGCCGGTCCCTTGCGGCGCGGGGGCCGGGCCGCGGTTGCAGGCACCGAGCAGCAACAGGGGAACGGCGGAAAGCAGGATGGCTGGGGAAGGGCGCATGGGCTCTCCGAACGGACGGACGCCGACATGGCGCGCCCCTTTCCCGGACAATGCGCGAAGCGGCACGCGGTTGCGCCGCCGTCAATTCAGTCCAGCTTGAGCGTCTTGGCAAAGGCCTTGACCGCCTCGGCCTCGTCACCGTTCCAGACCGCGCCGCTCACCGCGATGAAATCCGCCCCGGCTTCGGCCAGCGCCCCGGCGGTTTCCGGCGTGATCCCGCCGATCGCGACGCAGGGCAGCTCGAAAAAGGTCTGCCACCAGTCGAGCAGGTCGGCACTGGCGGTGTGTTCGGTTTCCTTGGTCCCGCTGGGGAAGAAAGCACCGAACGCGACATAGTCGGCCCCGTCCTCACCCGCTTCCATCGCAAGGTCGCGACTGGCATGACAGGTGACGCCGATCTGCGCCGTCCGGCCCAGCCGCTCGCGCGCCTCGCGCACGTCGCCGTCGTTCTGGCCAAGGTGGACCCCGTCCGCGCCCAGCCGCTTGGCCAGGCTGACCGAATCGTTGACGATGAAGGCCACCTCGCGCTCGGCACAGATCTTGAGCAGCGGCTCCGCGAGCGCGGCAGCGGCGTGTTCGTCCAGCCCCTTGACCCGGAACTGGAACGCGGCAACTGGCCCTGCATCAAGCGCGCGGGCAAGCCGCTGGGGGAAATCCCCGCCCACGTCGAGCGGGGAAATCAGGTAAAGCTGGGTGGGGATGCGCTCACGCGGTTCTTTCGACATGGCGCGCGCTTTAGCCCAGCGATGCGCGTTCGGGAACCGTTCATCGCGCCGTGCGATCCTGATGAAGATGAAACGCGCCCTCCCCGCCCTGCTCGCCCTCCCCGCCCTGCTCGCCCTCCCGCTGCTGCTGGCGGGCTGCATCACGTTCCGCACCGTAAACGACGGCATCGCCCGCGCGCGGATCGGCGAGACTGCGATGGCCGGGCCGGTGGCCGTGGTGCCCCGAAGCGTGCTGGAGGACAGCCGCTGCCCCGAAGGCGTCCAGTGCGTCTGGGCCGGGCAAGTGCGGATTGCCGCCACCGTAAACGGCGCGGACACCGAACTGACGCTCGGCAAGCCGCACAATGCGGGCGGCGGCAGCGTGACCCTGGCCGAAGTTTATCCGCCCAAGCGCAAGGACGTCCAGCTTTACCCCGACGAATACCGCTTCGGCTTCACCTTTACGCGCTGAAACCTACTCCCCGGCCATTTCAAGAACCTTGGCCCATTCCTCGGGCCGCACTTCGCCCACCGACAGCCGGCCAAGGCGAATCAGCTCCATCCCGGCCAGCGCCGGCTCGGCCTTGACCTGCGCCAGCGTCACCGGACGCTTCAGCTTGCGCACCGGCTTCACCCTGACCGCGGCCCACTTGCCCTCCGGATCGGTGGGATCGGTCAGCCCGCCCTGGCTGATCGTGACGATCCCGACGATCTCCTTGCCGATGTTCGAGTGATAGAAGAACGCCCGGTCCCCCACCTCCATCGCGCGCAGGTTGTTCGCGGCGCGGTGGTTGCGCACCCCGTCCCACGTCCCCTCGCCCTCGGCAACGAGATCGTCCCAGCCATAGGCGTCGGGTTCCGATTTCATCAGCCACAGCCGACCTGAATTGCCTTTTGTCATGGAAGCCGTTTCCGCCTGCGTTATACCCTGATCGGGCGCCGTATCCCCAACCTCGGGACAGATGACAAGCATGGACCTTTCAACCCTCCCCGTCCTTTCCCTCGATGACTCGCCCGGCCGCTTCTCCGCCGAGATCGGCGCTTCTTTCCGCACCTTCGGCTTTGCCATGGTCCGCGACCACGGGATCGATCCGGCGCTGGTGGCGCGCGGATGGGAATTGACCGGGGCATTCTTTGCCCTGCCGGATGAGGAAAAGCGCGGCTACATCCTCCCCGGCAAGGGCGGCGCGCGCGGCTATACCCCGTTCGGCACCGAAATCGCCAAGGGGGCGAAAGTCAGCGACCTCAAGGAATTCTGGCACGTCGGCCGAGACCTGCCTCCCGGCCATCCACTGACCGGCGATTCGATGCCCCCCAATGTCTGGCCGGCGCGGCCTGATGGTTTCCGCGAAACCTTCACCCGCCTTTTCGCGGAGTTCGACCGGGTCGGCGCGACGATCCTGTCGCGGATCGCGGCCCATCTCGGGCTGGGCGATGACTGGTTCGATCGGGCCATCGCAGACGGCAATTCGGTGCTGCGCCTGCTGCACTATCCCCCCGTAGAAAATGGGGCAGCCGGGGCCATCCGCGCCGGCGCGCACGAGGACATCAACCTCATCACCCTGCTGCTCGGCGCGGAAGAAGCCGGGCTCGAACTCCTCGCCAGCAATGGCCGCTGGATTGGCGTATCCCCGCCCGAAGGCGCGCTGGTGGTCAATATCGGCGACATGCTCCAACGGCTGACCAACCATGTCCTGCCGTCCACCACCCACCGCGTGCGTAATCCGGAAGGGAGCCGCAGCGCCTTCAGCCGCTATTCGATGCCGTTTTTCCTGCACCTGCGCAGCGATTTCCCCATCGCGACGCTGCCGCAATGTATCGGTGCCGACCGTCCCGACCGCTATCCGGTGCCGATCACGGCTGACGAATACTTGCAGGAACGTCTCCGCGAAATCGGGCTTAAACGGTGAATTTTCTGTCTTTTCAACACCACAACGTAAAAACAGTTGAAACGCATTAACCGAAAGGAAACTTAGATCGGCCACAGCTTGTCTATTGATTTTGACGGGGGGCCGTTTTGGTCGTTGCACACAACACAATGGGCTGGCGGGGCATTCCCATAGAGCGCCCGAATACAGGAAGCGTCAGCCGGGCAGACCGCGACGTGCTCGTGCTCGGCATCGCCATGGCCGCGATCATCATGTTCGTGGGCACGGGCGGCAACATCATGCCCCAGGTCCTGCGCTCGCTCCAGGGGATCGGCCTGCCGCCCGACCGTCTGCTGTCGAACGCGCTGCTGCTCAACATCGCGCTGATCATCTTCGGCCTGCGCCGCTACCGTGACCTCACCGCCGAAGTGGCCGAGCGCCGCCGGGCCGAGGAAACCGCGCGCGAACTGGCCGAGATCGACCCCCTGACCGGCTGCCTCAACCGCCGCTCTGTCGCCCCGGCGACCGAGGCCCTGGTGAAAGCCTGCGCCGAACGCGGCGAACTGGTGGCGTTCATCATGATCGACGTCGATAATTTCAAGCGCATCAACGACGCCAACGGCCATGCCATCGGCGACCGCGTGCTGTTCGAATGCGCGCGCCGGATCGGCAACCTCCTGCCCGAACGCGGCCTGTTGGCGCGGCTGGGCGGCGACGAATTCGCCTGCGTGGTGCCGTTCCATGCAGGAATGGCCGACCGGGTCGACGATTTCGCCGACCGGGTCACGCGCGAAGTGGCCCGGCCAGTCCACATCGACGGGATCTCGATCGGAGTGACCATTTCGGTCGGCCTCGCCCGCTCCGACACGCCCAGCGACCTGTCGCGCGCCATCGACGCCCAGGAACTGCTGCACATGGCCGACGTCGCGATGTATCAGGCGAAAAAGGCAGGCAAGAACCGCCACTGCTGGTTCGAGCCGCCGATGGAAAGCGAACTGCGGTTCCGCAGCGAGCTGGAACAGGCGATGCGCACGGGCATCCGCGCCGGCGAATTCGTGCCCTACTACGAACAGCAGATCGACCTTGCGACGGGGCGGATCGGGGGCTTCGAAATGCTCGCCCGCTGGCAATCGCCGCGCTTCGGGCTGGTCGGGCCGGAAGTATTCATCCCCGTGGCCGAGGAAATCGGCCTGATCGCCGACCTGTCCGAACTGCTGATCCGCCAGGCGCTCGACGATGCGCGCGAATGGGCACCGGAATTGACCCTTTCGGTCAATATCTCGCCGGTCCAGCTGCGCGATCCGTGGTTTGCCCAGAAACTGCTCAAGCTGTTGATCGAGGGCAATTTCCCGCCCAGCCGGCTGGAGATCGAGATCACCGAATCGTGCCTGCACGAAAACGTCGGCATGGTCCGGTCGCTGATCGCCAGCCTCAAGAACCAGGGCGTGACCATCAGCCTGGATGACTTCGGCTCGGGCTATTCCTCGCTCGCCCAGTTGCGCAGCCTGCCGTTCGACCGCCTCAAGATCGACCGCAGCTTCGTCACCGCCATGCCCGACAGCCGCGACAGCACGACCATCGTCCAGGCGATCACCTCGCTCGGCCAAGGGCTCGGCCTGCCGATCACCGCCGAAGGGGTGGAAAACATCGAGGTGGCGCAGCAACTGCGGGGCATGGGCCAGTTCACCGCGCAGGGCTATCACTATGGCCGCCCCGAACCGGCCGACCTGACGCGCGAACGGCTGGCCCTGCTGGGAATGCTGAAGACCTCCGGTCCGGCCCAGCCCGAGAAGAAGCCTGCGCTCGACGTTCCTCCCGCGCCGCTGTCAGGGGCCGCCTGAGGCCGCCTTGCACTGGACGTGACCCGCACCAGCGCCTAAATCGCGCGCCATGCGCATTCCATTCATCAAGATGCACGGGCTCGGCAACGATTTCGTCGTGCTCGACGCCCGCACCGATCCGGTGCCGCCGATGAGCGCGCGCCTCGCCGCCGCGCTGGCCAACCGCCACACCGGGATCGGCTGTGACCAGCTGATCGTGCTCGAACCATCGACCGTAGCCGATTTCACCATGCGCATCTTCAACGCCGACGGCAGCGAGGTCGAGGCCTGCGGCAACGCCACCCGTGCGGTCGGCCTGCTCCACGGCCGCCCGGCGCGGATCGAGACGCTGGCCGGCGTCATCGAATCGACCCCCGCCGGCGAAGGCATCGCCGTCGACATGGGCGAACCGCGCTTCGGCTGGGACCAGATTCCGCTCGGCTATGCGATGGACACGCTGACCATGCCGGTCGGCTGGGAAGACCTGGCCGATCCGGTCGCCGTGAACGTCGGCAACCCGCACGTGATCTTTTTCGTGCCCGACGTGGACGCGGTCGATCTTGCCCGGCTCGGCCCGCTGATCGAACACGATCCGCTGTTCCCGCAGCGGGTCAACGTCAACATCGCCGCCATCGAAAGCCGCACCGCGATCCGCCTGCGCGTGTGGGAACGCGGCGCAGGGCTGACCCTCGCCTGCGGCACCGGGGCCTGCGCCACGGCCATCGGCGCGATGCGGCGCGGGCTGGTTGGCCGCGACGTCACCGTCACCCTCCCCGGTGGCCCGCTGCGCATCAAATGGGGCAGCGACAACCGCATCCGCATGACAGGCCCCGCGACCGAGGCCTTTCGCGGCACCTTCGATCCCGCCACTTACGGTGCGCCTGTCAACGAGGCTGGCGGGTGACCATCGAAGTCGTGTCGCTCGGCTGCCGTCTCAACCTGTCCGAAAGCGAAAGCCTGCGCGCGATGCTGGCCGGGGCCGAGGACCTCGTCGTCGTGAACTCCTGCGCCGTCACCGCAGAAGCCGTGCGCCAGACCCGACAGGCCATCCGCAAGGCCCGCCGCGCGCGCCCCAATGCCCGCCTCCTCGTCACCGGCTGCGCGGCGGAAACTGAACGCGCCGTGCTTGCCGCCATGCCCGAGGTCGACGGCCTGATTGCCAACGCCGCCAAGCTCGATCCGCGCGCGTGGAACGTCGCGCCCACATCCGCCGCCACACCGGCCGCCTACACCCGCGCCTATGTCGGCGTGCAGAACGGATGCGACCACGCCTGCACCTTCTGCGTCATCCCGCAGGGACGCGGCCCCAGCCGCTCGCTCGCCATTCCCGCCGCCCTGCGCGAGATCGAGGGCCATCTGGCGCGCGGCGCGCGCGAGGTCGTGCTGACCGGGGTGGACCTGACCTCGTGGGGCCACGACCTGCCGGGCACGCCCCGCCTCGGCGTGCTGGTTTCGGCCATCCTCGCCGCCTTCCCCGCCCTCCCCCGCCTGCGCCTGTCCTCGCTCGACGGGGTGGAGATCGACCCTGAACTACTGGACCTGATCGCGGGCGAAGCGCGGGTCATGCCACACGTCCACCTCTCGCTCCAGCACGGCCATGACCTCATCCTCAAACGGATGAAGCGCCGCCACTCCCGCGCCGACGCGGCATCGCTCGTCGCCCATCTGCGCGCCCGCCGCCCCGAAATCGCCATCGGCGCAGACCTCATCGCCGGCTTCCCGACCGAGGACGACGCGATGCACCAGGCCAACCGCTCGATCATCGCCGAACTCGGCGTGGTCCACGGCCACGTCTTCCCCTATTCCCCGCGCGGCAACACCCCGGCGGCGCGGATGCCCCAGCTTCCCCCCGCCCTGATCCGTGAGCGCGCGGCCCAGTTGCGCGCCGATGTCGCCGCCGAGCGTGCAAAATGGCTCGCCGCACAGCTTGGCCAGCCACTCTGCGTCCTTGCAGAACGCGACGGCACCGGCCATGCGCCAAACTTCGCCCGGGTTCGTCTCGGGCCGGACACCAAGCCCGGAATGATCGTGACCATGACCCCCACCCGGATCGCACAAGGTTTACTGGCATGAGCGCCGACGTCGAAACCGGCCCGGAAGCAGAAAACGACAGCTGGACCGACCGCCTGCTCGGCGGCTTCCGCAAGACCTCGGAACGCCTGACCGAAAACCTCGCCGGCATCACCGGCAAGATCCGGCTGGACGATAACCAGCTTGAGGATATCGAGGACGCGCTGATCCTCTCGGACCTCGGCCCCCGCGCCGCCGCCCGCATCCGCGCCCGCCTTTCCGAAGAACGCTTCGAGCGCGGCATTGACGAACCCGCCATCCGCGCCGCCATGGCCGAGGAAATCGCCGCGATCCTGCGCCCCGTGGCCAAACCGCTCGACATCGTCGCCTTCCCCCGCCCGCAGGTTATCCTCGTGATCGGCGTCAACGGCTCGGGCAAGACCACCACCATCGCCAAGCTCGGCCACCTGTTCCAGGAACAGGACTATTCGGTGATGTTCGCCGCCGGCGACACCTTCCGCGCGGCTGCCATCGGCCAGCTGGCGATCTGGGCCGACCGCCTCGGCGTCCCGCTGGTCAAGGGACCCGAAGGCGGCGACCCGGCCTCGATCGTGTTCGACGCGGTGAAACAGGCGACCGAACAGGGCACCGACGTCCTCATCGTCGATACCGCCGGCCGCCTCCACAACCGCCGCGAACTGATGGACGAACTGGCAAAAATCCGCCGCGTGCTGGGCCGCCTCAATCCCGAGGCACCGCACGACGTGGTCCTTGTCCTCGACGCCACCAACGGCCAGAATGCGCTCCAGCAGATCGAAATCTTCAAGGAAGTCGCGGGCGTGAGCGGGATTGTCATGACCAAGCTCGACGGCACGGCACGCGGCGGCGTGCTGGTGGCCGCGGCCGAACAATACGGCCTGCCCATCCACGCCATCGGCGTCGGCGAAAAGATCGACGACCTGCGCCCCTTCGACCCCGACCTCGTCGCCAAAGTCATCGCAGGAGTGGCATGATGACCAGCGAACCCGCTGCAAAACCAAAAAAATCGGGGTGGGCCAACATCGTGGTCGACTACGGACCGATCCTGCTGTTCTTCCTGGTTTACCGCCACTACGCGCCCAAGGACCACGCATCCTTGCAAGAGGTCGCGGCCGTGATCTACGGCACCGCCGCCTTCATGGTCGGCGCGGTCATCGCCCTCGCCATCAGCCTGGTGAAATTCCGCAAGGTCTCGCCGATGTTGTGGCTGTCGACCGCGCTGATCGTATTCTTCGGCGGGCTGACCGTGCTGCTGCGCGACCCCCTGTTCATCCAGCTCAAGCCGACCGCGATCTACCTGCTGTTCGGTGCGGCACTCCTCGGCGGCTGGTACAAGGGCAAGGCCCTGCTCAAGACCTTGCTCGAAGCCGCGTTCGAGGGGCTGGACGATGACGGCTGGATGCTGCTCTCGCGCAACTGGGGCTGGTTCTTCCTGTTCCTCGCGGCCCTCAACGAAGGGTTCCGCCACTGGCTAAGCTTCAGCGGCTGGCTCCAATCCAAGCTTTACGTGTTCCTCCCGCTCTCCTTCCTGTTCACCTTCGCCCACATGCCGATGCTGCTGCGCCACGGCCTCGCACACGAAGCCGAGGCCGACGTGATCACCCATCCCCCGCACGAATAATCGCGTGGGGACAACGGCTCACCGCACGAAAGCGGATGACAAAGCGGCCTCCTTGGCGCAATACCCGGGCGCTGCGGGCGAAGGCCAAGTCGCCGCCCCGCCGCGTTTCCAGATCATAGAAGGGGGAAACAATGGCAAAATTCTTCGGAAACCTGCACCTCGTGCTGGTTGTCGGGCTCGTGCTCACGATCCTGGTAATGGTGCAATCCGCCGGGGCGGTTCCGGTTGACAGCAACTCCGTGCTGCGCTGGGCCCACGTCTTTTTCGGCATCCTGTGGATCGGCCTGCTCTACTACCTGAACTTCGTCCAGGTGCCGACCATGCCCAAGGTCCCGGCCGAGCTCAAGAAGGGCGTGACCGGCTACATCGCGCCCAAGGTGTTCTTCTTCTTCCGTTACAGCGCCCTGCTGACGGTGCTGACCGGGCTCGGCGTTGCCGGCCACGGCCACGGCGACCAGCCGGGCTACCTCAGGGAAGCGCTGCTGTTCACAGGCGGCGGGGCCTACAACCTGATCGGCCTCGGCATGTGGCTGGCCCTGATCATGGCCGCCAACGTGTGGTTCATCATCTGGCCCTGCCAGAAGAAGATCCTCGGCCTGGTGGAAGCCACGGACGAGGAAAAGGCCAAGGCCGCGCCCCTCGCACTGGCCGCCAGCCGCACCAACCTGCTGCTGTCGCTCCCCATGCTCTACTGCATGGTCAGCGCCAACCTCGGCTGATCCGAACCCGGATCGCCTGCCAGAAGGCGCGGTGTTCGGGCGAACACCGCGCCTTTTTACTGCCTGACGCACACAAAAAACGGCGCTGCCGGCGCGCATGTAATGCCTCGACCCGGTCGGCGCTCGATGCGTGCGGGCAGCGCCGCCTCACCCTTGCCGGGTGAACTCGCATGGCCTCGCCCGTTCAGGGCAAGCTGCGACAGGTGAAAGCTGGGAACAGAGCCCCGTCCCCCGGACCCCTTCTCAGCCGATCGCACCCAGCAACGGCTGCACCGCCAGATGCGCGCCGACGTGGCCCGCCAGTCCCGCCAACCATCCATGACGCCAGCACAGCCACCCCCACAACAGCCCCGCCCCACCGTGAAGAACCACCTCGCGCACCACGGTGAGCGCACCCGGCTCCAATCCCGGAAGATAGCCCAGCGACCATACGGGCCACACCACCAGCGCCACCAGGACGATGCCGCCCCACCACACGGCCCGGTCGGCCTTCCCGCGCAGCGCCGTGCCCAGCCACACCAAGAGCGCCAGCGCGCCCAGCCGCAGGACCACCTCGTCGATCAAGGCTCCGCGCGCGAACCACGCCAGCCGCTCGGCCAGCCCCATCTGCGCCAGCACCGCGTGCTGGACCGCGGGAACCGCACTGCGCAGCGGCCCGGCATCGGCAGCGGCCATGAACAGCCCGAACGCCAGCCCGCAGGCCAACGCAATGGCGAGCGAGCGCCAACCACGGCGCAATGTCAGTGAAAAGCCAAGGTCGCCCCAACGCGGCAGGCCGGACGCCGCCACGCCTCAGATCTCGACCTGGCTGCCCAGTTCGACCACGCGGTTGGTGGGCAGGCGGAAGAACTCCATCGCGCTCGCCGCATTGCGCAGCATCCACGCGAACAGCTTTTCGCGCCACAACGCCATGCCCGGCTTGGACGAGGGGATCAGCGTCTGGCGCGACAGGAAGAAGCTGGTCTTCATCATCTGGAACGGTTCGCCGCACATGGTGACCCCCGTCAGCGCCGCAGGAACGTCAGTTTCCTCAAGAAAGCCGAACCGCAGCGCGACCTTGTAGAAACCCCCGCCGAACTCCTTGACCGTGCTGCGATCGGCCGCATCCACATAAGGCACGTCCTGGATCGCCACAGTCAGCACCACGACCCGTTCGTGCAAAACCTTGTTGTGCTTGATGTTGTGAAGCAGCGCCGAAGGCACCCCCGCCGCGGTCGAGGACATGAACACTGCCGTTCCGGGCACCCGCGCCGCGCTCGAATGCGCGCTCTTGGCAAAGACCTCGAACGGGATGGTGCCCTCGGCCATGTTCTGCCGCATCAGCGCCCGGCCCTTGGACCAGGTGGTGAGCATGGTGAAAATCGCCAGCCCCATCACCAGCGGCACCCAGCCGCCGTCCGGGATCTTGGTGAAGTTCGCCGACAGGTATGCCGCGTCGAGCAGGAAGAACACCGCCAGCAGCGGCATCGACTGCCACGTCTTCCAGTTCCACAGGTTGGTCAGCACCACCGCCAGCAGGATATTGTCGATCAGCATCGCGCCGGTCACCGCGATGCCATAGGCGGCGGTCAGGTTGGACGAACGCTGGAACACGAATACCAGCAGGATCACCGCGATCATCAGCGCCCAGTTGATCACCGGGATATAGATCTGGCCGGCGTTGACGCTGGTATACTTGATCGTCATGCGCGGGATGAAGCCAAGCTGGATCGCCTGCTGCGTGACCGAAAACGCCCCGGTGATCACCGCTTGCGAGGCGATCACCGCCGCCGCGCTGGCGATGGCCAGCAGCGGCCACTGGAACCATTCGGGCGCCAGCAGGTAGAACGGGCTGACCAGGGCCGGCTCGCCCATCCGCACCAGCAGCGAAGCCTGGCCCAGGTAGTTGAGCACCAGCGCGGGCAGCACGAAGACCAGCCACGAAACCCGGATCGGCTGGCGGCCGAAATGGCCCATGTCGGCATAGAGCGCCTCGGCCCCGGTCACCGCCAGCACGGCCGAACCCATCGCCAGGAACCCGCGCATCGGGTCGGCGATGAACAGCGCGACCGCATGATGCGGGCTGAGCGCGCCGATCACCTCGGGATGCTCGGCGATCGACAATGCCCCCAGCACCGCGATGACCGCGAAATAAAGCAGCATGATCGGGCCGAACAGCGTGGCGACCCGCGCGGTCCCCCGGCTCTGGATGAAGAACAGCCCCACCAGGATCGCCACGACCATCGGCACGACCGCGCGTTCGAGGCCCGGTTCATAGACCGCAAGGCCTTCGATCGCGCCCATCACCGAAACGGCCGGAGTAATCATCGAATCGCCATAGAACAGCGCGGTGGCGAACACCCCCAGCAGGACGATCCCGGTTGACCAGCGCCGGCCCGAAATGTTCTGGTTGATCAGCGCCAGCAGCGCCAGGCTGCCGCCCTCGCCCTTGTTGTCGGCGCGCATGATGACCGTGACATATTTGAGCGTCACGATCACCATCATCGACCAGAACATCAGGCTGACGATGCCGAAGATGTGCAGGATGTCGAGCGGGAGCCGGTGATGTCCCGCGAATGTGTCGCGCATCGCGTAAAGCGGGCTCGTGCCGATGTCGCCAAAGACAACGCCGATCGCGCCGACCGCCAGCTTGACGACCCCGCCGTGCGAGCCGCCGTGGCCAGACGCGGAACCATCCGGATCATGTCCCGGAACGGCGGCGGGCGCGGTGCCCGAAGGGTCGTGGTTGGTGGCTTCGCTCATCGTGGAAGATGACCTCAAAGGTGCCCCGGACTCGTCGCAACGACGGCAAGGTGGCGCCGCTTAGCAGTGTCCACCGGCCACCGCAACGCACAAGCCACCCGTCCGGACCATCACTGTCCCGAAACCGGCACCTCGCCGCCGCCGGCCATCTGCCGGGCCAGATACATGTCGAGTTCCGTCAGCCGCTTTTCAAGGTCGGCACGCCACGGCGCGCCCTCGGGACTGCGCTTGAGGAGGTCGGCCCACATGGTCCGCCCCTCGGCGATCCGGCCCGACTGGAGCAGCGCAAGGCCCAGGAAGAACGAGGGGCCGGGGCTGTCCGGCGCGGCGCGGGCCGCCTTGCCATAGGCATAGAGCGCTGCCGGGGACACCGTGCCTTCGGCATGGCCGACCAGCGAATTGCCCATCGCCAGCCAGGCCTCGGCGTTGTTCGGGTCGTTCTCGACCGCGCCGCGCAGCACTTCGGCTGCATCGGCGAACTGGCCGTGCCGCGCGAGGGCGTCGGCTATGACCACGTGCTTGTCGCCCATTGCCGGGCCATCGCCCAGCTTCTGGCGCTCGGCCACGATGGCCGCAGCCTCGCCCGCAATCTTTTCCGCCGGGGCCTTGGGCGCGCTTGGGCTACCGGGCGAACCCTGCAGCGCATAGCCCGCGATCCCCAGCAGGAGCGCGCCGCCCAGCACCTCGCGGCCCGACTTCACCTTGAACACGAAAGCCACCACGCCAAAAACTACCGCCGCAAGGACGATGACGACGAGCCAGGTCATGCCGGATCTCCCTTGCGGAACCGCTTGCGCAGCAGGAACGCGGCGAGCGCGAGGAACACCAGCGGCGCGGCGAACAGCGGCCAGGTCATGCTTGTCACGCGCGGGCTATAGGTGATGTAGTCGCCATACCGCGCGACCAGCCAGGCCCGGATTTCCTCCGGTTCCTCGCCCGACTTGATCCGCTCGCGAATCTGGCTGCGCATGTCACCCGCCAGCGAGGCATCGGAATCGGCGATCGACTGGCTCTGGCAGGTCAGGCAGCGGATCGTCTCCATGAGCTTCTGCGCCTTGGCCTCCAGCGCCGGATCGTCCAGCTGACGGTAGGCATAGGGCGCGGGCGGCATGGCATCGTCGGCCCGCGCGGCGGACAGCGGCGCAATCATCAGCATGAGCGCAAGGAGCAGCAGGCGCATCACTGCGCCGTCTCCCTGAGCTTTTCCAGAATCATCGGCACGTCCTCGGCCCGGATGTCACCGATGTGCTGGTAGCGGATCACGCCCTTGCCATCGACCACGAAAGTTTCCGGCACGCCCGAAGAACCGATCGCCAACTGCACCTTGCTCAAATCGTCCGCGCCGATCCGGGCATAGGGATTGCCGTAGCGCGCCAGGAACCCGGCAAGGTCCTCCTTGCGGTCGCGCACCGCCACCCCGGCGATCTCCACGCCGCTCGCTGCCAACTGCTCCAACTGCGGGGCCTCGGCGGCGCAGGGGATGCACCACGAGGCAAAGATGTTGAGCAGCCGCGGCTTACCGTCGGCAAGGTCCGCCCGCTTCAGGCCCGGCCGGTCGTCCGACCCTGCCCGCAGGTCGAACTCGGGCACCGGTTGGCCCACGAAGCGGCTGGGAATGGTGTTGCCGGCCGGCCGCAGCAACCCCCACGCGACCAGCGCCATGAACAGGCCGAACAGCCCCAGCGGCAGCCACAGCGACCAGCGGACAGGTTGCCGGCCCGATTGATCCGCCGCGCTCATCGGCCCTGCCTTTCGCGGCGGAAGGCAATCTTGCCGCGGGCAACCACGCGCCTCACGTCACTCGCCACCCGGCCCAGCAGCGCGAGCACGCCGCCCAGCGCGATCATCAGTCCGCCGATCCAGATCATCGGCACGAACGGCTTCCACCACAGGCGAAGCTGCCAGCGCCCATCCTCTGCTTCATCGCCCAGGACGGTGTAAAGCTGGCCGTTCCAACGGGTCATCAGCGCGCTTTCGGCGGTGTTCTGCGGCGGAGTCCAGAAGGTTCGCGACTGGGGGTGAAGCGAACCCATTGCAGTGCCGTTGTAGGTGGCTTGCAGATCGGCCTCCATCGCGGTCCAGTTCGGCCCGGCAACCGGCCCCAGCGAGGCCAGTTTCATCTGCCACGGACCAACCTGCGCGCTGTCTCCGACCCGCACTGCAACCAGCTTTTCCGTGGTAAATGCGCTGTCCGAAGCCATTCCGAACAACGCCACCGCGACGCCGAAGTGGGCCACGACCATGCCCCACAGCGGCAATTTCACCCGCCGCAGATCCCGCCCGCGCAAGGGCAGCAAACTCGCCGCCGCCAGGGCCGGGGCCAGCGCCAGCCCAAGGATCGCCAGGACATTGCCCGGCGCGATGGCGATCGCCGTGGCCGCCGCCGCAACCAGCAGGATCGCAGGCAAAATCAACACCTTGCGCACCCGCCCAAAGCTGTCCCGCCGCCACCGCAGCAACGGTCCGACCGTCAGAACCAGCAGCATCGGCACCACGAACAGGGCGGTCATCGGGTTGAAATAGGGCGGCCCGACCGAAACCTTCTCCCCGAAAGCCTCGGTCACCAGCGGATAGAGCGTCCCCATCAGAATGATCCCGAGCGAGCCGGTGAGCATCACGTTGTTGAAAACAAGCGCGGATTCGCGACTGGTCAGCGAAAAACGCTCCCCCTCGGTCACGGTCGAGGCCCGCAGGGCGAACAGCACCAGCGCCCCGCCGATATAGATCGCCAGCAGCGCCAGGATGAACGTCCCGCGCTTGGGATCGACAGCAAAGGCATGGACGCTGGTCAGGATGCCCGAGCGGACAAGGAACGTCCCGACCATCGACATCGAGAACGCCACCACGCCCAGCATCACGGTCCACGCGCGCAAGGCATTGCGGGCGGCCAGAACGCCGGCGGAATGAAGCAGCGCCGTGGCCGCCAGCCAAGGCATCAGCGAAGCGTTTTCAACGGGATCCCAGAACCACCAGCCGCCCCAGCCCAGCTCGTAATAGGCCCAGTAGGACCCGGCGGTGATCCCCGCCGTCAGGAAAATCCACGCCCCCAGCACCCACGGCCGCATCGCGCGGGCAAAGGCCGGGCCAACCTCGCGCGTGATCAGCGCGCCGATGGCAAAGCTGAAGGCGATCGAAAGCCCGACATAGCCGAGGTAGAGCGTGGGCGGATGGAACGCGAGGCCGGGATCCTGCAGCAGCGGGTTGAGCCCCTGCCCTTCGGCCGGCACCGGGTTGAGCCGCTCGAACGGGTTCGAAGCGAACAACAGGAACACGTAAAACCCAAGCGAAACAAAGGCCTGTCCCGCCAGCGTGGCGATCATCGTCGGCTCGGGCAGCCGCCGTTCCACCAGCGCGACGAAGCCGCCGGCCAGCCCCATGACGGTCACCCACAGCAGCATCGACCCTTCGTGGTTCCCCCAGGCGCCCGCGATCTTGTAGAGCATCGGCTTGGCCGAATGCGAATTCGCCGCGACCAGTTTGACTGACAGGTCGGTTTCGACAAAGGCCCAGATGAGCGCGCCGAACGCGACCAGCGCCAGCACGCCCTGCACCACGGCCACGGGCCGGACCAGCGCCTCCAAACCTTCGCCCGGCGCGCGCAGGGCGACCGCTCCGGCGATCAGCTGCAGCAGGGCGAGTGCGGCGGCGAGCCATAGCGCGGCAAGGCCGAATTCGGCGATCACTTGGTTTCCTTCACCGTTTCGCGGGCCTCAGCCACGGTCATGTCCTTCATTTCGCGCGGCACGTACTTCTCGTCATGCTTGGCGAGGAGATTGTCGGCAACGAAGGTCCCACCCGCATCCAGCCGGCCCTCGGCCACCACGCCCGAACCTTCCTTGAACAGGTCGGGGACGATGCCCTTGAAGGTCACCGGAACCCGGCCCTTGGCGTCGCTGACGATGAAATGGACGGTGACCCCGTCCGGCGCGGTCTTGAGCGATCCGGCTTCGACCATCCCGCCAAGGCGCACCGCGCGGCCCGGTTCGGGCGGGTCGGCGGCGATGTCGGCCGGCAGGAAGAAAAAGCTCGCCTGGTTGCGCAACGCCCATGCCGCAAGCAGCACGGCCGCGATCAGAGCGACGAGCGCGATCACCACGAGCACGAGCCGCTGGTGCTTGGCCTTGATCACGCTCACGGGCGGGAATCCTTGTTCCGGGCAGCGTCACGGCGCGCTTCGGCACGGCACATCGCAAGCCAGCTTTGAGCGAGCAGGGCCGCGGTGCCGCCAACGCCGATGACATAGGCGGCAATCACGTAGGACCACTGGTTGAGCGCTTCGTAGGTCATTTCAGGCGGCCATCGCCTTGCGCCGCAGACGGGCTTCGGCCTGCTGGTCGGCAAGAATCGCGCGCATCCGCATCAGCACGACGGCGCCGAACAGAGCTGAGAAGCCGATGGTGGAAATCAGCAGCGGGACCAGGAAATCGGCCGCCATCGCCGACTTGCCCATGGTGATCGAGGGCGGCTGGTGCAGGCTGTTCCACCACAACACCGAGTAATGAATGATCGGGATGTTGACCGCACCCACCAGCCCGAAAATGGCCGGAACGCGCGAACTGCCGCCGCCGTCGCGCTGCGCCGCGTCAGCCAGCGCAAGATAGGCGAGGTAGAGGAACAACAGCACCAGCATCGAGGTCAGCCGCCCGTCCCACACCCACCAGGTGCCCCACGCGGGGCGGCCCCAGATCGAGCCGGTGGCAAGGCAGATCGCGGCGAAGGCAGCGCCCGGGAGGGCGATGGCCCGCGCGCCGATCCCGGCAAGCGGGTGACGCCAGACAATTTCGACCAGGCTTGCAACCGCCAGGGCAGTCCACCCGCCCATCCCAAGCCAGGCGGTGGGCACATGGAGATAGACGATGCGGACGGTATCGCCCTGCAGCTGATCCGCCGGTGCGACGAACACGCCCCAGGTCATCGCGCCGACCGACATGACGAGCCCAAACACCAGCAACAGCGGGGTCAACCACCGGGCCAGGCGCAGGAAACGGGCGGGATTGGCAAGTCCGTGCATCATCTTCGCTGGGCGTTCCTCAGGTCTGCCCTTTGGCAGCAACCGGGGGCTCGGGCAAGCCGTGACTTAGGCCGACAAGCGGCTGTCTGGAGCATGAACAAGCCCGCCGCAGACAGGCGCTGGACGGAAAAAATGGGGCGACCGATGGGGTTCGAACCCACGACCTCCGGTACCACAAACCGGCGCTCTAACCAACTGAGCTACGATCGCCACGGCCCTGCGCGGGCCTTCAAAAGCGCCCGCCGGACAGGGGCTGCGCATTTGCACAGGCCGCCGCGAATGGGAAGCGAAAACTTGCCTGTTTTTCCGCTTACGCAAACAAAAAGGGCGGCCCGAAGCCGCCCTTCCCGCAACTGGCGTGAAGCCTGTTATTACTTCTTGAGCGAAAGCCCGCCGAAGCGCTTGTTGAACTGGGCAACGCGGCCGCCCTGGTCCAGCTGGCGCGTACCGCCGGTCCATGCCGGGTGCGAGGTGGGATCGATGTCGAGCGCCATCGTGTCGCCTTCCTTGCCCCAGGTGGAGCGGGTTTCGAAGACGGTGCCGTCGGTCATCTGCACCTTGATCATGTGATAATCGGGATGGATATCGGGCTTCATCGGTTCGTCTTTCGCTGACGGCCGGTTCCGACCGGCCTGAATTGGAAGCGCGGCGCATAGCGGGCGCCAAAGGCAATTGCAAGATGATAGCGGGAATGCCAACCGCGCTGCCACTTGCCTGCCTACGGCTCGGGCAAGTCTCGCAGCCCTCCCGCCTGCGGGAGGGACCAGCAATCAGCTATCCGCGATCATCGCCGTGAACTGGACCTCGCAGGTGACCTTGTCGCCCAGCATGGCCTTGCCCCAGAACTTGCAGACCCGCGCCCGCTTCTGGACAAAGCCAACGCGCAGGTCGAGCAGCACGCCAGGTTCCACGGGCGCGCGGAACTTGGCTTCCTCGATCGCCATGAAATAGACCAGCTTGCCCGAACCTGACAGACCAAGGCTTTCGACCGCGAGGATGCCTGCAGCCTGCGCCAGCGCCTCGATCTGGAGAACGCCGGGCATGATCGGCCGGCCGGGGAAATGGCCCTGGAAGAAGCCTTCGTTGAAGCTGACTGCCTTGACCGCATGGATTTCCTCGTCCGGGACGAGGCTGATCACGCGGTCAACCAGCAGCATCGGATAGCGGTGCGGCAGCGCCGCCAGAATCGCCTTGATATCAAGCGACTTGGCGGGCGTTGTTGCGGCAGCTTCTTCGGTCATGCCGGATCAGTTGCGGCTGGGCTGGCCGGGACGGGCGGGCGCGGCCGGAGCTGCGGGCGCAGCAGGGGCTGCCTGGCCGCCCTGCGCCGCCTGCTGCGCGCGGGCTTCGCGCACTTCGCGCGGTTCCCAGCCGGCGGGCGGCGTAATCTGCACGGTCGGCACCAACGTGTTGAGCTGGTTGGTGATCTCGCCGGTCAGGTTGTAGGTCTGGCCAGTGGCCTGGAGCAGCGCGTCGGGCTTGAGCAGGATGGTGATCCCGCGGCGCGCCATCGCGGCGTCGACCGCCTGCTGCAGCTTGGCTTCGATCTGCTCGGCGACATAGGCCTGCGAATAGGCGACCGGCTGGAGGATACGCTGAAGTTCGGCGCGGCCGCTGGTCTGGATCTGCTGGATCGAGGCGGCCTGCTGCTGGAGGACGGCCTGGTTGGCGTTCGGCGCCTGGCTGTCGGCGTTGAACTTGTCGACCAGCGGCTTGATCTGGGCGTTGAGCGCCTGGCTGCGGGCTTCGGCCTGGTCGTAATACTGCTTGTAGGTCACCGGGCGCTGGGCTTCGGCGGTCTTGAAAGCGGCGGTCTGGGCTTCGGCGGCTTCGATGTTGGCAAAGGCAATACCGGCCACGACCGTGCCGGCAGCGGCCGGAGCGGCGGCAGGCGCGCGCTGAGCCATCGCGGTGTTCGCGGCGCCAGCGGCCAGGACAGCGGCAACGGCCGCAGAGATAAGATACTTGCTCATCAGAACTGGGTTCCCACATTGAAAGTGAAGGTTTTTGGATCATCGCCGGGCTGCTTCATCAGCGCCTTGGAGAAATCGAGACGGAACGGACCGAACGGCGAGTTCCAGTTGAACCCAACGCCCACCGCGATGCGCGGCTTGATCGTGTCGCCGAGGAAGTTTTCCTCGTAGGCCGAGGAGAAGAACGCACCGTCGCCGGTCGCCGTGCAGCCCGTGGTGGCGGGCAGGACGCTCGCATCGGTGGGCGCGGTCGACCGGTTGCTCGGGGTGCGCTGGACCGAGGTGGTGACGCCGTTGCAGGTCACGAGATAGTTGTAGGTCAGGCCCTGAGTGATCGGGCGCTTGATCCCCCAGACCGAACCGATGTCCATGAACACCGAGGGACGGATGCCCATTTCGCGCGCGCCCGAACCGAGCGGAATTTCCACCTCGGCGCGGCCCTGATAGTAGTAACGGCCACCGATGGCGTCGTCCTGCCAGGTGTCGCGGTTTTCATCTAACGTGAAGGTCGTGGTGTCGAACTGCTTGCGGATGATGCGCGGGCCGACGCCGCGAATGTCGAAGCCGCGCAGTTCCGGTTCGCCTAGATAGAAGCGGTCGGTCAGGTAGACGTCGTCGCTGCCGGCCACATTGCGGTGCTTGAGCGCCTTGATCGCGCCGCCTTCGGCCGAGACCGAGAAGATGAAGCCCTTGGGCAGCGGGAAATACTTGGCCGCGTTGACACGGAACCGCGCATAGGAGACCGACCCGCCAAGCCCGGCGAAATCGACGCTGAGCGAGGCCGAATTACCGCGCGTCGGACGGGCGCGATTGTCAAGCGTGTCGTAGGCGAGCGAAGCACCAAGGATCGAGCTGGTCCGCTTGCCGATGGCATCGCACAGATAACGCCCGGCCAGCTGCGGGTCGCAGGTGCCGTTAGTGTAATAGGTTGCCGGATCGAGCGTCACATTGTCGAAGTTCAGCGTGTAGCGGCCGATCAGGCTCATATACTCGGTCAACGGCACGCCGAGGCGCAGCTGGAAGCCGGTGGTGGCCTGCGAGTAGAGGTTGTTGCGGTTCGCGTTCAGGTAGTTGAACGAATTGTAGTCACGCCGGTAGACGTTGGCTCCGAACGAGACATTGCGGTCGAACACGTAAGGCTCGACGAAGTTCAGCTCCACGCTCTTGGAATAGCGCGAATAGGAAACGCTGGTGCCGACCGTCTGGCCGCGCCCGCGAAAGTTGCGCTGCTGGATCGAGGCCTGGAGGATGAAGCTTTCGATCGAGGAGAACCCGGCCGACAGCTGAAGCTCGCCGGTCGGCTTTTCCTCGACGTTGGCTTCGAGCACGATCCGGTCCACCGCGGACCCGGGTTTCTGCTCAACCTCGAACTTTTCCTGGAAGTACCCGAGCGACTTGATGCGGTTGGTTGAACGCTTGACCTGCAGCGAGTTGAACGCGTCGCCCTCGGCAAGGCGGAATTCGCGGCGGATCACCTTGTCCTGGGTCAGCGTGTTGCCGTTGATGTCGATCCGCTCAACGTAGACGCGCGGTGCCTCGGCGATCTGGAACGAGATCCCCATCGAGAGATCGTCCTTGTTACGGGCATAGTCCGGGCGGACGTCCGCAAAGGCATAGCCAAAGGCACCGGCAGTCTGGTTGAGCTTGTCGATCGTGTCCTCGACCAGCTTGGCGTTATACCAGTCGCCCTTCTTCATCGGCAACTGCTTGGCCAGCTGTTCGCCGTCAAAGTCGCGCAGCTGGCTTTCGACCTTCACGTCGCCGAACTTGTAGCGCTTACCTTCCTCGACCACGTAGGTGATGATGAAGTCGTGCTTGTCCGGCGTCAGTTCGGCCACGGCCGAGATCACGCGGAAATCGGCATAGCCCTCGGTCAGGTAGAACTGGCGCAGCTTCTGCTGGTCATAGGCCAGGCGGTCCGGATCGTAGCTGGTGGCCGAGGAAAACAGCCGCGTGAACCGCGCCTGCTTGGTCACCATCTGGCTGCGCAGGTCGCCGTCCGAGAACTGGTCATTCCCGATGATGTTGATCTGGCGGACCTTCGACTTCGGCCCCTCGCTGATTTCGAACACGATATCGACGCGGTTCTGGTCAAGCATGACCATCTTCGGCTCGACCGTGGCGGCAAAGCGGCCCTGGCGCTTGTACAGCTCGATGATGCGCGCCACGTCGGCACGAACCTTGGAGCGGGTGAAGATCTGCCGCGCGGCGAGCTTGATCTCCGGATTGATCTTGTCTTCCTTGAGGCGCTTGTTGCCTTCAAAGATGATGCGGTTGATGACCGGATTTTCCTTGATCTGGATCGTCACCGTCCCGCCTTCGTTGCGGATCTGGACGTCGGAAAACAGCTCGGTCGCGTAAAGGTCCTTGAGCGCCTGGTCGGCCGCGGCCTGGCTGTAGGCCTGGCCCGGGCGCAGGCGGATATAGGACAGGATGGTATCGGCTTCGAGCCGCTGGCTGCCCTGCACGTCGATCCGCTGGATGACCTGCGGCGCTTCGGCAGGCGCAGGCGCGGCGGCAACCGCCGGCACTTCCACCGGCGTCGCGGCAGGAGCGGGTGCGGCATTCTGGGCCAGCACGGCAGCCGGCGCGAGGAAGGTCGATCCGAGCAGCGCCAGCACCAGCGCGGAGGAACGGTCCGGGGTACAGCTTCGCGCCCTGGAGTTAGCCATGTTCCGTCCCTTCATTGCGGCAGATATCCCGATCAATTCAAACATGGGCCAAGGACCCGGTGGCACGATCGCCATCAAGCCCTTTGGCAGTCGCTGCCCTCTGCCCGATGCCGCCGCGCCAATCAAGCAATCTGTCCCACCCCGCGAATACGGATTGGCAAGCTATGCCCGCATTTCTGTCAGGCGCGGCAAACATGGCAGCAATCACGAACGACCAAGCGGAAGCAGCGAGGCGAGATCGTTCAGGGTCACGAACAACATCAAGGCCAGCACGAATGCGAGCCCGGTGCGATAGGCCCAGTCCTGACTGCGCACACCAAGCGGGCGGCGGCGAATGGCTTCGGCCGCGTAGAACGCCAGGTGCCCCCCGTCGAGCGCCGGGATTGGCAAGAGGTTGATGAATGCCAGGTTGATAGAGATGAACGCCGCGAACGAGACGAAGGCCAGCCAGCCCAGGCTGAGCTGTTCGCCCGAATACTTGGCGGTCTTGATCGGCCCGCCCAGTTCCTTGACCGAACGTTCGCCGGTGATGATCTGCTTCACGCCGACCACCAGCATCTCCATGATGCCCCAGGTCTGCTTGCCGGCAAGGCCCACTGCCTCAACCGGGCCGACCGGGGTAATCACCGGGCGCGCGGCCATGATCCCGATCAGGCCGACGCGGGATTCGTTGCCGAACTCGTCCTTGAGCACCTTGGTCGCGGCCTTGACCGTGACCGGCAACTGCTGCGTTCCGCGCTGGACGACAAGGTTGAAGGTGCCGCCCGGATAGGGCCAGACATGGCGGCGCAGGGCCTCGAAATCGTCGATGTCCTGACCATCCACCACAAGCACGCGGTCACCCTTGAGCAAGCCGGCGGCGGCAGCGGGAGAGTCGGGGGTAAAGGCTTCGATCACCGGAGGGGCGACCATCTTGCCGAAGGAAAGGTTGAACGCGGCAAAGATCACCAGCGCGAAAAGCAGGTTGGTCAGCGGCCCGGCCGCCACTATCGCCGCGCGCCGCCACAGCGGCTGGGCGTTGAAGGTCTGGGCCTTTTCCTCTGCGCTCAATCCGTCGAACTTCGCGTCGTCGGGGCGCGAGGTCGGGTCCATGTCGCCGGCAAACTGGACATAGCCGCCAAGCGGGATGGCCGACAGCTTCCACCGCGTGCCGCGCTTGTCCGTCCGGCCCCAGATTTCCTTGCCGAAGCCAACTGAGAACGCCTCGGCCTTCACCCCGCACCAGCGCCCGACAAGGTAATGGCCAAGCTCGTGGATCACCACCAGCGGCCCGAGCAGCAGCACGAAGCCGAGGATCATTACGAGAAGGGACGGGGCATGGGTCAAGGTCAGGCAGGCTCCAGCATTGCGCGCGTGCGGACCCGCGCCTCGGCATCGACCGCGATGACATCCGCCAGCGTGGTCGGCACCGGCGGCGCGTAGCGGCCCAGCGTCTCCTCTACCTGTGCGGCGATACTGGTGAACGCCAGCTTACCAGCGAGGAAAGCAGCGACGGCAATTTCATTCGCCGCGTTGAGCACGGCGGGCACCGCGCCGCCCGCCGCAGCGGCCTCGCGGGCAAGGCGGGTGGCGGGAAAGCGCACCTCGTCGGGCGCGCGGAAGGTCAGTTCGCCAATCGCCGCCAGGTCCAGCGGCGCGCAGGGCGTATCCATCCGCGCCGGCCAGGCCAGCGCCGATGCGATGGGAACGCGCATGTCGGACGGGCCAAGCTGCGCCAGCGTCGAACCGTCGCGGTATTCCACCATCGAATGAACCACCGACTGCGGGTGGACGATGATCCGCAGCCGGTCCGTGCCGACCGGGAACAGGTGGAACGCCTCGATGAATTCGAGCCCCTTGTTCATCATTGTCGCGGAATCGACGCTGATTTTCGCGCCCATCGACCAGTTGGGGTGTTTGACAGCTTCCGCCGGGGTCGCCGCGTGGAGTCGCTCCAGCGGCCAGTCGCGGAACGGCCCGCCGCTGGCGGTCAGGGTGATCCAGCGCACGTCCTCGATCCGGCTGCCCGCAAGGCACTGAAAAATGGCGTTGTGCTCTGAATCCACCGGCAGCAGCGTCGCGCCCGCAGCGCGGACGGCGGCGGTCATCACCTCGCCCGCCGAAACCAGCGCCTCCTTGTTGGCCAGAGCCACGGTCTGCCCGCGCGCGATGGCGGCCATGGTCGGAGCGAGCCCCGCGCAGCCGACGATGGCGGCGACCGTCACCTCGGCGGGCCGCGCAGCAGCCTCGGCCAGCGCCTCCACCCCGGCTGCCGCCTCGATGCCCGATCCGGCCAGCGCCTCCCGGAGCGCCGTGAGCGCCGATTCGTCCGCAACCACGGCGACATCAGCGGAAAATTCGCGGGCCAGCTTCGCCAGTTCGTCGGCATTCCCGTTGGCCGTCAGCGCGACGACCTTCCACCCACCCGGCGCGCGCCGGATCAGGTCGAGAGTGGAGGTCCCGATCGAACCCGTCGCGCCAAGAATCGAGACGGTCCGCACGTTCAGCCTGCCAGCCGTGCGCCGAGCAGGGCAAGCCCCAGCACGAACAGCACCGCCAGAAGCCCATCAACCCGGTCGAACAGGCCGCCGTGCCCAGGGATCAGTTTGCCCGAATCCTTGACCCCTGCCCGCCGCTTCATCCAGCTTTCAAAGAAGTCCCCCGCCTGCGCCACCACCGCGACCGGCGGTCCGGCCAGCGCCCAGCGCCAGTCGTGCCCATGGGTGAAAAACAGCACCAGCGCGGCCCCGAACATCCCGCCAAACAGGCCCGACCAGGTCTTGGACGGGCTGATCGCCGGGGCAATCTTCGCCCCGCCGAACTTGCGGCCGACGAAATAACCCCAGACGTCAACCGCGATCACCGTGCCCGCGATCAGCACGACCGGCAGCGGGCCAAAGAACGGGCTGCGCAGGAGCAGGAGCGTAAAGGCGGCCAGCCCGACGTAGGCCAGCCCGCCAAGATGCCACGCCAACCGCGCGCCAGGATGTTCGGTAAGGGCCATGACCAGCTTCGACCATTCGACCAGCACGCCCGCCGCGATCAGCCCGACGAACATCGCCCAGATCCCGCCGCCCGCCCACAGCGCCGCGCCCGCGACAACCACCATCACCACCGCCGAGACTATGCGCAGCGGAAGATCGGCGTTTTTGTTTGCGGTAGCCGCGGTCAAACGCACACCCTCCGGATTTCGTCATCCTGAACTTGTTTCAGGATCCATGGCGTGTGCAAACTCGGATGTCGCGCTGAATGAGCGGCGACGTGGCCGCGCTTCACGACACGCGGCAGCACCCGCTGCCCGATGGATGCTGCAACAAGTTCAGCATGACGAAGTATGAAGGGAAGAATTCCCCCGCCCTCACCGTCCGCCATAGCGCCGCTCCCTCTTGGCAAAGTCAGCCAGCGCCGTTTCCAGGTGTTCGCGGGTGAAATCCGGCCACAGCACGTCAAGGAACGCCATTTCCGCATAGGCCGCCTGCCATAGCAGGAAGTTCGACAGCCGCACCTCGCCCGAAGTGCGGATCAGGAGGTCAAGCGGCGGCAGTCCGGCGGTATCGAGATGGGCGGCGATGCTGTCCACGGTAACCGGCCCTGCGGCAGCGGCCCTGGCGGCGGCGCGGGCAATCTCGTCCTGCGAACCATAGTTCAGCGCAATCACCAGCTGCAGCCCGGAATTGGTCGAGGTCCGCTTCAACGCGCCTTCGATCAGTTCGACAATATCGGACGGAAAAGCATTGTAATCGCCGATAATTTTCAGGCGAACGTCGTTCCCCGCGATTTCCTCAAGGTCCGACACGATGAACCGCTTGAGCAGGCTCATCAACGCCGAGATTTCCTCCTCGGGCCGCCGCCAGTTCTCGGTCGAAAAGGCATAGAGCGTCAGCGCCTCCAGCCCCAGTTCGCCTGCGGCACGGACAGCGCGGCGCACCGCCTCCACCCCGCGCTGGTGGCCCAGCGCGCGCGGCATCAGGCGCTGTTTGGCCCAGCGCCCGTTGCCATCCATGATGATGGCGACGTGTCTAGCGGCGGTCATGCCCCTAGGCCCGCTCATCCTGAGCCTGACCGAAAGTCACTTGCCGAGGATTTCCTTTTCCTTGGCCGTCGCCGCTTCGTCGGCACCCTTGATCATCTCGTCGGTCAGCTTCTGCACTTCGGCCTCAAAACGCTTGCGCTCGTCCTCGGAAATTTCCTTCTTGGCCTCGTCAACCTTGAGGTTTTCCATCCCGTCGCGGCGGACGTTGCGGATCGCGATGCGCGCGTTTTCGGCATATTTGCCCGCCAGCTTCGCCAGTTCCTTGCGGCGTTCCTCGGTCAGGTCGGGGATCGGCAGGCGCAGGGTATTGCCGTCGTTGATCGGGTTGAGGCCGAGGCCCGCCGAACGGATCGCCTTTTCCACCGGGCCGACGTTCGACTTGTCCCACACCTGCACCGAAAGCAGGCGCGGTTCGGGGACCGAAACGGTCGCCACCTGGCCCAGCGGCATGTGGCTGCCATAGACCTCGACCGTCACCGTATCGAGCAGCGCGATGTTCGCGCGGCCGGTGCGCAGGCCGGAAAGGTCGTGGCGGAGGGCTTCGAGCGCGCCGTGCATCCGGCGTTCGAGGTCGGCCTTATCGTATTTGGCCATGTTTCAGGCTCCCTTCTGGACTATGGTCTGCGTGCCCTCGCCGGCGAGGACGCGGGCAAGGTTGCCCTTCTCGCGGATCGAGAACACGACGATCGGAATGGCGTTATCGCGGCACAGCGCAACGGCCGAGGCATCCATGACCTTGAGGTTTTCCGCAAGGACCGTGTCGTAATCGACTGAATCATAACGCTTTGCATTGGGGTTCGTCTTGGGATCGGAATCGTAGATCCCGTCTACGCTGGTCCCTTTGAGCAGGGCATCGCACTGCATTTCGGCCGCACGCAGCGCCGCGCCTGAATCGGTGGTAAAGTAAGGCGCGCCAACCCCGGCGGCGAAAATCACCACCCGGCCCTTCTCAAGATGCCGCTCAGCCCGGCGGCGGATCACCGGTTCGCAGACCTGGTCCATCTGCACCGCAGACTGCACGCGGGTATCGACGCCGAGACGTTCGAGCGCGTTCTGCATCGCCAGCGCGTTCATCACCGTGGCGAGCATTCCCATGTAATCGGCCTGGGCACGGTCCATCCCCTTGGCGGCGCCGGCCATCCCGCGAAAGATATTGCCGCCGCCGATGACCAGGCACAGGTCCAGCCCGGTTTCCTTCGCCGCCTTCACCTCGGCGGCGAGTTCGGCGACGAATTCGGGGTCGATCCCAAATTGCTGGTTCCCCATCAACACCTCGCCCGAAAGCTTGAGCAGGACGCGTTTGTAGCGGGGGGCAGTCATCAGGCGGGAACTCACATTCGGGGATGGCGGCCCTTATACCCGGCAGGCGCCGCGTGCCAAGGGCGCCGGACAGCATTGTCCCCGCGCCGACGGCCCGGAAACCCCGGACCGCCCACGCGGGGACAAGGATGGCAGCGGCTTAGTTGAGGCCGGCGGCAGCCGCGACTTCGGCGGCGAAGTCGCTGACTTCCTTCTCGATGCCTTCGCCGAGCTGGAAGCGAACATAGTCCTTCAGCACGATCTTGGTCCCGGCAGCCTTGCCGGCAGCTTCGACGACCTGCGCGATGGGGGTTTTGTTGTCCATCACGAAGACCTGTGAAAGCAGGGCATTTTCCTTGGCATACTTGGCCGCGGCACCGTCGGCGCGCTTGGCAAGGATGTCCTCGGGGATCTGCTTGCCGTTCTTGGCCGCTTCCTCGACCGCCTTTTCAAGGGCGATCTTGCGCTCGCGCGCCAGCACGTCGGGATCGAGGTCGTCTACCGAAAGCGCCTGCGGGAAGGCAGCAGCGATGTGCATCGCGATCTGCTTGCCCAGCGGCTCGAGCACATCGGCCCCGGCTTCGGATTCAAGCGCGACCAGCACGCCGATCTTGCCAAGGTTCGGCGCGGCCGCGTTGTGCATGTAGGGCACGACGATCCCGCTCGAGACCGCAACGGTCTTCATCCGCCGCACCTGCTGGTTCTCGCCGATCGTAGCGACATTGTTGGTGAGCTTTTCGCCCACGGTGCCGCCATCGGGGTATGCCGCATCGCGCAACGCGGCGACGTCGTCAGCCGCGGCGGTCAGCGCGACTTCGGTCGACTTGCGGACGAAATCCTGGAACTGGTCGTTCTTCGCGACGAAGTCGGTTTCCGAGTTCACTTCGAGCGCGACGCCCTTGGTGCCCGAAACGGCGACGCCAACCAGCCCTTCAGCAGCCGTGCGGCTCGACTTCTTGGCGGCAGCGGCGAGGCCGCGGGCGCGCAGCGCGTCGACAGCGGCTTCGAAATCGCCACTGGCTTCGTCGAGAGCCTTCTTGCAGTCCATCATGCCGGCGCCGGTGCGCTCGCGCAGGTTCTTCACGTCAGCGGCGGTGTAAGCCATCGCGGTTGTCCTTGCTTTTTTATGGAAACGGCGCCGGGCCCATGGACCCGGCGCGCTACAATCTGGTGACGGGCCGGCAGATCCGGCCCGCGCGGCCGATCAGGCCTCGATAGCTTCTTCGACCGGGTTGTCGAGCGCACCGAAGTCTTCGCCCGATTCGATGACGGCCGTGCGGCCACCCTTCTTCGCCGCGGCGGCGATGGTCTCGCAGTAAAGACGCAGCGCGCGGCTGGCGTCGTCATTCGCCGGGATCGGGAAGGCGATGCCGTCGGGCGAGACGTTCGAATCGAGGATCGCGACGACCGGGATACCCAGGACGTTGGCTTCCTTGATCGCCAGCTCTTCCTTGTTGGCGTCGATCACGAACATCACGTCCGGAATGCCGCCCATGTCGCGGATGCCGCCGAGCGACAGTTCCAGCTTGTCCCGCTCGCGCGTCAGCTGGAGAACTTCCTTCTTGGTGAGGCCAGCGGTGTCGCCGCCAAGCTGCTCTTCCAGCGTCTTGAGGCGCTTGATCGAACCGGAAATGGTCTTCCAGTTGGTCAGCATCCCGCCGAGCCAGCGGTGGTTGACGAAGTGCTGGCCGGCCGCGCGGGCGGCATCGGCGATCGGCTGCTGGGCCTGGCGCTTGGTCCCGACGAACAGCACCTTGCCGCCGGCAGCGACAGTGGCCGAAATGAAGTCGAGCGCGCGGGCGAACAGCGGCACGGTCTGCGACAGGTCGAGGATGTGGACCCCGTTGCGCGCGCCGAAGATGTACGGCTTCATCCGCGGGTTCCAGCGGTGGGTCTGGTGGCCGAAGTGGGCACCGGCTTCGATGAGCTGCTGCATGGTGATGACGGGAGCCGCCATAAGATAGTTCCTTTCCGGTTGAACCTCCGGGAAGCTGGAACCGTGCGGAAGAGTCTGACGACCTTGGCCCGCTGCGGCACCGGTGATGGGTGCTTCCCGTGTGGATTTGCCGCGAAAACCCTGCCTGCACTAGCGCTGGCAGTGTCCGCGACGGGGTGGGCCTTAGCCCCCTCGCCCGCACATTTCCAGCACGAAATAGCCGGAACGACAAATGCGAGAACAAAGGAGGAATAAAGCTGTTGACAGATGGAACATGGACGGAACATAAGGGGATCGAAGCGGAACGCGGGAACGCCCCGTCACCGATGATGATTAACAGCCTGCCTTCCATCCTGGTGCCATGCCGCCCAGGAAACCGCAAAAAGGACTGACGGAATGATCGCCTCGCTTGTCCTCCCCGTTCTGTTCATCACCAGCGGCCTGTTCGCTCTGGCAACGCTGGCTCTCTCGTGGAAGGCCTGCCGCGGGGAACTGCGGGCGATTCGCCGCCAACTGGCCGGGCTGGAAGATCAGCGCGCCTTCACCGTGCGGCTCGCGCTCACCGAAACCCATGAATTCACGCCGCCCCTCCGCCGCGCCGCGATCAAGCCGAAGGCGGCCTATCGCCAGCAGGCCCGGCCCGCCCTGCGCGCTGCCGCTTGACCCGCGCATAGCTCCACATCCCGTATGGAATGAGCACGAGGTAGACGAGGCAGATGCCGACCAGCGTCAGCCACGGCTCGGTCAAGAGCGCCGCCCCGACGATCGCGAAGCCCGCAAGCAACTCAAGCCGGACCGACCGGCGCGGCCGGACCGATGCCCACGAAATCGTCGCAAGGTTCGAAATCATCAGGAAGGCGATGACCGCCAGCCATACGCCGACGAGCACCGGCTCGCGAAACTCCTCGCGGCCCGTGGCAATCCACAGGTAAATCGGCAGGAAGGCCAGCCCGGCCCCCACCGGTGCCGGAACCCCTGTCAGGAAACCGGCGGACTTGTGCGGCTGCTCGGCCATGTCGATCCGCGCGTTGAACCGCGCGAGGCGCAGCACGCAGCAGATCGCGAAAGCGAGGCTGGCAAACCAGCCAAGCCGCGGAAGGTCCTGCAACGACCACAGGAACAGGATCAGCGCCGGGGCAACCCCGAACGAAATCGAATCGGCCAGACTGTCGAGTTCGGCACCAAAGCGCGATTGCGCCTTGAGCAGGCGCGCGATGCGGCCGTCGATCCCGTCAAGCATCCCGGCAAGGATCACCGCGAGCACGGCCTTCTGCCAGTCATCGAGCGGCAGGCCCGAAGCAGACGCCGGATCGGCCGGATGCCCGGTGGCAGCGGTAATGGCAAAGCGGATGCCGGTCAGCCCGAAAGCCAGCGCCGACACCGTAATCGCGTTGGGGATCAGCGCCCGCAGGGTCAGCCCGCCCGGCAGAGGTCCATCGCCCATCAGGCTGACACCATCACTGGCTGACACCTTCGATGTGAAGCGCCTGGCCCAATTCGGCCAGCACGGTCTCGCCCGCGATCACTTTCTGCCCCAGCAGCACGCGCGGTTCGGTCCCTTCGGGCAGGTAGACATCGACCCGGCTGCCGAAACGGATCAGCCCGACCCGCTGCCCGGCGGCAAGAATGTCGCCCGGCTTGACGAACGGAACAATACGCCGCGCAACCAGCCCGGCAATCTGGGTAAACCCGATGCGCGTCCCGTCGCTGCGTTCGACCAGCAGGTGCTGACGTTCATTGTCCTCGCTCGCCTTGTCGAGGTCTGCGTTGAGGAACTTGCCCGGAATATAGACCACGCGCCGCACGGTCCCGCCAATTGGCGAGCGATTGATATGAACGTCGAACACGCTCATGAAAATCGACACGCGCGTTACCTGCCCCGCAGGCAGGCCCGGCAGGCCCGAACCATCGTCCATCACCAGTTCGCGCGGCGGATCGACCTTGCGGATCAGCGTGACCAGCCCATCGGCGGGCGAAACCACGAAGCGGTCGCCCTGCGGCGTCACGCGGCGCGGATCGCGGAAGAAGGCGAGCACGCCCATCGTCAGGACACTCAGCGGCCAGGCCACCGTTTCCCACGCCAGCATTGCAAAGACGAGCGCCGCCGCCGCGACGATCAGTCCGTACTTGCGCCCCTCCGGGTGGATGCCCGGCCAGTTCCAGCCGGCTTCGCCGCGCCCACGATTGTCTGTAATTTCGCCTGACATGGTGTCCATCTAGGGGGAGTTGCCCGCCGCGACAAGGCAAGTCCGCCCCGCGCCTGTGGGTTCCCCCCACCCCGTATCGAAATGGTGCGAGCCGCCCCCTTTGGCGGGCCGAGCCGCGCCGTCCCGCCGAGGCGGATTTCTGACGATGGAAAAAGGAGTTGGTGGTGGACAGGGCTAGATTCGAACTAGCGTACGCTTGCGCGGGCAGATTTACAGTCTGCTGCCTTTAACCACTCGGCCACCTGTCCACACCAGCTTGCCGGTGGGCGGGTTTCCCCGCCGTTTTGGCTCCCTTTGCGGGGAGCCGTCCGGCCGAGTGGCGGCCCCTTTGGCGAAGCGGGCCTTGCCTGTCAATGGCCTCGCGGGCATGAGCGCCACAAGATTGCGACCAGGAAGGACAAGTTTCAGATGGCGAAGCGCCGGGGCGGCCGCCCAGATCGAGATCACGACACCGCTGCGCCCGAGGGCTCGGGCCAGGATGACCGCCCGGCGCGCGCGCTGCGCGGACAGGCCGGACGAATGAAAGGCGGGCGCGGTTCCGGCCAGTCCACGCCGGGCACCGTGCGCCTGTGGGGCCATCACGCGGTCGAGGCCGCGCTCAAGAATCCCGACCGCAGTCACCGCAAGCTGTGGGCAACGCGCGAGGCCATCGCCCGGCTTGACGGGGAATTGCCGGCCAATTTCCCGATCGAATACGCCGACGTGGCCGATCTTGGCCGGCTGGTCGCGCGTGATGCGCCGCACCAGGGCCTTGTGCTCGAATGCAGCCCGCTCGACGACATCTTCCTCGACGACGTGCTCCACGGCGATCCGGCGCGGCCGCTGATCGTGCTCGACCAGGTGACCGACCCGCACAACGTCGGCGCAATCATGCGTTCGGCGGCGGCCTTCAACGCCTGCGCCATCGTCACCCAGGACCGCCACGCGCCGAGCGAATCAGGCGTGCTCGGCAAGAGCGCCTCGGGCGCGCTCGAGATCGTGCCGTGGGTGCGGGTGGTGAACCTCGCCCGCGCGCTCGATGAAGTGGCCGAGGCCGGCTATTGGCGGATCGGCCTTGCCGGCGAGGCCGGGGCGACGCTGGGCGAGGCGCTTCCCGCCGGGCCGGTGGCGCTGATCCTCGGCGCGGAAGGCGAAGGCATGCGCCACAACGTCGCCCAGCACTGCGACGCACTGGCGCGGCTGCCGATCAGCGCGGCGATGGAAAGCCTCAATGTCTCCAATGCGGCGGCGATCGCGCTCTATGCGGTGGCAACGCGGCCCGGCGCGGAGTAACATCGCGCCGAACGGGGGTGACGGGCATGACGACAAATGGTTTGCGCATGGCGGCGGCGGGGGTGGTGACCGCCCTCGCCCTGCTGGTTTCGGCCTGCCTGCTGACTCCGGGCAAGTTCACCTCCACCCTCGACCTGCGCAAGGACGGGCGGTTTGCCTTCGCCTATGCCGGAGAAATCCGGATGCTCGCGCTGAGCAAGCTGGCCGCGACGGCCGACAAAAGCAAAGGCGAGGCGCCCGAAATGGTCGAGGAGCCGTGCCTCGACGATTCCATGAAAGAACGCCCGTGCACCGCCAGGGAACGGGCCGAGCAAAAGCAGGCATGGGAGGATTCGCAAAAAAGCGCCGCCGAACGCAAGGCGCGCGAGGCCGAACAGATGAAGACCCTGCTCGGCGGGATCGATCCATCCAGCCCACAGGCCGCCGAGGAACTGGCCGGGCGGCTGAGGCGACAGGCTGGCTGGCGCAGCGTGGTCTACAAGGGCGACGGACTGTTCGTAGTCGACTTCGCCATCGCGGGCCGGCTCGACCATGACTTTACCTTCCCCTCGGTTGAGCGGTTTCCGATGGCCAACGCCTTCGTCCAGTTGAACCGCCGCAGCGACGGCACCGTGCGGATCGACGCGCCCGGATTCGGTGCCAGCTCGGGCGCGGGCAATCCCTTTGCCGCAATGATGTCGGGCATGGGCGGGATGGCAGGGGGCGAGCCAGGTGCCAAGGACGCGGTGCCCGCGCCGCAGTTCGAGGGGACCTTCACCCTCACCACCGACGGCACGGTGCTCGCCAACAACACCGACGAAGGCCCGCAGGCAGCCCCCCCTGCCGGACAACGGCTGGCATGGACGGTCAACGCCCGCCAGGCCGCGGCGCCCACGGCGCTGGTGCGGCTTTCGAACTGAAAAACAAAAACGCCGCGCTTCGTCATCGAAGCGCGGCGTGGATTTGCGGAGCCTGAGGCGAAGCGGCTCGTCAGCGAAGGGCCTTAGTTGACCGAGTCCTTGAGGCCCTTGCCGGCCTTGAACTTCGGCTGGCTCGACGCCTTGATCTTCATGGGTTCGCCGGTGCGCGGGTTGCGGCCGGTCGACGCCTTGCGCTTGGCGACGGAGAACGTGCCAAAGCCGACAAGGCGGACTTCGTCACCGCTCTTGAGGGCACCGCTGATTGCATCGAACACGCCTTCGACTGCTTTGGTGGCGTCGGCCCGGGTCAGGCCGCTCGCTTCGGCTACAGCGCCGATCAGTTCGTTTTTGTTCATTCCGGGAACCCCCTACCTCGTGTGAAACCGATTGATCTTGTGGACTCGCCTCGGTGCGCGCGGAATTGAGCGAAGTTTATCACCGCTGTCAAAGCTAAATGGGGGCCAGATTACTCCAATAGCCCCATTTTGCGGCACTATTCGTACTCCAGGTGCCTACCGATTGCGCCAAAAAGATTGCGCGGCGCTCACCATGCGTCGCCGGCGTCAAATCGCTGCGTTGCAGCAGAATCGGACGCCGGCGCCGAAAGGCTTCCGGATCAGTGCGCTGTGGGCGTTTGCACCGTGCCGGCGGCAGGCGCGCCGGGCTGGCTGGCAAGGTCGTCCGCCTCGGTCCATTCGATCGGTTCGACCGGCGCGGTGAGCGCGCGGGCCAGCACTTCATCGACATGGGCAACCGGCACGATTTCCAGCCCCGCGAGGATATTCGCCGGAATCTCGGCGAGGTCCTTGCGGTTTTCCTCGGGGATCAGCACGGTCTTGATGCCGCCGCGAAGGGCGGCCAACAGCTTTTCCTTCAAGCCCCCGATCGCCAGCACGCGCCCGCGCAGCGTAACCTCGCCGGTCATCGCGATGTCGGCCCGCACCGGAATGCCGGTGAGCGTCGAAACCATCGCCGTGACCATGCCCACGCCCGCGCTCGGCCCGTCCTTGGGCACCGCGCCCTCGGGCAGGTGGATGTGCAGGTCCTTGCGCTGGAACAGGCTGGGCTTGATCCCATAGGCCGGGCTGCGCGCCTTGACGAAGCTGAAGGCCATCTGCACGCCCTCGCTCATCACGTCGCCCAGCTTGCCGGTGGTCCGCACCGCGCCCTTGCCGGGCACCATCACGCCCTCGATGGTCAGCAGTTCGCCGCCCACTTCGGTCCAGGCCAGTCCCGTCACTGCGCCAACCTGCGATTCGGTGTCCGAGACGCCGTGCTTGTATTTGCGCACACCGGCAAAGTCCGACAGGTTCTCCGGCGTAACCGTCACGGCCTTGTCCTTGCCCTCCAGGATGCGGCGCAGGCTCTTGCGCGCCAGCCGCGCAATCTCGCGCTCCAGCGTGCGCACCCCGGCTTCGCGGGTGTAATAGCGGATGAGATCGCGCAGCGCGTCATGCTCGAGCGTGAACTCGCCCGCCTTCAGCCCATGCGCCTCGACCTGCTTTTCGATCAGGTGCCGCTCGGCAATCTCGACCTTTTCGTCCTCGGTATAGCCCTCCAGCCGGATGATCTCCATCCGGTCGAGCAGCGGCTGCGGCAGGTTGAGGCTGTTGGCCGTGCACACAAACATCACGTCCGAAAGATCGTAGTCGACCTCAAGGTAATGATCCTGGAACTTCGAGTTCTGCTCAGGATCGAGCACCTCGAGCAGGGCCGAAGCCGGATCGCCGCGGAAGTCCTGGCCCAGCTTGTCGATCTCATCCAGCAGGAACAGCGGATTGCTGGTCCCCGCCTTCTTGAGGTTCGAGATGATCTTGCCCGGCAGCGAGCCGATATACGTGCGGCGGTGCCCGCGAATCTCGGCCTCGTCGCGCACACCGCCCAGCGACTGGCGGATAAATTCACGCCCGGTGGCCCGCGCAATCGACTTGCCGAGTGAGGTCTTGCCCACGCCCGGAGGGCCGACGAGGCACAGGATCGGCCCCTTCAGCTTGTTGGTCCGCGCCTGCACGGCAAGGTATTCGACGATCCGGTCCTTGACCTTCTCCAGCGCGTAGTGATCGGCATCGAGGATGTCCTGCGCGCGGGCGATGTCCTTCTTCAGCTTGGACCGCTTGCCCCACGGCAGGCCCAGCAGCACGTCGAGGTAATTGCGCACGACGGTCGCCTCGGCGCTCATCGGCTGCATCGACTTGAGCTTCTTCAGTTCGGCGGTCGCCTTGGCGCGCGCTTCCTTGTTCAGCTTGAGTTTGTCGATCTTGTCCTGGAGCTCGGCAATCTCGTTGGCTTCCTCGCCTTCCGAGCCGCCCAATTCCGACTGGATCGCCTTGAGCTGTTCGTTGAGGTAATATTCGCGCTGGGTCTTTTCCATCTGCCGCTTCACGCGACCGCGGATCTTGCGCTCGACCTGGAGGACGCCAAGTTCGCCCTCCATGAACGAATAGACCATCTCCAGCCGGCGCAGCGGATCGCTCTCGGTCAAGAGCGCCTGCTTGTCGGCCACCTTGGCACCCAGCTGCGCGGCGACGGCATCGGCCAGCCGCGAGGCGTCATCAATGTCGCCCAGCTGGTCGCCCGCCTCTGCCGCAAGCTTCTTGTTGAGCTTGGCATATTCGCCGAACTCCTCAACCACCTGCCGCATCATCGCCGACACTTCGCTGCCCGCCGAAGTCACCGCGTCAATCGGCTCGATCTCGGCGCTGAGCATGTCCTCGGCCTCGATCAGCTTGGCGATCTTGCCGCGCTGCTGCCCTTCGACCAGCACGCGCACGGTGCCGTCGGGCAGCTTCAGCAGCTGCAGCACGCTGGCTACAACGCCCACGTCGTAAAGGTCGTCCGCCGCCGGATCGTCACAGCCCGGATCGAGCTGCGCCAGCAGGAAAATATCCTTGTTCCCGCCCTTGCTGTCCGACATCGCCGCCTCAAGCGCGGCAACAGACTTCTCGCGGCCGACGAACAGCGGCACGACCATGCCGGGAAACACGACAATGTCGCGCAAGGGAAGCAGGGGAAGCGTGATCTTTTCCATAACCATCCAGTGTTGGGGCGCACCCGGCTTTTAACCGAAATGCACGTCCTGCCGGGCAATGATTGACCCGTATTGAACCGGGATATGGGAACTACCCCAATATGGTGCAATGGCCCCGAGGCTTGCGGCTGTGGAAGACGCCCCGCACCGACTTCACCCGATCCCGGGAAAGTTGAACCCCGGCGGAAGCCCCAACCCCTGCTGCATCCGGCCCATTTCCTCGTTCGAAACCTGATCGGCCTTGCCGCGCGCATCGTTGAACGCGGCGGCGATGAGGTCTTCCAGAATGCCCTTCTCCGAAGGCGTCAGCAGGCTTTCGTCGATGGTGACGCCAAGGATGCGGCCCTTGGCCGAGCAGCGGATTTTCACCAGCCCGCCGCCCGACACGCCTTCGACCTCGATCTGGTCGAGCTTGCCCTGGGCTTCGTTCATCTGCTTCTGGATGGTCTCAGCGGCCTTTTGCGCTGCCTGGATCATCTCTTCCATCGACTTCATGCTCTGCGACTCCAGTTGCGTTCGTTTTGCGGGGCGTGGTCTTCCTCCACAATCTCCGCGTTCGGAAATGCTGCAAAGGCGGCCTCGACCAGCGGCGAGCGGCGCAGCGCGGCAGCGGCATCACGCGCAGCGGCGGCGCGGACTTCCTCAAGGCTGGGCTGGGCATCGCCCTCACCCCTTTCGACCGCCCAGCGGCCGCCGGTCGCCAATTCGAGTTCCTTGCGGATTTCGGCACTGGGATCACCGGGAATGCCGGGTGCCAGTTCATAGCGCAGCAGGCCGGGTGCGAGTTCGATCACCCGCACCGCCAGCCGCATGATAGAGCCGACGCGGGGAGCACCATGCTCGACCTGCCGCACCAGCGCCTCCCAATCGGCTGCACCCGGCGCGCGCGCAATCGGTGCCGCACCGCTTTCCGCCGAAGGCGCAGCAAAGCCCTGGCCGCTGCCCGCCATCTGCTCCAGCCGCTTCACCAGCTGCCCCGGATCGGGCAGGTCGGCCGCGTGCATCACCCGCAGCAGCGCCATCTGCGCCGAAACCAGCGGATCGGGCGCGCTGCGCACCTCGTCATGCCCCTTGAGCAGCAGTTGCCACAGCCGGTGCAATTGCCCCGCCGACAATTTCTGCGCCCATTCGGCAATCGCCGCGCGTTCCTCGGCGGAAATCGCCTCGGCCCCGGTCTTGCCCACCTGCGCCACGGTCACCCGGTGGACGAGGTCCATCTGCGAACGCATGAGCGCCAGCGGTTCCACCCCCAGCTCGAACTGCGCATCGACCAGCTCGATCAGCCCCGGCGCATCGCCGCCGAGCAAGGCCGCCAGCAACCGCCGCTGCACCGTCTTGTCGGCCAGCCCCAGCATGTCCTGCACGCGCCCCGGCGTGACCCGGCCGTCCCCGCCCAGATCGGCATGGGCAATCGCCTGATCCAGAATGGAAAGCCCGTCTCGCACCGAACCTTCGGCCGCCTCGGCAATCATCGAAAGCGCCTCGGCATCGGCAGGCACGGCCTCGGCCTCGCAGATCATCGCGAAGTGCCGGGCCAGCATCGGCGCGGTAATCCGCCGCAGGTCGAACCGCTGGCACCGCGACAGCACCGTCACCGGCAGCTTGTCGACTTCGGTGGTCGCAAACAGGAACTTCACGTGCGCCGGCGGCTCTTCCAGCGTCTTCAGCAGCGCGTTGAACGCGTTGCGCGACAGCATGTGCACTTCGTCGATGATGTAGATCTTGAAGCGCGCCGAAACCGCCGCATAGCGCACCGCCTCGATGATCTCGCGCACGTCGTCGACGCCGGTATGGCTGGCGGCGTCCATCTCGATCACGTCGATATGCCGCCCCTCGGCAATCGCGACGCACGGCTCGCATACCCCGCACGGATCGATCGTCGGCCCGCCCTGCCCGTCCGCGCCGATGCAGTTGAGCGCCTTGGCAATCAGCCGCGCGGTCGAGGTCTTGCCCACCCCGCGCACGCCGGTCATCAGGAACGCATGGGCCAGCCGGTCACGCTTGATCGCATTGGCCAGCGTCTGGACCATCGCGTCCTGCCCGATCAGCTGGGCAAATGTCTGCGGCCGATACTTGCGCGCCAGCACGCGGTAGGGCTGCACCGGCGCGGCAGCGGCAGGCCGGGGGGCTGGAGCCGCAACCGGCGCGGGCGCAGGCTCGCCAAACATCGCCGCCTGCCCGGCCGCCTCAAGCTCCGCCGCGCTGACGCGCTCGTCCTCGCTCTCGCCGGGGGTTTCGCCAAAGATATCTACGGAATCGTCCATCACCGCCTAGGTAAGCGTTGGCGCCGCCATTGTCGAATGCTCGGGCGGCTTGACCCACGGCTTTTGCAGGTGAACCCTGCGGCGATGAGCGCAATTGTCCCCGCCCGCATGACCGCCGCCCATTCCGGCCCGCTGGTCGTCTTCGTCATCGGCATGCGGATCAACCGCCTCCACCGCATCGACAAATGGCTCCCCGTCGCCCGCGCGATGGGTCCGATGATTGCGGAGCTTTCCCGCGATCCCGAGAGCGGCTTCCTCGGCACCGAATATCTGCTGGCCCCGCTGCGCACGGTCCTGCTGCTCCAATACTGGCGCGATTTCGACCACCTCGAAGCCTATGCCCGCGCCCGCGACAAGGCGCACTGGCCGGCGTGGACCGCCTTTAACAAGGCGGTCGGCACCGACGGCAGCGTCGGCATCTTCCACGAAACCTATGCCGTTCCGGCGGGCGGGACCGAGACGATCTACGTCAACATGCCGCCCTTCGGCCTCGGCAAGGCCAGCGGGCTCACCCCCGCGACCGGATCACGCAACGAAGCGCGAAGCCGGATGAACGCCGCATCTTACAGGGTGAAAAAGGAGCCGGCCGACCCGCCGCAACCCGTTGTGGCTGCTACCTTCCGGTCCTGACCAGGTTGGCGGACGCAAACGCCCGACCGACTCCCGGGCGGGCATATGATGTGCCGAGGGGCTTTTGTCCACCCCGAACCCGCTGCCGCGAACCCGTTGCCCCGAACCCGTTGCCGCGAACCAGTTTCCCCGGGCCCGCTCAGGCTGAGCTTGTCGAAGCCCCCGCGCGTCCCGCTCAGGCTGAGCTTGTCGAAGCCCCCGCCCGCTCAGCGCCCACCTTACCGGAAATTATCCGCATAGGCCTGCAGCTTCAATCGCTTGGGCGGCGTCGAATGCACGCGCGCCTCGATCCCGTAGCGCGAAGCATAAGCGCACGCCTCATCCGCGCTGGCAAAGCTCAGCACGACCTGCGCCTGGGTATCGCCCGACCCGGCCCAGCCCATCAGCGGGGCGGG
>CAYFJH010000003.1:43300-61486 GCA_964343385.1 uncultured Novosphingobium sp. | reverse complement strand
TGCTGTGTCCCGGCGAAAGCCGGGACGCCATCAGCGGAAATTGTCGGCGTAGGCCTGGATTTTCAGCCGCTTCGGCGGAGTCGCGGTCACGCGCGCCTCGATGCCGTAGCGGTCTGCATAGGCCTGGGCGTCAGCCTGGGCCGCGAACTTCAGCACCACCTGCTGCTGCGTGTCGCCGCTGCCGGCCCAGCCCATCAGCGGGTCGGGCCGCTTGGCCTCGGCCGGGACGAATTCGAGAACCCACGTATCGGTCCGGGCCTTGCCGGACTGCATGGCGTTCTTGGGGCGCTGAAAGATGCGAGCGGTCATGCCTTCGCTTGACCCCAAATCGGCGCCATAATCAAGCCCCCATCGCGCCTCAATAGCTCCACTGCGCCTGCACGCGCAGCACGTCGCCGGTCGCCCGGCCGGTGCGGCGCTCGTCGGCCTCGGCACGTTTCATCCGGGCATAGGCCATGGTCAGCTCCACTTCCTTGAGCGGCTGGAATTCGACGCCCAACTCGATCTCGTCGGTGCTGATCCGCGGCGAATTGGTCGCCGCTTTCCACGCGCCGCGATAGGTCTGGATGCGGGCATAGGGCATGAACGGGCCGACTCCGCTGTCCTTCACCCGGTACATCGCCTGGACATAGCCACCGCGCAGGTTCCCCTCGCCCATCGCCAGCCGCGCCGGGTCCCATTCCGGACTGCGCCCAAAGGTCCATTCCGCCTGCAAGCCGAACGGCTGGGGATAGAGCACGGCGTGCAGGTTCACGCGGTTGTCGGCAAAGCTCGTCGGCGTCACGCCGCCGGTGCGCAGTTCCGGCTGGAACCGGTTGAGCATCCCCTGAACGCCCAGTTCCAGCACCTGCCCACGGAAAGCCTCGCCCAGCCCGTCGAGTTCAAACGGCCAGGTCGCCAGCGCCACCTTCATCAGGCTGTCGTTCTTTTCGCTACGGCTGATCCCCTGCCCGTTGAAAACGCCCACGCCGAACGCGCCGTAATTGCCGAAAAGCTTCTGCCCGTCCTTCGCCAGCCGCTCCCACACCGCCTGCACCTTGGGCGGCGTGTAATAGATCACGGCGCCCAGATCGCGCTCACCCGGCACCGCGCTGTTCGCCGCATCGGCCCGGTCCAGCGACAGGCGGTTGGACGAGGACTGGAGGTTCTCCCACCCGAACGGCACCTTGGACTGGCCCAGCCGCAGTTTGACCGTGCGGTTGGCGAAATGGATGTCGCCATAGGCATCGCGCATCTGGAAGAAATGCTCGCGCCGCTCGCCGTTCGACTGCGCGCTGACCGCTGCAGCCAGATCACCCTGCATATAGACCGAAAAGCGGTCCGAAACGTCGCCCTGCACCACGATCCGCGCCCGCCGCAGGGTAAAATTCCCCGCCTCGCCCACCGCGCTGTCATGGACCGAACGCAGCCGCGAAACCCCGGCCGGAACCGCCGTGCGGTCCGAAAGCACCTCATTGGCGCGCATCTGTACATAGCCACGCACCTGAATTCGGTCATACCAGCCCTTCTTGGCCGGAGCCGGAGACGCCGCCGGAGCAGGCGCCGGAACCGCCGCCGCCAGAACCGGGGCGGGCGCGGGCACAACCTCGGGAGCCGCAGCCACCGCAACCACCTGCGCCCGCCGCAATTCCGCAACCTCCGCACGCAAGGCTGCCAGTTCCGCCCGCAACGCGGCAATCGCCTCCGCGTCGCCCTGAGCCAACGCCGGCTGCGGCAGGGCCAGCAGTGTACCCGCCATCAGGGCCGAACGCAGCGAGTGGAGATAACCGTGCTTCATGAACTTGCGATTCCCGTATCAACGTCGTGATCGTGACGCGGGTAGGACTGTTCAATGACACTTGTATGACACCTTTGTCACACAGCGGCCAAACACAGGAACCGGAGAACCGAAATCCGCGCCCCTCCCGTCACCCCGGGCTTGACCCGGGGTCCCCCACCTCGCGGCAAGGAGAGCAGGATCCCGGGTCAAGCCCGGGATGACGGCAATTTATGTGCGATTATCAGGTGTGGAGTCCAGGTGGCGTCAACAATTGCGTTGAATGCTCATCGACAATGAGATGCCGATTGGGCAGGCAGAACGATCGGTAGTCGGGGAAGCCGACTTTACTCAACGTCGCTCTCTTCCCGCAGCAAATGTGTTGAACCTCGCTGATAGCAATATATCGGCTCGCCCCCTAAACTGCCCGATGGTAGCTTCAGCTTCACACAGACCTGTTCGTCAAATGCCATGACCACTGCGATCATGCCGGTATCGGCAGATACCTTGTTACCATTCTTTTCATTCCACCGCGCCGCCGCGTCCGCAATCTGCGACGAGAAAGTGGGATCACCTTTTGCGTCACTCCACTCGCGATTGAACTTGTCCTCGCCCGCTTGATATCCTTCAAACCGCCCCAAACGCCAGCCTGAACTATACCCCATACGATGTCCGCTCCAGGTTCCGGCAGCGACTATGACCAAGCCGACGATTACAAACATCAACGTTGTGCGTTTCATGCTGCTTAGCTGAACGGTTTCCTGAAGATCCGCAATGCCTCGTGTTGGAGTCCCCAGCCCCCTACCGCTTCCGCTGCGCCTCGAACGCATTCTTCGTCTTCAGGCTGGGGTCCTCGGCCCACGGTTCGTCCGGCCAGCGGTGGCGCGGATAGCGGCCCTTCATGTCCTTGACCACATCGCGCCACGATCCGCGCCAGAAGCCCGGCAGGTCGCGCGTCGTCTGGACCGGCTTGCCGCCCGGCGATGTCAGCTTGAGGAGCAACGGCTGCGCGGGCTGCCCAAATGCCGGATGCCGGTCCAGCCCGAACAGCGCCTGCACCCGCACCTCCACGCTCGGTCCGCCCGGATCGGTATAGTCGATCTCGTGCCCGGTCCCCGCCGGGCTGCGGAACTGCGGCGGGGCCAGCCGGTCGAGCGCCTGCCGCTCGGCATAGTCCAGCCTTCCGAGCAGCGCCTCATGCAGCGCGCCCTTGGCAATATCGTCGAGCCGCCGCCCCAGCAGCGGCAGCAACCAGTCCTCCACCTCCGCGCGCAGGGTCTCGTCCGAAAGCGCCTCCAGCCCGGCAAACCGCGCCCGCACCAACAAGGCCTGGCTCGCCTCCGATAGCGGCAGCAGCCCCAGCCCCTCCTCGCGCACCTTTCCCGCCACGAACCGCGCGATGGCCGCCTTGTCCGGTGCCGGGTCCGGCCCGCGCGCCACAAGGATCGCCCCCAGCCGCTGCTCCAGCAAGGCCTCGACCCGCCGCTCCTCCGCCACCCAGCGCAAGGTCTGCACCCGCTCAATCCGGGGCGCCAACCAGCGCAGCACCTCGGCTTCGTCGAGCGCAATAGCCCCGGTAATCCGCGCGCCCTTGGCATCGCCCTGCGCCTCGGCCACCGCCAGCCACTTCGCCCGGATCAGCGATGAAGCCGGATCAAGCCGCAGCCCCCGGCCCCCGGCGGTCAACCACTGCTCCCCCGAAGGCCCGCGCACCTTGGCGACCATATCGGGAAACCCCTCGGCCAATATCGCGCCCAGCGGAAGACCGTCACCCGGCCGCACTGCCACCTGCCGGACCCACCGCCCCGCCAGTTGCCGCGAAGCCTCGGCCCGCGCCGAACGGTCCCGCCCCCACGCCTCGAACCGGTGCTGCAAGTCCTCACCCCGCCCGCCAAGGCCCCGCTCCTGCAACAACAACGCCAGCCGCGCGGCATCCCCGCCCGCCCCGTGCCGCGCCGCATGAAGCAGCATATGCGCCAGCCGTGGCTCCAGCGGCAGCGCCGCCATCGCGCTCCCATGCGGCGTAATCTGCCCGCCCGCATCCAGCGCGCCCAAACTCTGCAACAACCCCCGCGCCGCCGCCATCGCCGGCCCCGGCGGCGGATCGAGCCAGGCCATCGCCGCCCCGTCCCCCGCGCCCCACCGCGCCAGCGTCAAGGCCAGCGGCGCAAGGTCCGAAACCAGTATCTCAGGCGGCTCGAACGCCGCCCGCCCGGCGTGCCCCGCCTCTTCCCACAACCGATAAGCAACCCCCGGCCCCTGCCGCGCCGCACGGCCCGCGCGCTGCGCCGCCGATGCCTGGCTCGCCCTATGCGTCACCAGCCGCGTCACCCCCGCCGCCTTGTCAAACTCCGCCCGCCGCGAAAGCCCGGCGTCCACCACCACCGTCACCCCGTCGAGCGTCAGCGAAGTCTCGGCAATCGCCGTCGCCAGCACGATCCGCCGCCGCCCGTCCTTGTCGCGCCGGATCGCCGCCCGCTGCGCCGCCGGCTCGCACTGCCCATGCAGCGGCAGGACCAGCGCATCGGGCAACCGCGCCGCCAGCCGCTCCCGCGTCCGCTCGATCTCGCCCACGCCCGGCAGGAAGGCCAACACGTCGCCGGCCTCCTCGCGCCACGCCGTCAGGATTGCCGAAGCCACCGCCTCGTCCACCCGCACCTCGGGCCGCGCCCCCAGCCAGCGGATCGCCAGCGGATAGGCCTTCCCCGCGCTCTCGATCACCGGAGCGCCGCTTAACAACCCCGCAAACCGCGCCCCGTCCAGCGTCGCGCTCATCACCACGATCCTGAGGTCCTCGCGCAGCACCCCCCGGCTCTCGATCGCCAGCGCCAGTCCCAGGTCGCTGTCCAGATGCCGCTCATGCGCTTCGTCGAACAGCACCGCCGAAATCCCGGCCAGTTCCGGGTCCTTGAGGATCGCCGAAACGAAAATCGCCTCGGTCATCACCAGCACCCGCGTCCGCGCCGACCGCTTGCTGTCCAGCCGCGTCAGGTAACCGACCGTTTCCCCCGCCTCTTCGCCCAGCAGCTCGGCCATCCGCTCCGCCGCCGCCCGCGCCGCCACCCGCCGCGGGCTCAGCAGAATCACGCTCCCGCCGCACCACGGCTCGGCCAGCAAAGCCGTCGCCACCGTCGTCGTCTTGCCCGCCCCAGGCGGCGCGATCAGCACCGCCCCCGAACCGGCGCGCAGCACTTCCAGCAGGTCCGGCAGGACAGCATGAATCGGAAGGGCGTCAGCAGCGGTCATGCACTTGTCGTTAGGCATCGCCGCGCGCGAGTGCTAGTACGTCCGGACCATAAAGAGATGGAGGGTGCCATGAGTTCGTCTCGCACTGCCCTGTGTTTTCTTGCCGCATCCGGACTGGCATTGATGCAGTCCGCCTGCTCCAGGACCTCGGAACCCCAGGTCCAACCGCCGACTGCCGACCCATCGGCGGCGACGGAAACCGATCCGATCAAGAGCGCCATGGCCGCCGCCCCCGCCGCCGTCGCCGAAAATGCGGCCATCGTGACCGCCGAAGCCGACGGCTCGATGAAGACCCTGCGCGAAGGCAGCAATGGCTTCACCTGCATGCCCGACAATCCCGCCACCCCCGGCCCCGATCCGATGTGCATGGACGACAACGCGATGGCGTGGGCCATGGCCTGGATCGGCCACAAGCCGCCGCCCACCGAAGTCCCCGGCCTGATGTACATGCTGAAGGGCGGGACCGACGCCAGCAACACGGATCCCTACGCGGCCAAGCCCGACAAGGACTGGATCAAGACCGGCCCGCACGTGATGATCGTGGGATCGGCAGCGGTGCTGGCGGGCTACCCCACAAGCCCCCGGCCTGACACCCGCGTGCCCTACGTGATGTGGTCAGGGACGCCCTACGCGCACCTGATGGTGCCGATCAGCTAAGGCTCAATACCGCCGCGAAACCGCGAACTCGGCCGCCTCGGCCATCGCGGCCCGCGCCGGTCCGGCCGGAAAGCCCGCGATCGCGTCGATCGCGCGCTGGGCAAAATGGCGTGCCCGCTCGCGCGTGGCCGAAACCGTGTCGTATTTGGCGATGAGCGCCACAGCGTGGGCCAGATCCTCGTCCTCGGCGCGGAACCCCGCGATGGCATCCTGCCAGAACGTGCGCTCCTCCGCCGTGCCCCGCGCATAGGCCAAGATCACCGGCAGGGTCATCTTGCCGTCGCGGAAATCGTCGCCCTTGCCCTTGCCCATTTCGGCCGTGTCGGAATCATAATCGATCGCATCGTCAACCAGCTGGAACGCGATCCCCAGATTGCGGCCATAAGCGTCGAGCGCCTGCTCCTCGGCCTCGCCCCGTTCGGCCACCACGGCGGCAATCCGCGTCGCGGCGGCAAACAGCGCGGCGGTCTTGGCACCGATGATGGAAAGGTAATGCTCTTCGCCCGTCTCGACCTTGCGCTGCGCGGTCAGTTGGTCAACCTCGCCCTCGGCGATGATCGACGACGCCGATGACAGGATCTTCAGCACCTTGAGGCTGCCATCCTCGACCATCAGTTCGAAACTGCGGGTAAACAGGAAATCGCCCACGAGCACCGTCGCCGGATTGCCATAGACGATATTCGCGGTCTGCTTGCCCCGCCGCATGTCCGACCCGTCGACCACGTCATCATGCAACAGCGTCGCGGTGTGGATGAACTCCACCGCGGCGGCCAGCTTGTGGTGGCGGTTGCCGTGGTATTCGCACAGCGCCGCGCCCGCGATGGTCAGCATCGGACGCATCCGCTTGCCGCCGCCGGAAATAAGGTGCCCCGCCAGCGCCGGGATCAGCGGGATCTCGCTTTGCATCCGGTCAAGGATGATCGCGTTGACCGCATTCATGCCCGGCGCGGTCAATGCCAGCAGGGGGCCAAGCGAAGGCTCGCCCGCGCGCGGCCTGAGGGGTATGACGTCTGCGCTCATGCCCAAGCCCTTGGAATTTCCAGAAGCGGAAGGCAAGCTTGGAATCGCCTGCCCGTTCGTGCTAGCGCCGCGCGCAATGGCTCAGGACAACTCCACCCCCACCCCCGACCCGGTTCTCGCCTCCTACCGCGAGAGCATCGACAACATCGACGCCGCGCTGATCCACATGCTGGCCGAACGCTTCCGCATCACCAAGGCGGTTGGTGCCTACAAGGCCGAAAAATCCCTCCCGGCCAGCGACCCCGCCCGCGAGGAACGCCAGATCGCCCACCTGCGCAAACTGGCCGAGGTCGCCCAGCTTGATCCCGATTTCGGCGAAAAGTTCATCCGCTTCATCATCGACGAAGTCATCCGCCACCACGAAAAGGCCAAAAACGGCGGGTGAGCGGTCGTCCCGGCGAACGCCGGGACCGCCGGCCAACACGCCCAGCCCGAGACACCCAAAACCCGCTCAGCCTGAGCTTGTCGAAGCCCGCAGAGCAACCTCACCCCAAAGCCCGCGGCAACCGCAACCTCACCATCAGCCCGCCCAGATCCTCGCTCTCGCCAAGCTCGACCGAGCCGCCGTAAATTTCTGCCACATCACGCACGATGGCAAGGCCCAGCCCCGTCCCCGGCTTTCCCGTATCCAGCCGCGCGCCCCGGTCGAAAATCCGCGTGCGTTCCTCCTCCGGGATCCCCGCGCCGTCATCCTCGACCCAGATCTCGCACCACGTCGCATCGTCTGGCACCGCATCCACGGTCACGAACACCGAGCCGCCACCATATTTCGCCGCGTTCTCGATCAGGTTGCCGAGGATTTCGTCAAGGTCCTGCCGTTCGATCTGGACCGCGGCCTCGCGGTTGCCGTCAAGGTCGAAGCGCGCATAATCGTAAAGCCGGGTCACCGCGCGCAGCACGGCTTCCACGCTGTCCCACACCGTCGCGCGCGACAAACCAATCGCCCGCCTCCCCACGGCCCGCGCCCGCGCCAGATGATGGTCAACCTGCCGCCGCATCACCGCCGCCTCGCGGATCACCGTGTCGGCAAGGTCGGGCGCTTTGGCCGTCGCCGCGTTCATCACCACGGTCAGCGGCGTTTTCAGCGCATGGGCAAGGTTCCCGGCATGGGTCCGCGCTTCCTCGGCCTGCCGCTCGGTATGCTCGAGCAGTCCGTTCAGTTCGACCACCAGCGGCTGGACTTCCAGCGGCAGCGGATCGGTCACGCGGTTGGCCCCGGTCGTTCGCATCTTCTGGATCGCCAGCCTCACCCGGCGCAGCGGCCCCAGCCCATACCAGGTCTGCATCCCGGCCATCAAAAACAGCCCCAGCCCCAGCACGATGAACGACCACACCAGGATCAGCCGGATGCGCTTGATCTGCGCATCAAGGTCCTCGCGGCTGGCGGCAACGACGAACCACCAGCGCGTATCGCTCCCCGGCAGGATGATCGAGCGTTCCATGACGCGCAGCGGTTCGCCGTCGAACTGGTCGCTGTCATAGACGTGCGGTGCGTCGTCAAAATGGTCGCTGCGCACCTTGAGCGACCGGTCCCACAGCGAGCGCGAGGGGAAATCGTCGTGCCCCTTGCCGCTGATCTGCCAGTAAAGCCCCGAATTGGGCTCAAGGAACCGCTGGTCCCCCAATGGCCGGTTGAAGAAAACCTCCCCGTCCGGGCCGATCTCCGCCGAACCGACCATCGCAGTCAGCATATAGCCGACCTGATCGTCAAAATTGCGCGTGACAAGTCCGTTCAGCGTCCGGTCGAGCGCGAACCCGCCCACGAACAGCAGGATGGCAATCCACCCCGCCGCGATCAGGATCATCCGCCGCGAAAGCGAGCCGGTATGACCCTGCACCGGCACCTGCGGCGTGGGCGCTTCCCCGGGTAGGTGCGGTTCAGCCACGCCCCGGTTCGGCCGGATCGTCAAGACTGTAGCCAAGCCCCCGGATCGTGGTGATCACGTCGGCACCCAGCTTCTTGCGGATGCGGGTGACGAACACCTCGATCGTATTTGAATCGCGGTCGAAATCCTGATCGTAGATATGTTCGATCAACTCGGTCCGGCTCACCACCTTGCCCTTGTGATGGAGCAGGTAGGACAAGAGTTTGTATTCCTGCGCGGTCAGCTTCACCGGCTCGCCGTTCAGCGTGACCCGGCCCGATCGCGTATCGAGCCGCACGTCGCCCGCGATCAGCTCGCTCGACGAATTGCCCGACGCGCGGCGAATCAACGCGCGCAACCGCGCGATCAGTTCCTCGGTCTGGAACGGCTTGGCCAGGTAATCGTCGGCCCCCGCGTCCAGCCCGGCCACCTTGTCCGACCAGCTGTCGCGCGCGGTCAGCACCAGCACCGGAAAGCGCCGCCCTTCCTTGCGCCACATCCCCAGCACGGTCAGCCCGTCGATTTCCGGCAGGCCAAGATCAAGGATCACTGCGTCGTATTCCTCGGTCGAGCCCATGAAATGACCGTCCTCGCCGTCGACCGAAAGGTCCACCGCATAGCCGGTCTGCTCGAGCGTGGTCTTGAGCTGGCGGCCAAGGGTCGGTTCGTCCTCGACGATCAGAATGCGCATTGTTCTATCCCTGTTGCAGCGGCGTTGCAGTGGCTTTGCAGTGGCTTTGCAAAACGGGTGTGCGGTCAAAGCCCGAAGGCGTCAAGCCGGGTCCCAAGGCGTCAATGCCGCGACAGTATCTGCCCCGACCGGGCATCAACATCGACAAAGACCACCCGCCCATTGCGGATGAACTTCAGCCGGTAAGCCATTGCGGTAGGGTCATATTCCGGCCCGAGATACTGCATCCCGACCATCATCGGCAGCACCTTCTGCTCGATCTCGAACAGCGAACGCACATTGCCCGCGCGCATCTCCCGCCGCACCTGGCCCTGCTCGTCCCGCGGATCGGCCGAGGCAAAGGGAATGGGGCCGATCAGCCCAAGCACCGGAATTACAAGGAGGAAAGCGCGCTTCATCATGCCACCCTGCCTAGTCCCACGGGCTTGAACAAGGTGTGAATGCCCCGAAAATCCGCCATTTCCCCAGCTATTCCCGCCGCAATCGCGCAATATAGGCTGCCCGGATCGCCCTGGCCCACGGCCCCGGCCTGCCCGACCCGATGGCCCGCCCATCCACCTCGACCACCGGCAGGACCAATGACCCCGCCGCACTGACAAAGGCTTCATTTGCCTCGAAAAGTTCGCCCGGCGTGAAAGGCCGCTCCTCCACCACCAGCCCCAGTTCGCGGGCAATTTCGAGCACGCCGATCCGGGTCGTTCCTGGCAGGACACCGTGGTCCACCGGATGCGAAACCAGCACCCCGCGCGCGTCGATGATATGTGCGTTCTGGCTGGTAGCCTCTGTAATCACACCGTTTTCCACCAGCCAGGCATCGTCCACCCCGGCCGCCCGCGCCTCTTCCTTCATCAGCACAGCATAGAGCAACTGGGTCGTCTTGGCCGAACGCACCTGCCAGCGCAGGTCCGGCCGCAGCACCACCCGCAAACCGCGCATCGCCTGCGGATTATCGACCAGAGCGGCGGCCTGGACAAAGGCAAAGCGGGTGGGGCGCGGCGGCGGATCAGGGAGCAGGAAATCACGCGTTTCCGCCGCTCCGGCGGTCACCTGCAGGTAAACCCGGCCTTCTTCCAGCCCGTTGCGCGCGATCAGTTCCGGTAGCACCAAGCCCCAGTCCGTATCATCGGAAATCCCAGCAATGCGGAGAGAGTTGACCAGCCGCGCGGCGTTATATCCCCAGTTGGCGATACGCCCGCCCAGCACCGGAGCAACCTCATAGACCGACTGCGAGAACAACAGTCCCCGGTCGAAAATCGAGACATGGGCACCGTTTTCGGGGAGCCATTCGCCATTGAGCCAGATTGTTTGCATGGCCCGCATCGTTCGGGCGACCCGCGCGCTTGTCAATGCGCACTTGTCTTGGACGGGAGCCGCCCCTAACGCGCCGCCATGGCCTTGGCACCAATTCTATCGTGGGAAGGGCTGAGCCTGCATCAGGGCTCCGGCTGGCTGTTCCGCGAACTCGACATCCACATCGCCCCGCGTGACCGGCTGGCGCTGATCGGTCGCAACGGCGCGGGCAAGACCACCTTGCTCAAGCTGATCGGCAACCTCGTCGACGCCGACAAGGGCACCCGCTCGATCCAGCCCGGCACGCGGATCGTCACGCTCGAACAGGACCCGTTCTTCACCGGGTTCGCCACCCTGATGGACTTCGCTCTGCACGGACCGGACGCACCATCGCGTCATGACGTCGAAGCGATTGCGGACCAGCTCGGCATCGACATGACCCGCCCGGCCGAAAGCGCCAGCGGCGGCGAACGGCGGCGCGCGGCGCTGGCGCGGGCGCTGGCTTCCGAGCCTGACCTGCTGCTGCTGGACGAGCCGACCAACCACCTCGACCTTGCCGCGATCGACTGGTTGGAGGCCTGGCTCCAGCGCTACAACGGGGCCTTCGTGGTCATCAGCCACGACCGGACATTCCTCGAACGACTGACCCGCGCGACCCTGTGGCTCGACCGCGGAACGATCCGCCGCAAGGACATCGGGTTCGGCGGCTATGAGGCGTGGATGGAACAGATCTACGCCGAGGAAGCCCGCGCCGCCGACAAGATGGACGCCAAGCTCAAGATCGAGGCCCACTGGCTCGAACGCGGCGTCACCGCGCGGCGCAAGCGCAACCAGGGCCGCCTTGAAAAACTGTGGGAAATGCGCGCCCAGCGCGCGGCCATGCTTTCCCCCCAAGGCGCGGCCAAGATGAAGCTGGCGACCGACGACGTGAAGACCAAGGCGGTGATCGTCGCAGACAAGGTCGGCAAGAAGTTTGGCGATCGCACGATCATCAAGGACTTTACCCTCAGGATCACGCGGGGCGACCGCATCGGCCTTGTCGGCGCGAACGGCGCTGGGAAAACAACCCTGCTCAAGCTGCTGACGGGCGAACTCGCGCCCGACGAAGGCACGGTCACGCTCGCGAAAACGCTCCACGGGGTGATGATCGACCAGCAGCGCAGCCTGATGTCGCCCGAGAAGAAGGTGCGCGATATCCTTGCTGAGGGCGGCGACTGGGTCGACGTGCGCGGGGTGCGCAAGCATATCCAGGGCTATCTCAAGGACTTCCTGTTCGATCCGGGTCTTGTCGAGGCGCGGATCGGAACGCTGTCGGGCGGAGAGCGCTCGCGGCTTTTGCTGGCACGGGAATTTGCGCGCAAATCGAACCTGCTGGTGCTCGACGAGCCGACCAACGACCTCGATCTCGAAACGCTAGACCTGCTTCAGGAAGTCATTGCGGACTACGACGGCACGGTCCTGATCGTCAGCCACGACCGCGACTTTCTCGACCGGACGGTGACGGTAACGCTCGGGCTCGATGGGTCGGGCAAGGTCGATATCGTCGCCGGCGGCTATGCCGACTGGGAAAAGCAGCGCAAGGAACGCAGCGCCGCCAAGTCCCCGCCCAAGGCCCCCGCGGCCTCTGCTCAGATCCCTCCCGCGCCGCGCAAGGGCAAGCTTTCCTACAAGGACCAGCGAGACTACGAATTGCTGCCCAAGCGGGTGGAGGAACTGGCCGCCGCCATCGCGCGCGACGAGGCCGCGCTGGCCGATCCGGCGCTCTACGCGCGTGACCCGGCGAAGTTCGCGGCTCTGACCAAGGCGATCGATACGGCCCGCGCCGAAAAGGATGCCGCCGAGGAACGCTGGCTAGAACTGGCAGAACTGGTCGAAGGCTAACCGATCCGGTAATAGCCGGCAACGCGGCCGAGCGCAAAGCGCAGCACCAGCTTGCCGCTGCGCACCGGCCAGGCCAGCGCCTTTTCCGCGTCTGGCACGGTTTCGCCCGCGCAGACCACCCGCCAGAGGATATCCGACAGCCCTGGCCCGGCAGCAGCAATCGCCCCGTCGAACCGAGCGCGCGCGGCCATCTGCCGCTCGGTCGGGTTGAGCCCGCCGCGCCCGCCGCTGACACGCACCACGTCCCAGCGCATGGTGATCCCCGGCGCGAGCTGCGCCTGCTCCCAGTCGAGCCGCAGCCGTTCGCCCGCCGCGAGTTCACTGTCGTCCAGATGCCCCCGCGCGTGGAGCCAGGTCAGCGGACTTTCGGCGAGGTTCACCGTCACGCTGCGCCCACCGCGCTGCGGCGGCTTCCGGCCCGGGCCGGCAGTGGTCAGTTCGCGTGCCGCCAGATGCTGTTTCATCGATTCGTCCCCTTTGGCCGTGAAGTGCCAAGAATGCGCACTTGTAGGAAAGAGAAAAAACCAATATGGTTCGCTGATCCGAGGAGTTCCTGCGCATGATCAATCGCATCCGCGACATTCGCCGCGAAAAGGGCCTGACGCTGGCCGATGTCGCAGCGCGCTGCGATCCGCCGACCACGGCGCAGACCATTGGACGGCTCGAAACCGGGATGCGCCAGTTGTCGCTGGCATGGATGAACCGCATCGCCGCCGCGCTCGAGGTCGAACCCGAACTGCTGGTGCGCGGCGACAGCAGCGGCCCGCCTCAACTCATCGCGCGCCTGCTCGACGGCGGGGCCGAAGCCCTCGCCCAACCGCGCGATGCCATTTTGCCCAGCCAGCTTGGCGGCGACGGGGCGCTCGTGGCGCTGGGGGTCGAGGCGAGCATCGGCGAATACCGCGCCGGCGACCAGCTGTGGCTGCGCCAGATCGAGGATGAGGGCGAATGGTCGCGGCTCGTCAACCGCGATATCCTCGCGCCGCGGCCGGCCGGCCGGTTCGCCTTCGGCCGCCTGATCGACCGGCACGGGCGCCGAATCGCCCTGCTCCCGCCGGGCCTTGGCCAGCGGCAGGTGGTGATCGACAACCCGCCGTGGATCGGCGTCGCAGAAATGCTGGTGCGCCGGCTGTGACCGACCCGCGCCCGCTGCGGGTGCTATCGCTGGCGACGCTCTATCCGAATGACTGGACGCCCAATTTCGGGGTATTTGTCGAGCGGCAGATGGAGGCCGTCGTGGCGGTGGGCGGGGTCGACCTGACCGTCGTCAACCCGGTGGGGGTGCCGCCCTTCCCGCTTTCACTGCATCCAAAATACCGCAATCTGGCAGCGCTGAAGGATGAGATGCGTGGTGGGGTGACCGTGCTGCGCCCGCGCTTCGCCTTGCTTCCGGCGATCGGCGGGCGGTTCAACGCCAAGGCCGTCGCCAGCGCGGTGCTGCCGCTGGCGCGAAAGCTCCATGCCGAAGCGCCATTTGACCTGATCGACGCGCAGTTCTTTTATCCCGACGGCCCGGCCGCAGCACGCATTGCGGCTGCGCTGGGCCTCCCACTCTCGATCAAGGCGCGCGGAGCGGACATTCACCACTGGGGCACGGCGGCGGGGACGGCACGGCAGGTGCTGGACGCGGGCCGCGCAGCAGACGGCCTGCTGGCGGTTTCGCAAGGGCTGGCGGACGACATGGCCGCATTGGGGATGCCGCGGGAGGCGATCACGATCCACCTCACCGGGCTCGACCGGGCCGTGTTCCAGCCGCATGACCGGGCGCAAGCCCGTGCAGCGCTGGGCCTTCCGGCTGGCGCACAGGTGCTGGCGACGGTCGGCGCACTCATTCCGCGCAAGGGACAGGCGCTGGTCATTTCCGCCCTGCCCGCCCTGCCGGACGCGATCCTGCTATTGGCCGGTGCCGGGCCGGATGAGGCAGCCCTGCGAGAACAGGCGCGCGCGCTGGGCGTGGATGGGCGGGTGCGGTTCCTTGGCGCAGTGCCCCACCGCGAGCTACCCGTCGTGCTGTCCGCCGCCGACGTGTTCGTCCTGCCCAGCGCAAGCGAGGGTCTGGCGAACGCCTGGGTCGAGGCGCTGGCATGCGGCACTCCGGTAGTGACGACGCCGATTGCCGGCGCGCAGGAGCTGATCACCACCCCCGATTTCGGGCGTCTGGTGGAGCGCGATCCCGTCGCAATCGCAGCGGCGGTTGGCAGAATCCTCGCCGCCCCGCCCCCGCGCGAGGCGGTGCGGCAAGGGGCGGAAGGGTTTTCCTGGGAGGTCAGCGCCGCCGCGCTGATAGCGCACTGGCGGCGGTTGGCGGGGTTTTAGGGCAGTTCGCGGGCGAGCCGCTCCTGCTTGTCGATCGCCGTTTCGGTCGGCACGAAGCTTTTCGGCGTGACCTTGAGCCAGATCAGGATCGGCGCAGCCATGTAGATCGAGCTGTAGGTGCCGACGAAGATGCCGAGCGTGATCGCCGCCGTGAAGCCAAAGATCACGTCCGGCCCGAGCATGAGCAGCGCAAACAGGGTGATCAGCATCGACAGCGAGGTCACGATGGTGCGCGCCAGCGTTTCGTTGACCGACAGGTCGAGCAGTTCGGGCAGCTGCATCTTGCGGAACTTCTTCAGGTTCTCGCGGATGCGGTCATAGACCACTATGGTATCGTTGAGCGAATAGCCGATCAGCGTCAGCAGCGCCGCCACGATGTTAAGGTCGAACTCCATTTGGGTCAGCGCGAACAGCCCCAGCGTCAGCGTGACGTCGTGGACCAGCGCAAACAGCGCGCCGACCCCGAACTGCCATTCGAACCGGATCCAGATATAGGCCGCCACCGCCAATGCCGCAAAACCGAGCGCCTGGAACGCGGTCCATCCCAGTTCCTTGGAAACCTTGCCCGACACCGAATCGACGCCATCAAGGCGCACGTCGGGATGCTTGGCCCTGATTTCGGCGGTGATCTGCTTTGCCATCGCGTCGGCCAGCCCGGCGTCCTTGTCCGAACCTTCGGGCAGCTTCATCCGGATCGAGATCTCGTTGGGCTTGCCGAACTGCTGGATGATCGGCTCGCCAAAGCCGAGCGCGGTCACTTCCCCACGCAATGCCGCGACGGGAGCGGCAGCGGACTGGGTGAAGGTCACGCGGATCATCTGCCCGCCGACGAAATCGACCCCCATGTTGAGCCCGCGGGTGGCAACCAGCGTGATGCTCGCCGCCATCAGCAGCAGGCTGACCACGTAGAACGGCACCCGCCAGCGCAGGAAGTGGATGTTGGTGTGATCGGGAACGAGCTTGAGAAGTTTCATGGGTGCTCTCTCCCTTACAGCGCGAGATCGGCCGGCCGCGCGCGACGCAGCCAGTTCGCAACCCACATCCGGGTCACGGTAACGGCGGTGAAGACCGAGGTCATGATGCCGATCACGAGGACGACGGCAAAGCCCTTTACCGGGCCGGAGCCGAAGAAGAACATCAGCGCAGCGGCGATGACGTTGGTGATGTTCGCGTCGAAAATGGCGCGGCTCGCTTCCTTGTAGCCCATCTCCACCGCTTGGATGACACGGCGTCCGCGGTGTCGTTCCTCGCGGATGCGTTCGTTGATCAGCACGTTGGCGTCGACCGCAGCACCGATGGTCAGGACGAAGCCGGCGATGCCCGGCAGGGTCAGCGTGGTGTTGGCGACAGCCATGATGCCAAGGATCATCAGCACGTTGACGATCAGCGCGGTGCAGGCATAGGCACCAAAACGGCCGTAGGTGACGAGGATGAAGGTCGCCAGCGCGATGGTGCCGACGAGCATCGCGATCATGCCCTTGCGGATCGAGTCGGCACCAAGGTCCGGCCCGACGGTGCGCTCCTCGACCACCTTGAGGTCGACCGGCAGCGCGCCCGAACGCAGCGAGATCGCCAGCTGGTTGGCGCTTTCGGTGGTGAAGTTACCGGAAATCTGGGCGCTGCCGCCAAGGATCGGCTCGTTGATGTTGGGTGCCGAAATGACCTTTCCGTCGAGGATGATGGCGAAGGGCTTGCCCACGTTCTCGGTCGTCAGCTTGGCAAACTTCGCCCCGCCGGCCTGGTCGAAGGTGATCGAGACGACCGGCTCGTTGTTGCGCTGGTCATTCGTCTGCTGAGCGTTGGTGAGCTGGTCGCCCTTGATCCCGCCAAGCCGCTTGACCGCGATCGCGCCGGAGCCGGAGCCATCGGCATAGGGCACGATTTCGCTGCCCGGAGGGGCAATGCCCTGGGCAACGTCCTGCGGGCTGGCGGTCGAATCGACCAGCTTGAACTCAAGCTTGGCAGTCTGGCCGAGCAGGCTCTTCAGCGCCGCCGGGTCCTTGAGCCCCGGGACCTGCACCACGATGCGGTCCGCGCCCTGGCGGATGATCGTGGGTTCGCGGGTGCCCAGCGCGTCGATGCGCTTGCGCACGACTTCGGTGGCGGTGTCCATCGCCTGGGTAATGGCCTGGTCGATCCCGGCGCGGGTCGGCGTCAGGACGATCCGGTTGCCGTCGAGCATCTGGATGTCCCAGTCGCGCTGGCCGGTCAGCTGTGCGCCGCTGGTAAGCGGCAGCACGGCCTCGCGCGCCTTGTCGAGCTGGCCCGGATCCTCGACGATGAAGCTGACATTGCCGTCCTTGGTCGACACGTCGCCAATACGCACGTCGGGCGCGTTCTGCTTGAGCCGCTGGCGAACTTCCTCGTCCATCGCCTCCAGCCGCTGGCGGCGAACCTGGTCGGGGTCCGCCTCGAGCAGGATATGGCTGCCACCGGCAAGGTCGAGCCCGAGATTGACCTCGGGACGCGGCAGGACGGAAGGCCAGGGCAGGTTGCTGAAAGCGGCTATGGACGGCATCGCCGCCAGCATCGTCAGGCCGACGATGGTCCAGTAGAAGACCTGTTTCCAGCGCGGAAAGTCAAGCATTATGGTGCATTCCTGCTGCGTAGATCAGTATCGGGAGTTGCGGGCGAAGCGCTCAGTCGTTCGCTGCGGCACCGCCCGGCTGGACCACGTCGGCAATGGTCGAACGCAGGGCGCGGACCTTGACGTTGGGGCCGAGTTCCAGTTCCACCTGCTGGTCGTCGACCTTGATCACCTTGCCGAGCAAACCGCCCGCAGTGACGATCTGATCGCCCTTCTTGATCGCCGAAATCTTCGCGCGCTGCTTCTTCTGCTGCTGCATCTGCGGGCGCAGCAGGAAGAAATAGAACACCAGGCCCATGCCGACGAAGGGAATGAAGCTGGTCCATGCGGGCGGTGCCGAAGCGCTGGCTGCGGCGGCGAGGATCGAGAGGGTTGCGCTGTTCATCGGGACATCAGGCTTTCTGGAACGTTTGCCCGGCGTGTGGAAAGGCCCTGTACGGACCTCACCGGCAGACCGGGCAGGAATGGCGGGGCGACTAGCAGCAAAGCCCCGGCGTGGCAATGTAAGTGCCCGCGCCTCTACGCCAAGGGGGCAGGCCGCATTGACGCGAATGCCCGCGGCGCGCCGGCCGGACAGGAACTTGCAATCCGCGCGGCACATTCGCCACTTTGCACGCTTGCATCCCCTCGACACCGTGCCTATAGGCGCCGCTCCGGTCGGGACGTAGCGCAGCCTGGTAGCGCATCACACTGGGGGTGTGGGGGTCGGAGGTTCGAATCCTCTCGTCCCGACCAAATATCCTATAAATTCAATAAATTGCATAGCCATCTGCCCTCCCTTACAAGGGTCGGTGTTGCACTGGTGGTGCAAAATCTTCGCGGAGCGTCGAAATCGCGGAACAGTGTGGAACGCGCTGCAACGCCTCCCGATGCTCTC
>CAYFJH010000003.1:31239-43290 GCA_964343385.1 uncultured Novosphingobium sp. | reverse complement strand
TTACGCGGGCGGCGAAAGTCGCCCGCTCCTGCGCGCGCGCCCGCTGGTATGCCGTTTAAGTGCGCTGCAACGCCTACGGCACAAACAGCTCGTCAACGAGATGCCCGGAACATCCGAATGGCTGGCGATCGCCGTCATCTCGCCCATGGAAAACTCGCTGCCGAACGGAACGGCGAGTGCGTCCATGCACTTCGCCATCGCCCACCCGCCCGGTCAGCTTGCGGATATACCCGGACCGGATCGTCATTGCCCCCGAAGGCCAGATCCTGCGCGAGCATAGGCGGATCATCGCCCGGTCTCATCACCTTCCAGGGCGGACCGCCTATGACTGGCGCCATTATACGAACGATCGCGCGGCAGCGTGCGGTAGCGCTCACATATTGGTTGACTGCGATCGAAACTTATGGCCTTGTAGCAATAGTCCGACAATATGTATGTCAGGATATGTGAGGGATGGGGCGCTCGTCAGGCTGATTTTCAAGCCGGCGAAGTGACTGCAAGATCGGGGAGAGGATTGTGAAGATTTCCATACGCCATGCTCGAGCAAGCATGATTTGCCTGGCATTGCTGGGGGCCGGCGCGCCGCTTGCGGCCTACGCGCAGGCAGGGGCCGCGCCCGCAGCTGCTGGCGGCGACGATGCCGCAGGTGATCGGGACATTATCGTCACCGGACGCCGCGCCGCACTCCAGTCAGCCGATGACCGCAAGAAGAATGCGGCCATGATCACCGATTCGGTTGTTGCTGACGAAGCGGGCAAGTTGCCGGACAATTCGATCACCGAAGTTTTGCAACGCGTCTCGGGCGTCACCATCGTCCGCTTCTCCGCCCTTAACGACCCCGATCACTTCTCGGTCGAAGGTTCCGGCATCCAGGTACGTGGCCTTTCGGGCGTTGCATCGCGGCTCAACGGCCGCGAGATTTTCAGCGCCAATGCCGGCCGCTCGCTGCTGTGGGGGGATGTCACCCCCGAGCTGATGTCGGCGGTCGATGTGTACAAGTCCTCGTCCGCCGATCAAATCGAGGGCGGGACCGGCGGCAGCGTCGATCTGCGCACCAAGCTGCCGTTTGACTATGACTACGGCTGGCACTTCGCCGGTTCAGCGGATGTCAGCAAGGGCGACCTTGCCAAAGAGACCGACTATTCCATGTCCGGCCTGATCGCGGGCAAGTTCGACACCGGGATCGGCAAGATCGGTATCCTGGTTGACGGCGCCTATAGCCAGCTGACCTCGAACTCGCATTTTTACCGGATGGAGCCCTATTTCCGCACCGCGATTTCGGGGAAGGACTACTTCATCCCCGGCGGTTACGACCTTGGCGAGCAACTGTTCCAGCGCAAGCGCGACGGTCTGTATGCGGCGGTCCAGTGGGCGCCGAGCGACAGCCTGAAGCTGACCGGCATCTTCTTCCAGTCGCGCTATCGCGGCGAAGGCGACGAATGGGCCGCCTTCGTCACCTCGCAGTCGCTGGCAGTTGATCCCGCGACCAGCAAGTTCGACGCAAACGGCGGCCTGCTCTCGTCGCCGTCCGTGTTCCAGCGTGACGCCGGCAGCTTCCTCCCCAACGGCAATCCGATAAACGAAGGCGAAACCACCGGCGTCAACCGCACGCGTTCGCTTACGCAGGACATGTCGCTGGCCGCCGATTTCACGCCTGAGGGGAGCCATTTTTCGGCCCACGCCAGCTTCCAGCGGGTTGTTTCCAAGTCGCGCGCGAACAGCCTTTCGCTGTTCGGGGGCTTCAACTTCCCGACGAGCTTCGGCCTTGACCTGACCGGCCCGCTGCCGGTCATCACCACGCCGTCGTCCTTTGCCGCCTCGAACTTCGCAGACCCGGCGCGGTATCAGTGGTCGGCTGCAATGCCGCACGACGAAGACAACCGCGGCGCGATGAATACCGGCTCTCTCGATCTTGAATACAGCTTCGACGAGGGCTTCTTCAAGTCGGTCAAGGCCGGCGGCCGCTGGTCTCGCCGTACCGAGCGCGACTTCAACAACAGCTACGCCTGGTCACCGCTCGGACGCGGCTGGAACGGCGATCCGCAGCTGACCTTCGCCAACGCGGCACCGGGGGATGTTGAGGCCCATCCGTTCGACAATTTCTTCCACGGCGCCGGCACGACGCCTGGCACGCTGCTGTTCCCCAGCTATGCGCTGACCAGCCTGCTCGACACGAACCTGGTCCACAAGGCCCCGCCTGCCGGTTTCTGCGGCGCTCCTTTTGCGACCGCGTCGTGGTGGGACTGCTCGCCTTCCGGTGCCCTGACATCGACCGGATACGGCGGCGCTCCCGGACGTCCGACGGGCTTCATCCTGCCGATCGACCAGGCGGACATGAGCACCCGCACCCTGGCCGGCTATGTCATGGCCAATTTTGGCGGACCGCTTGGCAGCGGCGAACTTTCCGGCAACATCGGCGTGCGCGTCGTCAACCTGAAGAACTTCAGCCAGGGCTATCTGATCGCGAATGCATCGACGTTTACCTATAACAACGCCATCTACAGCACTCCCAATGGCAGCGTTTTCCATTCGGGATCGGCGGAATTCACCCGTGTCCTGCCGGCGATCAATCTTACTTTCTCGCCAAACGACAAGATCAAGCTGCGCGCAGCCTATAATATCACGATGGATCTCCCGAGTTTCCAGGCGCTGAATTCGTCTGGCGACCTTGGCGTCACCACAACGAGCAATCCCGCCAGCACGCCAACCAATCCGTTGCCGGGCATCTTCACCGGTTTCACCAGCAGAACCGGCGATCCGACGCTCAAACCCGCCATGGCGAACAACTTCGACCTGGCGCTGGAATGGTATCCGAAAGCCGGCACCAAATTCCACATTTCGGCATTCTACAAGCGCATCACCGATCTCCTGGTCTATTCAGCGGACATCACGCCCATCTCGATCACCTTGGCGGACGGAACCGCGCTCAACGGCCTGGCTACGACCAACAACGCGCACAACGCCCCGGCAGCCGCAACGGTAAAGGGCGTCGAGATCGGTGGGCGGACGTTCTTCGACCAGCTTCCGGGCCTGCTCAAGGGCTTCGGTGTCGAAGGCAACTTCACCTACATCGACAGCAAAAGCCCCGGCGATACCTATTTCGATATCTACGGGATCCAGCGCAACGATGCGCCGTTGCAGGGCCTTTCCAAGTACAACTACAACATCGCACTGCTCTATGAACGCGATCCGCTGTCCATTCGCGTGGCCTACAGCTGGCGTTCGAGGTATCTTCAGACGACCAACGCCAATGGCACCAACCCGACCTACAGCTACATTGCCGCGCCGGGCGCCACCGGACTGGGCACGGCCATCAACCTGCCGGTCTATGGCGACAACGTCGGAACGCTGGATGCCGGGGTCACGTTCAAGGTGAACAGCCACGTCTCGCTTAGCGTTCAGGGCACCAACCTGACCAATACGACGACAAAGACGCGGATGGGCGGATATCCCAACAACACGTCCTACATCAGAAGCTGGTTCCAGAACGACCGGCGCGTCACCGCAGGGTTGAACGTCTCGTTCTGACAATCGTGGAATTTGCGGGGCCGGCTGATATAGTCGGCCCCGTTTTCCTTTGAATTCCGGTGGGGCGATGGCGGCAGTGGTGCGACGGATACTCATTGTCGGTGGCGGGACGGCCGGTTGGCTGACAGCCGGGTATCTGGCCAGGATGCTGGGTGCCGATCTTCCCGGCGGGGCCGAGATCACACTGGTCGAATCCCATGACATCGGCATTCTCGGCGTTGGCGAGGGTACTTTCCCGACCATTCGCAACACCCTCGCGCGCATCGGCATCGACGAGGCCGAACTGGTCCGCCGGTGCAACGCGACTTTCAAGCAGGGCGCGAAATTCGTGAACTGGCGCGCGGAGCCAGGCGCTCCGGGACCGGACAACTTCCTGCATGCCTTCCAGAAGGCAAATGACGACGCCGGCCCCGAACTTCTGCCCTACTGGATCATGGGCGCGGCCGGAAACGCCGGCTGGGACGAAGTCAGCACCCCGCAAAAGGCCGCTGCCGACGCACACCGCGGGCCCAAGTTGCCCAACCACCCCAGTTTCGTGGGGCCGCTCAACTACGCCTTCCATTTCGATGCGACCAAGCTGGCCGAATTGCTGCGCGATCACGGCATCGCCAACGGCGTACACCACGTGGTCGATACGGTTCAGGACGTGTTGCTCGGCGAAGACGGTGCCATCGCGGGGGTGCTCTGTTCCGCCACCGGACTGCTCACGGCCGACCTCTATATCGATTGCACCGGCTTTCGCGCCGAACTGATCGGCAAGGCGCTCGGCCAGCCGTGGAAATCGTGCCGCGACGTCCTGTTTTGCGACAGCGCGATCGCGCTGCAGGTGCCCTACCCCCGCCCCGATCACCCGATCGCATCCTATACCATCTCTACCGCGCAGGAATCCGGCTGGGTCTGGGACATCGGCCTCGATAACCGGCGCGGGATCGGCCACGTCTTTTCCTCGGCGCACAGCGATGCCGAAGCCGCCGAACGGATCTTGCGCGCCTACGTCGGCCCCGCTTCCGAAGGGCTGGACGTGCGAACATTCAACTTCGACGCCGGCTACCGCGAGGTGAACTGGTACAAGAACTGCGTCGCCATCGGCCTTTCCAGCGGCTTCTTCGAACCGCTTGAGGCGACGGGCATCGTTTTTTCGGAAGTCGCAGCGGCATTGCTCGCCAACCTTTTCCCCTGGGCCGGGGATCTGGAAACCTCCGCCCGGCAATTCAATGCGAACATGCGCAAGCGCTATGAACGCGCGCTCGACTTCATCAAGCTGCACTATTGCATCAGCCAGCGGCGCGACAGCCGGTTCTGGCTGGACAACATTGACCCGGCGTCGAATACCGACAGCCTTGCCGAACTGCTCGACCGCTGGCGGCACCGCCCGCCGAACGAGATTGATGTCGATCCCAACATCGAAATCTTTGGCGCGGCAAGCTGGCAATATGTGCTTTACGGCATGGGCTGGAAAACAGACCTTTCGGCCAAGGCCGGCGTCTTCAGGCTTGAACCCGAGGCGCGGCAGGCTTTTGCCGAGGTGCGCCGCCAGCAGGCCTTTGCCGTGCAAAACCTGCCCACCAACCGGGCGCTCGTGGAATTCGCACGGCATTCAAACTTCGGAGCAATGGCGAAATCGGCATGAACAGGCAAAACAGACCGCAGTCGATCCGCAAGGTGGTCATCGTCGGCGGCGGATCGGCCGGCTGGATGACCGCTGCGGCACTTTCCCGCATGACCTCGGCGGGGATCGAGGTTGAACTGGTTGAATCCGAGGAGATCGGAACCGTCGGCGTCGGCGAGGCGACCATTCCGGCCTTGCTGGATTTCAACCTTGCCCTCGGCATCGACGAGCACGCCTTTGTTGCGGCCACCCAGGGCACGTTCAAGCTCGGCATCGAATTTGTCGACTGGGGCCGCCTTGGCGACCGGTATATCCATCCTTTCGGCAAGTTCGGCCGCCTGACCATGGGGGTCAGCTTTCATCAGTTCTGGCTCCGTCAGCGCCTGTTTGGCGGAGATGGTCCCGATCCAGGACCGCTGGGCGACTATGCCATCGCAGCCGCCGCCGCCAAGCGCGGCCGTTTTACCAAGCCTGTGGCCAATCCCGATGCGGTGCTGTCCGGCCTTGGCTATGCCTATCACTTCGATGCCGGGCTCTATGCGCGTTTCCTGCGCGGCTATGCCGAAGAACGGGGCGTCAAGCGCACCGAAGGCAAGATCGCAACGGTCGAGCAGAACCCGGACAACGGCCACATCGCGGCTGTCGTGCTGGATGATGGGCGGCGGATCGACGGCGATTTCTTCGTGGATTGCAGCGGGTTCCGCTCCTTGCTGCTGGGGCAGACGCTGGGCGTGCCCTATCGCAGCTGGCAGCATTGGCTGCCCTGCGACAGCGCCATCGCGGTCCCTTGCGCAAATGCCGGTCCGCCGGTCCCCTATACCCGTTCGTCGGCCGAAAAGGGCGGCTGGCGGTGGCGCATTCCGCTTCAGCATCGGGTCGGCAACGGCCACGTCTTTTCCAGCGCGCATACCGACAACGATGCGGCGCTCCGGCTGCTGCTCGAAGGGCTTGACGCACCGACCGTCGGCGACCCGCGCCTGCTGCGCTTCACGGCAGGGCGGCGGGAAAGGCTGTGGGAAAAGAACTGCGTCGCGATCGGTCTGTCCGGCGGGTTCATCGAACCGCTTGAATCGACCAGCATTCACCTGATCCAGTCGGGCATTTTTCGCCTGATGGCGCTGTTCCCCGAGCAGGACTTCAGCCAGGTCGAAATTGACGAATACAACCTCTGGCTGATCGAGGAATACGAACACATCCGCGATTTCATCATCCTGCATTACCATGCGACCGGGCGCGACGATTCCGATTTCTGGAACCACTGCCGAACGATGGAAATCCCCGATAGCCTGGCCGAGCGGATCGAGATCTGGCGCGGCAAGGGGCGCGTGTTTCGGCGGCACAATTCGCTGTTCACCGAGGAAAGCTGGATCGCCGTGCTGCTGGGACAAAATATTGTGCCGCGATCGTGCGACCCGCTGGCGGCGATGGGTCCGATCGAACAGAATGGACGATTCCTGCAACAGATGCGGGAAATCGTCACGAAGACCGCCGAAGCCATGCCCCGTCACGAGGACTATATCGCAGCGCACTGCGCTGCGACGGCTTCAAGCTGACCGCTTTCCGGTGGCCCTCAGGCCACCGGAAGCTGAAACCTCGCTCAGTTGACCGGCGCGATCCGCACCAGAACCACGTCATTGCTGTTCATCTTCACGATCGGGGTAATCTTTCCCGATCCGTCCGCCTGCACAACCTGGTCCGATTCGGGCCGGTCCTGCGTCAAGTCATGCAAGCGCTGAAGCTGCTCCCTGGATAATTGGTCCGGTTTGCCCATTTCGATATAGGCGGAATAAGCGTCGTTTGCCTTGTAGCCGACCCGGTTGACCGTCACGCGATAGCGTCCGCCGGGTGCCAGGCTCGAAATCTTCAACGCCGCGTCGCGCGATGGGGCATTGGGAACCAGCTTTCCATAGAATGACCGGTTGCTGGTGGGTTGCACCGGCTGCTGGAAATCCCAGATCACCGCCGAAACCTCCTTGCCGTCGCTGGCGACCCAGGCCTGCTGGTCGTTCACCGGAACCTTGCTACCCTTGAGCGCGTGAAGGTATTTGTAGGTGAACCAGGCCGGTTTACGGACGCCGTCCTTGGTCATCAGGCCAAACCCCCCGTGAAACGCGGTGGATGGAGGGCCAGGTTCCTCGAACAGATCGCTATGAACCCAATAGCTCATGGCCTGGACCGAGCCTTCGACGGCTTTCAGCTTGGACAGGATATAGGGCGCGCTGACATAGGAATCATGCACCAGGTCGCGCGGGGTATAGCTTGTGCTCCATTCGGTGAAATAGAGTGGCAGGGTCGGGAATTTGGAATTGGCGATCTGCTGGCGCACGCGCAGCACATCATGGGTGATCGACATCGGAGAGGGATCAAGTTTCGTGTCTTCCTTGCCCATTTCGTCAAGGAACCCGCCATTGACCCCATAGGTATGGGTCGACACAAAATCGATCCTGCTGCCCTTCGCGGCGACGTAGTCAAGCAGTTCGGGAACCCAGGCGGCCCCGGCGGTCGATGGGCCACCGACGCGCAACTCGGAATCGATGGCCTTGATCGTATTGGCGGTGAGCACGTAGAGGTCGAAATAGGCCTTCTGATCTGCCTTTTCCCAGAAACCATCGAGATTCGGCTCGTTCCACACCTCAAAGAACCAGTTACGGACTTCATTCCGGCCATATCGCGCCTGGACGTGCCGGACGAAGGCATCGACTAGGGCCTTCCATTCGTCGGGCTTCGGGTGCGATGTATTGCCCTTCCAATAGAAGATCGTCTGGTTTGAACTTTTCATCACATCCGGTGTGAAGCCAAGCTCGACAAAGGGCCGTATATTGCGGGCCTTCAGGTCGTCGAACACCTTGTCCAGGCCGGTCCAGTCATATACGGTCTTGCCATGGACCTTGCGCACGGTCCCCATGATGTCATGAAACACGTCGTGGAACCGGACATAGCGGAACCCAAGCTCATCCACCGTGGTCTTGAGCTGGGCCATGTTGGCCGGACGCATCAAGGTCCCGGTATAGTCAGAGCCTACTGACAGATCATAGAAACGGTCCAGCGGCTCTGTCGCCGCCTTGATGTCGATGCTGATCCTGCGCGGTGCCGGCCCCGCCGCGACCGATGCGGCGCCCGGAACCGGAAGTGGCTTGCCCGCAGGCATTCCAACCATCACGCCCCGGCCATGCGGCGCAACGTACACTGTATCAGGGTCCAGCATGTCGCCTGACATTGCCCTCAGCTCTCCAAACCGGTGCACATCATCGTTGATGCGGGTCCAGCTTGCGGCCTGATCGTCGGAGCGCCACAGGCCTTCGCCCCCGCGCACCTTACCCCACAGGAAAACCGCCGGATAGGCGCCCTTCACCGCCGGTGCGCCGAAGGATACCAGCCATGCTTCGTCAACGCCGGCGACCTGGGTCATTTTCGATCGGCTGTCCGGTGAATGGAACAGCCCATAGGGAGCGGCCAGCCAAAGGTCACGAATGCGGTCAGGGACCACGGCAAGCCGCGCATTCTGCCAGGGTTCAAGCTTTGGCAGCCCTTCGACGAGCGGATTGAAACTCGCCCCGCCGTCGCCGCTGGCAAATATCCGCGCGGAGGCCTTGTCGAAAACATAGAAAATTCCGTCCGCAGCCTTGTCGGCAACTGGGAGGAACGACACGTCCTTGCCAACCGGCAACCCGCTGGACGGCTGCCAGGTCTTGCCGCCATCGCGCGAATGGAACGCATTGTCCTTTTCCGGTGCCCAGACCAGGGACGTCGCATTCGCCGAAATGGCGACGCTGCCGGGTCCCCGCCACTCCTCATCCTTGGCCAGCGGCCGGAAGGGCGTTGCCTTGAACGGGTCCCAGCTGCCGCCGCCATCGCGCGAGAAGTACCCGTGGGTGGGCGAATTTGCCGTAGTTCGCACGATCAGGCCCGGCTTGAGGCCTGCGAAGTCGACGCTAAGGCTCGATTCGTTGCTGGGCGTAAAAAGGCCTGCGGATGGCGACCGGGCAAGGTCGTCCCATGCGGCCCCCGCGACATCGCCCATTGCCACAAGCAGGGAGGCCCCGCCGGTGGGCGAAGCCATCTGCAGCGTTGCCGTTTCCTCCAGATTCCGAACGGCAAAATCGAAATCCACCGTCTCGCCCGATTTCGCCGAGGCCAGATTCCGACTCATCCAGAGGCCGTATCCCGTGCCGTAGATCATCTCGTCAGGATTAAACGGATTGAATTTCACGTCGGAAATCCAGTGCCCCATCCGCTCCTCTCCTTTGAGGTAGTTGACCAGCCGGGGGTAGCCCGCGGGCACGTGCCGGGCACGTTCGGACAGCCCGTTCCAGTGGTCACCCCCATCCTTCGACACAAAAATGTCGTCGCCCGGATACCAGCGATCGATGGTCGAAACCGCGACAGTGCCATCGCGCTTCACATCGACCCCGCTGAACCCGCCGGCGAGATTGGGCAGCGGCCCCTTCGGTGTCACGTCGCGCCATTTGCCGCTGCGCCCATCGCGCTTCCATACCGCACCGGACTTGGCATTGCTGGGATTAAGCGCCGATTGTCCTTCTCCTTGGGCGAAGGTGACAAACATGGACCCGTCCGGGGCAAATGCGACATGTTGGGGCACCATCGCGGGAAGACCATTGACCGGGGCAAAAGATTGCCCGCCATCCATGCTAAGCAGCAACCCGCCTTTCCCGTCCGGCGAGCCAGCCCAGATAGATGCGCTGTCGACCGGATCCACCGCAACCAGGCTGAATGCCTTGACCGAGGCAGGCGTGCGGGAAAAATTCTGCCCGCCATCGGCGCTCTTCCAGAGGCCGTCCTGGTTCGACCCGAAATAGACGATCGCAGAATTGTGCGGATCCACCATCAGGCGCTCACCGCTTCCACGGCCATCGGCATTTCCGCCGACGTGAACCGGAAGTTCGCTGACCTTCCAGGTCCGCCCCCGGTCGTCGGAACGCAGAATCGCGCCCTTGCGCGACCACTGCGAAAGATAGAGGCCGCACGCAGCATAGACCTTGTCCGGGTTGGCAGGATCAAGCGCGATGCTCAGCACCCCCATCAGATCGCCATCCTGGCGCCCAAGGTGATCGAGCAGCGGAATCCAGCGCTTCTCGCGATAGTCGAAACGATAGAGCCCGCCGATGTCCGTGCGCGCATAAAGGATATCCTTTTCGCGCGGATGGTAGGCGAATCCATCCACATATCCTCCGGCACCGAATGGCACGGTCTGCCAGGCATAGGGCGCCGGATCGGCCAGCGCCGCCGAAGGAGATGTCGCCAAGCCGACCGCGCACAGCGCCGTGGTCGCCAATGCGATTGCCAATTTGCGCCCTGACACGGTTACTTTCACTGCGGCTCTCCCATCCATTATCTTGAACATTTCCCGCCGGTCCCTGGCCGGCTTTCCCTGCGGCTGCTTGCCACGGTATCAGGCTGACCGGACCGTGGCCTCTCTCGTTCAATTGTCTGACTAGTTGAGAGCCACAATCCCGTCAAGATAACGCTACCATTGCCCGTTTGACTGAATTAGTATCCCCCGGCATGCCCGAGGCCCACCAATGCCATCGCGGCCAATAAACCACGATTGGGAGATCGAAGTGAACCACCTGCGCAACTTCACCATAGCCGCGCTCGGCGCAGCAATCGGCTTGTCCGGCACAGCTGACGCCGCGACCTCCGCCACCCGCAGCGAATTTGGCCGGATGCGCGACGGAACCGCGGTCGAAGCGGTCGTGCTCAAGAACGAAAGCGGCATCAGCGCCACGATCATCACCTATGGTGCCACGTTGCAGGCGCTGATCGCGCCCGATCGCAAGCGCGGCCTTGCCGACATCGTCCTGGGCTATGACGATCTGGCCAGCTTCGTGGATCGGCCGAACTATTTCGGGGTCACGGTCGGCCGCTATGCCAACCGGATTGCCGACGGACGATTTACCCTGGATGGCAAGGCATATCAGCTTGACCGGAACAACAACGGTAATTCCCTGCATGGCGGTGCCGCAGGTTTCGACAAGCGCAACTGGCGTATCGTTTCGGTCCATCAAGGAAAGTCCGCAAGCGTAACGATGGAGACGGTCAGCCCGGACGGCGATCAGGGCTATCCGGGAACACTGACCGTGCGCGTAACCTACGAACTTGGGCCAGACGGCGATCTTGCGATCGACTTCACGGCAATCACCGACGCGCCGACCATCGTCAACATGACAAACCACGCGATCTTCAACCTTGCCGGTGAAGGCGCCGCGCGCGACGCCATGGGCGCAGCGCTCACCATCCCGGCCAGTCGCTACACACCGGTGAACAGCAACCTGATCCCGACCGGCGAACTGCGGCCCGTCAAAGGGACGCCCTTTGATTTCACCCGTAGCCGCATCGTGGCAAAATCCGTGCGCGATGGCACCGACCCGCAGATCGTGGCCGGACGCGGCTATGACCATAACTTCGTGCTGGATGCCGGCTCTACGCCCACCCCAAAACTGGCAGCCCGGCTGGCCGACCCGGTCTCCGGGCGCGTGCTCGATGTCTTGACCACCGAGCCGGGCATCCAGCTCTATACCGGGAACTTTCTCGACGGGACCCTGGTGGGCAAGAAGGGGCATGTCTACCGCATGGGGGATGGCATCGCGCTCGAACCGCAAAAGTTTCCCGATACGCCCAACCAGCCGTCCTTCGGCTCGGCACGGGTCGATCCCGGCAAGCCATACCATCACCGGATGATCTATCGCCTGTCGGTGGCGAAATAGAACGGCGAAATCTGCGAGTGAGACCCATGGGAATCAAACACCGCCATTTCCCTTTGGCCGCGCTCGCGGGCCTGTCCCTGGCCGGCGGCGAAGCCAGGGCATCGGCACCCGCACTGTCGCCAATCGTGACCGACAATGCCGTTTTCGAGCGGGACATTTTGAAACAAGCTGTAGTTAACGAATACGCGA
>CAYFJH010000003.1:15616-31229 GCA_964343385.1 uncultured Novosphingobium sp. | reverse complement strand
CCCGCTCGAAGGCCATGCCGCCCCCGGAACAAGGGTTGGCGTAACGCTGGACGGCCAACCGGAACTCTCCGCGGCGGCGGACGAAACCGGCTCGTGGCGCGTGACGATCCCGCCGCAGAAAGCAGGCACCGGGCACCGGCTGACGATCGTCATCGGCACCGATCAGCGCGAATTGTCGAATATCGCTTTTGGCGATGTGTTCCTCTGTTCTGGCCAGTCGAACATGGAGTTCCCGGTGCGCAGCGCCACCAATGCCAATTTCGTCATCGCCAGCAGCAACAATCCTGATCTGCGCCTGTTCAATATTCCCCGGCAAAGCAGCATCGCACCGCAGGCCGCCTTTGCCCGGCCGACTGCCTGGGCGGCGGCCACGCCGGACTCCGTGCGGGACTTTTCGGCCGTCTGCTATTTCATGGGCCGCGAGTTGCACAAGGCGCGCAATGTCCCGATCGGTCTTATCGCGGCGGCCTGGGGCGGCTCGATCATCGAGGACTGGATGCCCCTTGCATCGTTGCGGCGGGTCGGCGGATACGACGAAGGGCTTTCGCTGGTTGTCCAGCGCCAGACCGACCCCGCCGGCTCGGACAGGGCCTGGTCGGGACATGTCGCCGCCTACTTCGCGCAGAGCGATGCGACGCTGGGGCCGCGCCGCCCGGCTGACCCAGGCCGCAATTGGGAAGAATGGGGCGGAACGGACTTCACGACATTCGACGGCATCGCCGTTTACACGGCCGAAGTCACCTTGACCAAGGCACAGGCAAAATCCGGCCGCTATTTCCGGCTCGGTCAGGTCGACGACATCGACCAGACCCTGATCAACGGACGCATCATCGGCACCACCACCGGCTGGAGCGACCAGCGGCATTACCCGATACCGGCCGGGCTGCTTCACGCAGGCAGGAACAGCATCACCGTGCGGGTGCTTGATGTGGATGGCGGTGGCGGGCTGTGGGGCAAAACCGGCCGCGCCATCGAACTGGACAACGGCGAAGTTCCGATTCCAGCCTGGCAAATCGCCAGGGGCACGGCACTGCGCGATCTGGGCAGGCCGCCCTTTGCCCCCTGGATCGGCGGCAGTGGCCTTGCAACGCTATACAACGGCATGATCGCTCCGCTTGGCACTTTCCCGCTGGCCGGAATCTCCTGGTATCAGGGGGAAGCCAATGTCAGCGACGCGCAGGGCTATTCCCGCTTGCTCCCGGAACTGATCTCGGCATGGCGCGCCCGTTTCCAGGCGCGGCCGTTTGCAATTACGCAGCTTGCCAACTTCGGCCCACGTGCGGCCACCCCGCAAGAATCGCAATGGGCGCAATTGCGCAATGTTCAGCGCGCCGCCTCCGCGGCCGACCCTGACGTTGGCTTGGCGACGACAATCGACGTCGGCGACCCGTTCGACATCCATCCGACCCAGAAACTGCCGGTTGGCCAAAGGCTTGCACAGGCCATGGACGGCAAGCGCATTGCCGCCCTGCCCCGCATGGAACGCGAGGCAGGCCGCGTGCGACTGGTCTTTGACCGGGCATTGCATGTAGTCGGTGGAGCCGATCCGGTGGGCTTCGAACTGTGCGATGCGGCCATGGCCTGCCGGGCTGCGTCCGCGCGCATGGCCGGGACCGACACGATCGAACTGGTTGCCGGGCCGGACGACAGGCAGGTCCGCCATATGTGGGCCGACAGTCCGGTCACCAATCTGTTCGACGCAGACAATTCACCTGTCCCGACCTTTGCCGCGCCGTTGCCATGACCAGAAGACCCGTGCCGCGCGGGTCACTGGTACTTCTGGTATGGCGCTTGCGGCAACGGCACGTGGCGATGGCGGGCGCATGCCCGCGCAGATCCGCCACGTGCCGATCCACCCCTACGGAATCCGCAGTGATACTTCCTGTCCGGCATAGTTGACCTGCAGCCCACCGGCACCGTCGAAGTCGGGGACGACAGCCTTGCCCGGCTTGTGAAACACCACTAGAAAGCGCCGGTTTTCGGGCATCCCGGCATAGCTGCCCTCTCGTTTGCCAATCGTCAGCACGCCCGACGACTGATCCCACTGCAACGGGATACGGCTTGATTCTCCGCGCGCATAACCAAGGCTTTTGCCATCGTCTTCGTAGAGCGAGAAGGTGCCGCTTTCCCCCGTGAATACGTGCAGGACCACCGGATCAGCCGGCTTTTCATCCGTCCATTCGATTGACGGACCGCTGGGCAGAATTGTGCCGGCACGGACGAACAGCGGCATCCGTTCACGCGGTGCCGCGGCCGTGATCGCGGTGCCTCCCTTCAGGTATTTTCCGGTCGCAAAATCGTACCAGTCCGCTCCCGCTGGCAGGTAAACCTGCCGCTTTCGTGCGTTGAATTCGGTGACCGGAGCGACAAGGAAACCCGGACCGAACATGAATTCATCGTCGATCGACCAGCCTTTGCGATCGGCGGGAAATTCGCTCGCCAGCGGCCGCATGATCGCCCCGCCCTGCAAGGTGGCGTCGGCGGCAACCGCGTAGATGTAGGGCATCAGCCGGTAGCGCATACGGATGTATCCGACCATGGAATCGTACATCGCCGGATCGCCCTTGGCGATCTCATAGACCTCACGGAATGGGGTCTCGCCATGGCTGCGGAACAGCGGGCTGAATGCTCCAAACTGAAACCAGCGCAGGTTAAGCTCACGCCATTCGGGCAGTGCCTTCGGGTCGGCGAAGGTATAGCGATCCTCGACCGCGAAGCCGCCAATGTCATGGGTCCAGTTGGGAACCCCGGACATCGACATGTTCACGCCGGCCGAAATCTGGTCGCGCAGGTTATCCCACCGCGCGGCTGTGTCGCCCGACCAGACAGCCGAACTCGTCCGCTGCAACCCGCCAAATCCCGAGCGGGTAAGGATAAAGGGCCGCTCATCCGGGCGGGCCGCGCGAAGACCATTTGCAACACCTTCGGCATGAACCAGCGGGAAGCTGTTGAAGAACTCCGCACCCGGCCCCTGCGCGGTCAGGCCCATGCGTTCGGCACGCTGTTCGAGCGAAAGGTTTGAATGGATATCCGGTTCGGTCGCATCGAGCCACCAAGCATCAAAGCCCTTGCTTACCAGACCTTCGCGCAGCTGGCGGAAATAGATGTCGCGGGCCTGCGGCGAATAGGGGTCGTAGTCGGTGTTCTCATATCCCGGACCGACCCAATCGCGCTCACGTGCCTCAAGGTTGCCCTTGTAGAGGAGGCCTTTGGCCATCAGTTCCTTGGCATTGGCCGTGTTCGGATAGAATTTCGGCCAGGCCGAAATCATGATCCGGCCGTTCAGATCATGCACCGCCTTGACCATCCCCGCCGGATCAGGGAAGCGCTTGGAATCAAAGCACTGGCACCCCCACTGGTCTTCCGGCCAGTAGAACCAGTCCTGCACGATGTTGTCGATCGGGATCTTGCGCGCCCGGTATTCCCGCAAAACGCCGACGACCTCATCCTGGGTGTTGTAGCGCTGGCGACTTTGCCAAAACCCGTAGGCCCATTTGGGCATCATCGTGGCCGCACCGGTCAGCCGCCGATACCCGTCGATCACGCCCTTGCTGTCCTTGCCCAGAACAACATAATAATCCTGGGAATGCGCCAGATCGGATGTCATCTGCAACGAATGGCGATCCGGTTCGGACTGGGGCTCGTCATAGAGCAGGCCCATGTACCCGGCATTCGGCTCCCATTCGACGCGGACCGACACCGGCTTTCCGGCAGACAGGTTCACTTCGAACAGGTGAAACCACGGGTTCCAGTTCTGCCGCCAGCGATCAACCACAACCTTGCCGTCCACGAAGACCTTGGCATAGCTCGATGAATAGAGGCGGAACTTGAACAGACCCGATTGCCGGGGTTCAAGCGAGCCTGTCCAGACCACTCGCTGTGCCTGGACGGCGTTGCCGGCAGTGTTCTGGCCAGAAGTAGCCGTCGTCTTTTGCGCAACGGCCTCCTTGGGCCACTTCACCTGATCCTTGATGAACTGATAGTCGATCGCCGATTCCGTGCGCGACGCGGCAAGTTTGTCGCCCAGGAAGTATTCGGCCTTCCAGCCTGGCTGACCGCCATGGCTCACGGCCAGACCCGGCGTGCTTCCGACCAGTTTGTATGGCTCCGGGTTGCCGAAGCGGCTTATCCCGTTGTTGTCCCACAGCAGGCCATAGTTGCGGGTCGAAACCACGAACGGCACCGCGATGTCCATGTTGTGCTGGGCAAGCTCCACGTCCTCGCCGTTGTAGTTCATCTGGCGATTCTGATGCTGGCCTAGCCCGAAGAAGCCTTCGTCAGTGCCCCGATTGAACTGCTGGGTTATCCTGGAATAGGGTTTTCCGTCGAACGAAACCGACTGGAAAGCACCGCGCTGCTCTTCGGCAAGAACTTGCTTGCCATCCGAATCGAAGAAGGTGACCCTGCCGTCCGCAAGGCGTATCCGCGCACTGCCGCCGGGAATGCGCAGAACGACTTCGCCCCCCACTTCTTCAATAGTGGGCGTCGCGGTCGGGCGGGCCGTGACCATCAGGCTCTGGGGCACCACGCCGAAACCGTCCTGGCCAACAGCCGTAACCCGGAAGGCACCGTCGTCATAGGCTTCCACCCTGACCTGCCGCGCCGCGCCGCTGTCCGGTGTGGCGATAATGCCGTGGGCTGTCCGCAAATAGCTGGCGGCAAGAGCCGATGTGGATATGCCTGCCGACAGGATCGCGGCGGCCGCAAAACACTTGATCGAATGCCTCATTTCAAACCCCTCGCATTGTTCCCGGCGCGCCGCGCACACGTCACATCAATTCGGATTGCCAACAGGGATCACCGGGTTTCCCCGATAACCGCCCAGTTTGACACGCAGTAAAATCTGCCTGTCGGTGAAGTTCAGGCCGTAATCGGTCTGATCGCCATTCCAGACCCGCTCGAAGACCCAGCCGCCCTTGTCATAGTGACCCTGCTCGACCCGGGCATAGACCATCGCCTCCCCCGCTGCGGGACGGGCCAGGCTGAAGGCGACACGGGTGTCGAAACCGGCAACAAGGAATTCGTCAGGCCCGATTTCGGCGATTGCAACGCCGCCGGTAGGCTGTGGGTTTCCCGTTGGCTTGTCCCAGCCGAATTGGAGTTGCCCAAAGGTCAGCGTTGCCCGATACTTACCCAATTCAAGGACTTGGCGGTGCTCCTGGGCTGGATCCGTCGGTTCGGCGGCACCCCATGTCCTTCCGGCCAGGGCAAGTTTTGCCCATTCATGCTGCATCGGCGCAAACAGCTGATAGTTTCGGGCCAGAAGGTTCAGGTCGGCGTCGAACTCCTTCGCGCCGAGCGGGAAATTGAAATAGCCGGTGTCGTCCATTCCGAACGGCGCGAACCCTATCCCGCCGCGACCGACCACGGGGAAAAAGAACCGCGCATAGTCGCGGTCGTTGCCTGTCTCGGGGACGAACAGGGGATTATCAGCCCGGTCATAGAAACCGAGATAGGCGCTAAAGGCGGCATGATCGCGGACATAGATGTCGGGCGCCACCAGATCGATTGCAGGTGCCGCCGCCTTGTAGACATCAATCACATGGTGCACCGGTCCGCCGCTGGCATAGGTCGCGGCGGGCTGGCGTCCCGATGCTGCAGCAAGCGCGGCGTTGACGTACATCGGCAGCGGCTTCACCGCTTTACCGGCAGCAGCGATCTCGTTGACATATGCGGCGACATGCCAGGCCTGGAAGTATTCGTCCGCATCGCTGCCAAAGGCCGCCTTCCAGGATTGCCCCGCGGACTTGCCAAAACGCTGCAACAGCGCGGCCGGCGCAGGCCCTTCAAACAGTCGGCGCGCGTTGGGCGAAAAATCCCGCACGCTGCCGTATGATCCGGGCTCGTTCTCGACCTGCACCATGATCACGGTGTGTTCGGGATCGTTTTGCTTCAGATATTCCATCAACCGGACAAACGCCCGCTTGTCGGCCACCAGAGTCGATCGCTGCAACGGGGAGAGCGCATAATGCGTCCGCCCCTGTGCATCGATCATGCGTGGGAAACGCTTGTTATCCAACTTGACCCAGGCCGGAGTATAATTCGGCGCCGTGTTCTTCCACGTACCGACCCACAGCAGCACCAGCCGGACGCCATGTTCGCGTGCCTGAGGAAGCAATGTGTCGAGCCACGAAAAGTCGAATTGCCCCTCGGCAGGTTCGATCTGTTCCCAGGATACTGGAACTTCAAGCGTATTGGCCTTCATCCGATCGATTATCGGCCACACTTGCGGCAAGGCTGCCGGATAATTGCTGCTGTTGTTGACCTGGGCCCCAAGCATCAGGAACGGCTGCCCATCGACCAGCAGGGCGTGGTGCCCCCCCTGACTGACGATCCGGGGGATATCGGACGACAGCGCCGGGACCGTCGATACCATCAACGATAACGCGAAGCCCGTCAGAGCTATCCGGAGTCGGCGGACCATGCCCTTGCCCATCCCTTCGCACTACTGCCTTGGGCAGACAGCGCCGGCCGGATCTCCCGCCAAACGTGCTTCCGCAATCGAAATTGCAAACGGTCCGGCGCTGCGAAGCCCCATGACCTTGTTGACCTTTCCGACATCAAGGCCAAAGCGCTGGAAGCACGCGATCGGGACGCGCAACGTATGCCACTGTCCGTCTGCAGCGCCCAACAACCCGCGCACCGGCACCACCGCCTCATGGCCGACATTGCCCATCAGCAGGGCCACCTCGCCATCGGGCGCGGTGTCGATGCGATAGACCAGTTGAAGCACCATTTGCGCGTTGGTCTCACGCGTCCAGTTCAAGGGTTCGCCATCGATCGATACCGAAGCTGTTGCCGGAGCCGACCAGTTCAGGCGCAGGGCCCCCTCCTGCAGCATCGCGCTGTCCACCTTCGAGGCCGCAATGCCGCCACCGACATCCAGCCGGAACGGCGCAGGAACACCCCCGCGCGCCAGAAAACTGCTGGTATTGGTGACAACCGAGGCTAGCCCCGATTCCTCGCTCAGTCTGGGAACGCTGTCCTTCGTAACATATGACAGGCCAAAGCCGAACGCGAAGAGCGGATCATAGCCCGGCTGTCCCGCATGGAGCGTGAACTGGGCAGCGGTCCTGGGCCATGAGAACGAAAGTGTCCCGCTGAAATCCGTGCGGGGTTTTCCGTCAGGCGTACCGATGATCACGTCGGCAATGCCTGCCCCTTCGCTCCCCGGCAACCACGCCGCAATGAAGGCATCGGACTGGTTGATTTCCGGATTGACCCACAGCGGACGGCCGGAAAGGAAAACCGATACCGTCGGGATGTTCTGATCGTGCAGGCGTGTCAGCAGGGCCAGTGCCTCTTTGTCGCCGGGCTGGAATTCCAGCGTCCTGACATCGCCGGCGCCTTCTGCATATGGCGTTTCGCCGAACACGACGATCGCGACATCCGGCCGTTTTGCGAAGCGGCCGTCCTCGCTCAACTCTGCGCTCCCCCCTCCAGCCCCGACCGCATCGGCAATGCCCGAGTAGATCGATTGGCCGTTGGGAAAATCCGCATTGGTGTTGCCCTCGCCCTGCCAGCTCAGGGTCCAGCCTCCCGACTGCATGGCAATATTGTTTGCGCCAGGACCGGCGACCAGGACGTTGGCAGACGAGCGGATCGGCAGGACCCCCTGGTTCTTGAGCAAGACGAGTGATTTGCGCACCGCCTCGCGCGCGATGGCACGATGCGCGGGTGACCCGAGCAATTCGGCCCGGCCGGCATAGGGACGCGCCGGATCGAACAATCCCAGCCGAAATTTCACACGAAGGATGCGACGCACTGCATCATTGATCCGGGCCATGGGAATTCGCCCTTCGCGCACTGCCCGAACGGTGTTGTCAAACATGCCCTTCCAGCCATCCGGCGCCATGGCCATGTCTAGGCCGGCGGTAAATGTGTCGGGGCAATCTGTGGCTGAACAACCAGGCAGTTGGGCATGGCCGTTCCAGTCACCGACGATGACCCCCGAAAAGCCCATCCGCTCCTTGAGAACATCGGTCAGCAGCGACTTGTTGCCGTGCATCTTCTTGCCTTGCCAGCTGTTGAACGATGCCATGATCGTCATCGTTCCTGCATTGATCGCGGGAGGATAGCCTGCGCCGTGGATCGCAATCAGCTGAGATTCGGGGATCCGTGTATTGCCCTGATCGGTGCCATCGGTCGTGCCCCCATCACCCAGAAAGTGTTTGGCGCTGGCAGCAACGTGCCCCGTCTGCACGGTATTGTGCTCACCCGGTGCGCCCTGAAGGCCTTCAACCATGACCCCGGCAAAGTCGCGCACCACCGCGGGATCTTCCGAATAGCCTTCGTAGGTGCGTCCCCAGCGATCATTCCGGGGAACCGCAAGCGTGGGCCCAAAGGCCCAATCGATGCCTGCTGCCACCGTTTCCTTGGCTGTTGCGCCTCCGATCCGGCGGATCAGCTCCCGATCGCGCGCCGCACCCAGACCGATGTTGTGCGGAAAAAGGGTGGCGCCAACGACGTTGTTGTTGCCGTGGACGGCATCAATCCCAAACATCAGCGGGATCGGCACATGGCCGAGCCGTTTCTCGGTCGCGACCCCGTCGAAGGCACGGGTGGTTGCCAACCAGGGTCCGATCCGCGAACGGTCAGGCGCATCAATCGGCGGAGAGCTGCCTCCCGCAAGTACGCTTCCAACCGGATACCTGCGAAGGTCGTCGGGCCGGATCGCGGAAATATCGGGCTGAATCATCTGCCCGACCTTTTCCTCGACGGACATGCGCCGCAGGAGTTGGGTTATTCTGCGTTCCGTAGCCGGATCTACAAAACGTCTACCCTGTGCCGAGGGCCATGCATTCGGATGTGCTACCGCAGACGGCATTGCGCCTTCGTCATCACCGTCCGCTTCCGCCGAACGGACCGGGCTCGCCGCAATTGCCATGAGCCCCGCGAGGAAAGCACCCCTCATTATGCTTCTTTTCGAACGAGCGCTCACCTTGTGCCTCCTGGACATTGCATTTCAGGTCAAATCCGCCCGATCAGATTTTCGCACCACTCCTGGCGCCCGGATTTGGGCACGGGTGCGCTGTTGCTGGCAACGGCGCGGTCGGCCACGCCGGCAAGTGTCGCGCCATCAGCATGGACCGCCTGCCCGAGCTCACCCTTCCACCCGGCGTAACGCTCCGTCCGGAACGCCTCCAGGCGCCCATCCTCGATCAGCGCCGCTGCGCGCAGAAGCCCGCGGGCAACTGTGTCGATCCCGCCGATATGGCCATGGAACAGATCGACAGCGTCTATGCTCTGACGACGGACCTTCGCGTCGAAGTTGAACCCGCCATCGGTGAACCCGCCAGCGCGGATCACCTCCAACATAGCCAGCGTCAATTCCTCGACCGAGTTGGGAAACTGGTCGGTGTCCCAGCCGTTCTGCGGATCGCCGCGATTGGCGTCGATGGAACCGAAAAGCCCTAGCGCGCGCGCCATTGCAAGTTCGTGCTCGAACGTATGGCCCGACAGCGTCGCGTGATTGGCCTCGATATTGACACGCACCTCACCTTCAAGCCCGAACCGCTTGAGGAAGGCATAAACCGTCTGAGTGTCGAAATCGTACTGGTGCTTGGTCGGCTCGTGGGGCTTCGGTTCTATCAGGATCGTGCCCTTGAAGCCGATCCGATGCTTGTGATCGACCACCAGTTGCAGAAACCGGCCGAGGTTCTCCTGCTCAATTCCGATTTCAGTGTTGAGGATCGAATCGTAGCCTTCTCGTCCACCCCACAGCACATAGTTCGCGCCGCCAAGGCGGTGAGTCGCCTCAAGTGCATCGCGGACCTGACTCGCCGCCCAGGCATAGACTTCGGGATCGGGATTGGTCGCTGCACCGGCCATGTAGCGTGGGTGGCTGAACAGGTTGGCAGTGCCCCACAGAAGCTTGCGGCCATGCTGCGCTTGCAGGGCTTCGAGATGATCGACTGCTTCGGCAAAGCTCTTGCGGAAATCACCAATGGCCCCCGCGTCGGCCATCACGTCGACATCGTGGAAGCAATAGAATGGCACGTCGAGCTTTTCGACAAAAGCCAGCGCCGCCTCGCGCTTGGCCTTTGCACGCACCGCATCGTTCGGCCCGGCGTGCCAGGGGCGAGAAAAGGTGCCCGCGCCAAACACGTCGCTGCCCGGCCAGCAAAACGTGTGCCACATGCACACCGCAAAGCGCAGGTGATCCTCCATGCGCTTGCCCAGCACGACGCGATCCTTGTCATAGTAGTGATAGGCAAGGTCGTTGGTGCTGTCCGGGCCTTCATAGCGGACGGTGTCGAACGGGGCGAAATAGTCGGCAGACATCGGGGCTTTCCTCTCAGACTGACTTGAGCGCGGGATAGGCCGCGCGGAAACGGGCGAGCTTGGGGGCGAGCCGCCCGGCAAGTTCAGGATCGGGGGCAATGGTTTCGAGCACCGGGGGGCGCGTGCAGACAGTTTCGATCGCTGCTCCCGTCACCGCGATCTGCGCGAGCTTGGCAGCGCCAAGCGCCGGGCCGACTTCGCCGCCGTCGAGATAATCGAGCTGCACGTCGAGCGCCGAGGCGATGATCCGGCCCCAATGGCGCGAGCGGGCACCGCCGCCGATCACCGAAAGTCGTTCAACCGTGGTTCCGGCTTCGCGCAGCGCGGCGAGGCCATCCGCATGGGCAAAGGCCACACCTTCAAGCACGGCTGCGGCGATCCGGCCGGGGTCGCTTTCATTGCCGAGTCCGAGAAAAGCCCCCCGCACGTGCGGGTCATTGTGCGGAGTGCGCTCTCCTGAAAGGTAAGGGAGGAACAGTTCGGGCCCGACGGCGGGTCCGGCCACTTCGGCGAGGGCATAAAATGCAGGCACCTCCACCCCGGCGAGCCGCGCAGCCCAGTCGACACAGCTCGCTGCGGAGAGATGCACGCTCATCTGGTGCCACAGATCGGGCAGGCAGTGACAAAAGGCGTGGACCGCGCGGGACGGATTGGGACGGAACTCTTTGGTCGCCACGAATATCACGCCCGAAGTGCCCAGCGAAAGCAGCGCGTCGCCGTCACCCACCACCCCCACGCCTGCAGCGCCGGCCGCATTGTCCCCGCCGCCTGCCACCACGGGCACGGGGTCCATTCCCCATTGCGCGGCCACATCGCGGCGCAACTTGCCGGTGATCCCGATCCCTTCTTGCAGGTATGGCATTTGTTCGGCGCGCATATGCGTTGCATCGAGCATTGCTGCGCTCCACCGCCGCGCAGCAACATCGAGCCACAGCGTGCCGGCGCTGTCCGCCATGTCTGACGCCTTGTCGCCGGTGAGGCACAGCCGCACATAGTCCTTGGGCAGCAGCACGGTGGCGATCTGGTCGAAGATTTCCGGTTCGTGGTGCCTGACCCAGAGCAGCTTGGGCGCGGTAAAGCCAGGCATGGCAAGGTTGCCGGTAATCATGCGTGAATCGGGCTCGGCAAGCTCAAGCTCCTTGCATTCGGCAAAGGAGCGACCGTCATTCCAGAGAATGGCGGGACGCAGCACCTGGTCATCCCGGCCCAGGAGCGTCGCACCATGCATTTGTCCGGCAAGACCGATTGCCTGCACTCCGCGTCGCAGAGTCGGATCAAGTTGCATGACACAAGCCTGGGTTGCCGCCCACCAGTCACGCGGGTCTTGCTCGGACCACAGCGGTCGCGGGCGCGACACCTCAAGCGGCGCGGAAGTTTGGCCCAGCACGCGGCCAGCGTGGGAAATCACCACCGCCTTCACGCCTGACGTGCCCAGATCAATACCCAGGAACATTCCTTTAGCCATCCTCTTCCGTGCTTTGTTCTTGGCATTAGTTAGCGCTACCAATCCTGCGAATGCAAGTCCCTATGTGCGCAGGAAGCATATGACTTGCGCCGGGCCCTTGCGCCGAATACCCAAACACGGATGGAGAATGCCGAGCAAAAGGATCGAAAGCGTAGCCAGCGACGCGGAAGCCGCGGCCCTACTGTCGCCGATGTCGCCAGGCTTGCGGGTGTTTCACCCATGACCGTTTCACGCGTCGTCAACCGCGAGCAAAAGGTTCAGTCGAACACGCGCGAAAAGGTTGAGGCCGCGATTTCGCAGCTTGGCTATGTGCCCAATCTGGCCGCCCGCAGCCTGGCCGGCGGGCGGCAATATCGAATCGCTTTGCTGCACTCCAATCCGAGCGCGTCCTATCTCAGCGAGTTTCTTGTCGGCTCTTTGGCAGAGGCAAGCGCGCTCGATGCGCAACTGGTTCTCGAATATTGCGCTGATAGCGAGTCCACCGCCGCCCTGGTTCAAAAGGTCACCAAGCACCGCGTCGATGCAGTTCTGCTCCCTCCCCCATTGTCGGATGACGACGCTTTGGTGAGCGCACTCCATTCCGCAGGGTTTCCAATCGCCCAGGTGGCAACAGGAGCGCCGGCCAGCTTCGCGGTTTCAGTTTCCATCGACGACGAAGCGGCTGCCCATGCACTGACAAGCCGCCTGATCGACCTGGGGCATCGGCGGATCGGGCTGATAACCGGCGACAGCAATCAGACGGTCAGCGCACTGCGTCGAAGCGGCTACCGCCGCGCGCTACAGGAAGCAGGGCTGACCGCCGAAGCCTGCCTTGAGGTGCCCGGAGACTTTACCTATCGCTCGGGTTTTTCCGCAACGCAGAAGTTGCTCCAATTAAGCCCCCGGCCAACGGCCATTTTCGCTTGTAATGACGACATGGCTGCCGCAGCCATTGCGACAGCGCATCGCCTTGGCATTGATGTACCGCGCGAACTCGCGGTTTGCGGCTTTGACGATACCGCCTCGGCAACCATGATCTGGCCCGAACTGACCACGGCCCGGCAGCCTGTCGCCGATATGGCCCGACTCGCTACCCGGCTGCTTGTTTCAATACTGACTGGCACCCTTGAGGCTCACCTGCAGCATCAACAACTCGACTACACTCTGGTTGTTCGCGATTCCGATGCACGTTCTCCCGTGAAAGCTTGACATCCGTCAGGGCCAAGGCATGGTAGCGCTCACAATAGGCGATCAACTCGCCTCGGGAGAGGGACGATGCAACCAGCTAACAAGGTCAATCTGGGCTTCATCAGCCTGATCGTTGCCGTGGCAACGATCGGCGGCTTCATGTTCGGATATGACTCGGGTGCCATTAACGGCACCCAGGAAGGGCTCAAGGTCGCCTTCGGGCTCGATGAAGCACAGCTTGGCCTTACCGTCAGTTCGCTGCTGCCCGGCTGTGCGCTGGGAGCATTTCTGGCGGGGCGCTTCGCCGATATCATGGGGCGGCGCACCGTGATGATGCTCGCCGCCGCAGTCTTCATCCTGAGCGCCATCGGATCTGGCGCCGCGCCGTCCGCGCTGGTACTTGCGTTTGCCCGGTTCCTTGCCGGTGCAGCAGTCGGCGCGGCAAGCGTGCTCTCGCCTGCCTATATTTCGGAAGTCACGCCGGCGGCGATTCGCGGTCGTCTCTCCAGCGCCCAGCAGGTGATGATCATCTCCGGCCTGACGGGAGCCTTCCTCGTCAATTACTACCTGGCAGAAGCGGCGGGCTCGTCCCTGAGCCCATTCTGGGGCGGCTATCCTGCCTGGCGCTGGATGTTCTGGGTACAGGCTTTCCCGGCGCTGCTGTTCCTCGTCACGCTGATTCTGATACCGGAAAGCCCCCGTTTCCTCGTCGCCAAGGGACGCTCCGCCGAAGCCGCAGTCGTACTGGAAAAGCTGTTCGGTGCCGAAGAGGCGCAGACAAAACTGGCGGAAATCTCGTCATCGCTCGCAGCGGACCATGCGCCCAGCCTCAAGGATATCAAGAAGCCCGGCGGCGGCTTGCGTCCGATCATCTGGGTTGGCATCGGGCTTGCCGTCTTTCAACAGCTGGTCGGAATAAATGTCGTATTTTATTACGGTTCCGTGCTGTGGCAGGCCGTCGGCTTCAGCGAGGCAGACGCCCTGAAGATCAACATCCTCTCCGGTGCCGTTTCGATCATTGCCTGCCTCGTGTCGATCGGCTTGGTTGACCGGATCGGTCGCAAGCCCCTTCTCCTGATCGGATCGATTGGCATGACGATCACGCTGGGCACACTGGCCTGGTGCTTCGCACAGGGCTCGTTCAGCGGGGGCAGGCTGGAACTGCCCGAAGGCGTGGGGACGATCGCACTGTACGCCGCCAACATCTACGTCGTGTTCTTCAACCTCAGCTGGGGGCCGGTGATGTGGGTCATGCTTGGGGAAATGTTCCCGAACCAGATGCGCGGTTCGGCGCTGGCGGTAGCCGGTGCAGCCCAATGGCTTGCCAACTTTGCTGTCAGTTCCAGCTTCCCCTGGCTTGCACGCCATGTCGGTCTGCCGGTCACCTACGGAGCCTACACCTTGTTCGCCCTGATCTCGATCCTGTTCGTGCTGCGCGCAGTGCATGAAACCAAGGGCAAGGAACTGGAAGCCATGGAAGGCTGATCGGAGCATTCCGCAACTGCACGAACAATTTTCAAGGGCTGCGCCCCACACTGGCATGAGAGTGGATTACGATGTTCAGACAATCGCGGCGTGACGCATTCAAGACGGTCGTTGCTGGCGCCGCGATTTCGGGCCTCGGGGTCTCCCCAGCCAGTGCTGCCACAGCGGGGCGTGCGAAACACGGAGCATCATTGGCGGGATGGGGGACGGGCGTTGAAGGCCAGCGCAAGGCGGATCTAGGCGACGGCACCTATCGCAATCCGATCATCGCGGGGGACCATCCCGATCCCACGGTCCTGAAGGACGGCGATGTTTATTACATGACATTTTCGTCGTTCTATTCTTATCCCGGACTGGTCATTTGGCGCTCCACCGATCTTGTAAACTGGACGCCGGTGGGGCCGGCCCTGACCAAGTCGCTCGGCACGATCTGGGCGGTTGACCTGTGCAAGCACAATGGCCGCTACTTCATCTACATTCCGGCCGCACCGGACGGGAAGCCCTGGTCGATCTATGCCATCCATGCGGAAAATATTGCCGGCCCATGGAGCGACCCGATCGATCTCGGAATTCCCGACTGTATCGATCCAGGCCACATCGTGGGTGAGGATGGCAAGCGCTACCTGTTCGTCAACGGAATACGCAAGATCCGTTTGACCGACGATGGCCTTGCCGCAGACGGAAAGCTCGAGCCCGCCTATCAACCCTGGCAATATCCCCAGGACTGGGTGGTCGAAGCCTTTGCCCCCGAGGGGCCCAAGCTGCTCCGTCACAATGACTGGTTCTATCTGGTCACCGCCGTTGGCGGCACGGCCGGACCACCGACAAGCCACATGGTCATTGCGGCGCGTTCACGGTCGATCCATGGCCCGTGGGAACACTGTCCCCACAACCCGCTGGTTCGCACAACAAGTTCGAGCGAACCCTGGTGGTCGCGCGGTCATGCCTCGTTGGTCGAAGGTCCGTCGGGTGACTGGTGGATGATCTACCACGGGTATGAAAACGGCTTCCGCACGCTCGGACGGCAGACCCTGCTGGAGCCGGTCGAATGGACCCCGGATGGCTGGTTTCGCGCCAAGGGAGGAGACCTTTCCAGGCCTTTGCCAAAACCGCGGGACGGCAAGGCCGGGCCATCCGGCTTTCCCCTGAGCGACGACTTCTCGCACGACCGGTTTGGGACCCAGTGGAGCTTCCACGATCCCAAACCTGACG
>CAYFJH010000003.1:1733-15606 GCA_964343385.1 uncultured Novosphingobium sp. | reverse complement strand
TGACGAGATGAGCCGGGTTACGCGCGAAAGCCGAAGCTTGCGCATTGCCGGCCGCGGAAGGTCACCGGCTGACAGCACGCCCCTCACCTGCCCGGTTGGCGATAGATCCTATCAGGTCGAAATTACGCTGAAGCTTGACGGCGCGGGCGAAGGCGGCGTCCTTCTGTTCTACAATCACAAGGCTTTTGTCGGCATCGGCTTCACACCTGAAATGATCAAGACCTTCGAATATTCCGAAGAACAACAGTGGATGCGGCAGCGCGTAGCAACAGCAAAAGTGCGTGTCCGGCTGGTCAACATCGACAATGTGGTGACGTTTCAATATTCGCACGACAGCGAAAAAACCTGGGTCACGCATCCATTGCGGATGGAGGTATCAGGCCTTCACCACAACGTGTTCGGCGGCTTCCTTAGCCTGAAGATCGGCCTCTACAGCGCGGCCGCTGGTGTCGTCCGGTTCAGCGATTTTTCCTACCGCGCCTTGGCGCAAGGCACCTGAACGTGTGTTCCGAAACGGAGTTTCGGAACACACCCCAGACATCAAATCGCACGAACGCCCACAATCCCTTCCCGCGCCGACCGTTTCAAAGGATTGGCGAGAGGCAGCGCAAAGGCATCCGCCGAAATCTCGAACACATCACCCGGCTGCGTTTCGACGCCGTCAGCAAACGAAAGTGTCGCGGTACCGAAGAAGTGAACGTGCGCCATGCCCGGACGCCTGAACAGCGCGTTCTTGAAGTGATGATGCTCAAGATTGGCAATGCTGTGCGACATGTTGGCTTCGCCCGAGGCGAAGGCCTTTTCCCAGATGACCACACCGTTACGGCGAATTCGGCTTGTGCCGCGCACATCCGCAGGCAGTTCACCAAGCAGAAGTTCCGCCCCGAGCGCCGCCTGCCGCAGCTTGGAATGAGCGAGCCACAGGTAATTCCCGCGCTCGACCGAGTGATCGGAAAATTCGTTGCCCAGAACATGGCCCAGCCGAACCGGCGTGCCGTCCTCCGAAACAAGGTATATCCCCGCAATCTCAGGCTCTTCGCTGCCATCCTCGGCAAAATCAGGCATGGTCAGCGCATGGCCCGCGGCAACAAGGATCGACCCGTCGCCTTTGTAAAACCATTCGGGCTGCGCTCCGACCTCTCCGGGGCCAGGCTTGCCCCCCTCCAGCCCCATCAGGAACATGCGCATTGAATCGGTCGCCTGACCTGACGAAGCCGCCTTGTGCATCTGGTCCCGCCCCTCGGCAGAGCCAAGATGCGTAAGACCGGTGCCGCTGACAAGGATCCGCGCCGGATCGTGATGGTCGATGGGAAGAAGCAAAGCGACAGCGTCAAGATCGACAGTTCCGCCGGCTCGCGCCTCGGCCAGGGCGAGCAGGGTGCAACCCCGTTCCAGCGCCTCCTCTGCCAGCGCCAGCGTTGATGTAACGCCAGTCAGCACCCGCGCCGCGCCCACCTCGTCAAGCGCTGCCACGCCGCGCGCGCCTTCGCGGGCAAACTGCACCAGCGAGCGGATCATCGCTGCCACTCCCCGTCGATACGTCGAGGCAACTGCCAGGGGTTGGCTGACTTCAGTGGCGGGGGCAGCATCGCATCGGGCATGTCCTGCCAGCAGACCGGCCGCAAGAAACGCATCATCGCCAGTGTCCCGACCGAAGTCGTACGGCCATCCGAAGTCGCGGGATAGGGCCCGCCGTGAACCATAGCACAGGCCACTTCGACGCCGGTCGGCCATCCGTTCGCCAGCACCCTTCCCGCTTTCCCCATGAGCTGCCCAAGCAGCACCGCAGCGGCGGCCTCGTCCGCAGGGGCGAAATGCAACGTCGCGGTCAATTGGCCTTCCAAGCTGGAAACCACATCCCTCATTGCTGCCACGCTTGCGCAACGCACTATAACGGCAGACGCACCAAACACCTCCAGACCCAGCATCGGTTCGTTGATGAAGGCGGCGGCCGTGGTCTCGAACAGGGCGCCGGAGCATCGGTTCGGCGCGGCACCTGCCTGCCCGTACCCGACACGCATGGTGCATTCATTGGCATCAAGTGCAGCAACACCAGCCCGATAGGCGGCAAAGATGGCAGTGGTAAGCATGGCTGATGGCTCGACCGCTGCCAGCGCCGCCGCCGCCGCCACGACAAAGCGGTCCAGCGCGGGGGTGTCCACGGCAATTACCAGCCCCGGATTGGTGCAAAACTGACCCGCTCCCATCGTCAGCGAGCCGACGAAGGCCGCACCCAATGCCTCGGCGCGGGCATCGAGCGCGGACGGCAACAGCAGCACCGGGTTGATGCTCGCCATTTCGGCATAGACTGGAATAGGTGCAGACCGCCGCGCGGCAATGTCCACCAGCGCAAGGCCTCCGCCGCGCGATCCGGTGAAGCCGACTGCTTTGATCCGCGGGTCGGATACCAGCGCGCCGCCGAGACTGTTTGTCCGTCCCGGCAGGAAGGAAAATACCCCTTCCGGCAATCCGCTCGCCTGAACGGCAGAGCGGATGGCGCGTGCCACCAGTTCGCCTGTCCCGGGATGCGCGGGATGCCCCTTGACCACAACCGGGCATCCGGCGGCGAAAGCCGAAGCCGTGTCGCCGCCGGCGACAGAGAAGGCGAGCGGGAAATTCGACGCGCCGAACACCGCTACCGGCCCCAGCGGCACGTTCATCCGCCGCAAATCAGCGCGCGGCGGAGTGCGATCTGGCATTGCAGGATCGATCGTCACATCCAGCCATTCGCCCTTGCGTACTTCGGCGGCAAACATGCGCAACTGGTTGACCGTGCGCATCCGTTCGCCTTCCAGCCTTGCGCGGGAAAGACCACTCTCGGTCATTGCGATTTCCACCAGCGGATCGCCTATGGCGAGGATCGCGGCAGCAGCCGCTTCAATGAAATCCGCGCGGGCAGAGAGAGCAAGGCCCGCGAAAGCATCTGCCGCGGCCTCAGCAGCCGCGCAGGCATCTGCCACGTCGGCCGGAGATGCTTCGCAAAACGCCTGCGGCTGTGCCTGACCGATCGCCGGGTTGGCGGCACGGAACAGAATATCGCTGCGGCGGTCGGAGTTACCAACCAGGATGCTGCCATCAATCATTGTATTTCCATTCGAATCAGTGGCTGTCTCGGGGAAGTCCACGCGTCTGGGCAATGCGCTGAAATTCCTCGGCACCTTCCAGAATCGCCCCGCTCTCCAACTGGCCAATCAGACTGCGCTGGATCGCCTGCCAAGGGGTCTGCGAGGCCGGATAGGGGTAGCCCCCAGCCGCCTCCAGCGTCGCCTTGCGCCTTGCCAGTTCAGTATCGGAGATCAAAACATCTGCAGTGCCGCTGCCGAGGTCAATCCGCACACGGTCCCCGGATCGGAGCAACCCGAGGCCGCCTCCCGCCGCCGCCTCGGGACTTGCGTTAAGAATCGAAGGGCTGCCCGAGGTGCCTGATTGCCGACCGTCACCGATGCACGGCAGACTGCCTACACCGTCGCGCAACAGGTATGCAGGAGCACGCATGTTCACCACCTCGGCCGCTCCGGGGTAGCCGATGGGGCCAGCCCCCCGCATCACCAGCAGGGTGGAGGAATCGATGCCCAGTGCCGGATCGTCGATGCGCGCATGGTAATCTTCCGGGCCGTCGAAAACGATCACCGGGCCTTCGAAAGCGTCCGGATCGTCCGGGTTGGAGAGATAGCGAGCACGGAATTCCGCGCTGATCACGCTGTTCTTCATGACGGCGCTGTCGAACAGGTTTCCCGAAAGGACAATGAAGCCCGCGTCCTTGGTCAGCGGATCATCAAAACCGCGGATCACCCGCTTGTCCTCAATTCGCGCTGCCCGGCAATTGTCGCCAATGCTCTTGCCGTTGACGGTCAGGGCGCTCTCATGGATCAGGCCCTGCCCCATCAACTCGTTCACAACCGCCGGCACTCCGCCCGCGCGGTAATAGTCCTCGCCAAGGTATTCGCCTGCCGGCTGCAAGTTGACCAGCAGCGGCACCTTGTGGCCATGTGCCTGCCAATCTCGCAGATTGAGTTCCACCCCCATGTGGCGGGCAATAGCGGCAAGGTGAATTGGCGCATTGGTCGATCCACCAATTGCCGTGTTTACCGTGACGGCATTGAGAAACGCGTCACGCGTCATCACGTCGGAGGGCTTCAGGTCCTCGCGCACCATGTCGACAATGCGCTTACCGGTATGCCATGCACATTCCTGTCGATCGCGATAAGGCGCAGGTATCGCTGCGGAGCCTGGCAGCGACATGCCCAACGCCTCGGCAAGACTGTTCATCGTGGTCGCCGTGCCCATCGTGTTGCAATAGCCGGTAGAGGGGGCCGAACTGGCGACCATCTTGATGAAGCCGACATCGTCAATCTCTCCTTTCGAGAGCATTTCACGCGCCTTCCAGACGACCGTCCCAGAGCCGGTCCGCTCACCCTGATGCCAGCCATTCAGCATTGGCCCGACCGACAGGGCGATCGCGGGCAGGTTCACGGTTGCCGCCGCCATCAGCGCCGCAGGCGTGGTCTTGTCGCAGCCGATGGTGAGCACCACGCCGTCCAGCGGATAGCCGTAAAGCACTTCGACCAGGCCGAGATAGGCAAGGTTGCGATCCAGCCCGGCGGTGGGCCGCTTGCCCGTTTCCTGGATCGGATGAACCGGAAACTCGATAGCGATCCCGCCCGCTTCGCGAATCCCCTCGCGCACACGTTCGGCCAGCACAAGGTGATGGCGATTGCAGGGCGAAAGGTCGCTGCCGGTCTGGGCAATGCCGATGATCGGTCGGCCCGAGCGGAGTTCCTCAAGGCTTAGCCCGAAGTTGAGGTAACGCTCAAGATAGAGCGCCGTCATGTCTATGTTGTCGGGGTTATCGAACCATGCCGCAGAGCGCAGCGGGCGACGACCAAGGGGGGGCTTAGCCATTTTCGTACGATCGTGTCCAATTTGACCGGGTATGTGTTTTACATATACTCATACAAATGGAGCTTCGACAAGTTGTGATCTCACGGGGAGCGGCATGCCTTATCCAAAGGGTGATCGGGTTCGGGCCAGGTCCTGGAACCACCGCTGGTGTGTGCGTCGCCATGCACCCAACGGCACAATGCTTCTCCACGTGCAGTTGCCCTGCGCTCGCGTGACCAAACTGGCATTCGGCGGCCCCGACCTGTGCACAGTCTATGTCACCACGGCAAGAACAGCGGCCGATCGTTCGGAACTTGCAAATAAGCCATTGGCGGGTGGCCTGTTTTCCTTCCGTGTCAGCGCTCCGGGGTTGCCGCTGCCGCTTGCCCGGCTCGATTGAAGGATGGCCAACGCAAATTCAGATTCGGATCGGGCCGGGCGAAGCCTACCCTCCGAAACCGAGTTGCGTATCCGTGAACGCCTGATCGATAAGATCGATCATCGCCTCCCGCGACGCTTGGGCATCACCAAGCGCGATCGCCTCGAACACGCGCCAGTGATCGGGCATCGGATCACGTGCCAGTTTGACCTGCCGCTGCTTGTACGTGGTGGTCCATCGCACAGCGGCACCGACGGTACTGCTCAGACTTACCAGAAGCATGTTTCGGGACGATTCGATCACCGCGTTATGAAACTCCCTGTCCGCGATCTGCCCCGCCTCGACCGCAAGGCCATGGCGCTCCATTTCGCTGAGGAACCGCCGCATCCGTGCGATATCGTCAGCGTTGCGGCGACGGGCAGCCAGCGCAGCGGCTTCCGGTTCGATGACTTTGCGCAGCTCGAACAGATCATGCAAAAACTCGAGACTCGGCCGTCCCGCTTCGAAAAACCAGGCCAGCACATCAGGATCGAGCATGTTCCACTGGCGACGCTCGTTTACCCGTGTTCCGGTTTTAGGCCGGCTCCGCACCAACCCCTTGGCGACCAGAATTCGCAACGCCTCTCGATAGGCGCTGCGCGAAACATGCAGATTCTCGCTGGAGAGCACCTCGTTTTCAAGTACTTCGCCCGGCAGGAAGCGTCCGGAGACGATCGCTACGCCAAGATTCCGGGCGATAGCGCCATGGAGGCGTTCGGGCGCCCCCTTGTTCGTTGGCGTAGTCCCACTTTTTTCCAAAACGTTCCCGGCTTTCGCAGCCATCGCAATTTCCCTCACCCGCCAGGCAGCACCCGCCGCCTGGATAATATGTCCTACTATAACCACAATGCTCCGGGTACGGAAAGGCTTGCGCGATTACCTGTCCTGCCCAGGATTCGATCGATTGGTCCGCTGCAACTGCTCGCGGCATGGCGGCTCCTTCGAACAGTAGAAGACGAGGAGTGCCTATGCTGACCGCCCCATTCGTTTCCCGTCGCAACGCGATCAAGGCTGCTATTACCGCCGGAGCTGCCGCGCTCGTCGCAGGAAACCTCCGCGCCGGCGCGGATGTGTATTCCGCGCGTCCTCCACTTGGCTGGAATAGTTGGGACAGCTTTGCGGCAACCATCACCGAAAAACAGGCAATCGAAGTCGCCCATGCGATGGCACGACAATTGTTGCCATCCGGCTATCGCTATTTCACGATTGATATCCAGTGGTACGAGCCCGGAGCCACTGGCTTTACCTATCGCGACGGCGCGCCGCTCACCATGGATTCGTTCGGTCGGCTGCAGCCAGCCGTCAATCGCTTTCCGTCGGCGGCCAACGGGCAAGGATTTGCGCCGCTTGCTCGGCAAGTTCACGCCTTGGGCCTGAAGTTCGGGCTCCACCTGCTCCGTGGAATTCCTCGTCAGGCGGTTGCACAACGATTACCGGTGCTGGGCGCTGACGTCACCGCGGCAGACATTGCCGACACGAACAGCACCTGCGCCTGGAATAGCGACATGTACGGGGTCGACATGCGCAAGCCCGGCGCGCAGTCGTATTACGACAGCGTCTTCGCGCAGTTCGCTCAATGGGGCGTGGACTTCGTCAAGGTCGACGATCTGAGCCGGCCGTATGCGGAACATCGGCCCGAGATCGAAGCCATTCACCGAGCCATTGCGCGGACAGGGCGATCAATGCTTCTCAGCATGTCTCCCGGCCCGACCCCACCAGAAGAAGCCTTGCACGCACGGACGAACAGCCAGATGTGGCGGATTAGCGACGATTTCTGGGACGAGTGGAGCCAGTTGGACGCACAGTTCGATCGCCTGGCCACCTGGGCGCCTCACGCGGCACCGGGCGGTTGGCCAGATGCCGACATGCTGCCTCTCGGAATGCTGGACATGGGTCGGCGAACGACGCGCCTTTCGCGCGACGAGCAGATGACGCTAATCAACCTATGGTCGATAGCCCGATCTCCCCTGATCATGGGCGGGGATCTACGAAAACTCGATCCGTGGACCCGCCGGCTATTGACCAATCGCGATGTCCTTGCGGTAAATCAGCGCGCGCATGCAAGCCGTCCGCTGTTCAGCACACCAGAAGCAGCAGTCTGGGTCAGCACGCCTGATTCAGGGCGTGGGACATATGTCGGGCTGTTCAATCGCTCTGGGAAAAGCGCTGAAATCAGGGCAAACTGGTCGGCGAACGGCGGCGTGACGACAGGGCGCGCCATCAACCTGTGGACCCGCGCCCAGATTGGCCTTGGACAGCCCGAACTGGCAGTCACCCTGCCGCCGCACGGATCGGCATTGTTCCACGCCTTGTAACCAATCGGCGGGGACCGGGCATTGACGCCGCCGGATTGCCGCATTACTCCGACAATTATACGAAGCGCCGGTTCGGGAGAAAATGGGTGGCAGCGGGCAACACAAGCACGACGGCAGATGCAATCACGCCAACCGCAGTCGATCAGCCCTACGGCAAGGCGCTGGCGCTGCTCGCCAGCCTCTTCTTCATGTGGGGCTTCATTACGGTCATCAACAACACGCTGCTGCCGCACCTGCGCAGCGTGTTCGATCTGAACTACACGCAGACGACGCTGATCGAATCGACCTGGTTCGTCGGCTATCTGGTGGCCTCGCTGCCGGCGGCCAAGTTGATCGAGCGCATCGGCTATCAGCGGGCGCTGGTTGTCGGCCTCGTAATCATGACCGCCGGTTCGCTGGGCATGGTCCTCGCCGCATGGCTGCCGTCGTACTGGGTCACGCTGGCCGCACTGTTCACGGTATCATGTGGCATTGCGCTGTTGCAGGTTGCGGCCAATCCATATGTGGCGGTGATCGGGCCGCCGGAAACGTCGGAATCGCGGCTTACGCTGGTCCAGGCATTCAACACGACCGGCGATGTGCTGGCGATCGTTTTCGGGCGCTACCTGATTCTCGGCAGAACCACCTCCGGCACGTCCGCGGAAGGCACGCAGCTGACCCATGCCCAGCGCATGGCCGACGCCCAGGCAACCGAACTGCCCTATCTTATCGTCGCGGGCGCGCTTGCCATACTCGCGATCGTGATTGCCCGCGCGCACTTGCCCGCACTGGGATCGGCGACCCAGCGAACCAGTGCCGATCAGCGCAAGGGCATGTCGCTGTGGAACCACCGCAACCTGATGCTGGGCTGCATTGCCATCTTTCTCTATGTGCTTGCCGAAATCGGTGTCGGCAATCTGTTCATCAACTTCGCGTCGCAATCGACGATCGCCAACATCACACATGAACAGGCCGCCTACTACCTGACCTTCGTCTGGGGCGGCATGATGGTCGGCCGTTTCGCCGGCGCCTGGATCATGCGGTATGTCGCGCCGGAAAAAGTGCTTGCCGCGTTTAGCGTCGGCGCGCTGGTTTCGGCGCTGATCGCCACCTTCGTGGGCGGGCCGGCGGCGATGTATGGCCTGATCGCGGTAGGCCTGTTCCATTCGATCATGTTTCCGACGATCTTCGCACTCGCCATCCGGGGCCTTGGCCCGCTGACCGAGGAAGGTTCAGGCCTGCTGATCATGTCGATTGCGGGTGGTGCCCTGGTGTTCATCCAGGGTGCCATCGCCGACGAATACAGCCTTCAATCGGCCTTCATCGTAACCGCGCTGTGTGAACTGTATGTCCTGTATTATGCCCTTTGGGGATGCCGCAGCCGTAGCAGCTGAAACGGACCGGGCGGCGATGGTCTCGTCGCCCGCGAGGATCACCGGGCCGGCGTCTGCCGCCCCTGCATTTTCCTACACGAACCAATTTGGTTATCTGTCGGATTGTTTTCAACCGACGGAGGACGTGTGCCATGGGACTTCTCGAAACCCTGCTGGGGCCGATCAGTTCGATTATCGACAAGGTGATCCCCGATCCAAAACAGCGCGATGCCGCCAAGCTGGAGCTTCTCCGCTTGCAGGGATCGCAGGAACTGGAACTGCTGCAGACGCAGCTTTCGGCAATCGTCGCCGAGGCCAATTCGGCCGATCCATGGACCAGCCGGGCGCGGCCGAGCTTTCTATACGTGATGTACGCGATGATCCTGCTGGCCGTGCCGATGGGCCTCGTCGCCGCGTTCCGCCCCGAAACGGCGCTGGCGATCGGCACCGGGATGACCGCCTATCTCAACGGCCTGCCCGAGCCGCTTTATGCGCTCTTCGGCACCGGCTATCTGGGCTACACGGCGGCCCGCCAGTGGGGCAAGTCGCGCGGCACGGACCGCTAGCGCGCTCACCTTCCCCGCTTGCACTGACGCCCCGTGCTTCTAAGACGGGGCATCAGTGCGAGGGGGACCCATGCCCGATACGATCTATGTTCTGAACGGACCCAACCTGAACCTGCTCGGCACGCGCCAGCCGGAAATCTACGGCTCGACCACGCTGGATGACATCGGTGAGACGCTGACCCGGCGCGCCGAGGAACTGGGGCTCGAGATCGACCTGCGCCAGTCCAACCACGAGGGCCACCTGGTCGACTGGCTGCACGAGGCACAAGACCACGGTGCCAAGGCCGTCCTGCTCAACGCCGGCGCCTTCACCCATACCAGCGTCGCGCTGTATGATGCGATCAAGGCGATCAAGGTTCCGGTGATCGAGGTTCACCTCTCCAACCCCCACGCCCGCGAGGCATTCCGCCACCACAGCTATGTCGGCATGGCGGCCAAGGCGACGATTGCCGGTTTCGGGGCCGACAGCTATGTTCTGGCGCTGATCGCGGCGAGCCGGCTCTGAGGCCGTGTGACCAAGACGGACGGCGGATAACCGCACGTTTGTTCTTGCCAGTACATATCCCCCGGCGATACGGGGGCGGCGAAATCAAGGAAACAGAGGTTTTCACATGGGTGATACCCCGGGCGCAGGCCGCAATTCCACCGCAAGCAAGAAGGATGGCGGCATGAACATCGACAGCAAGCTGGTTCGCGAACTGGCCGAGATGCTGGCCGAAACCGGTCTTTCCGAAATCGAGGTGGAGGACGGCGAACGCAAGATTCGCGTCGTGCGCCAGATCGCCGCCGCGCCGGTCGCCGTGGCCGCCGCCCCTGTTGCCGCAGCGCCCATTGCCGCGCCCGCCGCCGAAGCTGCTGCGGCGCCCGCGCCCGTCGATGCGGTGAAGTCGCCGATGGTCGGCACGGTCTATCTTGCCCCCGAACCGGGCGCAGCCGATTTCGTCGCGGTGGGCAAGGCTGTGAAGGCCGGCGACACCCTCGTCATCGTCGAGGCGATGAAGGTGATGAACCCGATCATCGCCCCCAAGGCGGGGACGATTTCGGCGATCCTGGTCGAAAACGGCCAGCCGATCGAATTCGACCAGCCCCTCGTGGTGATCGGCTAAGGCATGGCGATCCGCCGGCTGCTCATCGCCAACCGCGGCGAAATCGCGCTGCGCATCCACCGCGCGGCCCACGAAATGGGGATCGAGACGGTCGCGGTGCATTCCACCGCCGATGCGGACGCGATGCACGTGCGCCTTGCGGACCATGCAGTCTGCATCGGGCCGCCGGCTGCGCGCGATTCCTACCTCAACGTCGCGGCGATCATCTCGGCGGCGGAAATCACCCTCGCCGATGCGATCCACCCCGGCTACGGCTTCCTCTCGGAAAACGCCAAGTTCGCCGAAATCGTCGAGGCGCACGGGATCACCTGGGTCGGCCCAAAGCCCGAGCACATCCGCACCATGGGCGACAAGGTCGAGGCCAAGCGCACCGCAGGCGCGCTTGGCCTGCCGCTGGTTCCGGGTTCGGACGGCGCGGTTTCCGACTTTGACGATGCGCGCGCGATTGCCGAGGACATCGGTTATCCGGTGATCATCAAGGCCGCATCGGGCGGCGGCGGCCGGGGCATGAAGGTCTGCACGTCGGAAGACCAGCTCGAAATCCTGATGCGGCAAGCCGGAAGCGAGGCTAAGGCCGCGTTCGGCGACGCCACCGTCTATATCGAGAAATATCTCGGCAATCCGCGCCACATCGAATTCCAGGTGTTCGGCGACGGCAACGGCACGGCGATCCATTTGGGCGAGCGTGACTGCTCGCTCCAGCGCCGCCACCAGAAGGTGCTCGAAGAAGCGCCCTCGCCCGTCATCTCCGCCGCCGAGCGCGATCACATGGGCGGCGTCGTCGCCAAGGCGATGGCCGACATGGGCTATCGCGGCGCAGGAACGATCGAATTCCTGTGGGAAAATGGAAAGTTCTACTTCATCGAAATGAACACCCGCCTGCAGGTGGAGCATCCGGTGACCGAAGCGATCACCGGGGTCGACCTGGTGCGCGAACAGATCCGCATTGCCGACGGCCTGCCGCTGTCGGTCAAGCAGGAAGACATCGAGTTCAAGGGCCACGCGATCGAGTGCCGCATCAATGCGGAAGACCCGTGGACCTTCACGCCCTCGCCTGGCCAGGTGACGAATTACCATGCGGCCGGCGGAATGCATGTCCGCGTCGATTCGGGGCTCTACGCCGGATACCGGATACCGCCCTACTACGATTCGATGATCGCCAAGCTGATCGTCTATGGCCGCACCCGTGAAGGCTGCATCATGCGGCTCAAGCGCGCGCTGGAGGAAATGGTGATCGCCGGGCCGAAAACCTCGATCCCGCTGCACCAGGCCCTGCTCAAGGAGCCGGACTTCCTCAGCGGCGATTACACGATCAAGTGGCTGGAGGAATGGCTCGCCAAGCGCGAAGGCTGAGCGTTCCGTCGTCCCGGGCCTGCCCCTGGACGACGCGCCGCCTCAAACCTCAATCGGAACGCCGGGCACCTGCTTCGCCGTCCGGATCGTCAGCGACGTTTTCACGCTCGCCACGTTGGGTGCCGGGGTCAGCTTGCTGGTCAGGAATTCCTGGAAACTCTGCAGATCCTTGCTGACGATCTTCAGGATGAAGTCGATTTCGCCGTTGAGCATGTGGCATTCGCGCACTTCGGGCAGGCCGCGCATGTGGTCCTCGAACTGGCGCAGCGATTCCTCGGCCTGGCTTTTCAGCGAAACCAGCGCGAAAACCGTGATCGCATAGCCCAGCTTCGCGCCGTCGAGCTGCGCGTGGTAGCCTTTGATCACCCCGTCTTCTTCCAGCGCCCGAACGCGGCGCAGGCACGGCGGCGCGGTAAGCCCGACGCGGGCGGCCAGTTCAACATTGGTCATCCGCCCGTCATCCTGCAGTTCGGCCAGCAGACGGCGGTCGATCTGGTCGAGAATGGACATCGGGAAAACCTCTCAGATCGTTTGTCGGCCACAAAGGGCCCGTTAGTTGTCAAGAATCAGCACCGTTTGGCATCGGCGTTGCGGCGCATTATAATTTTGTTGTTTGCCTTGGCAATCGTCCCGCTTTGTGACGTTCGCCGGGGCGTGCTTCGGCCGATTGTAAGAAGCTGCTAAGGCCTGATGCTGCATAGGTGCGCCTTGCCCGAATCTGTTTGTGGGCTACCGGAGAGTGAATGCACGTCGATGACCGCCTTGCCACGGTGCTTAGTGCCCGCGCCGACAGCCAGGCGGCCCTGCGCATCCAGTACCGGCAGTTGCTGGACCTGGTCGGCACGTCGGGCTCGGGCGCGCGCGGCGAAATGCTCGACGCGGCGATCGTGCGGCTAGCTGAACTGGCCGAACTGATCCCGGCCGAGGACCGTGCGAAGGCCATCGAACAGTCCGGCGTGCGCCTCCGCAACCCGCGACTGGTCGCCCAACTGGCGAGCGACGCGCAGCCCGTGGCGCTTGCAGCGGTCCGGACGGCGCAGCTTTCCGACGATGAATGGATGGACCTCGTGCCCGCTCTGCCGCTCGCCGCACGCGGCCTGCTGCGCCTGCGCCGGGCTCCGGGGAGCGAGCTTGACCGGAGGCTCGACGCCCTCGGCATAGCCGACCGGGCACTGCCTGCCGCTGCGGCCCAAGGCGTCGCCCCTCATGTCGGGACGCCTGCAAAAGCGCCCTCCGCCCTGCCGGAAGCCGAAGGCATTTCCGCGATCGTCCGCCGTATCGAGGCCTTCCGCAAGAGCCGTGAAGCGGGCGGAATGCCGCTCGCCGCCAACGATTCGCCGCGCCTGCCGCTGGGCGAGCAGGAGTCCCCACCGCGTCTGCTGGCCGCCTTTGCCTTTGCGACCGACAGCACAGGCCGGATCGGCTGGGCCGAAACCGGCTGCGCGGCCATGGCGGTGGGCCTGCTGCTGCCCGTAGCCGAAGATGCCGGGGCTGATACCGATGTCCTGGCCGATGCTTTTCGCCGCCGCCAGCCGATCCGGGGGGCGCAGGTGCGACTTGATGGCGCGCCGGCCATCGCGGGCGACTGGCAAGTCGATGCCGCCCCCGACTTTAGCGACGAGGGGCATTTCACCGGCTATGTCGGCCGCTTCCGCCGCCCTGCCCCGCCCGCGGTCCAGCCCCGCAATCCCGAGGCGGACCGCATTCGCCAGGTGCTCCACGAACTGCGCACCCCGGTCAACGCAATCCAGGGCTTCGCCGAGGTGATCCAGCAGCAGCTGTTCGGCCAGACCCCGCACGAATACCGCGCGCTGGCGGCTGGAATTGCCGGCGATGCCGCGCGGATGCTCGCTGGCTTCGAGGAACTCGATCGCTACGCCCA
>CAYFJH010000003.1:505-1723 GCA_964343385.1 uncultured Novosphingobium sp. | reverse complement strand
TCCTCGGCGCCTGTGCGGCGACGGGGGTGGCGCTGGCCTTGGGGAACCACAGCGGCCCACAGGGGCTGCTGGCGATGGTCGTCGCCGGCACGGTGCACCAGCTCGAAGCCTTCACCAGCGCCCGCAGCAGCGGGTTTTCGCTCGCCGCAGAAGCCGGGGAACTGGCCATCGGGCTCGACCGGGCCGAGGCGGAGGTGATGGCCTGGCGCCTGCTCGGCACGCTGGCAGGAGCAGCGCTGCCGGGCGAGGTGCTCGCACTCGATCTCAGGGCCGAGGACGGCACGATCCGGTTGACCGCACAGCTTCCCCAAGGGCTCGCCGCGCTGGACGATCCGTTCGAGGCCAGTCCGCCGCAGGGCGGGCAGGCAATCAACGCGGGCGTATTCGGGACCGGCTTCACCCTGCGTCTCGCCGCTGCCGAAGTCCGTGCTGCGGGCGGAATGCTGCGCCGGGACAAAGCGAATTTGTTGCTGCAACTACCAGCCCAACCGATCGCTGACGTAAACTCATGTTTACGTTATCCTGCCAATACCATGCCGCCACAGTCCGGCGCTTCGCAGTCCGGCTGATGCCGCACAAACGAAAGTTGGACGGTTTGGATTCCGCGCGCATAACCGACTATCCCGATGCACAGGCATTCGTGCGCTTTACCGCAGGGTTCGGCCAACGTTTTGTCGTAACTGTCGATACCGAAGAGGAATTCGACTGGGATCAGCCCCTGCGCCCCAGCGGACACACGCTCAACTCCGTGTCGCGCCTCGCCAAGTTCCAGCAATTCTGCGAAGGCCACGATGTCGTCCCGATCTACCTGATCGACTATCCTGTTGCGACCTCGCCCCTCGCCGCGCAAATCCTGCGTGGCCCCGTGGCAGATGGTCGCGCCGAGATCGGCGTCCAGCTCCACCCCTGGGTCAGCCCCCCGTTCAACGAGGAGGTTACCCCCTACACCAGCTTCGCCGGCAATCTTCCAGAAGCACTGGAGCGTGAAAAGTTCGGCCACCTGTACAAGGCCATCACCGAAAACTTCGGTGCCGCCCCGCGAATCTACCGCGCCGGCCGCTATGGCGTGGGCCCCAACACGCCCGCCATCCTGCGCGACCATGCCATCGCCATCGACACGTCGGCCCGTTCGCGGTTCGATTACAGCGCGGGCGGCGGACCCAATTTCCGGGACCTGCCGGTGCGGCCATGGTGGATCGGCGGCACGCGGCAGGTGAT
>CAYFJH010000003.1:0-495 GCA_964343385.1 uncultured Novosphingobium sp. | reverse complement strand
GAACTGCCGCTGACCACCGCCTACTGGGGGCCGCTGCGCCGGCTGGGCCACTGGCTCTATCCCCGTCTGTGGCGCGCGCCCAGGTTGCGCGGTGCCCTCGCCCGGGTCGGCCTGCTCGAACGCATACCGTTCACCCCCGAGGGCGTGACGCAGACCGAAGTGCTGCGCGGCATCGACGCGGCACTGAAGGAAGGACTGCCGATCCTGGTATTCTCGTTCCACAGCCCCTCGCTCCAGCCCGGCCACACCCCCTACGTACGCACCGAGGATGACCTTGATGCGCTTTACGACTGGTGGCGCACGGTTTTCGCGGCGCTTAAGGCACGCGGCATCCAACCGACCAGCGTCTCGGGAATAATGGCCGCCACCGGCCTTGCGTAATTGGCCGCGCCGGTTTACCGGCCTCTCGTCCGTCATGATCGATGGGCACGGCACGATGGCTGGGGCCTGTAGCTCAGCGGTTAGAGCTGGCCGCTCATAACGGCTAGGTCGCGG
>CAYFJH010000002.1:96168-118870 GCA_964343385.1 uncultured Novosphingobium sp. | reverse complement strand
CACTCCGCTCCCATGAGGAAACACGATGGCCGCCCCGCTCATCCACCCCAACTGGGCCAGCAGTCCAGCGGTTATCACCGATGGCTATTCGCTCGAAATCACCGCCCGGGATGTCGAGCCCCTGCGGAACGCGGCACCGCTGATCCCTGCGGAAACGCCCGTGGCGATCACTTGGTTGCCGGGCGAGGAACCTGACGCGCGGGTCGCTGCCGCCGTGGCGGTGCGCCAGCTCGGGTTCGAACCGATGCCGCATTTTTCCGCGCGGCGCATTCAATCCCACTCCGAGTTCGGAAGCTATCTGCGCGCCGTGGTCGACCAGGCCGGGGTGCGCCGCTGCTTCATTGTCGCCGGTGATCCGGATGAGCCGCAAGGCCCCTTCTTCGACACCTCAGCCCTGATCGCGACCGGCGCCTTCGAAGGCAATGGCATCACCGCCATCGGCATCGGCGGGCACCCCGAAGGCCACCCGCACATGACCGCCGACCAAGCGTGGAACGTGCTCGAGAAAAAGATCGCCGACATCGAACGGCGCGGCATGTCCCCGCTGGTCGTCACCCAGTTCGGCTTCGATCCCGACGCCTTCCTCATCTGGCTCAGGGACCTGCGCCGGCGCGGTATCGAAGCGCCGGTGCGTATCGGCGTGCCCGGCCCCGCCGGGATCAAGACCCTCCTGCGCTTCGCCGCCCGCTGCGGGGTCGGTGCCTCGGCATCGGTCATGGCGAAATACGGCCTGTCGATCACCAACCTGCTCGGCTCGGCCGGACCGGACAAGCTGGTCGATGCATTCGGCACCAGTCTCGGCGAAGAACACGGCCGCGTGCGGCTCCATTTCTACCCCTTCGGCGGCCTCGCCAAAACCGTCGAGTGGATCGCGGCCTACGACAAGCGGAACCGACCCGCAGCCTGACGCATCCCACAATGCGGAAGTCGCGCGGCTGTTCACGGCATGGCAGAGGCGATACTTTCGCCCGGACAAGCCCGCCGTTCGACCAGCAAAGGCCGCAACCATGATCCTTGGCGGAGCGCTGCGCGCGATCCTGGCGGCAGCTGCCCTCATCACGCTTCCGGCGGGCGCGTCGGGACCGGCATTGCCGATGCCCTGCCTGACCGGCGCCCGGGATTTCCTCCAACTGCCCCCCGGACGGTTGCTTGGCGATGTCAGCGGCGTCGCGCTCGACCGGGCGGGCCATGTCTGGGTGCTGCATCGCCCCGCCACGCTTGCCGCGGCGGAGCGTGCCGGGGCGCTTCCGCCAGTTGCGGAATTTTCCGCCCAAGGTCGCTATCTGGGCGGTTTCGGCGGGCCGGGAGAGGGCTATGAATGGCCACGCGTCGAACACAGCATTGCCCTGACGCCGCAGGGCCGCGTCTGGATTTCCGGCAATTTCCGGGCCAACCCGGCGCAGGCTGACGACATGCTGCTCGAATTCACCGCCGATGGCCGCTTCCTCCGCCAGATCGGCCGCCGCGGCGCGAGCCAGGGCAATGCCGACACGGCAAATTTCCACGCCCCCGGCGATCTCGCGGTCGATTGGCCGCGCGGCGAAATCTATGTCGCCGATGGTTATGGGAACCGGCGCGTGATGGTGATCGATGCCCGCAGCGGCCGGTTCAAACGGATGTGGGGGGCGTTCGGGTCGGTCCCCACGCTCGATCCGGCCCCCGCCCCCCGCGCGCCGGGCCGGCCGTTCGTGCGCGAAACCGGCGACGGGCCACGCGATTTCAACAGCGTCCACGGCGTGATCCTGGCGCGGGACGGCACGGTCTATGTTTCGGACCGCAACAACCAACGCATTCAGGCCTTCACCCGCGCGGGGCGCTACCTCGGGCAGGTGTTCGTCGATCGCAATCTGGCTTCGCCGACCACCGCATCGGGCATGGCGATGTCCGACGACCCGGGCCAGCGCTACCTGTTCGTCGCGGACTTCGGCAATTCGGCGCTCGTCATCGTTGACCGCAAGCGACTTGCGGTGATCGGCCGGACCGGCAAGGACGCGGGCTCTCCACCACAGTTCACGACGCCGCACCTGATGGCCGGCGACGGCAAGGGGCACATCTTCGTCACCGAAGTCGCCGCGCGAACGGTGCAACGGATCACCGTGCAGGCCAGCTGCCGGAGGCCCTGAAGCCACTGGTCAAAAGACTGCGCCGTTTCCGTCATGCGGAAACCGACCGTCTTTCCATGCCGCTGCGCTTCCCCTACTATCTGGCAGGCTGGATCAGGGCCTGGAAAGGCTGAGGGAGCAATTTCTCAGTCCTTGGCCGATGAAGGCAAAGGCGCACGATTTGACATAAACCGCCGGATTTTGAAGGCGTTAATATGTTCCGCAGGGGCAACAGACAACAACATGTCGTGACCAGTTTCGTCTGAAGTTGTAATACAACATGACAGCCGGACAGGTTTCGCCACAGAAACAATGAGGGATAGGTATGAAGCACACCTGGATCATTTCGATGGCCACCGTCAGCGCGGCAGCCATGTTCGCGCCGACCGCCGCCATTGCGCAAGCGCCGGCCCCCGCCCAGGCAACCCCCCAGGCTGATACACCCGAAGCGGACAGCGCGCCTGCCAACGAAGCGATCATCGTCACCGGCACGCGCCTGACCACCGGCGGGTTCGAATCGCCGACCCCTGTCAGCGTCGTCAACACCGACGAATTGATCAAGCGCGCACCCAGCACGCTCGCCGATGCGCTGAACCAGCTGCCGGTGTTCCAGAACTCGATCAACGGCAACCAGCAGCAGTTCACCCAGGCCAACCGCCAGCGCACCGGCAACTACCTCAACCTGCGCTCGCTCGGCACCCAGCGCGTGCTGGTGATGCAGGACAGCCAGCGCCTGCCCGTCACGGGCACCAACGGCGGTGTCGACGTTTCGCTCGTTCCCCAGCTCCTGACCCAGCGGGTCGACGTTGTCACCGGCGGTGCTTCGGCAGCCTATGGTTCGGACGCGGTCTCGGGCGTGGTCAACTTCATCCTCGACAAGCATTACAACGGCCTCAAGGCTCAGGGCCAGTTCGGCGTCGCCACGCGCGGCGGCTATGCCAAGTCCCATCGGCTGGGCATCGCAGGCGGCACTTCGCTGCTTGATGACCGGCTCCACGTTATCGCCAGCGCAGAACGCTACAAGATCGACCCGGTCCTGCGCTCGGACCTGCCGAGCATCCGCGACCTGTGGGCCTTCATCGGCACCGGCACGGCCGCCGATCCGGTCCGCTATGTCAGGAACGTCGGCTACGCCGACCGCAACGCCGCCGGAATCACCCTGTCCGGCCCGGTCGGCTTCAAGACGAAGCAGTTCGGCACCAACGGCGAACTGATTGCGTTCGATCCCGGCCTGCCCTCGGGCAATCCGGGCACACAGATCGGCGGCGATCTCGGCTTCCTCGGGCAGGAATGCTGCACCATCACACCCGGCCAGGTCACCAACCAGGTCTTTGGCCGCGCCGAATACGAATTCTCCGACACGGTGAAAGCCTTTGTCTCGGTCGGCTACAACTGGGCTGAAGCGCATGACTTCACCTCCACCTTCCTGCGCGCGCCGATCACCATCTTCCGTGAAAACGCCTACCTGACCCCGGCAACGCTCGCCGCGCTCGGTCCGGCGGCCTCCTTCACGATGGGCAAGACCATCAGCAACCAGCACGCCAACGACACCTACCAGAAGAGCACCAGCCTCAACATCGCCACCGGCATCGACGGCAAGATCGGCGCGCTTAACTGGAACGTCGGCTATGTCCATGGCGAGACCATGTTCGACACCCAGGGCACGGATTTCGACAACGCCCACGTCTTTGCCGCGATCGATGCGGTCAAGGACGCCAGTGGCAACACTGTCTGCCGCGTCACCGTCACCAACCCGGGCCTCTATCCGGGCTGCCTCCCGCTGAACCTGTTCGGCACCGCCACCCACAACCCGGCCGCGCTCGCCTATGTCCAGGGCCTTTCGACTTACCGCGCAGTCAACAAGATGGACTCCTGGCAGGCCAACCTGTCGGGCGATCTGTTCCAGGGGTGGGCCGGCCCGGTTTCCTTCGCACTTGGCGCGGAATACCGCACCGAATCGCTGCTCCAGACCTCCAACAGCGACCCCACGACGCGGATCGACACGACCGGCCTGCGCGGTGTCCCGGCCACGGTTCCGCTCGGGTTCAACAGCCTGAACATCGGCGGCGCCAAGGGCTCCTACAACATCAAGGAGTTCTTCGGCGAACTCAACGTTCCGGTGCTCAAGGATTCGGCGGTCGGTTCGCTCGAACTGAACGGCGCGGTCCGCCACACGAATTACAGCACCAGCGGCGGCGTCAACACCTGGAAGGCCGGCGGCGTCTACGATCCGATCGACGGGGTTCGCTTCCGCGCCACTGTTTCACGCGACATCCGGGCACCCACGCTCTATGAACTGTTCTCGGGCCAGACTTCGACCGGGATCACCTTTTCCGACCGCCTGACCGGGGTCAACGCCACATCGCGCCAGATCAGCGGCGGCAACCCGAACCTGAAGCCGGAAGTCGCCAACACGCTGACCGCGGGTATCGTCCTCAAGCCCAGCTTCCTGCCGGGCCTGAACTTCTCGGCCGACTACTTCCGGATCAAGATCAAGGAGGCGATCGGCACCCCGTTCTCGGCCTTCCAAATCGTGGACCTGTGCTATGCAAGCGGGCAGACCTCGCCGCTGTGCAGCGCGATCACCCGTCCGCTCGGGCCGACGAACACCGATCCGCTCAACACGCCGTCGTCGGTCCTGACCAACCTGCAGAACATCTCGACCCAGTCGCTGAGCGGCATTGATTTCGAGTTGAGCTACAGCCACCCGGTCGGCAATGGTCGCGTCAGCGCCCGGATCCAGGCGACGCGCCAGATCACCTTCAACCAGACCGTCGCGCCGGGCCAGCCGACCCTGGAATTTGCAGGCACGGCAGACTTCAACGACGTGCAGTTCCCGCTGCCGTTGCCCAAGTGGCGGGGTGCGATCAACCTGGGCTACGATTCCGACACCTTCGGCATCAACATCCAGGAACGGATCGTCGGGGGGTACCTGCGCTCGAAGCAGCTGGTCTACGCCCAGAACAAAGTCCCTGCCGTCGCCTACACCGACCTCAACCTGACCTACAAGCTCGACACCGGCTTTGCCGGCAAGGTTGAGCTGTTCGCCACGGCCAACAACCTGCTCGACCGCGACGCGCCGATCGTTCCGGTCACCCGCACCCCGGGCCTCACCGTGCCGACCATCCGGTCCACCTATGACGTCCTCGGTCGCTACGTGACCGTCGGTGCGCGGATCAAGATGTAACCTTCGCACGCTCCACCTTGCCTTGAGGCTGCCGCGCCCCTGTCGCGGCAGCCTTTTTCTGTGCCGGGAAACCCCGATTTCGCGAGATACCTCTGGACCGCGCCCTGATTTGTGTTATTGTCTGACAACTATACAATTTGGTACAGGCCACTAACAGGTCTGGCCTTTGGGAAAGGGAGGTCTGGCATTCGCATGGGCGTTACCGTACAACCGGACCGGCTTGGCCAGGTCCAGTCGCTGGTCAGGGCATTCAGCATCCTCGATGCCTTGCGCGAAAGCGACGAGGGCATGACCCTCACCGAAATCGCCGGCGCATCCCGGCTTCCGCGCTCGACCACGCACCGCCTGCTCGCGACGATGAACGCGCTGCGCTATGTCGAGTTCGATCCCGCCGGCAGCCGCTGGATGGTGGGGCTTCAGGCCTTCGCGCTTGGCGCATCGTTCATGAAAACGCGCGACGTCGCCCGGCTCGGCCGGCCGATCATGCGCTCGCTCATGATCGACGCGGGGGAAACGGTGAACATCGGCAGCGCCTCTGCCGAAGGTCTGTCCTATATCGCCCAGCTGCGCCCCACCCACGATCAGGGCGCGGGCATTCCGACCGGCGCGATGATGCCGCTGAACACCACCGCCTCGGGCAAGGCGCTGCTCGCATTCGGGAGCGACAACCGCATCGACGCCTTCCTTGGCAGCTCGGCTCTGGTCCACGAAACCGAGGCCAGCTGCGCCCGGCCCGATGCCCTTGCCAGCGAGCTGGAACGCATCCGCCGCTGCGGCTATGCTGTCGATGACCAGGAACACCGGATCGGCCTGCGTTGCATCGCCGCGCCGGTTTTTGACAGCGCCGGCAAGGCGCGCCTCGCGCTGTCGATTTCAGGTAGCATGGCTCGCCTGTCGGATCGGCGCCTGCCCCGCCTCGCCCACGCCCTGACCGGTGCGGCCGCGCGAATGTCGGCGGACATCGGCGTGCTGCTCGCGGCCTGATCCAAGGCGACCCGGTTGGAACTTCGGCCGCATTCGCCCGGCACGCGGGATTGCCTCCCGGCTACGCAACTGTAAAAGGGTCCGTGTGAACAATAGCGATCCAATGGGCGAGTTCGACAGCGCCATTTTCCAGGGCAGCCGGGCGGAACGCATCGCCCGCCATCTCTCCAACCGCATCCTCCGCAAGGAATTCCAGGTCGGCTCGAAGCTGCCCACGGAAAATGCCATGGCCAGCCATTTCGGGGTCAGCCGCGCGGTGATCCGCGAGGCCATCGCCATGCTCAAGGCCGAAGGGCTGGTCGAGACGCTGCAGGGCAGCGGCGCGTTCATCACCTCGACCGGGCCGCTGGCCGGCAAGGCCCCGGACAAGATCACCCGCGCCTCGCTCCATTCGCTGATGGAACTGCTCGAAGTCCGCGGCTCGATCGAAGCTGCCATTGCCGAACGCGCCGCGCGCACCCGCACGGAAAAGGATATTCAGCGGATCGACGCCGCACTCGAGCGCCTGCTCAAGACCGAAGCGGCGAACCTTCCCGCCGTGGCCGAGGATGTCGCCTTCCACGCCAGCATCGCCCAGGCCTGCGGAAATCGTTACTGGGTCATGCTGGTGCAGAGTCTTGAACGCGCGATAGAGATCGCGATCAGCGTCACCCGCGTCAATGAAGCGCGGCGCATGGATTTCGCGACGCAGGCCGCCGCCGAGCACCAGGCCATCCGCGACGCCATCGTCGCCGGCGACCCGGTCGCTGCCCGCCGCGCCGCCGCGCTCCACATGGAAGAAGCCGCCGCCCGCATCATGAGCGCGGACAAGGATTTCTGGAAGGCCGGCGGCTCGCCCGTGGTCAACCTGCCCACGGACTGAGCCAGCCGGGCCCACCCAGGATTGACCCCGCTCAGGCGGCGCGATCCACAAGGGCGCGCTGCGCTGCAAGGTCCTCCTCGACGAAGGCGCGGATCATTTCGGCAAAGTCCGCGTCGCCGGCAAAGCCCATGGTCCGCGCGACGCCGTCGTCCCATGCGCGCGGCCAGGAGGCGACGATCCGTTCGACCGCCAGGTCCTGCTCGAAAGAGACCAGCGCCCGCGCCCCAGCCCCGCCAACTTCGCCAAGCGCGTCGAGCATCTGGCTGACGGTAACGCTGACCCCGGGCAGGTTGATGATCCGCCGCGAGCCGATCTCGCTTGCCGCCAGCGCGCCGGCATGACGCAGCGCGCCGATCGCCCGGCGCGGCGACATCAGCCACAGCGCGGTGGCCGGATCGACCGGGCAGACCGCCGCCACGCCCGACAGCGGCTCGCGGATGATCCCGCTCGCGAACGAGGACGCAGCCCGGTTGGGCAGGCCCGGACGGACGCTGATCGTCGGCAGGCGCAGGACTACACCATCCAGGAAACCGCGCCGTGAATAGTCCTTGAGCAGCAGCTCCCCGACTGCCTTTTCCATGCCGTAGGAACTTTGCGGATCGACCGAAGTCGCCTCGGTGATCGGCGCGTCGCCCAGCGCCGGGCCGAACACCGCGACCGAGCTGGTGAAGACCACGCGCGGCACATTGCCGGCCTTGCGGCAGGCTTCGAGCAGTAGCCGCGAGGCATCGATGTTGACCTCCATGCCAAGGTCGAAGTTTGCCTCGGCCTCGCTGCTGACCACGGCGGCCAGGTGATAGAGAATGTCGACCGGACGCACCATGAAGCGCGCCACGAAGGCCGGATCGGCAATGTCACCCGATTCGAGCGTGACGCGCGGGTCGGCAATCGCCGCGCCGTGCGCTCGGTCGACCAGCGTCAGCGTGCGGACCGGTCGTCCCCCGACCCCGTCGCGAAGAATCGCCTTGGCGAGCCGCAGACCGAGAAAGCCGGAACCCCCGGTAATAACTATGTGCATGAACCGTTCCTGTGCAGTGCCGCCGCCGACTGGGCAAATGCCTTGGCCAGTTCGGCGATCTGGTTTTCATCGAGCGGGCGCGTTGCCGATCCGCGCAGGAGCAGGAACAGCTTGGCCGTTCCCTCCAGCTCCTCGATCGCGTCGGTCGCGGCCTTGAGGGTCGGGCCCGAAACAATCGGGCCATGGTTGGCGAGCAGCAGCGCATCGTGGCTGGGCGCAAGCCGCTCGATCGTCGCGGTCAGCGCGTCATCACCCGGACGATGATAGGGGATCAGCGGCAATTGCCCGATCTTCATCACGAAATAGGCGGTGAGCGGTGGCAGGCAGGAAGCCGCGTCAAGCCCATCCATGCACGAGACCGCCGCCGAATAGGTGGCGTGCAGATGGACGATCCCCTGCGCCTGCGGCCGCGCGGCATAGATCGCGCGGTGGAGGAACGCCTCCTTCGACGGCGCATCCCCCGACAGCAGCGTTCCATCGGCGGCCAGGTGCGAAATCCGTTCCGGATCGAGGCGACCCAGGCTGGCGTTGGTCGGCGTGACGAGCATTTCCCCGCCTGGCAGCCGCACGCTGAGGTTCCCGCTGCTGCCGGTCGCCAGCCCGCGCTCGAACAAGGATCGGGCAATCTCGACAATTTCCGCGCGCGCCGCATCTGTGGTTATTCCGGTCATGGCAGCAGGTCCCAGGCCTTGATCATGAAATCATCATCGCCGAAGTTGCCCGACTTGAGCGCGATCAGCAAAGGATCTCCGCTCGCCGTGCGACCGCTGGTCCAAGGCACGCCGGGTGCGATTTCCGGTCCGATCGCCAGTTCGCTGCAGCCGAGCGCGTGAATCGCCGCACCGGAGGTTTCGCCGCCCGCCACGATCAGCCGGCGCACGCCGCTGCCGACGAGCAGGACGCAGGCCTCGCCCAGGATCCGCTCGAACGCCGCGCTGACGTCGCCGCCCCACGCCTTCCGCTGGCGCTCGACCTCGTCCGGTGCCGCGGTCGAATAGACCAGCAGCGTCGCGCCAGGGTCCTGCGTTCCGATCCAGGCATGCAGGTCGGCCAGAACGTCGGCCTCGCCCTGCCCGAATTCTAATGTTACGCGAAATGCAGGATAGGCCGTCAGCGCGCGCTCCAGCTGCCGCCGCGTCGCGACCGAACAGCTGCCCGCGACAACCGCCCGTCCGCGGCCGACCGCCGGAAGCTGCGCTGAAGCCCGGCCTGCATCCGCGCCCGCCAGCGCCCTCGCGATGCCCGCGCCCAACCCCGAGCCGCCCGAAGCAAGTGTCGTTCCGGCACAATGGCGGCCCAGCACCCGCAGATCCTCGTCATCAACTGCATCGGCAATCACCGCTGCCGCATCCTGCTGCAGGACCGCCGCCACCATGTTGCCACCGCGCAGCTGCGCCCGCGTCACCAGCCCGACCTTTGCCGCACACTGTGCCTGCAGCACGCGCACGAGGTTCGCGTCGGTCATCGGCGTCAGCGGATGGTCGCGCATGGAGCTTTCGCTGAGCAATTGTGTGCCGACGAACAGGTAGCCGTTGTAGACCGTGCGCCCGGCCGCCGGGAACGCCGGACAGGCGATTACGCCGGTCTGCCCCAAAGCCCCCGCCAGCGCCTCGATCACCGGGCCGATGTTGCCGCGCGGCGTCGAATCGAAAGTCGAGCAATACTTGAAATAGATCCGCTCCGCCCCGGCCGCGCGCAGCCAATCGAGTGCGGCCAGCGATTGGGTGACGGCAAGTTCGGGCGCGATGCTGCGGGACTTGAGCGCAACGACGACCGCCCCGGCACCCTCCGGCACGGCAGCCTGTTCCAACCGGTCCCCGACCACCAGCACGACCTCAAGCCCATTGGCCGCAAGCTCATTGGCAAGGTCTGTCGCGCCGGTAAGATCATCGGCAATGCAACCCAGTTTCACGCTGATCCCCCCTCCAGACGTTGCCTCCTTGACACATTCAAACTTGTCAGGCAACCCGACATTTACTGCAAAGACAGTGCAAGAAGAGAGGGAGCGGAATGACGCCTGATCGAGCCATTTCCGGTGTGGCCATTTCCGTGGACAGCCAGGACGAACTGCGCGCACAGGTGTACCGCAAGGTTTTCTGGCGGCTCATCCCATTGCTGATGTTCTGCTACGCCGTCGCCTATCTCGACCGAATCAATATTGGCTTCGCGAAACTCGGCATGTCGGCCGATCTGGGCCTCAGCGAAGGCGTCTACGGCCTTGGCGCAGGGATCTTTTTCGTCGGCTATTTCTTCTTTGAAGTGCCCAGCAACGCGATCCTCCACCGCGTCGGCGCGCGGACGTGGATCACCCGGATCATGATCACTTGGGGCATGGTTTCGGCCGCCTGCGCCTTCATCAGCGGTCCAACCTCGTTCTACGTTATCCGATTCCTGCTTGGCGTCGCCGAAGCCGGGTTTTTTCCCGGCATCATCCTCTACCTGACCTACTGGTTTCCCTCGGCCCGGCGCGGCAAGATCATCGCCTTCTTCATGATGGCAATCCCGCTCGCCGGATTTGTCGGAGCCCCGGTTTCGGGCGCGATCATGACCTGGGCCGACGGTGTCCACGCAATGGCCGGCTGGCGCTGGATGTTCATCATCGAGGCGATCCCGGCCATCCTGCTTGGCCTCGCCCTGCCCTTCATCCTGTCGTCGCGGGTGGCTGACGCGCCTTGGCTCACTGCCGAGGAAAAGGTCCTGATCGAAGCGGACCTTTCCTACGAAAGCGCGGGCGCGGCGATCAGCCACGGCCGCCTGCGTGATATCCTCGTCGATCCGCTGGTCCTGCGCCTCGCCCTTATCTACTTCTGCTGCGTCATGGGCCAGTACGGCGTCACCTTCTGGCTGCCCACCATGGTCGCCGCCGCCGGGCATGGCTCGCCGCTGGTGATCGGCCTGCTTTCCGCCCTGCCCTACGCCTGCGCAGTAATCGCGATGCCGCTGGTCTGCGGCCATTCCGACCACACGGCCGAGCGTCATTGGCACCTGTTCGTTCCCATGGCGATCGGCGGCACCGCGCTCCTTGCTGCAACGCTGGTCCACGCCAACGTCGCCGTCGCGATGCTGATCCTGTGCGTCGCCACCGCCGCCACGCTGTCCGCCACGCCCATGTTCTGGACCCTGCCCACCAGCGTCATGAGCGGCCGCGCGGCGGCGGTCGGCATCGCGGCGATCAATTCGATCGCCAACATCGCCGGTTTCGCCAGCCCGAGCATCGTCGGTTTCGTCAACGACCGCACCGGCACGCCGATCGCGGGGATGGCGATCCTCACGGCGGTGCTGTTTGGCGGCGGCTTCCTCGCGCTGTCGCTCCGCCCCGCGCGGCGCTGAGGCCGCAGCGCTCACGAACCGCGCTTCGGAAAACCCCGCGGCACGTCGATCAGCACGATCCCCAGCCCCATGCCGACGTCGATCACGTCGGCCGACCCGACCTGCGAGGCAATCGTCTGTCCATCGGGGCTGACCACGGGATTGCCGTATTTCCAGCGCCCATGGTCCATGATGTGGGTGATCCGCGTGTAGTGCGGGTTCGCCGTCTTCAATTCCAGCACGCACAGGTCCATGCCCGCCGAACGGTCGCCGCTGCATTCGACCAGGTTGTGCTTTCCGTCCGGGAATATCCCCTCGATCTCGCCATAAAGGTGCGGCGGGGTCGGATATTCGGTTACCGCCCGGCTGGCGAGGTTGATCGACAGCACCCGCGTCCGCGCCCCGCCCTTGAAGGCCGCATCCGTATTGTAGCACGGCATGGTCACGCCCTTGTCGCCGGGCAGGAAATCCTGCGCTTCGGCGCGGCATTCGGTGATCGTCGAAACTTCGGTCACGTTGGCAAGGCGCGGCATTCCGCCGGTCATCACCACGTCGGCCGTCTTCAGCAGCGTGCCCTTGACGTCCTTGCGGTCCGCCCCCTTGGGCACGTTCTCGGTCCAGGCGATGCGGTTCGACAGCCGGCTGGTCGCCAAGCCTTCGTACACGGTGATCCGCAACGGCACGGCGGGTTGCGAAGCCTCGCGGTCGAGCCAGTAAGCCTCGATCCGCTTGTGCCGCGTTTCTTCCATCGTCGCCGCCGGATCGTGCGGCCCGAGCAGGATATAGCTGCCGTCGTTGAGGTAATGGACCCTGAGGAATCCGCGGTGCGGCATGTGCGCCGTCAGGTTGCGCAGCTTGCCGGTGCGCAGGTCGTATTCAAAGGCATCGCCGTACGAATGGCCGATGAAGGCCAATCTGGTCCCATCGGGCGAAAACACCGGCCGCTCGCCGAATGCCGAGATCAGCCGCTGTCCCGCCGGCATTTCATAAGTCGGGTCGACCGAAGTCTTCCCCATGGTGAGGTCACCGGCCAGCGGCGCGCCCGAAAAGTCGAGCGCGCCCTGAGCCGAAACGGCAATCGGGCTTGCGGCGATGGCAGCCGCCGCCACCGAGAAAAGAACAGCTTTGCGCATGGGAATTTAACTCCGCGAATTCAGGTCAGGGCGACGACTTCATAGGGACCGACGGCAGGCACGGTCAGCTCGACCGTCCGTCCGTTCTGGGCAAAGGGCACCGCCGCATCGGCCCATAGCAGCCGCGCCGCGCCGATCCTGGCATCGTCCGGCAGGACGATCCGCATCTGCTGCGCGCCCAGGCTGACGGGCTTGCGCATATGCCCGCGAAAGGCGTTGGGGCCGTTGTAGTTGAGCAGGTGGACCGCATAACCGGGCCGGGTCTTCCACGCGAAAACCTCAGCCAGCCCTTCGCCCGACACCGTCACCGGCACCTTGCCGTCCAGCAGCCAGCGCAACGTGTTGCCCAGCAGCCGGCCCAGGTCGGGATTGTCGAGCCGCCAATAGGTCGCATCGACATCGCCCGCCATGTAGGCCAGCCTCGCCTTGCCCACGGTGCGCGTCACCATCGTCGGCTGGTCGCCCGGAACCTTGCGCCGATAGACCGCCTCGGGCGGATAGACCGGATAGGGCCCGATCACCGTCAGCGGCGCGCCCGCGACCGGCTTGATTGGCTGGATGTTGGATGCCCCGGCGATCCATTCAGTGCCGTCAAACCCCTCGGTCAATGCGCCGCGGTCCCGGACCATCTGAAGCGAGATCGGCACGAACCGCTCCAGCACGCCTTTCTGCGACACCGCAACATCCCCGGCCTTGGCGATGCCGAACAGGCCGGCCGTGGCGAAGTCCGCACGGGGTTTGCCCGTCTCGTCGAACAACCCGGTCTGATAGGTCCCGAGGATCGATCCACCGCGTCCCGCAAAGGCTTCCAGCGCGCGGACCTGACCGTCGCTCATCAGCGCCATGTTGGGCAGGATCAGCAGGTCATAGGGGGCCAGCCGCGCCGCGCCCATGTCGTTCTCGTGGACGAAGTCGAACGGGATCCGCGCGTCGACCAGTGCAGCATACATCCCCTGAAGGTAATCCACCGCCTTGCCCTTGGACTCGTGGTGATGGGTCAGCGTGTTGGTCGGCACGACGATCGCGACATTCGCCAGCGAGCGGACGTTGTGGAAATGCGCCTCGTTCTTCGCCTGCCATTGCAGGAACGCGCGGCCCGGCTCCTGCCAGCGCCGGTCCCCGCGGAAACCCTGGTCCAGCCCGAGATGGTGATACCATACGATCCCGCCCGCAGCGGTCGTCTGCATCATCCGCGCGACCGGCTCGAAGCTGGTGTCGGCGGACTGCCGCCACATCGTCCGGCCGGAACGGGTATAGGATCCGGTCACCGCCGCCACCGGACGCTCACCCATCATCGCGTGGGCATAGCGGACCTGCTGCGCATCCTGCCACACCGGATCGTCCACCGATGCGCGCGCCTGGTTGTCCGATGTGTACCAGTTGGCCTTGCGCGTCAGCTTCCACTGGTCGAGGCCGGAATCCTCCATCCCGCCCACGATGTTGCAGCTATAGAAATTGCCCGGTTTGCCGGCCGTGACGATGCCGCGATAGAGGTCGGTCAGCCGCTCGGCATCATCCATCAGCGCTGTGCGATAGGCCTCCGACTTGGGATCGCCGATCTTCCGACAGGCATCGCAATAGCATTCCTGCAGCATCGGCCAGCCGTTCATGTAAACGCCGTCGATGTCATAGCGCGACGTCACCTCGCGGAGGATCGCAGGCTGCTGTTCGGTGAACTGGCGGGTGAACTGGCAGGTAAAGGCGATTTCGGGCGCCGGCGTCTGGAGCTTGCCCCCCGCATCGCGGCGAAACCAGTCGGGATGCGCCTTGAGCAGCTCCGGCGTGATGAACTGGATGTCCGGGCTCATCCGCCCGAACACGCGGATGCCGCGCTTCTTCGCCGCCGCCGCGCATTCGCCGAAAAGGTCGCGGCCCTTGAGATAGTCGCTGACGTGGAAGAACGGCACCTTGGTCGGATAGAACGCCACCGGCCCCGAAACCGACAGCGCTACCGCCTGGACCCTGGCCGAGGCCCAGTAGTCCGCCCACAGCTCGACATCGCCGAACTCGGGATCACGCTCGTTGAAGTTGGTCTGGCCGATGCGCTTGATCTGGTGATACCACGGCTCGGCTGCGGGAACCGCCGCGCCCTTGGCCAGCGCGAACGTGGGCATTCCGCCCACCACGGCGGCCACGCCGCCCGCCATGCCCCACGTCGTAAACTGCCGCCTGCTCGTTTTCATGGGTTCCGTCCCGCGATTGTCCTCGGGCATTCTGCAACCAATCTGGCCAGATAATCCAACCATTACCGCTCCCGCGCGTCCCATGATGCGGGATGCCGGTGGCGGCTTCAGCCCCCGCGCGGACGCAGGCAGGACGCGGCCCAGCCTAACCCCTCAGCCGTCCCTGCGACCGGCTTGTATTCGCAGCCGACGAACCCGTCGTAACCAAGGCTGTCAATGTGCGGGAGAAGCCAGTCATAGGCGATTTCGCCCGTCCCCGGTTCCCCGCGCCCGGGATTGTCGGCCAGTTGCATATGGCCGATCCGGGGCAGCAGCCGCGCGATGGTGCGCGCGAGATCGCCCTCCATGATCTGCATGTGATAGATATCGTATTGCAGCCGGACATTGACGCAGCCGGCCTCGTCGATCAGGCCCAGCGCGGCGGCGGTGGTGTCATGGAAATAGCCCGGCATGTCGACCCGGGTGTTGATCGGTTCAAGCAGCACGTCGATCCCCGCGCCCGCCACCAGACCGGCGACATGGCGCAGGTTGCCCAGCATCGCCGCGCGGCATACCGCCGGGTCCAGCCCGGTGGTGATCCCGGCCATCAGGTGCAGCTTGCGGCACTCCAGTTCGCCCGCATAGTCCAGCGCCAGCGCCGCGCCCGCGCGGCACTCGGCCTCGCGCCCGGGCAGCGCGCCGATCCCGCGCTCTCCGGCAGCCCAGTCGCCGGCGGGCAGGTTGAACAGCGCCAGCTCCAGCCCGTTTGTCCGCAGGGCCGCCGACACTTCGCCCGCAGGATGGTCATAGGGAAACAGGAACTCGACCGCGCCAAACCCGGCATCGGCCGCCGCGGCGAACCGGTCGAGGAAGGGCAGCTCGGTGAACAGCATCGAAAGATTGGCGGCCAGCTTGACCATAGGCATTCCCTTGTTCAGAAAGATTGCGCCAAGGCTTCAGCCCAGGTCGACCGCGACGATTTCATGGACCGTGATGGCCGGAACCTGCACGATAATCCGCCTGCCCTCGGCCCGCCACTGCGCCGCCCGGCCGTGCTCCAGCAGGGTCACCGCGCGCGGGACCTGACCCTCGGGCAGCGCGATCGACACCTCGTAGGGTCCGGTCGTCAAAGCCTCGCGGTAAGCCCCAGCCATGGTCATCGCGTTGTTGTAGTTGACCAGGTGCGCCGTCACCGAACCTTCCTGCCGCCACAATGCCAGATCGACCAGGCCTGGCCCGCTCACCGCCAGCGGCGGTGCCTCGTCCGCCGCCCAGTTCACCATCCCACGCAGCAGTTCCATGTGCGCGCCGTGGCGGATTTCACCAAAGGCCCGGTCAAGGTCCATTGGCAGGTAGACCACGCGTCCGCCGCCAACATTGCGGCAAAACGCCATCGGGATATTTGTCTCGGGCGTGTCGGTATAGACCCGCTCCATCGGCAGGTCCTGATAGCTCGGAACCAGGGTCAGCGGCGTGGGCTCCGACGGGCCATTTGGCGTCACCATCACCCGCTTGGTCGCGCCGATCACGCGGGCGACATCACCCATGCCGGCCAGCGCCGGGTGCGGATGGCGCAGGGTCAGGTAGGAATTCTGGACCCGCTCCTCGACCTTCCCGGCAAAGTTGCAGCCGAACAGGTCGGCCAGGGCAAAGTCGCTGCGCTTGCGCCCTGTCTCGTCATAGAGCGAGGTCTCGTGCGTTGCGACGATCCGCCCGCCCCCGTTCACATATTGGCGCAGGACGGCGCACTGTGCGTCCGACAGCATCGCCACGTTGGGGAGCACTACCACCCGGAACCGCGCCAGCGCCGCCGCATCCATGCTCGACAGGTCGATCTCGTCGAACGGCAGCCGCGCCTCCAGCAGCGCCTCGTAGAACCCCAGCCGGTGCAGCTCGAGCGAACCGCGCCCCGCGCTCCCGCCCATGATTGCCGGCCCGCGCGTGTCCATCACCATGCCGATCCGCGCGAGGTTGGCAGTGTTCCGGAGATGGCGCTCATTCCGGTAGAGCCAGTTGTAGAGCTTCGACACCACCGGCATCCAGCGCTTGTCGAACGGTTTGGCATTGAACTTGGTGATCCACGGACGCGAACCCTGCGCAATGGCAGACGCGGCCCATATCCGGATCTCGGCGCCGTCCTGCACCGAATCCTTCCAGCGGAATTCCTCTTCCACGCCAACGCTGATGATGCTGCTCACCGGCTTGTCGCCCATCCAGGCGCGCATTTCCTTGGCGAAGCGCCCGCTGTTCCACACCTGCACCCCGGTCGAGAACAGCCCGTTGTCGCGCGACCGCGCCTGCCGGTCGCCGAACACGACAGGATAGCGATCACCAATCGGCTTTGCCACGCGGTCCAGCGGCCGCCCGCGCCGCTCGCTGCCCGAAACGAAGAATGCGTTGGGACGAACCTTGCGGATCGACGCATTCCACAGGTCGGTCATTTCGATCCCGCGCGCGTCGACCCATTCCCAGAACCGCCGCCCCTCCGGCTTGCCTGGATCGGTATCAAGCGGCAGTTCGCCCCCGGTCGCCGCACGGTAGAGCGTCCGGCACCCGGCGCAGTAGCAGATGCCAAGCGTATTCACCCGGTTGCCGAAGAATCCGGCGACCGGATAGTCTCGCGCAATCTCGCGCAGGACCTGCGGCATCAGCTTGAAATTGTAGTCAGTATAAGGGCAGGTCAGGTACAGGTCCGGCGCCGTCCAGTGATGCCGCGGCTTCCCGTCCGCCGAACAGGCCGCCCATTCGGGATGGGCGGCAAACACCTCGCTCGTCATCGCATGGGTGTCGATCCGCGCCAGCACGCGCATGCCTGCGGCCTTGCACGCCTTGGCCATCACCCCGAACGGATCCTGCTGGCCCAGCCCGCGCGCAGTGCCATGGAACGGCACCCGGGTCGGATAGAACGCAATCCCGCCGCCCGCGCTGAGGCAGATGCCGTCGGCATGGATTTCCCTGAAATAGTCGATCCAGAACTGCGGCGAAAAACGCCCGATGTCATCCTCGGTAAATGCCAGCTGGAACCACCGCATCGGCCCGCGCTCCCACCCCGCAGGGGGCTCCACCTTTCCCGGCGCAGCCAGCGCGCCGGGGGCAAAGCCCGCCAGCCCTGCGGCCGCTGCGCTGCGGATCACTGTCCGCCGGTCGAGTTCCAGCACTTCCCCAAACATCCGGTGCCCTTTCTAGCCGCTGCGCGCTTCATTCCCGCGCGCAGTTCATGCCGCTATAGGCATGGCCGTTTGCTAGCCGATCACCGGGGCGATAAAAGGCGCACGTGCGCGCCTTTCCGCATCGTGGGATCACCGGGGGACTGCTGGCGTTGCGGCGCAGCCGGCCGGCCACGAGGTCGCCGCGCCCGCCGCGTCAAAGCGGTGGACCTGCGCCGGACCGGCGCTGAAATTGACCGCCGCGCCGGGCAGTGCGCAAAGCCGGCCCGGCAACTCGCGCCGTAACCTTCACCATGAGCCATCAATGGGCACCGACCGACCGGACGGTGTCATTCGCGAAAGGCGACTTCGCTCAGGCGCGTGATCGGGGTGAACAGGTATGACAGGATCGAACGCTTCTCCCCGAGCAGGCTGACATTTGCAATCATCCCTGGGCCGATCGGCAGCGACCTGCCTGCGGGATCGTGCAGCAGCTCGATCGTCTGCACCTCGACCGTGTAGTAGCTTTCGCCGGTCTTCTCGTTGACGGTGGCGTCCGGCGAAATCGACGTGACCCTGCCTTCCAGCGTGCCAAATATTGCCGAGGTGTAGGCGGTGATTTCCACCCTGGCCCGCTGGCCAAGGCGGACCGCCGCAATGTCGGATGGCCTCACCAGCGCCTCGATGTAGAGCGTCTTTTCCGTGGGGACGATTTCAGCCACGGGCTCGCCGGCCCTGACCGAGCCGCCCACCGTGGTCACCAGCACGCGGTTGACCTTGCCGGACATGGGTGCACGAATGATCGTGCGATCTACCCGGTCAGACAGTGCTGGCAGGTTCTGCCGCTGGGCCGAAAGTTCGCCCTGGGCCTGCGAAAGCTCCATGCCCGAACGGCTGAGCCAGTCACTGCGTTGCTGCGCCATGGCCGCGCGTGCCTCTGCTACCGCGGAACGTGCGCGGGCGGCGCCGGCCTGAGCGGCCGCAACCTCGTGGGCCGCAACCGCCGCCGCGTTCTCGGCCTTGATGATGTCGGTTTTGGGAATGATCTGGGTGTCTTCAAGCGGCTTGAGCAGCGCCAGTTCGCGGTCGGCGGTCTGCTTGATGTTCTGCTTGGCGGCGAGCAAGGACTCCGCTTCACCCACGCCGCGTTCCGACTGGACGATCCGCGCCTGCGCCGCGCCCATCAGGCCCTGCAATTCCGCGACCCGCGCCGAATGGAGCGAACGCTCGATCGCAATCTGGTTTTCGGCAGCCGCGCCATAGATCGGCACCGTGCCGAGGGTCTCGGCATTCAGCCGGTTAACCTTGGCCTGCAGCGCCTCGACCGTGGCCCGTGAGCTTCCCAGTGCGGAGTTGGTGAGCGTCGGGCTGAGGCGGACAAGCGGGTCGCCTTTCGTGACCGTATCGCCGGGCCGGACAAGAATTTCCTCCACAACCCCGCCCTCGAGGTTCGAGGCAACCTGCAACTTCGAGCTGGGAACCACCCGTCCCATGCCGCGCACGGTGCGGTCAATCTTGGTGAACGCCGCCCACGCGAATGCCAGGACGAAGAATCCCAGGATGAACCACAAGAGCAGGTTGGTCGAGCGGCGGACCGCGATATCATGGGTGTCGAGGTCCCGATCAACCGCGGCAATGAAGCGTGTCAGGCTGGGCATGGGTCACCTCGCTGCCGCAATACGGGAAACGTTGCGCGTAATGGATTCGGGCGTTCCATCCATCGCGATGCGCCCGCGCGACAGCACGATCACCCGGTCGACCATTGCCAGCAGGCTGGGGCGATGCGTGATCAGCAGCAGGGTGCGCCCGGCAAACTCGTTGTGCAGGTTCGCCATCAGCCGCGCTTCGGTCTCGGTATCCACCGAGGAGGTCGGCTCGTCGAAGACGATGATCGGCGGTCTACCGACCAGCGCGCGGGCCAGTGCGACCGCCTGCCGCTGCCCGCCCGACAGCCCCTCGCCGCGGTCGTGGAGCACGAGGTCATAGCCGTTGGGCATCCGCGCGATGAATTCATGTGCAAGGCTGACGCGCGATGCGCGCAGCATTTCCTCTTCATCCACGTTATCGCGAGCGAGCATGATGTTGTCGCGGATCGTCCCGGTCAGCAACACATTGTCCTGAAACAGCGCCCCTACCATGGCCCGCAAGTCAGTCGGACTGAGCTGCCTGATGTCGATCCCGTCGATCAGCACGAGCCCGCTGGTTGGCCCATAGAGCCCGAGGACAATGCGAGCGAGGGTCGATTTGCCCGACCCGATCGGCCCGATCAATGCGACGTGCTCGCCCGGCTCTATCCGCAGGTTCACACCGGTGAGCGCCAGTTCCGGCGCACCGGGATAGCGGAAGTCGACATCGCGGAATTCGATTGCGCCTTTCAGTTCCGCCATCTTGAACCCGGCCCCGTCCGGCCCTTCCGGCGGCTGTTCCATCAGTTGGTCGATCTGCCGATAGGCCGTCCGCGCCGCGTTTATCCGGGTCAGCAAGCTGGCGATCGTGCCAAGCGGCGCAACCGCACGCCCCGACAGGATCGAGCAGGCAATCAGTCCGCCCATGGTCAACGAACGGTCGGCGATGGCAAACACGCCGAACACGACCACCCCGGTATAGGCAATCGTCTGCGCAGTCCCCGCCATGTTGATTGCGATCGTCGATACCAGCCGCTGCCGCAGCGAAGCGGCCGTGTGGCCCTGCACGGCCAGATCCCAGCGCGATGACAGGAGGCCCCCGGCATTGGCCGATTTCACCGTCTCGATACTGCCGATCGTTTCAACCAGCACCGACTGCTTGCCCAGCGCCTCACCAAGCGTCTCAGCTGACAGCCGGCGCATCGCAGGCTGGGTCAGCAGCGCGGTGCCGACAACCAGCGGGATCATCAGCAGCGGCACCAGCACGATCCAGCCGCCGACCAGTGCGATGACCATCAGGGTGATCAGGATGAACGGCACGTCGACCAGCGCCGACAGGGTAGCCGAGGCAAAGAAATCACGCAGCGTCTCGATCTCTCGCACCAGGCCCGCCAGGCCTCCGGTCGAACTCCGCCCGAGGTCGAGCCGCATTTCGAGGATCTGGCGGAAGATCCGCTTGCCGACGTCGCGATCGATCCGCGCGCCCGCCACGTCGATGAAATAGGCCCGCAGCAATTTCAGGACCAGGTCGAAGATCACGATGATGATGAGACCGATCGTAAGCCCGGCAAGCGATTCAAACGCATTGTTGGGGACCACGCGGTCATAGACCGTCATTGTGAACAGCGCGGTCACCAGGGCAAAGCAATTGATCATCACCGCCGCGATGCCGACCTTGACATAGATCTGGCGATTGTTCCGGAGCGGGCCGGCCAGCCATTCGGCCAGCCGACCCTTCGGCACTTCAACCGTGGAATGCGAGATCATGCAACTGCCCCTTTAAATGGCGTCATCCTCTACGGTTATTCGTTATCCGATCTGCATTCCTGCTGCCCCGCTGCACTAGGCGATCTGGGCAATTGCGAGGAGCGCCGCCGAATCGTCGCGGTCGCAGCAGTAGACGGTGCCGTCGATCACGCCGGTATTGTTGTAGGCATCAAGAGCCCCGTGAAGTGTCGCGGCGGAATCCTCGGCCACGTTGTCGACCGACGATTGCCATTGGCTGGTGTTCGTCTTGACCGCGAGCGCGCCCTTGAAGAACGTGTCAAACGTCTCGCCCGTGGCGTTGTCGGTCAGCGTGTCCTGCCCGCCATTCGTGTTCTGGCCGTTAAGCCCGCCAAAGGTCTGCATCCAGTCGATTGCCTCGTTGAGGTAATATTGCGGACTGCCGGTATCCGTAGCTTCGCCGATGCAATCGCCGTCCGGGCCGCCGTTGGCGAGGTAGTTGAGCCAGGTCGCGACCATGTCGCGGCCGAGCATGAACTTCCCGTCCTGCAGTTGCTTTTGCGACGCGTCGATCAACATCCTTGCGTCCTCAAGGCTGATAAAAATCGCATCGCCCTCGTCGTTGAGGCCGTTGAGGTTGTAATCGCCGATCAGCAGCCCGGCATTGTCGGAAACGCCGTCGTTGTTGGCATCGACGAACGCGTCCACGCCGCCAACCCCGTCGCTGTCCACGGCATAGAGCAGCTCGCCGTCGGCAAAGCCCGGATCGCTGTCGCCATCGACGTTCGGGTCGCCGGTGTGCCGTTCGTTGCCCGCGATGCCGTCCCAGAACGCGGCACCATTGTTCTTCCAGAAGCCCGGCGTCCCCACGCCGACACAGTCCTCGCTGGGGAGCACGAAATAGTTGGCATCGTCGGTGTCGATGACGACCGTCCCGGTCGTGGCAGCAGCACCGGAAACCTCGGCCGTGTTTTCGTGCTGACCCAGTTCGGAATCCACCGAATAGTAGAGCGTGAAGGTCTCTCCCGGGGCCAGTTCAGCCGCATCGCCGGCATCGATCGTGCCGTCGCCGTCGGTATCGAAGTTCGCCCACTCCTCGCCGAAATCAAGCGTGGCATTGCCGTTCAGGTCAATGAACACATCAGTTGCGTCGAGCGTCGCCGGGTCCGCATCAGGCGTGTAGGCGATATCCTGCGGCGCGCCCGGAATGGCGTTCACCGTGTGAACCACCGAATCCGCCAAGGCGATACTGCCCAACGTGACGTTGCCGGTGTTGGTGACGACCACCCTGAAGGTGACCTTGCTCGACGTGCTGGCCTGGAGCCCGTCAGGATCGTCATCGAAGTCCTCGTCCGTGTAGTCGTTTTGATCCGTCTTGACGGTCTTTTCGACGTCGATCGCAGGGGTCTGGCAAACATCGGCCGAGGCGTCGTCGTCGTCGGTCACGTC
>CAYFJH010000002.1:44718-96068 GCA_964343385.1 uncultured Novosphingobium sp. | reverse complement strand
AACGGTGTAGTTGACCAGTTCGCCGACCGTGTCGCCGCAGCCGTCATCGATCACCGCGTCCTTGACGATCACGATCGCAGGGGTCTGGCAAACATCGGCCGAGGCGTCGTCGTCGTCGGTCACGTCGGTGCCGGTCGTGGCGGCATCGGCGGTCACCGTCGCCACGTTGTCGAGCGTGCCGTCGTCATCGCCGCCGTTGCTGTCGATGTCGGCCTGGGTCAGCACGTGGCTGTAGGTGTAGGTCCAGCTTTCGCCCACGTCGAGCTTGTCGTTGTTGTTGGCGTCGCCGGTATGCGTCGTCAGCGTCGTCGCCGAACCGCCCTCGAGCGAGTCGGTCACGACCACGTTCTCAAGCGTGACGTTGCCGTCGTTGCTCACGGTAACGGTGTAGTTGACCAGTTCGCCGACCGTGTCGCCGCAGCCGTCATCGATCACCACGTCCTTGACGATCGTGACGTGCGGCTGAAGCTCGTGATTGCCAACCGTGACGAAATAATCGTTGGCTGGACTGGTGACCGCAACCACCTGGTCGCCGTCACCGTTGGGATCGGTGGTCTGTTCCCATACCCCGGGAGGCGGCAGCAGGGCGGCTTCCTGCGCATCGGACAGCACAGCCTTGAGGCCCGCCGACAGATCGCCCAGCAAAAGCACTTCACGGATTGTGTAGCTCGTATTGCCGAGCAGGCTGTAAAAGATGAATTCGCCGTTCGCATCGGACTGGGTGTATTGCTCGTCGATATCGAGCAGGTTGTTGTTGTTGTGGTCGATATAGACGGTGAAGCCGGGGAGGACTTCGTCGACACCCTGATCCTGCGTGCCGTCGCCATCATGGTCGTTGAACTTCACCCCGTTTATCTGGGCGGCGAGCAACGTGTTCCATTCGGCGAAACCTGCATCATCGGGGGGCGTCGGGCCGAACTGCGAATAGAGCGTGAAGAAGTCCGTCGGATCGGCGTCCGCGAAATTGCTGATCGGGATGTAGAAGTAATAGTCATTTCCGCCCTGGCCGGTACTGTCGTCATTCAGCGTCAGTTCCGCATCGCCGTTGGCATCGAGATCGAACTGCTTGAGGAAACCGTCTGCAAGCAGGAATGCATCTCCCTTGTCGGACGCATCCGTTGCTCCGCCAAGTTGATAGTCTGCCAACGAGGCAACAGTATCCGACGTATAGATCTGCATCTCTTCAAGCGAGACCTGGCTTTCGTTGTTCTCGTTGATGTCGAGATTGATCTGGTAATATGCCTCGGCAGTACCATCCTCGTTGAGGTCAAGGTAAACGATCGGAATATCGCCCAGCCGGAAGGCCACGGTATGGCCGTCGCCACCTTCGGTGTTATCGCCTGAGAAGTCGATATCGAGATGGTTGGTGTTCTGCGTGCCGTTGCTGATTTCAACGCTTGTATTGAAGCCCTGGATCGTCGAGCCCCCATTCATGCGCAAGAAAGGAGAAAACAGCCCCGTGCCCGAGGCACCCTCTCTTTCCGCCTGGTTCAGGTGCTTCAGATAGAAGTTCAGATTGTTGAGATCGTCCGGGGTGTAAAAGCCCTGATCGGTCGCGACCTTGTAGTTGTTGGACAGGTCGTTGTCGTCATCGACGGGAATGACGTTGATTTCGATAGGCATCTTCGTTCTCCATCACTGCACGACGGCTCGTGGCCGCGGGCGTTCGATCTCAACGAAAGGCGTGCCCTCCCCAGAGCCCACCGCGCCGATCGGCTACCGGCCGAACAGGTCGACCGGAATGGCGTAAATCTTCTGACAATAGCGGGTGCCGGGGCGATGCTGCGCCATCCGTCGCCGCCAGGCCGACGGCGCGATACCGGCAATCTTTCACCAAGCGACCACCCACATCGGCGATCGGCACGGGATTCGAGCGCAAATCAGCACCGTCAGAAGATCGGCCGCGCTGCTCAAACCCGACGCTGAACGACATTAACGCCCCCTTCCGCACATGCAGAAATGGCTGGCCGCAAAATTGCGGTAATCGATACTGGAACGTAACAAGCATCGTTGCGATTGCGCAGGGATAAGCCCGACTCGGATACGCGCAGCCGCAGACTGACGACCGCACTTAAAAACACATCAGGGTTAATGCTGCAAGTATTAAATTAACCATGCTGCAGTCGCGCATTCATGCTGCACTTCGCGAGCACTGCAGGACGCCGTGCTGCCAGCCCACTCTCAACCCGGCTCTGCTTAGCGCCCCGCGTTCACTGAGCAGTATGTGCGCAAGTCATACTGCGGCCGGCCAGTTACGCCCCCACGCCGAGACTGCGTGCCATTCCTTCTCTTGGGGGCCATCCGGCGACTATGGCTTGCGCGGCACGCGCATCGGCGTGGAGGAACGAGCGCCCTGGCAAGCGGCGACGAGATGCGACCGCCAGACTGCCTCCCCTCCGGAAAGGTTCAGCGCCACCGTTCCTCGAACAGCGCCCTCAGGCTGCGCGGCGCCCGCCCGGTGAGCGTCGCGAAGTCGGTGGATTCGATCGCGAAATGGCCGTCGCGCACTGCGACTTCGAAGCTGACCATGTCGTCGGAATTCCAAGGATTCCCGCCCGCGACGAAGCCGTCAACCGGTTGACGCGGCACGCCGAGTGCGTCGAACACGGCATATAGCCCTTCCTCGTCCGTAAGCCGGACCTCGACCGGTTGGCCGGTAAACTCCGCTATGAGGGCACCGACCTCGCGGTAACTGACCAGTTCCGGCCCGGTCAGGTCATAGGCCCGGTTCTCATGGCCGTCGCCCGGGAGCGCGGCGGCCGCGCCGATCACGCAATCCTCGCGCCAGATGAACGGCATCCGCCCATCACCCGCGACGCTCAGCATGACACCGTCCTGTACCATCGAATGGGCCATCACGTCGGTGACGGCATCGGTATATTGCGCATTGCGGAGCACCGTCCAGTCCAGCCCGGACTGGCGCAGCAAGGCCTCGGTCCCGCGATGGTCCTTGACCGCTTCGGACAGGTTGGCCGGATTGTCGGCCCCGACGAACGAGGTGTAGAACACGTGCCGCACCCCGGCGGCCCTGGCCGCCTCGATCGCAGCGGAATGTTGCGGGACCCGCTGGCCGACGCGCGTCCCGCTGATCAGCAACATCCGCTCCGCCCCGGCAAATGCCTGGGCCAGCCCGACCGGCTCGTCGAAGTCTGCACGGCGGACATCGCAACCGAGCGCCGCCATGTCTGCGAGGCTTTCGGGATTACGCGTAGTCAGGATCAGCTGGCCCGGCGCCAGCCGTTCCAGCAGGCGCGCCGTGACCAGCCGCCCGAAATTCCCTGAAGCCCCGGAAATCGCAATTTTCATCGCCTTTGTCCTGCCCTGTGCCGCGACGGCGATCAGATGCCGCTGTTACGTTACGTTCCGCCGTGAGATAGGGAAACCGTCGACCGTGACCCGCACGTCCTTGATCAGCGACACGTGCGAAGGAAAATTGAAGGTCATGTCCGCGCCGCTCGCCCTTGGCTTGGAATTCCATGCGACTTCATGGCTTGAGCCGCCGCTCGCCCATCCGCACGGGGACGACCGCTCCGAGGTCATCGGCCGACCTGCCCAGGGCGAAGTCATACCGTCCAGCTGCGATCAGCCACCCGCTGCCCTCCCAATCGGCGAGCAAACGGGCATCGACGCCGATAGTGACGTTGCGGCTTTCTCCCGCGCGAAGTGGGATTTTGGCGAAGCCGACAAGCCGCTTGATCGGCTTGCCTGCCATGTTGACAAGATAGAGCTGCGCAACCTCCGCGCCGTCTCGCCCGCCCGTATTCCTGATCGTGAAGTTCGCCTTCACGACGCTGCCCGCGGTCACACGCAAATCGGAACAGGCGAAGCTGGTATAACTCAGGCCATGTCCGAACGCGAAGGCAGGCATGGCATTGGTGCGCGCGAACCAGCGGTAGCCCACGTCCGCGCCCTCGACATTGTAATCGACGGTGAGGCTCTGGCCGGGCTTGCCCCGCCCCTCCAGATCATCGGCGATCGTGTCGCTCCCGGGTAGTACCGGGTGCGGCAACTGTGCGGTGCTGGCGGGGAAGGTGACTGGCAGCCGCCCCGACGGATTGACATCGCCATAAAGCACCGCGGCAATCGCCTCGCCGCCACGTGCGCCGGGATACCAGGCTTCCAGAACCGCAGCAGTCTTGTCGAGCCAAGGCATGACCACCGGGCCGCCGGTTTCCAGCACCACGATCGTGTGCGGATTGGCCCCTGAGACGGCTTCGATCAGCGCGTCCTGCCCGTTCGGCAGGCTCAGATCAGGTACGTCCAGGCCCTCGGTCATCCACTGCGTTGCGAACACGACCGCAACTTCGGCTTTCCTGGCGGCGGCGGCCGCCTTTGCGGCATAGCGTCCGTCGTCGTAGCTGAACTGCGTCTGCGGCGCGCGTGCCCTCATCGCCGCGAGCGGCACCGAGCGATGGTATTGCATCGTGATGAATGCCGCCCACGGGCCATCGGCACCGGAAGGGGCGATCAGCGCCGGGCCACCTTCGCCCTGGACCTGGCTCGAACCACCGCCAGAGAGAACTCCGGTACTCGCATATCCGCCGATGACCGCGACGGACTTGGCCGAGGTGAGCAGGGGCAGCGCGTCGTTCCGGTTGCGCAGCAGGACGATGCCTTCCTGTGCCACGGCTTTGGCGACGTCGCCATCGCGGGTAAAATCGATCGGCGACTTTGCGCCCGGCGCGCTCACGCCGTTGGCGTAGATCGCATGGAGCACGCGCCGGTTCATGTCGGCGATCCTGGCCCGATAGGCCGGATCCCTCGCCGCGGCATCCGCCAGCGGCTTTCCGAAATACATCTCGGGATCGAGCTGCGAACCCGATTGATGGTCCTGACCGTGCAGGGCCGATGCCGTGCCGATCGAGGCCCCCCAATCCGACATGACAAAGCCCTTGTAACCCCAGTCCCGCTTCAACACCGTGTTGAGCAGGTGGTCATTGTCACAACCGAATGCCCGGTTGATCCGGTTGTAGGCGCACATGACCGCGCCCGGCTGCCCGATTTCAATGCCGATCTGGAACGCCAGCAAGTCGCTTTCGCGCGCATTGGCATCGCCGATCCTTGCATCGAGAATGCTGCGCCCGGTTTCCTGATTGTTGAACGCGAAATGCTTGATCGTGGAAATGATACGGTTCGACTGGATCCCCGCAATCGACGCGCCGACCAGCGTGCCTGCCAGCAGCGGATCCTCGCTCAGATACTCGAACGTGCGCCCGGCGCGTGGGTCACGCACCAGGTTTGCCCCGCCCGCCAGCATGACGTTGAAGCCCTTGGCTCGCGCCTCACTGCCGATCATCGCACCGCTGGCGCGGATCAGTTCGGGATTCCAGGTTGATCCCTGCGCCATCCCGGATGGCAGCGCCGTCGCGCCCGCGCTGTCCTTGCCCAGTCCGGCTATGTAAGACACCCCAAGGCTTGCATCGGTTGCCGCCAAGGAGGGAACCCCAAGGCGCGGGATTCCGGCAACATAGCCGGCACCCGGCAGGGCTTCTGCGGGAATGGGGATCGGATCGGGGCCAAACGGCACCGGCATGATGCCGATTGTCAGGACTGTCCGTTCGGCGTCGGTCATTGCGCGTTCGGTCGCAGCGGCGCGGCGGCTTGCATCCTGCGCGAGTACCGGAATATTCGACGTCAGGAACAAGGCCAGGCAGGCCAGTCCGTTTTGCATCATCACGCCGCTCTCCCGACTCAATTCCCGGTGCCCGAATGGATAGGCGGCGCAGGCATCACCGCCGTTATCGGCCCGTGTTGCGGGGATCATCCTGATCGACCCCCGCAACACGCGCCTCCATCAGAACGTGCGCTTTACGGTAATCGACCATTCGCGCGGCGGGGCAAGGATGCCCTCATTGACGCCGAATCCACCAATATTCTCGTTCGTGCCGACGTAATAGAACTTGTTGAACAGGTTGGTTACTCCTGCAGCAACGCTCCAGTCCTTTCTGGGCGTCTCATAAGTCAAGCGGAAGTTGACCAGATGGCGGCCGTCAACCAGATTGCCGGGATTGTTCGGCACAGCGAAGAAATAGCTCGAACGATAGGACCAGTCGACACGTGGCGTGATCGTTGCCCCATTTCCAAGCTTGGCCTCATAGGCGATGCCGACCGATGACTGCCACTTGGTGACGAACGGCACGATGTCGTTGAGCGTCACGCCGGTAGCCGGATTGATGGACTTGAGTTTGAAATCGAGATAGCCGACCGAGCCGTCGATGGTCAGGCCATCGATCGGGTGCAGCACGGTTTCGAGCTCGAAGCCCGGCACATCGGCGTTTCCGGCGTTGGCCGGCAGCGCGCAAGGCACATCCGGGCAAGCCAGAAGTCCGATCTGGATATCCTTGTACTTGTTGAAGAACACCGCGCCATTCAGCCTGACCTTGCGATCAAGCAGATCCGCCTTGAAGCCGGCCTCATAGGTCGTCAACGTTTCCGGGTTGAAGGTCTTGAGCTGGCCGGGATGGTATGGCCTGGGGTTCACACCGCCGCCCTTGTAGCCCGTGGAAACCTGCGCGTAGGTCATCAGTTCCGGCGTCCACCGGTAGTTCACTCCAAGTCGGTAATCCCAGCGATCGCCCGAATAGGTGTTGGAAATCCCGTCGAGGCCGCCAACCAGGAAATTGGGCGCGAGGAACGCCGGGCTGATCGCGCTTCCGTCGGCGTTGCGCCGGCTGAAGGTGTAGGTCTTGCGATCCTTGGTGTAGCGCAGGCCCCCGATCACGTTCAGGTTTTCAGTGGCGTGCACTTCGGCATGGGCAAACAGGGATTTGCTGACGGTAACCACCGGATCGTTGGTCAGGAAGTCGAACAGAACGACTGGAATGTTCACCCGCTGGCGAATGACATCGTCACTCTTGTAGTAGAAACCGCCAACGGTGTAGTCGACCAGCGCACCCAGGTTACCGGTGAGACGGAGTTCCTGGGTGAACTGTTTGTGGACGAAGTTGTTGCTCTGGACCACCAGGTTGAGCGGCGATCCATCGAGATCGGCGCTGATCAGGCCGTCCGCCTTGCGATAGGACGTGATCGACTTGAACTTCAGCGAATCAGTCAGGCGATAGTCAATCGATCCCGACACGCCCCAGGAATTGACCGAGCTCTGCGCCCCGGGTGCGAAATCGGGCGTCTGGGAGTAGGTCGATCCGAAGAACGTCGAGATGTTGCCGCCGCTCGCATAGGTCGCATAGTTGGTGTAGCTGTTCGGCGGCGTGATGAAGCGGCTGTCGAACGGCACCCCACCCGCCGGGTTGGCCGGATTGTAGCTGCGCACCAGCGGAAAGTTCGCGTAGGTCAGCTTCGCCGCGGTCGGTTCCGATTTGTCCTGCGAAACGTCGGCGATAATATTCAGTTCAAGCGGGGAATCGCCCGGCGCATAGCGCAGCGCGATCCGGCCGGCGTTCAGATTCTGGCCCCCTTCGGTGCCGATCTTGCAACTCGCGCCGGACAGCGGATTGGCCGCGATCCCCTGGCCGGGATTGGCGCAACCGAAATCCAGCCTCGTCAGGAAGCCTTCCCGATGCTTGCTGACCCCGGATATGCGCGCATAAAGTCCGTCGGCCAGCGTAAGGTTCATCCCGCCGCGGATATCGATCCGGTTAAAGCGGCCATAGGTGCCTTCGATATAGCCGCCACCGGTCTCATCCGGCTTCTTGGAAAACAGCTTGATCGAACCACCGATGGAATTCTTTCCCGAAAGTGTCCCCTGCGGTCCGCGCAGGACTTCGACCCGTTCAAGGTCGGTAAGGTCGAACAGGGCGCCGAAGGTTGCGCCGTAGTACACGTCATCGATGTAAATGCCGACACCCGGCTCGAGCGCAAAGTTGGAGTCGTTCTGGCCAATTCCGCGAATATAGGCGTTGATGCTGGCGTTGCCGCCGATGGCCGGAGCGATGTTCACGTTCGGCGCGAAAGTGGCGATGTCGGTCACGCTGGTCTGGGCGCGGGCCTCGAGCGCCGCGCCGGTGACCGCGGTGATCGCGATCGGCGTATCCTGCAGCCGCTGGCCGCGGAACTGCGCGGTGACGATGATGTCCTGAGTCGGCGCATTTGCCTCGGCGTCGGCCGCTCCCGAAGGCTGCCCTTGGGCTAGGGCCGGCGCTGCGGCCAGCAACGATGCCGCCAGTGCGGCATGGCAAGTGGTCTTCATTGTGCTTTTCATGGTCAACTCCCCTCAATTCCGCGGCAGTTTCGCCGCTTGAACGTGTTACGAACGGCTATCCGGCCTCGGACAATACACACCAGGCCTTGGCGAACGATCATTCCTTGCAGCGACGATCAGTGCGACGCCCAGCGAGCCGCAGGCGAACAGTGCAAAGGCTCCCGCCAGCGAGCCGGCCAGGCCCTTCAGGAACAGGAACACCGGCGGGCTGGCGAACTGCGCCAGGAATGTCGCGGCCACCCAGATGCCGGTGATCCGGCCGGCCAGCGCGGCCGGCGTCCGGCCGAGCAGCCGGGAGAGCAGCGTAGGCAGCACCACGCCGCAGCCAAGCCCGGCGACCGCGCCAGCCATGCTCGTGCCCAGCTGTGCCGAGGGCAGCGAAACCAGCAGGAAGCCCGCCGCCATCAACGCATAGGCAGCAGTCAGGCGCAAGCGCACGCTGACGCCTGACAGCATCCCCCCCGCCAGTGCACCTGCGGCAATCCCGCAGGCGGCAATGGCCTGCCCCATGCCGATGGCAGCGCTGTTCCCAGCGCCGCGTTCGACCAGCAGGAACCCGGTCTGGAGAATGACTGCATAAAGCGCCATGGTCGACCAGGCGATCAGCAGACAGGTCTCCACCGTCAATCCCAGCAGTCCGGACTCGCGCACGGTAGGCCCCGGCCCGGTCTGCGCAGCGCGCCCCGTGCCCGCCGCCGGACGGATAGTGAAGAATACCGGCGCGAACATGACCAGCGCAAACGAATAGACGAAGAACGGCGCGCGCCAGCCGAGCAGCCCCGCCGCTCCGCCGACCAGCAGGACGAACACACCGAGGATATTGGCCGACACCGCCTGCGCGGCAAACAGCCGGTCCCGCGCAGCGCCGGCCGCCATGACCCCGATCAGCGCCGTGCTTGACGTCATCACCGCGGCCTCGCCGATGCCGGTCACGAACCGCAGCCCGACGATCTGCGACAATTCGCTGAGCGCGAACAAGGGGATTACCCCGCTGATGCCATAGATGAGCAGCCCGCCGAGAAACACCGGGCGCAAGCCGATCCGGTCGGCCAGGATGCCGATCGGCATGGCCAGCAAGGCCACGGCCAATGACGGGGCGGTTGCGACAAAGCCGATCAGCAGGTCGACGTTGGCCACGTCGGCGAACAGGGTGTGCATTTGCGGCAGGACCGGGGCGACCGCCCCGGCTGCGAGCACGGTGCACCATGCCCCCATGGCCAGCAGCGCGGCCTGCAGGAACGTGAGCGGCTGCGGGGCCACGGCAGGAGACACGGGGTTCATGCGGCAATTCCCACGGCCCGCGGCAGGGCAACCTTGCCCAGCAGGAGGTCGGCGGCCTTTTCGGCGATCATCATCGCCGGAGCGCTGGTGTTGCCGCTGACGATGATCGGCATGATCGACGTATCGGCCACCCTGAGCCCGTCAATGCCATGCACGCGCAGCTGCGCATCGACCACCGAAGTTGCCGGGTCGATGCCCATGGAGCAAGTCGACGAGGGATGCATCCCGGTCTGCATCGTCGCCTCGAGAAACCGGTCGACAGCGGCATCATCGGTCACGTCGGACGGGGGCATCAGCGGTTCGGCAACCAGGTCGGCCACCGGTCCGGCGGCAAAGAAGGTGCGAATGAAGCGCAGCATGTCACGCGCGAACTGACGGTCGCGCGGATCGGTCATCAGGCCCAGCCGCACCCTCGGCGCGGCAAAGGGATCGGCGGAACGCAGGGTGATGCTGCCCCGGCCGTGCGGGCGCATCTGCATCGCCGCCGCGGTGAACTGATGCCCCGCGCCGGGTCGCCAGCCGGGGAACCATGGGCGGGCCATGAACGATACGTGGCTGACCTGGAACTGGGTATCGGGACGGTCGCTCCCGGGGTCGAGGCGCAGGTAGCCCTGCACCGAAAGCGGTGCCTCGCTCAGCCGCCCCTGGTGGCGCAATGCCCAGTTGGCAGCCGACAGCGCCAGCCGGTCGAGCCGGAGGAGCTTGTCGAAGCTGAGCGCCCGCGAAGCCCGGAACACCGCGCCGACCAGCGGGTGATCCTGCAGGTTCTGGCCCACCATCGGCAGGTCATGGCGCGGAACAATGCCCAGCGGGGCGAGCGCATCGGCCGGGCCGATCCCGGCGAGCATGAGCAACTGGGGCGAATTGAACGCGCCGGCCGACAGGATCACTTCACCTGCCCCGGCGCGTTCGGTCACGCCGCCGCGCACATAACGCAGGGCGGTCACGCGGCTTCCGGCAAAGTCGAGGCCAACGACCTGCGCGCCCGTCTGGATGGTCAGGTTCGGCCGAGCGCGCGCCTGGCCGAGATAGCCGGTTGCCGTGCTCTCGCGCTCGCCCCGGCGGACGTTGAAGTCCGGCATTCCGAAGCCTTCCTGCGAAGCCCCGTGGAAATCCTCCAGGTCGGCGAAGCCAAGCTCCCGCGCGGCGGCGATCATCGCCGGATAGACGACCGGATCGCGCGGGTTGCGGGCGACCATCATCGGTCCGCTGCCGCCGTGCCAGGCGGTTTCGCCGCGCCAGTTGGTTTCCGAGCGGCGGAAATAGGGCAGTACGTCATCATAGGACCAGCCATCGAGGCCCAGCGCCGCCCAGCCATCATAGTCGCCCCGGTTGCCGCGCGAATACATCATGCCATTGATCGAGGAGGTGCCGCCCAGCATCTTGCCCCGCGCCTGATCGAGCACGCGGCCCCCAAGGCCCGGCTCGGGTTCGCTCTGATACCCCCAGCCGAATTTGCGCTGCTGCGCCGCAAGATGCCACGACAGCGGCACGCGCAGCAGTACATGGCGCGGAAGGCCGCCCGCTTCGAGCAAGAGGACACGCACGCCGGGGTCTTCGGACAGACGCGCCGCCAAAGCCCCGCCGGACGAGCCGGACCCAACAACGATGAAATCGTAGATCGTCACGCAATCCCGCCGTTCGCATTGACGGCACCGCGCACGCAACCTGCCTCCGCGCTATTGCGAAGTGCCTCTTCGAAGGTCATCTCTCAACTCCGCAGCCCGCTGATCGGGCCTCTTGTATAAAGCGAACCTAACGCAGGCGGGGAGGCGGAATAGGCCCCCGTTACTTTTCGGGTGTTAGGGCTTGGCTTTACGGGGGGTGCCAACCCCGGCCCGGCGGTTTCGCGGGAATTCCGCGCCGGGCCGGACGGCGGGCGATAGGGCGGCACCTAGCCGGTGTTAAGTTAAGCACGACTTCGCCGGAGCCGGATCGGGCGGTAACCCCACGCCAAGATCGGCCGCATCCGCGAGTCGACGCATGAACGGAGAGGCCATTGTCGATGCGGCCGAATAATCACGTTTCCGGCGCAGCCCGCGCAATGCGGACCCCTGCGGCATGACCAGCACCCTTGCCCATCCCGACCGACTGTTCATCGACGGCGGCTGGACCCTGCCCGCTGCCGGAGGGACGATCGAGGTCATAGGCGCGGGTGACGAAAGCGTCATCGCCGTGGTGGCCGAAGCCACCGCGCCCGACATGGACCGTGCGGTCAATGCCGCCCGCCGTGCTTTCGATCACGGCGCTTGGCCCGCGCTCAGCCCGGCGCAGCGCGGCGACGCGCTTGACCGCCTGCACGATGCACTGGCGGCCCGGCGCGAAGAGCTTGTCGATGCGTGGATCGAACAGATCGGCGCGCTGGCCGGGGTCGCACCGTTCGTCATCGACGGCGGGCTGTTCACCCTGCGCTACTATGCCGACCTTGCGCGCACCTATGATTTCGTCGCCCCGCAGGCACCGGCAGACGGCGTGGGCACGGCAATGGTCGTCCGCGAGCCGGTGGGCGTCGCCGCCCTGATCGCGCCGTGGAACAACCCGTTCGGAATCATGATCGCCAAGGTCGCCGCCGCGCTTGCCGCCGGCTGCACGGTGATCATGAAGCCCGCACCCGAAACGCCGATCGAGGCCTATATCATCGCCGAGGCAGCAGAGGCGGCGCAGCTTCCCCCCGGCGTCATCAACCTTGTGACCGGACACCGCGACGCGGCGGACCACCTCGTCTCCAACCCGCTGGTCGACAAGGTCAGCCTGACCGGATCGACCGTGGCGGGCAAGCGCGTGGCGCAGGTCTGCGGTGAGCGGCTGGCGCGCTATACGCTCGAACTCGGCGGCAAGTCGGCGGCGATCGTGCTGGCCGACGCCGACCTTGACCAGACCGCGCGGACGCTGGTCCAGACCATCATCATGTCCGCCGGCCAGGTCTGCGCGACGCTCTCTCGCGTGATCGCGGTCGATGCCGTGCACGATCGGCTGGTCGAACGGATCCAGGCCGAACTGGCCAGGGTCACCATCGGCGATCCCCGCGATCCGGCGGCACAGATCGGCCCGCTGGCGATGGAGCGCCAGCGCAGCCGGGTCGAGGACTATCTGCGGATCGGCCAGGAAGAAGGCGCGGTCCTTGCCCACGGCGGCGGTCGGCCGGACCACCTGCCGCGCGGATGGTATGTCCATCCCGCGTTGTTCACCGGGGTCCGCCCGGACATGCGCATCGCCCGCGAGGAAATCTTCGGCCCGGTGCTGTGCGTGCTGCGCTGCGCAAGCGAGGACGAGGCCGTGGCCATCGCCAATGACAGCGATTTTGGCCTGTTCGGCGCGGTCTTTACCGCAGACTGCGATGCCGCGCTGCGCACCGCCCGGGCGATGCGGACCGGCACCGTCAGCCACAACGGCTTCCGCTTCGATCCCTTCCTGCCGTTCGGCGGGTTCAAGCAATCGGGGATCGGGCGCGAGGGCGGCGTGCACGGCATGCTGTCCTACACCGAGATCAAGTCGATCCTGCTCGACGGCCCAAGATAAAGCCCGAAGCCACCAATGCCCAAGGCGCGCCGCAGAGTGCGCCGGTAAAGGAGAGAAGCCCGTGATCATCCCCGAATCCTTTCACGCCGCGACCGATGACCTGCCCTGGGCCGACAACTGGGCCGGCGATCCGGGCATCAAGCTCAAGCTGATGATGGCCGACATCGAGGGCGGCCGCTATGCCGTGCGGATGCTGTTCGAGCCGGGCCTCGCGGTCACCCCGCACAAGCATTCGGGCGAAATCCACGCCTTCACCTTTGCCGGCGAGTGGGCCTATACCGACTATCCCGACAGCCCGCCCAACACCCCCGGCTCCTACCTGTTCGAACCGCCGGGCAGCACCCATTCGCTCAAGGTCGCGGACCATGTCGAGGGCCTGACCGACGTGATGTTCATCATGTACGGCGCGATGCTGCACCTTGACGAAAGCGGCGCGGTGGTCGGGGTCACCGATGCCGAGAGCGTGCTGCGCGAATATACCGAATTGCTGATCGCCCAGGGCAAACCCTTGCCGAAAATCCCGGTGGGCGGCTCGATGGCCTACAGGCAGCTTAGGGCATGACCATCGAAAGCGACCTCTCCGAACTCAAGGCCCTTGTCGCCCGGCAGGCGCGCGAACTCGACGAGGTTCGCCACCAGGTCGGGCTGCTCGAGGACAAGAACGCGATCGAGCGGCTGCAATATGCCTACGGGTTCCTCATCGACAACCGGATGTGGCGCGAGATGACCGACCTGTTCGCCAACCAGGGCGCATGGATCGAGGTTGGCGAGCGCGGCCGTTATTGCGGCAAGGACAACATCCACCGTTTTCTCGAAGAGGTGCTCGGCGGCGGGCGCTGGGGGCTGCTCGAAGACGAGGTGATAAACCACGTCCAGCAGCAGTTGCACATCACCGTCGATCCGGGCCGGCAGCGCGCCACCATGCGCGCCCGCGCCGAAGTGCAGGGCAATTCGCCCCCCGGCACCCCGCACTTCCTGTTTGCCGACGGGATCTACGAGAACGACTACGTCAGGGAGGACGGCGTCTGGAAGATCGAGGGCATCCGGGTGACGATGACCTTTTACGCCGCGCTGGAACGCGCGCGCATCTGGTTCCCCAGCGCCCCGCCGAGCACGGATTTCCCGCCCGACCTGCCCAGCCACCCCCGCGATCCGGGTCTTGGCCGCCAGTTCAACGCCTTCCGCTGGCCGCATCCGGTCACGGGCCAGCCGCTGCCGGTTCCCGCCTCCAAGCCGTGAGCCTGCGACGCACGGCAACGAGAAAGAACCGATACATGGCCGAACCGTCCTCCCCCGCGCCGGCCGCCTTACGGAAATTCCTGCAAGCCGCCGCCGGCGTGGTCGGCACCGAATGGATCCGCACCGCCCCTCGGGATGTCGAACCCTATGGCTGGGTCGCGATCCCGTTCGAAACGGACGTCCACATGCCCGCGGGCGTCGTCTCGCCCGGCTCGCTGGCGGAACTGCAACAGGTCGTCGCTTTCGCGCAGGAACTTGGCGTGCCGGTCTGGCCAATCTCGACCGGGCGCAACATCGGCTACGGCTCCTCCAGCGTGGCCGAACCGGGCACGGTCGTGCTCGACCTGCGCCGGATGGACCGGATTTCGGACTACGACGCCGAACTGGGCACCGTGGTGGTAGAACCCGGCGTCACCTACGCCGCGCTTCAGGAGTTTCTCAAGGAACAGGGCGGGAAGTACTGGCTCGACTTCCCCGGCCCCGGCCCGATCGTCTCGCCGATGGGCAATACGCTCGAGCGGGGGCACGGCGTCACGCCCTACGGCGATCACTTCGGCCACAGCTGCGGTTACGAGGTGCTGCTGGCCGATGGCACCATGCTGCGCACCGGGCTGGGCGGGGTCAAGGACACGACCAGCTGGCAGACGTACCGCTATGGCTTCGGCCCCACGCTCGACGGAATCTTCACCCAGTCAAATTTCGGTATCGTCACCAAAATGGGCCTGTGGCTCATGCCCGCGCCCGAAAGCCACCGCACCGTCCTTGCCATCTGGCCCGAGGATGATGACCTCGCCCGGCTGACCGACGTCGTGCGCGGCCTGCGCATGGACGGCACCATCGCCACCGAGGGCGTGATGGGCAACGCGACGATCTTCCTCGCCGCCACCCGCACCCGCGCCGAAGTGTGGCCCGGCGCGGGCGCGATCCCCACCGCCCACGCCGTGGCCGAGGCGAAGAAGGCCGGGCTGGGCGCGTGGAACTATGTCTTCACGCTCTACGGCCGCGCCGACCGCGTCGAGGCCGACTACCAGGAAGCCAGGCGCCGGCTCGAAGCCTCGGGCGCGCGGCTGGTCGATGCCCGCGACGAACAGGCGGTCAACGAACTGACGCTCAAATCCTTCGCCCTGTTCAACTGGACCGGCGGCGGCGGGCTGGCGTGGTGTTCGCCGGTGTCGCCGATGCGCGGCACCGATATGCAGCGCCAGTTCCGCCTGACCCGCGAGGTGATGGACCGCCACGGGGTCGATTTCCTTGTCGGCGTGGCCTTTGGCGAACGCGCCGCGCTCAACGTGATGGCGCTGCTCTATGACCGCGCCGACAAGGCGTGGATGAAGCGCGTTCACGCTTGCTACGCCGAACTGGTCGATGCGCTCGCGGCCGCGGGCTTCGGCATCTATCGCACATCGATCGGGTTCATGGACCAGGTCGCGCGCAACCACGGCGAGGCCAATCTCGACGTCAACCGCCGGATCAAGCGCGCGCTGGACCCCAAGGGGATCATCGCGCCCGGCAAGTCGGGAATCCGCATATGAACCCGCGCGCCTGGATCGTCATCGCCGCGCTCGTCGGCACGTCCGGCGCGATTGCCGCCCCGGCCCCGCCAATCGAGCCGCCCGAATATATCTGGCAGACCACCTGCGGCTATTGCCACGGCGGCCCGATGCGCGCGGTCGACCTGCGCGGACTGGGCTTGCCCGAGGAGGTGATCCTGCGCACGGCCCGTGCGGGCGCGGCCGGAATGCCGCCGTTCCATCCCAGCGAACTCAGCGATGCCGAACTGCGCGCACTGGCGCGCTGGATCGCCCGGCAACCCGTGCCCGGAATCACGCCGGCCGCAATCCGCCCGGCAAAGAAGGGCGCAAGACGATGATCACGCGCCGTGCGTTTATTGGGGCGGGTGCCGGCACGGCGGCGATCCTGTCCCGTCCGGGCCTCGCCAGCGCCGCCCCGGCCCCGCTTCTGGTGGCGGACCCGGCCCTGTTCCATTCCGTCCCGTCGCACGGGGTCATCACCCTGCGGGGACAACAGCTCGCCGAAGCCCTTGGCGCGCGGCTGGCCGCCGCCGGCTCGATCGAGGCCTGGGTCAGCGAAGCCGATGCGCGGATGCTGGCCGAACTGGTCCGCTTCCTTCCCGCTCTGCGTCTTGCAAGCGCGTCCGTCGCCTCCGGCACCGACACCCCCCTTGGCCGCCTGCGCGCGCCCGGCCAAGCACTTGCCGCCCGGTGGGGATGACGCCGTCCGGTTCAACCCGCCGTGGGCTCAGCTTCCCGGTCGGCCTGCGCCCAGCGTTCCTCGACGCAAGTCCAGAAGGCATGGAGCGCGGGATCATTGTCGGCCGAGCGACGGGTGATCCGGCGGACCTGCAGCGGCGGAAGGACGAAATCGACCTTGACCCGGGTCAGGCCCATTGCTTCGCCGCTGGCTTCCTTGCCATTGGCAAACAGGCAGCCGTAGCCGAAATTGCGGCGCAGCGAGCTGACGATCAGCCCGAACTGGTCGTTGGCCAGACCAACCTCCCGTCGGGGCGCGCCCAGTTCGCCAAACAGCCGGTCGATCAGGATGGTCAGCGGTTCGGTGGCGCTCAACTGGACCGCAGGTTCAACCGCAATTTCCTCGATCGATACCGACTCGCGCGCCGCGAACCGGTGACCGGCGCCCACGTAGATGCCCAGCGGTTCGCCCCGAACATGGACCGAATTGGGCACGTCCTCGTCATGCAGGGAAAAGCAATAGGCCAGGTCAAGCTCGCGCCGGGCAACCAGATCGGCAAATTCCGCGTTCGTGCGGACCGCGAGGTCGACGTTAAGCTCCACCCGGGGCCAGGCCTCGCTGTATTTCGCCAGCACCTGGGGCAGATCGCGCATCAGGTAGGTGTGGAGCGCAACCGGCATCCGCCTGCGCCCATTCCGTCCCGCGCCCTCGTTGGAGCGCAGGTCTGCCACGTCGGCCAGAACGACGGTTGCCTTGTCATAGACCCGCTGTCCTGCCGGGGTCAGCGAAGGCAGCAGCCCGGCATGGCGGACGAAGAGGGGTTCGCCGATTTCCGCCTCGAGCGAGCGGACATGCTCGCTCACCGCCACGGCCGACAGGCGGAGGCGTTCCGCGCATTGCCGGAATGATCCGGCCCGCACGGCTTCGACAAAGATTTCGAGTTGTCGAAGCGTGATCAAACCTGTCCCTCCGATCTTCTCGCGAACCGCCCACACGCACCTAACACGTCAGGGCCTAACACGTTAGGGCGAGCCGCCTCAACTGCCGCTCGCCTCGATCAGGCGCACGATGTCGGCCAGTGTTTCGGTCACGGGCGTCCTGACCCCATGCCGCTCGGCCGCGCGGACGATCGCGCCGTTGATCGATTCGATTTCCGTCGGCCGCCCGGCCAGCCGGTCCTGCAGCATCGACGCCTTGTGGCCCCGGTGGTTGGCGAGCGCAAAGGCGATTTTCGCCGCGATCCGCTCCCGGTCGAGGACAATGCCCTGCGCCGCCGCCGTCTCCACAACTTCGCCGACCAGCGCTGCGGCAATCCGACGCCCCGGGGGCTGGTCCATCCCGCCCACCGTCAGCCCGGTTACCGTCGCCAGCGCGTTGAGCGCGGCATTGAATGCGACCTTTTCCCACACTGCGATGCGCACGTCGCGGTCCGCCTCGGCATTAAGCCCGCCGCAGTTGAGAAGCGCGGCGACTGCCGAAGCGTCCGCGTGCGCCGCCTGCGTGAGCCCGCCGAGCCAGATATGACCCTGCCCGTGGGATTCGACCCGGTTCGTTCCGACCAGATCGGCCGGCAGGTCCGTCACCCCCATCAAAACCCGGTCAGGCGCAAAGACTTCCGCGATGATCTCCGCGTTGCCGATGCCGTTCTGCAGGGTCAGCGCCAAAGCCTGCCCTTCGGCCAGGTGGGCGACCGAACGGATCGCGGCGGCGCTGTGCATGCCCTTGGTGAACAGGATCACAAGGTCCACCGGCCCGCGAACGTCGCCGGACAGGGCAGCGCGAACGGGCACGGTGCGCGTTCCCGCGTCATCGGACAGGACGATGCCTTCACCATCCAGCCGGGCCAGCCGGGGCGCATCGACGTCGACCAGCGTAACCGCCACGCCAGCCTCGGCCAGCCGCGCTGCGAACAGGCAACCCATCGCCCCGGCGCCGACAATCACCACCTTTTCCATCACGGCTTCATCCTCTGATCTGATCTGCCGTTTCTGCTAGGGATTGCGCGGACGCATCGCAAACCCGGCCGGAGCCGCCCGCGCGGCGATAACCGGCAGGAATTGCAGCATCTGGCGTGCCGCCTCGGGCAGGTGCCCGCGCCGCCGGCGATAAACGAAGAACCGGCGGTGGACCATCAGTTCGCTGATCGTGAGCAGCCGCACCGTGCCGTTCGCCAGCTCGCTCTCGATCAGCGGATGCGGCAGCCAGCCCAGCAGTCGTCCCTGCGCCACGAACGAAACCTGCGCACCGACCGACCCGGTTTCAACCGCGATGACCGGGAGCGGATACCCGGCCTGACGGACCAGCTGCTCAAACAGCCGGCGCGGCGTCGAACCGGGCTTGGGCATGATCCAGCTTTCGCCCAGCACCCGCTCGAGGTCGGCCGAACTCTGCCGCGCCAGCGGATGGCCGGAGGAACAGAACACCGTATAGACATCGTCGAACCGGCATTCCGCAATCGGCACGATTTCGTCGTTTTCCGGCAGCTCGGCGGCAATAATCAGGTCGATCCGCCGCGCCGCCAGCCCATCCGCCAACTCGCCGTCCGGGGCCTCGGTCATGTCGATCCGCAGGTCTGGGAACTCCTTGAGCAGCCGGGCGACCGCCTTGGGCACGAGGCTGCGCGTCACCGCTGCCACAGCGCCCAGCCGCACCGTCCCGCGCCGCAGCCCCTTGAGCGCGGCGATCGCCTCGGTCGCCTGCTCCATCTCGAACAGGAGCAGCCGCGCATGGGGCGTGAAGCTTTCCCCCGCATCGGTCAGAACCATGCCTTTGGACTGCCGTTCGAACAGGGGAAGCCCCATCCGCAGCTCCATGTCGTGGATCAGGCGGCTGAGTGTCGGCTGGGTCATGTTGACCGTCTGCGCGGCCCGGCCAAGGCTGCCGCGATCGACCACGGCCAGAAAGGCGCGGAGTTTGCGTTGGTCGAAAGTCATGTCAAACTTGTATGACTTTGCCGATAATTTGCAACAGCGGCAATGACGTTCATCCCCCAGAGTGGGCAGGCCACAACAGGGCAGGCCAAGGCGCGAGAAAGTTTTGCCGGATGACCACAGTAAGAGATGCCACGATCGAATTGCTGCGTGCATTCGGCATGACCACGATCTTTGGCAATCCCGGATCGACCGAACTGCCGATGTTCCGCGATTTCCCGGAAGACTTCCGCTATATCCTCGGCCTCCAGGAATCGGTCGTCCTCGGCATGGCGGACGGCTATGCTCAGGCCACGCGCAACGCGGCGCTGGTAAACCTGCACTCTTCGGCCGGGACTGGGCACGCTCTCGGCAACCTGTTCACCGCCTTCAAGAACCAGACCCCGCTGGTGGTGACGGCCGGCCAGCAGGCCCGCTCGATCCTGCCCTACGAACCGTTCCTGTTTGCCGACCGGCCGACCGAATTCCCGCGCCCCTTCGTCAAATGGGCCTGCGAGCCCGCGCGGGCGCAGGACGTTCCGGCCGCCATCGCCCGCGCCTACTATGTCGCGATGGAGCCGCCCTGCGGCCCGACCTTCGTCTCGGTCCCCGTCGATGACTGGGACCAGCCCTGCGCGCCGCTCGCACCGCGCCGCATTGCCGCGCTCAACCCCGGCGATCCCGCCATCCTGGCCGAGGCCGCACAAAGGCTCGCCCAGGCGCGCAATCCGGCCGTCGTCGTCGGGGCCGGCGTCGCCCGCGACGATGCGTGGGACGAGGTGATCGCCCTTGCGCAGCGCCACGCCGCCCCGGTCTGGGTCGCCCCGATGTCAGCCCGCAACAGCTTCCCCGAGGACCACCCGCTGTTCGCCGGTTTCCTAACCGCCGGGCGCGAGGCGATTGTCGCCAGCCTTTCCGGACACGACCTGATCCTCGTCCTCGGCGGCCCGATGTCGCTTTACCACGTCGAAGGGTTCGGCCCGCACGTGCCCGACGGTGCGGAGGTCATCCAGATCGGCGACAATCATGTCCACGCCGCATGGTCACCCTTCGGCACGGCCATCGTCGCCAACACCCGCCACGCAGCGCGCGCGCTGCTCGCCGGCCCGGCCCCGGCCGGCCGCCGCGCCGTACCGCCGCCGCGCCCGCCCGCGCCGGTGCTCGATGGCAGCGCCTTTACCGCCGGCTACCTACTCCAGCAGATCGCGCGCCTGCGTCCGGCGGGATCGGTCATCGTCGAGGAAGCACCCTCCAGCCGCGGGCCGATGCATGACTACCTGCCGATCACAGGCCGCGACGGGTTCTATACCTGCGCCAGTGGCGGCCTCGGCCACGGGCTCCCCGCCGCCATCGGCGTGGCGCTGGCCCGCCCGGCGGACAGGATCATCGCGCTGCTAGGCGACGGGTCCAGCATGTATGCCATCCAGGGCCTGTGGTCGGCGGCCCAGCTGGGGCTTCCCATCAGCTTCGTGATCGTCAAGAACGGTCGTTACGAGGCATTGCAAAGCTTTGGCCGGCTGTTCGGCCTGCAGCAGACCGTGGGCACCCAGCTGCCCGAGATCGACTTCTGCGCGCTCGCCCGCGGCCAGGGCGTGCCCGCACGCAGCGCAGCGAATGCCGCCGAACTGGATGCGGCCCTCACCGCGTCGTTCGGCGCAGCCGGGCCGACGCTGGTCGAAGTCATAGTCGACTGAAACCTCAAGGGAACCGACCATGTTTCAGGGCAAACTCGCAGACCTGATCGACAATCGCCCGGATGACGGCGTCTTTCGCGTCAACCGCGCGATCTTTGACGATCCGCGCATCTTCGAGCTGGAGATGCGCCACATCTTCGAAGGTGGCTGGGTCTTTCTCGGCATCGCCACCCAGGCGGAAAACCCGCACGACTATTTCACCACCAACATCGGGCGGGTGCCCGTGATGGTCAGCCGCGACGGCGCGGGCGTGCTGCACGGCCTCGTCAACAGCTGCCCGCACAAGGGCTCGCGCGTGGCGCAGCACATGCAGGGCAATGCCCGCCTCCACGTCTGCCCCTACCACAGCTGGACCTTCGACAGCTCGGGCCAGAACAAGGCGATGAAATGGAAGAAGGCGGGCTGCTATTCAGGCGCCTTCGACCAGTCCGGCCACGACCTCGCCCCGCTCCCCGCCTTCGCGGAATACCGCGGTTTCCTGTTCGGCAGCCTCACCGCCGATGTCCCCGCGCTGGCCGAACACCTCGGCGGCGCAGCCAAGCTGCTCGACCTGCTGGCCGACCAGGGCGATCAGGGCCTTGAACTCGTGCCCGGCGGCGTCACCTTCACTTTCGAGGCCAACTGGAAGCTCCAGCTCGAAAACTGCTCGGACGCCTATCACTTCACCTCGGCCCATCCGTCCTACATCCGCATCGTCGAACAGCGCCAGAAGCAGGGCGACGCTTCGGTCGTGAAATCGATCTTCGAGGATACCGACTACTGGACCGGGGAGACCGAGGGGGTCGCCGGCGGCAGCTACAGCTTTGCCCACGGCCATGCGCTCAACTGGGGCCGCTTCGGCATCTCGAACGCCCACCCGCTTTATGAACGGGCGGACCTGCTGGCGGAGAAGCATGGCCCGGTGAAGCGCGACTGGATGTTCAACATGCGCAACCTGACGATCTTTCCCAACCTCCAGATCGCCGAAAACGCCTCCTCACAAATGCGCATCATCCGGCCTTTGTCAGCCGGCAAGACCGAAATGCGCACTTGGTGTATTGCACCGCGCGGCGAAAGCCGCGAAGCCCGCCGCCAGCGCATCCGCCAGTATGAGGATTTCTTCAATCCCAGCGGCATGGCCACCCCGGACGACACCGTGACCTACGAAAACTGCCAGCGCGGCTTTGCCAGCGGGGTCGAACCCTGGCTCCAGGGCTATGCCCGCGGCCAGACCGCGAGCAAGGCTGGCGGCAACGCCTTTTCCGACGCGCTCGGGATGGAGCCGGAGCGCTCCGTGCTGGCCGGCGCGCAGCTGTGTGATGAAACGCTCTACCAGAGCTATTACCGCGAATGGGCGCGCCGCATGACCGGAGTCCTGTCAGCATGACCGACGTCCTGACCCGCCAGCAGGCCGAAGACCTGCTCTATCGCGAAGCCCTGCTGCTCGATACCGGGCAGTGGGATGAATGGCTGGAACTGTATCTGCCCGACGCGATGTTCTGGATGCCTGCCTGGCGTGATGAGACCACGCCCACGGCGGACCCTGAAAGCGAACTCTCGCTGATCTACTATCACGGCCGCCGCAATCTCGAGGACCGGATCTGGCGCGTCCGATCGGGGATGTCGGTCGCCTCCACCCCGCTCCCCCGCGTGGTTCACGCCGTCACCAACGTCGCGGTCGCCAGCGCCTCCGGGACCGAAGCGGTGGTCACCTCCAGCTTCACCGTCCACCTCTACGACAAGCGCAGCGAGCGCACCCATGTGTTCTTCGGGCGCTATGACCACCGGTTGGCGCACACCGACGGCGCGTGGAAGATCGCCGCCAAGAAGATCCTCCTGCTCAATGACGTGATCCCGACAGTGGTGGATTTTTACTCGATCTAGACCCAGCAGCGGCCCGCGAACTCAGCAATGTCGCGGGCGACCTGCCGGTCGTCAGGCGTGCCGAAGAATCCGCCATGCGGCATCGCCTCATAGACCAGCAACTCGGCCTGCGCGCCCGCCGCGCGCAGGCGGTGATGCATCCGCACCGCGTTGGACAGGAACATGTCGCGCGTTCCCGCCGTCAGCAGGGTTGGCGGCCACCCGCCGGCAAAATCGCCGAACAGCGGCGAGACGAGCGGATCGGCCAGGTCGTGCCCGCCGGCATAAAGCCGGTTCGCAGACATCAGGCTTTGCTGCAACACGACGTCGATGATCGCATTGGTCTGGAAACTGTCACCGCTTTCGGTGAGATCCACTTCCGGCGTTTCCAGCACCAGCCCCGCCGGCAAGGGCAGCCCTTCGGCTTTCGCCCGCAAGATAAGCGCTGCGGCAAGGTTACCCCCGGCCGAATTGCCATGGACCACGATGCGCTCCGGCGCGTGCCGCTCCAGCACGGCACGGTAGGCGGCAACGCAATCGTCGAGAGGAACCGGAAAGGGATGGAGCGGCGGCATCCGGTAGTCGGGAGCATAGACCGTCGCCCCGCTACGGGCAGCAGCCCGGCCCGCCATGACCCGGCACAGTTCCCCGCCCCCCCCGATCAAGGCGCCGCCGTGGACCGTGACCAGCACGTTCTCCGCAAAGTCCCCCTGGCCCGCGATCCGAAAACAGTCCGTCTCGCCCACGCGGATTGTCTCGAACGGCGCATCATCGCCGGGTTCGGGCAGCGCCGCGATCATTATCGCCATGTTCACATCGGCGGCGCGCACGTAATCGAGCCATCCCGCCGTATCGTCCTGCGCCGGACAGGGCGGCCAGGCGAACGGGGTCATGGCGCTGCGCGACAGCACGGCCTGCGCCTCGGCACTGATCGAAGCCGGAACCGGCAACGCACGTGCCGGCACCCAAAGCGGCGCGAGGCCCTTGCCCCCGCTCACAGGATGTCCGACCTGCTCACCACCGACGCCAGCAGCTTGCGATCGGCATTCTCGTCGAACGCCTCGCGTTTGTGCATGCAGGCGACGTTGTCATAAATCACCAGTTCGTGGGGCACCCAGCGGTGCCGGTAATGGAGGTGCGGCTGGTCGATGTGGGCAAAAAGCCGGTCGAGCAGCGCCTCGCTTTCCTCGATCGGAAGTCCGGCAGCATAGGCGTTCAGGCGGTTGCCGAGATAAAGGAATTTCCGCCCGGTGAACCGGTGCGCCCGGACGATCGGGGTTTCGATACCGGGGGAATTGGCAAGATCGTCGATCGGCTGGCCGCCCGGCCGGATCATCGGCTCGCCGTCCGGGCCGAACAGACAGTCCTGCTTGATGCTGCGCCCTTCCACCGCCGCGCGCAGGTCCTCGGGCAGTTCGTCCCAGGCGCGGTACATATTGGCAAAGCTGGTGTCGCCGCCGGTCTCGGGAACCACGATCGAGTTCAGCACGCCCGCCACCACCGGGTCGAAAAAGCGGTCCGAGTGCCAGTGCAGCTCGCTATTGCTGCGCGGGCCGAACTTTCCGCGCTCCACGTTTTCGACCACGCGGATGCCGCTGTAGCCCTGCACATCGCTCGCCAGTCGGCCAACTCCGGTGTCGGGCAGGCCAAAGCTGTCGATAAAGGCCGACAACTGGGCCAGCGACAGGTCCGCGCCGGAAAAGATCAGCAGCTGGTATGCGTGAAAGGCATCGGCGATTTCGCTGACGTCGGCGGCGCTCAGCGGCCGGGTGACATCGTGGCTGGCCCGCGCCCCGAACCCGCCCGCAAGCGGCTCGAAACTGGCGGAAACGGCGTGTTGTTCGTCGATCATGGTTGTCCTAGCCCGCTTGCGGGAAGCGACACAGCGGCCACTCCCTACGTTTCATGCCCAAGAATTCCCGCTCGTCAACGTCGCCGTCCCGCATAGCAGCGCGATCTCGACCGCCTTCGATGCATTCCTCTGCCGGGCGACCTCCTGACCGCCTCTGTCCCGCCACTTTACCGGCGCGGACAGGGCCCTGGAAGCACGCTGGTGGTTTGCGGGTGATAAGGAATTTCCTATCACCTCGTCCGGGCGACGTGCTCCCGCCTATTCGTGAATCTTGGCGAGGAGGTTGGTCAGCCTGGTCACTTCGCGCGGGGTGAAGCGGCTCTTGAGCCAGCCCTCGTGGATCCGGATCGCGGTGCACGCCTCGGCGAGCACGGCTTCGCCCTTCGCCACGAGGTGAAGGTCCTGCTTTCGCGCGTCGCTTTGCGACCGGGATCGCACCAGGAATCCACGCGATTGCAGCTTGTTGACGATGCCCATGGTCGTCGCCCGGTCCATTCTCAGGCGCTGCGACAGGTCAGTCTGGGCGATCCCGGGATGCCCATTGACCAGCCACAATACCGAAACCTGCATTTGGGTCAGGTCGAGGTGCCCGAAAGTCTCCATGAAGTGCCGATAGACCGCACCCTGGGCCAGGCGGATGTGGAATCCGAGAATGTCCTTCAGGCCGCCATGATCTACCTCTGGCGAAAGATCGTGCGGTGCTGGTTCGACCTTGGAGCCATCATCACGCACAATCTGCAACCCCTCTGTCCGAACGTCCACGGCAAACGAAACCCGCGGCGCGCGGCGCAATATCCTCGGCGGAAAACGACTTTGGGGTTAGCAAGGTCAAGCTGGCTCGGGAAGTGCGAAGCCGCGCAGTTTCATCCGTCGCGGCTTGCGTAAAAGCGAACACCGGCCATCCCGCGCGTCAGGGCGAAGGGCTTGCTGATTGATACGTCAACCGATGATGCCCCCGGAAAGCCGAGGCAGATCGTCCCCAGGCGCAGGGCGAAAGTTTCGATCAGCGGGATATGCACCAGTGCGAGGTCCTCCGCAGCCTTTGCGATCTTGCGATAGTCCACCGTCTCGGCGATCTCCTCTACGCGCGCGGCAGCCAGCGTCAGCTCGACCGAAATCACCAGCGGCTGCCGCCGGCCGACCTCGTCGGGATTGATTCCAATATCGGCCAACAGCGGAAGGTCGCTTACGCGCACGACCGTTCGGCAGGCAAATCGGGCGTCAGTCATGTTCGGTCATCCCCGCGGCGCACAGCGTGTTGCTCAGCAGGCACGCGATGGTCATCGGGCCGACCCCGCCCGGCACCGGCGTCACCGCCCGCGCGTGCCCCAGTTCGTGGGTCGCACAGTCGCCGACGATGCGCCGCCTGCCGTCGGGATCGGTTACCCGATTGATCCCGACATCGATCACGATGGCCCCCGGCTTGACCCAGAATCCGCGCACCAGGTGCGGCACGCCCGCCGCAGCGACGATGATGTCGGCCTTGCGGGCGATATCGGGCAGGTCCACCGTTTCGATGTGAGTCACGGTCACCGTCGCCTCGCGTTCGAGCAGCAGCATCGATACCGGCTTCCCGACGATGTTCGACTTGCCAATGACCACCGCGTTGAGTCCGCGATAATCGCTAACAACGCTGTCCAGCAGCATCAGGATACCCAACGGCGTACACGGGACTAGGCCGCCCGTCCCGGTCGACAGCCGGCCCACATTGACCGGATGGAATCCGTCTACATCCTTGTGCGGAGCGATCCGGTCCAGCACCTGCCCGGCATCGATCCCGGCGGGGAGCGGCAGCTGCACAAGGATACCGTGGATCGCCGGGTCGGCGTTCAACCGGTCGATCAGCCCGATCAGATCTGCCTCGGCCGTGTCGCGTGGCAGGCGGAACTCGCTCGATACGATCCCCACCTTGTGACATTGCTCGATCTTGCGGCCAACATAGACCTCGCTCGCCGGATCGTTGCCGACCAGCACCACCGCCAGCCCCGGCGATATCCCGAGTTCCTTGATCCGGAGCGCCGTCTTGTCCTGCAACTCAGCCGCGAGCGCCTTGCCGTCGATAATCCGCGCCATCATCAGTTCCAGAAGACGACGGTTTTTGTTCCGTTGGTGTGGACGCGGTCCTCGAGGTGTAGTCTTACTGCGGTTGCGAGGACGCGGCGTTCGATGTCGCGGCCCTTGCGGACGAGGTCGTCGGGATGGTCGGAATGGCTGATCGCCTCGACGTCCTGGTGGATGATCGGGCCTTCATCAAGGTCGGCGGTGACGAAGTGCGCGGTGGCGCCGATCATCTTGACCCCGCGCGCGTGGGCCTGATGATAGGGCTTGGCGCCCTTGAAGCCGGGCAGGAAGCTGTGGTGGATATTGATGCAGCGGCCCGAGAGAAAACCGGCCAGATCGTCCGAGAGGATCTGCATGTAGCGCGCCAGCACCACCAGTTCGGCCCCGCTCTCGGTCACGACCTGCTTGATCCGGGCTTCCTGCGCGGCCTTCGTGTCCTTCGTCACCGGGAGATGGTGATAGGGAATGTCGCCGATCAACGAGATCCTGAGCACCTCGCGCGGGTGATTGCCGACGATCCCGACCACCTCCATCGCCAGTTCGCCGATCCGCGCCCGGTACAGCAGGTCGCCCAGGCAATGGTCGAACTTCGACACCAGCAGCAGCACCTTGCGCGGCGCGGCCTTTGCGCGCAGCTTCCACTGCATCCCGTATGCGTCCGCCAGCCGGGCGATGCCTTCGCTGTAATGGCCGATGCCGGTTCCGCGCGGATCGAAATCGGTGCGCAGGAAGAACGTGCCTTCGGCGGGATCGGTGAACTGCTGGGCCTCCAGGATGTTGGCACCCATTTCGAACAGGAATCCGGCGACCTTGGCCGTGATGCCCGGCCGGTCGGCACAGGACAGGCTAAGAGTGTGGGTTTCGGACATTGCGCAATCTCCCAGCGGCCGGCACGTTTGTGCTCGACACCAAACTGTTTGCATGGCATACAAATTACTGTGTGGTTTGCATACAATAATTTTTCCCGTTCCAACCGGAGAGGAGAAGGCTGAAATGGCCGCGGACAATCTCGAACAGCTTCTGGCCCAGCAGGGCGACATCGTCTCGATGCTGCGCAATTCGCAGCTCGGTGCCTACGTCTACCCCGTCGTCGCACCCGAATTCTCCAACTGGCGTTCGGAGCAGTGGGCCTGGCAGCACAGCGCCGTGCTGTTCGACCAGTCGCACCACATGGTGAACCTCTACATCCGCGGCAAGGACGCGCTCAGACTGCTGTCCGACACCATGATCAACAGCACCAGGGGCTGGGCCGTGAACAAGGCCAAGCAATATGTCCCGACCACGCCCTATGGCCATGTCATCGGCGACGGCATCATCTTCTGGACCGAGGAAGAAAGCTTCACCTACGTCGGCCGCGCGCCCGCCTCGAACTGGCTGCGCTACCACGCGGCAACCGGCGGCTACGACGTCGAGATCGAACTCGACGACCGTTCGCCGATGCGCCCGATGGGCAAGCCGGTGGTCCGCAAGGAATGGCGCTTCCAGATCCAGGGGCCGAACGCCTGGGCCGTGATCGAAAAGCTTCACGGCGGCCCGCTCGAACAGCTCAAGTTCTTCAACATGAGCACGATGAACATCGCCGGTCGCACCGTGCGCACCCTGCGCCACGGCATGTCGGGCGCGCCGGGCCTCGAAATCTGGGGCCCCTATGAACAGCAGGAAGAAATCCGCGCCGCCATCCTCGAGGCCGGCAAGGAATTCGGGCTGATCGCCTGCGGCAGCCGCGCCTATCCCTCGAACACGCTCGAATCGGGCTGGATCCCCTCGCCGCTGCCGGCCATCTACACCGGCGACAAGCTCAAGGGCTTCCGCGAATGGCTGAAGGCTGACAGCTACGAGGCGACCGGTTCGATCGGCGGTTCGTTCGTGGGCAAGGGCATCGAGGACTACTACCTCAACCCGTGGGAACTGGGCTATGGCCCCTTCGTCAAGTTCGACCATGACTTCCACGGCCGCGAGGCGCTCGAAGCGCTTGACCCCGCCGCCCAGCGCAAGAAAGTCACCCTCGCCTGGAACCCCGAGGACATGGCCAGGATCATGGCCTCGATGTTCAACCCGGACGGCGAGGCCTGCAAGTTCTTCGACGTGCCGCTCGCCAACTATGCCAGCTCGAACTACGACCGCGTGGTCGATGCCGGCGGCAAGACGGTCGGCCTGTCGATGTTCACCGGCTATTCCTACAACGAGAAGCAGGCGCTTTCGCTCGCCACGGTCGACCCGGAAATCCCCTTCGGCACCGAAGTCCGCGTCGTCTGGGGCGAGGAAAGCGGCGGCACCCGCAAGACCACCGTCGAGCCGCACAAACAGATCGAGGTCCGCGCCATCGTCAGCCCCGTCCCCTACAGCCGCGTCGCCCGCGAAACCTACGCTGAAGGCTGGCGCACCGCACGATACCCCCCCTCCCGCCGCTCGCGCAAACGCACACCGCGCGAGCGGCACTCCGCTCGGGGTGCTGTCAGCCGGATGCGAACTCGTCTCCGTTGAAAACAGCTACCGCTGGGACAGCCAATCCTCAGGCCACGAGCGACTGCCACTCAACCAGGGCGGCCGAGCGGCGAAGCTTGAATGCCTGACGGTCGACGAGGTGGCGTTCCTGAGAAAAATGGTTGTGGATCGAGGCGTGAACCGAGACGAATTTTTGGAGCGACTTCATTCGCCGGAAACGCAGCATCGCCCGATTGTTCAACCAGCGGCCCATCTCGCGGCGGTGCAAATTGCCCATTTCGCGCATGGCGGCGGGATAGGATCGCAGTCCGTTCGAGGGCGAGGCATAAGCCCGTCCTACTCGACGCCCGGCCTCATCACCACCCGGTGCAATCCCTTTGACACCACCATCCCGCCAAATCGCCGGATGCGAGCGCCAGTATTCCCTGTAATCTACGAACAGAAGGGAGTATATTCGCCATTGTTGCGGTGGGACCATGGAATTGAGTCAGATGGCCTGACATCGCCATTGCTGAGTGTGCGGGATATGCCGGCGCTCTTGAGTCACGGCCCCATCAAGCGTGACGCAGCGCTTTCCGGCTCCCGCAAAAAGGGGAGTGCAATCGATGGCAATAGCTCACCCGCCGTTCATGGCCCCGGCCAAGGAAGACATTCGCATACGCAAGATCACACTACATGACTTGCGTATGGCTCTTGCCCAGGGCTGGGATGACTTCTTGGACAAGCGGGGCGACCTCGTCTTCATCGGCTTGATCTATCCGATCGCGGTCTTGCTGGGGACGCTTTATGTCCTCCATGTATCGATCCTGCCCCTGATTTTCCCCATTGCGGCTGGATCGGTCCTGTTTGGGCCGGTTGCCGCGAGCGGATTTTATGAACTCGCCCGGCGCCGTGAACTCGGTCTCGATGCACGCTGGCGCCATTTTCTCGACGTTTTGCGCGGGCCTGCAGCAGAACCCCTGTTCGCCCTGACAAGTGTGATGGCCGGATTGTTCATGCTGTGGATTCTCGTGGCTTGGTACATCAGCCTCAAGACGATGGGGGCGGACGCCCCTGACACGCTGCTGGCATTCCTGCTGGCGACGCTGACGTTACCGGAAGGTTGGTCAATGATCGTCATCGGCAACCTCGTCGGCCTTGGGTTTGCGATCGCGGCGCTGGCTATCAGCGTTATTTCGTTCCCGATGCTGATAGACCGCCCCGTGTCATGGACAGTCGCGCTGCGGACGTCGGTGCGCGTCACATGGCATAACCCGGTGACCATCGCGGTATGGGGCCTGATCGTGGTTGGATTGCTGGTGCTAGGAGCAATTCCGGCACTGGTGGGTCTGGCGGTCGTCCTCCCCGTGCTGGGTTACTCGACCTGGCACCTCTATACGCGAGCCGTGGAACGCTAGTTGCTCGCCACCTTGTCCGCCCCGGCTGCCGTTTGCGGCCGGGGCAACGGGGGAGCATTGTCGCTCTGGGTGGCCAGGAACCGGATGACGGCAGCCCTGTCCTGCGGGTTGGTCAAGCCGGCGAAAGCCATCTTGTTGCCGGGTATCGCGCGGGCTGGCGATGCCAGGTAAACGAACAGCCGGTCATAGCTCCACGCCCCCCTCTGGGCAGCCATCGCGTCGGAATATGCGAAACCGGGGCGTGCGGCGACGCGACTTCCGATCACCCCCCACAGGTTGGGACCTAAACGGTCAGGTCCGCCCCTGGAAAAATCATGGCAAGTCACGCAGACCTGCGCCTTGGCCTTGCCCGCATTCGCGTCGGCACCCGCCAGCAACAAGCCCAGGTCGACCGGAACCGCCGCGGGGCGCGGCGCAGCGACCGGCCTGCGCGGCGCGCGGGCGACGTCCTGCTCATAGGCGGTCAGGCGTTCGCGGTCGCCCCGCTCATGCAGGCCGTTCGGCCACTGCTGCTGCAGCCTGACCAGATCGACCCGCGGCGGCAGGTTCTCCACCGGCCGGTAGGCCAGCCGCCCGGTATCACCCGCAGGCGTCAACTGCCGGACGATCCAGCCCAGGCTCCAGGCAACGGCGAGCGATCCCGCAATGGCCGTGACGATCGCAAGGCGGCGTGACCGGATCATGATCAGCCTCCGCCGCCCATGAAGATCGCCCTTGTCCAGAATACATAATCGGATTCGAACAGCATGATCCGCACCAGCACCAGAAGGACCAGCGGCGGCACGAGGATCGCATAGACCAGCGACAGGCGCTCCCACGCCATATGCATGAAGATCGACATGATCAGGCCGGCCTTGAGCAACATCAGGGTCACGATCAGCGCCCTGCGGATGAAGCCCGCAACCTGGAAATAGTCGACCATGTACGACAGGGCACTGAGGACGAAGAGATAGCCCCAGACCTTGAGGTAGAGCCCGATGGGATGCTGGGTCGGAACATCCGGAAGGGCGGTTGGCGCATTGTGGTCCATGGCAGCTTCCTTCCCCTCACCACAGATAGAAAAATGCGAAAATGAAGACCCAGACGAGATCGACGAAATGCCAGTACAGGCCGGTGATCTCGACCGCCGTGTAATCGCCCGTCCGGTCATAATGCCCCCGCAGGACCTTCGATGCGATGACCAGTAGCAGGACGACCCCGCAGGACACGTGCAGTCCGTGGAAGCCCGTGATCATGAAGAAGCTGGCACCGAATTGCGGTGCACCCAAGGGATTGACCCAGGGGCGGACGCCTTCCTCGAATATCAGCTTGCTCCATTCGAACGCCTGCATGCCGACGAAGGCGGCACCGAACAGGGCGGTGGCGAACATCAGGGCAGCCGTTTTGCGACGATCGCGGCGGTAACCGAAGTTGACGGCCATCGCCATTGTGCCGCTGGAGCTGATCAGCACGAAGGTCATGATCGCGATCAGGACCAGCGGGATCGAATGCCCGCCAATGGTGAGCGCGAAGACCTCTGCCGTGTCGGGCCAGGGCAAGGTCGCCGAAGCGCGCATCGTCATGTAGGCGGTGAGGAAACAGGAAAACACGAAGGTGTCGCTGAGCAGGAAGATCCACATCATCACCTTTCCCCAATGGGTATGGCGAAAGACTTCCTGATCGGTCGACCAATCGGCCGCGATTCCGCCAAGGCCCGGTGCGGCCGTGGGATACTCTACCTGCTTCTTTACCAGTTGCGACATGACGACATCATCCCGCTGCGGTTCTCACGTTGATAACAGCAATCCGAACAGAACGATCCAGACCAGCAACAGGAAGTGCCAGTAGACCGCGCAAAGCTGAATATTGAGGCTGGTGCCAGGCGGTTCGCGCCCCTCGGCCATATGATGAAAGGTGCGCACCGCGGCGACCAGTCCGCCGGCCAGATGGAGCCCGTGGACGCCGGTCAGCAGATAGAAAAAGGAATTGGCCGGATTGGCGGCGAGGAAATAACCGGCGAGGCGGTATTGCTCCCAGAGCTGCAACTGGCCGAACAGGAACAACACGCCAAGTGCGCTACCCACGATGGCGGCCAGACGCATCGCGGCCAAATCGTCGCGCCGGGCCAAACGCCGCGCCCCTTCCCATGCCAGGCTGCTGGCGGTGAGTATCCCTGTATTGATCCAGAAAAGCGGGGGCTTGGGCATCGGCCGCCAATCCGTCGCCGCGCCATGCCCCATCGTGGCGTGCAGGCCCATGCGCATCAGATAGGCCAGGGACAGCAGGGCGAAGATCACGGTGGCGACGGCCAGAAAGGCGTAGAGCCCCAGCCTGGCGGCCGGTGGCCGGGCAAGCGTCGGATCGATCGGCCCGCTGGCGCCCGGCGTCTGCCAGCTCTTTTCGGCCAGGCGGGCGATCAGGCTCATGACGGTGGCTCGTTCTGGGCGATGAAGTCCCGCGGCGCGCCCGGAACGCTGTAGTCATAGGCCCAGCGATAGACGGTCGGCAGGTTCGGTCCCCAGTTGCCGTGCCCCGGCGGGGTGTCGGGCGTTTGCCATTCGAGGCTGGCGGCACCCCAGGGATTGGCATCCGCCTTGGCGCCCCGGAAACAGCTGTGGATCATGTTGTAGAAAAAGAGGAATTGTCCCCCGAAGACGATGAAGGCGGCGATGCTGATCATCTCGTTCGCGGAATGGACCGAAGGCGGGATGAAGGCCGTGTCACCCAGCGCATAATACCGCCGGGGCACGCCCAGGATGCCAAGGTAATGCATCGGCAGGTAGATGACATAAACCCCGAGGAACGTGATCCAGAAATGGATCTTGCCCAGGGTTTCATTCCACATCCGGCCGGTGATCTTGGGAAACCAGTGATAGATCGCGCCAAAGATCACCAGAACGGGCGACACCCCCATCACCATGTGGAAATGGCCCACCACAAAGAAGGTGTCCGACAAGGGCACATCGACGCTGACGTTGCCGAGGAACAGACCGGACAGTCCGCCGTGGATGAAGGTAAACAGGAACCCCAGCGCGAACAGCATCGGCACCCGCAGGTGGATGTCGCCACGCCAGAGCGTCAGCAGCCAGTTGTAGACCTTGATTGCCGTCGGAATGGCGATGATCAGGGTGGATGTCGCGAAGAAATACCCGAAATAGGGGTTCATCCCGCTCACATACATGTGGTGCGCCCAGACCAGGAAACTCAGGCCGCCGATGATGACGATAGCCCAGACCATCATCCGGTAGCCGAAGATGTTCTTGCGCGCATGAACGCTGATCAGGTCCGACACGATCCCGAAGGCCGGGAGCGCGACTATGTAGACTTCGGGATGGCCGAAGAACCAGAACAGGTGCTGAAACAGGATCGGACTGCCCCCGACGGTCTGGCCGGTCTGCCCCATGGTCTGCATGGCTGGCATGAAGAAGCTGGTGCCCGCGACGCTATCGAGCAGCATCATGACCCCGGCGACGAACAGGGCAGGAAAGGCCAGCAGGCCCATCACCGAAGCGATGAAGATCCCCCAGACCGACAGCGGCATGCGCATCAGGGTCATGCCGCGGGTTCGCGCCTGCAGGACGGTCGTCACATAGTTCAGGCCGCCCATGGTGAAGGCAACAACGAAGATCGCCAGGCTGACCAGCATCGTAATGATGCCCCATTGATGACCGGGCGTACCTTCGCTGATGGCCTGGGGCGGATAAAGGGTCCAGCCCGCGCCGGTTGGTCCGCCCGGGACAAAGAAGCCGGTAAGCAGCACCACGACGGACAAGAGGTAGATCCAGTAGCTCAACATGTTGACGAAGGGGAATGCCATGTCCCGCGCGCCCACCATCAGGGGGATCAGGTAGTTGCCGAAGCCGCCGAGCAGCAACGCGGTGAGCAGGTAGACCACCATGATCATGCCGTGCATGGACACGAGTTGCAGATAGTTTTCAGGCGTGATCGCCGGGAATACGCCAGGGAAACCCAACTGCAACCGCATCAGGACCGACAGGACCAGCGCGACCAGGCCGACCGCGATCGCAGTAAAGCTGTACTGGATGGCGATGACCTTGTGGTCCTGGCTCCAGACATACTTGCCGACCCACGTTGTGGGATGATGCAGGGGCCTGAGATCATCCGCGATCGTTGTCGCCATCAGCGCAGCTCCAGATTTGCAGGGGCGATGCAGCCATCGGCCCGGGCCAGCACGGCAGAGATCGCCGCAGGGCTGGCCCCGGCCATCACCTGTCCGAAGCTCTGTTGCTTGGAGAGCCAGGCATCGAAGTCCCTGCGAGACTCGATGATGACCGATCCGCGCATCACATAATGTCCCGATCCACAAAGTTCCGCGCACAGGATTTCATATTTACCGATCACCGTCGGCTTCATCCAGAAGTAGGTCACCATGCCGGGCACGAGATCCATTTTTGCGCGGAACTGCGGCACGTAGAAATCGTGCAGCACATCCTTCGAGCGCAGCACCATCTTCACCGGCTCATCCACCGCCAGATGCAGTTCGTTGGTCTCGACGAGGATGTCGTCGTACCCGAAGGGATCGTTGGGATTGAGGCCGAAGGGATTTTCCGGGGTCATGTACTTGACGCCGGCCGCGCCCAGGATCCGGTCCGGTCCGGCCAGGCGGAAGGACCACTGCCATTGCTGGCCTACCGCTTCGACGACCGCCGCATCCTTGGGGACGTTCACGAACTTGCCCCATGCCACCAGTCCCGGCGCCAGCATCGCGGCGATGCCGATGGCCGTCCAGAGGGTCAGGCTCTTCTCGAGCGAGTTATTCTCCGGCTCGAACCGGGCCCGGCTGCCGCTTCGATGACGGAATCGCCAAAGCGAATAGGCCAGGAACAGGTTGAGCGACACGAACGCGATGGCGCAGATCCACATCGTGATGGAAAGCGCGGAATCAATCGATCCCCAATTGGTGGCAAGGGGTGTTTGCCACCAAGGACTGAGCAGGTGGAAGGCGATCGAGCCCAGCACCAGCGCAACAATGGCTATCGCAATGGGCATTATTTTTGCCCTTCGCCAAGGAAGAATGCCGCCATGTATTCCGGCTGCATTCGACTCGCCGCGCGAGATAACGCCGCGCACAGCAACTTTATGCCGAAACATGCCGCAAGGAAAGCTTCGCAATATATCTGTTGGCCCGGAGCGAAATGGCCTCCACCGGGCAAGGCGCAGCGTTACGGATCGGGTGCGTAACTCACGAGCGATTATGAGCGCATTGACCTGCGTCTTGCGGTATAACTTGCTTTGACATCAGCAGGGAGCGTCCGAAGCAAAATCCGGATGCCGCGCCATGAAGGAAAAGGAGCTCCGCCTTGCGCTGGTCTATTACGGCGGCGTTTCGCTCGCCATTTACCAGCACGGCGTCAATGTCGAAGTCCTGAACCTGATCCGGGCCTCGCGCGCCTATCACGTGCCGCGCCATATTGTCGGAAAGCAGGCACCCGATCACCAGTTTCAACCGAGTGCCGCCTGCTGCGACAGGGTATCGACCGAGCCGGTCTATTTCGACCTCCTGAAAGAGATCGGGCGGTCGATGGATCTGCGTGTCGTTGCCGATGTCATTTCAGGATCTTCGGCGGGCGGGATCAACGGCATCGTGCTGGCCCGCGCGATCGTCCACGATCTTGGCATATCGGCGATTACCGCCATGTGGTTGGAAAAGGCCGACATCGTTGCGCTGATCGCGCCGGAAGCCCGCGCGGGCCGGTGGAGCAAGTGGTATTTCGTTCCCGTCATGCGCCTGCTGTTCACCCGGCTCGAACACGAAGGAATCCTCCCGCGCGATGGCAATCCAGACATCCGCAGCCGCCTTTCGACATTCATGCGCTCACGATGGTTCAAGCCCCCATTTGATGGCCCCCATTTTTCGGGTCTGCTGCTCGACGGACTGACCGCCATGGGAGAAAGCGGCTCCGCCGCAGCGTCGTTGCTACCGCCCGAACTCAGGCTCGACCTGATGATCACCGTTACCGATTATCACGGTGCCGAGAAGCGGATCTTCATGCACGATCCGGCAATCGTGCGCGAACGCGAGCACCGCCAGATCCTGCATTTTCAGGCCGCGCGGTCTTCGGCTGGCTTGATCCGCACGGACTTTGGTGCCGCCGACGTGCCCTCGCTCGCCTTCGCGGCCCGGGCCTCGGCAAGTTACCCGGGAGCGTTTCCCCCGGCCCAGGTCCGGGAAATGGACGCGCTTCTCAGCCGGCGGGGCATGGACTGGCCCGGACGGGAGGCATTTCTGGCCGCCAATTTTTCCCATTACCGGCAGATCGGTCTGGAACCGGAAGACGCCGTCCTGCTCGACGGCAGCATCCTCAACAACAAGCCCCTGCGCGCAGCGATCGAAGCCATCCGCGTTCATACAGCCTATCGCGAAGTCGATCGGCGGCTGGTCTATATTGATCCTCACCCGGACCGCCCGACCGTGGTCCCGCATCCGGGAATGCCCGGCTTTTTCGCGACATTGCGCGGTGCCCTGAGCGACCTGCCGCGCCAGGACCCGATCTATGAGGAACTGCAAGAAACCAACAGGTTCAACGATCAGGTCAACCGGCTCAAGGCCATAGCCCACATCTCCCGGGTCAACGTCGAAAACCTGCTGGAACAGGCGACCGAGGGCGGCCTGTCCGGCACGTTCACAGTCGATCAGGTACGGCACTGGCGGCTGACCGCGTCCAATCTTCTGGCTTCGTCGGCACTGGTCTACAACGCCTGGGCGCGCTCGCTCGTGCTTGAAGCAGCCGACATGATCACGGGCCTGGTCTGCCGTGCCTGCCATGCCGAGCCGCAGTCTCGTCAGGCACAATGGACCCGGCGCGTGATCGAGGCCTGGTGCGAACTCGAGGGCATGTTCCCACCGGACTATCAAATTCCGAAATCGGTCAAGACCGACGCGGAATTGCCCAGGTTCGGACGCTTTGTCGTGAATTTTGGCATCCGCTACAAGAGCCGCAGGATCGCCCACGTCATCCAGGCGATCAACAGCATCTACCAGTTGGGCAGCGAAGAAGTCGAAGATCCGATCGATTTCGCGGCGGTCGACGAACTCAAAAGACAGGTAAACGATTGTCTGCGTTCACTGTATTTCGTCGATGACCCTTTGTTTCTGCAAAGAATGCCGACAGCGCTGATCCGCCAGCTGTTCTGCGCCGAAGCCGGCGAACGGCTACCACCGCCCGCCCTCCATGCCGCGCAACAGCGCCAGAGCCTCACCGAGGTCATCGCACGGATCGGGGACGCGTGCGGCCTCGTCGGGCGCAACGAGGAACTGGACGAAGTGCTGTCCTCCCCGCTGGTTTCAGGCATGAACCCGAAGCTGCGGCGGATCGTTCTCAGCGGATACCTCGGCTGGCCTTACTGGGATGTGATCTTCCTGCCGGCCATGAACGCCTTGGGGATCGAGAGCAGTGTCTTCGAGGAAGTGCTGGTCGACCGGATCAGTCCAAGCGACGCGACGACGCTGTGCGTCGATACTGGCTGCGGCGACTTGCGCGGCGCTTTGGCTTTGGGCTTCGGCGGATTCCTGAGTCGTGCCACGCGGGAGAACGATTATCTGTGGGGGCGAATCCATGCCATCGACCGATTGATCGACATCGTCGCAAGTGCCATCGACCCTTCAGTGGAGGGTCCGCCTCCTGATTTTTTCGTCGCGCTCAAGAAGCGCGCCTTCGAGGCAATGCTGCGTGAGGAAGCGGAGCGGCTAACCACCATTCCCGACGTGGTTGCGGCGGTGCGCGCCGCAGTCGACAAGCTTTGAACACACCCCCCGGGGGAGACAGGAAATGTTCGTCGCGGCGAAACGCCTGCCATTGGGTAGCGCGAACCGCGCAATGCAAACCGCAGCAAGCAAGCTGTTACGCATTGCTGTGCCATACCGGAATGCTGTATGATCAAGGCACTATCAGGCGCCCGGGTTCAACCGGCATTTCGTTGGTTGCGACAAGCAGGCATTCGGACGCCCAGCCGTTGAAGGCGCGATAATGGCGGAGCCGGGCAAGAGTGCCGCAGGAGACAGGCCCAATCGCCCGGGGCTGACACTCCATGTCCCCGAACCGCCATTCCGCCCCGGCGACAAGGTCGATTACAGCTACCTCGACATTCCCCCGCCCGACCGGATTCCTCGCCCTGACGAATCGGCCGATGCGCAGAAAACGCACGATCTGGCCTACGGGCTGGTGCGCGTTCTCGACGACGAGCACCGCGCGGTTGGGTCCTGGAACCCCCATCTGGACGATGCCACGCTCCTCAGGATGCTGCGCAGCATGGCCCTGCTCCGGGCCTTCGACGACCGGATGTTCCGGGCGCAGCGGCAGGGCAAGACCAGCTTCTACCTGAAGTCAACCGGCGAAGAGGCCGTCGCCATCGGTGCCACGCTGGCGCTCGACCGCGAGGACATGTGTTTTCCCAGCTATCGCCAGCAGGGCATCCTGTTCGCGCGCGACTATCCGCTGGTTCGCATGATCGACCAGATCTTCTCCAACCGGAATGATCCGCTCTACGGCCGGCAACTGCCGATCCTCTATTCGGCCCGGGACCACGGCTTTTTCACCTTGTCCGGGAACCTCGCCACCCAATACCCGCAGGCGGCAGGCTGGGCCATGGCGAGTGCATCGCGCGGCGACACCCGGATCGCCGCAACCTGGTGCGGAGAAGGCTCAACCTCGGAAGGCGACTTTCACAGCGGGCTGACTTTCGCCGCAGTCTACAACGCGCCCTGCATCTTCAATGTCGTCAACAACCAGTACGCAATCTCCAGCTATTCCGGATTCGCCGGAAGCGAGCGCACGACCTTTGCGGCCCGGGCAATCGGATACGGGATTCCGGGCCTCCGGGTGGACGGGAACGACATTCTCGCCGTGTGGTCCGCCACGCGTTGGGCCGCCGACCGCGCCCGGCTGAACCTGGGCCCGACCCTGATCGAACTGTTCACCTACCGGGCCGAGGCCCACAGCACTTCGGATGATCCGTCCGCCTACCGCAGCGCGCAGGAACGCGAGGAATGGCCGCTGGGTGACCCGATCACCCGGCTCAAGAGCCATTGCATCGCGAAAGGCATCTGGGACCTCGGACGGCACGAGGCGATGGACCTCGAAGTCGCGCAAGAGGCGTCGGACGCGCAAAAGGAGGCCGAGACGCACGGAATCCTTGGCCACGGGCTGCACCAACCGGACCAGACGATGTTCCAGGACGTGTTCGAGGAAATGCCATGGCATCTGCGCGAGCAATGCGCTCAGGCGATCCGCGAGAGGAAGCTGAAATGGCCGGAATGACCATGACCCAGGCCCTGGGCAGCGCATTGGCCGTGATGATGGAGCGTGACGAAGGCGTCATGGTGCTGGGCGAGGATGTCGGCTTTTTCGGCGGCGTATTCCGGGTGACCGCCGGTCTGCAGGAGAGGTTCGGCAAGCATCGCTGCTTTGACACCCCGATCACCGAGTGCGGCATCATCGGCGCGTCGATCGGCATGGCCGCCTATGGCCTGCGACCCGTCCCCGAAATCCAGTTCGCCGACTACATTTACCCCGGCCTCGATCAGATCATCAGCGAAGCCGCACGCATCCGGCACCGTTCGGCGGCGGACTTCATCTGCCCCATCACTATCCGTGTCCCGTTCGGCGGGGGGATTTTCGGCGGACAGACGCACAGCCAGTCGCCCGAAAGCCTGTTCACCCATATTGCCGGGATCAAAACGGTCGTCCCCTCCAACCCGCACGACGCAAAGGGCCTGCTGATTGCCGCCATCGAGGACAATGACCCGGTCATCTTCATGGAGCCCAAGCGCTGCTACAATGGCCCGTTCGACGGCTATTACGACCGCCCCGCCAAGAGCTGGGCAGGCCATTCCGACGCCGATGTTGAAGATGGCTACTACCGCATCCCGCTGGGAAAGGCGCGGATAGTGCAGGAGGGGCAGGACCTGACCGTGCTCACCTATGGAACCATGGTCCACGTGGCACGGCAGGTGATGGCGGAACATGCAGTCGACGGGGAACTGATCGATCTCAGAACCCTGGTTCCGCTCGATATCGAAACGATCGAAGCCTCGGTGCAAAAGACCGGCCGGTGCCTGATCGTCCACGAGGCCACCCGCACAAGCGGGTTTGGCGCCGAACTGTCGGCGCTGGTCCAGGAACGGTGCTTCTACCATCTCGAAGCGCCGATCGAGCGCGTGACGGGCTTTGACACGCCCTATCCTCATGCACTGGAATGGTCATATTTTCCGGGGCCGATCCGCATTGGCGAGGCACTCGAACGGGTGATGCGGGGCTGACACATGGCGCGTCTTGAAGTCAGGCTCCCCGATATCGGCGAAGGGATCGCAGAGGGGAAATCGTCGAATGGCACGCGCAAGTTGGCGATGCCGTCAAGGAAGGCCAGACCATCGTCGCCGTGATGACAGACAAGGCAACCGTCGAACTGGAAGCGCCGGCTGAGGGCTCCCTGCTGGAGCGCCATGGCGAAACAGGCGAAATAATCCTGGTCGGCAGCCTGGTCCGATCAGCTCCCATTCGGCATCCGATAAATCGCCACGACCCATGCCTGCTCTCCAAGGAGCAGCCTTGAATCAGAACCCGAGCGGTTTGGGAATCCCTTTTGTCAACACGGCCTAAGGCGCTATTTGCTGCCGGGATAGACTCGCAGGACAGACGCCCCGCGTTGGGCGAGTGTAAAAATCAGAATTATGCGTTGCGCGATCCGCCTACCCTGGCCACTTCCGAAATCGCTTACAGCTGAGGGCCCAGTCGATGCACCCTGCCTCTTCCCGCCTTGAACGCACGGAAATCGACAACAGCCATCAGCCGGCAAGATACGACTATATCAATAGTCGCGCGCGCGCGCTTCATCCTGTGCACGCCGAAGAATAAGCGCTCGCACCGGGAGAACATTGCATGACGCGCCTAGTCGAACCACTTCATCCCGAACACGCAATCCCGTCCGCGCCCGTAGCGCATACTGCTGCGGTCGCGCGCACCCGGCTGCTTGCAATTGATGCCCTGCGCGGGCTCGTCATGCTGTTCATGTTGGTCGACCACGTCCGCGAAACGTGGTTTCTGCACCTACAGGTCACCGACCCGGTCGATGCCAATACGACCGATCCAGGCCTGTTCTTCACGCGCCTGCTTTCGACCTTTTGCGCCCCGACCTTTGTCGCACTTACCGGGCTTTCGGCTTGGCTTTATGGCCAATCGCACAGCAAGGGCGAAGTCTCCGAGTTCTTGTTCAAGCGTGGTTTGTTCCTGATTGTGCTTGAGTTTACGGTAGTCGGCTTTGCCTGGCCGACCCAGCCACTGCAATTCCCGCCGTCAACCTTCTGGCTGCAGGTGATCTGGGCGATCGGGATCAGCATGGTCGCACTCGCAGCCCTGATTCACCTACCCAGGGCCGCACAGTTCGGAGTGGGCCTAGGCATAGTCTGCCTGCACAACCTGCTCGATCCGATCCGGCTAGCCGCTGGCGATGCTGGCTACGCGATGTGGGCAGTGGTCCACCAGCGGGCGCTTATCGAGATTGGCGGCGGCATGGTGGCCAAGACCACCTACCCGGTGTTGCCCTGGATCGGAGTGATCCTGCTCGGCTATGCTTGCGGGCCATGGTTTGCCCGCGGCAGCAACCCAGCGCCGCGTATCCGGCGCCTGCTGATGCTAGGCCTCGCGCTGATCGGCGGTTTCATCGTCCTGCGCTTTCTCAACATCTATGGCGACAAGTCGTGGTTCCATGCCGAGACCCCGCTACGTACGGTGATGAGCTTCCTTGCCCTTACAAAGTACCCGCCATCCCTGCTGTTCCTGATGCCGACCGTCGGCACCGGTTGCCTGCTACTGGCCCTTTTTGAGAAGATGGAGGGCCACCGCTTGCTGCCACATCTTGCGCTGCTGGGCGGGGCGCCAATGTTCTATTATGTCCTGCACCTCTATGTCCTCAAGGTGATCTACAACGTTGCCTTGGTGATCTACGGACCAACCAAGGGCAAGGTGTTCGGCGTGGACAACCTCGCGACGGTATGGATCTGGGTCGCGATCCTGATCCCGGTGCTTTACTTTCCTACCCGCTGGTTTGCACAACTCAAGCAGCGCCGCCGTGACATATGGTGGCTCAAGTACCTCTGATTGCCCTGTACCGCACCAGGAATATCGAAGGAGCAGGCCGGTCACGACCTGCTCCTTTCCGCGTCTGTGGCAGTGCTCTGCGCATTGAACTCGGAAACAACGGACCGCTCCACCAAGCAGATGCGGCTGTGCGGCATAAATGGCGGCTGTCATGATAATTTCACAATTATCGGCCGCTTACCCCCCGCGCTTCGACGCATCATATCTCCTGCGCCCCCTAGGCTCGACTTTGTCAGAAAGAGGCGGACCGCCGCTACTCAGGGACCGCAAACCTGTGGAATTCCTAAGAAATGGCAGGGATCGCCCAGCTTAATGCAGGACGAGGGACAACTATTACGAGGGGTAAAGTTGACATGAACACGAAGTCCGCATTCCGTGCCGCGCTTGTCGCTGGCATCGCATTTGGCGCCCTTCAAGGTGCCGCCCGAGCTGAAGAAGTTGCTGCCGAGGCTGGAGTCGATACTGACGAAACGGCCATCGTCGTCACTGGGCAGCGCCAGCAATACCGGGGCGACATCCCGGTCAAGGAACTGCCGCAAACCATCCAGATCATCGACAACAAGCTCTTGGACCAGCTTAATGTCACCCGCCTCGACGCCGCGCTCGAGCTGGCCAGCGGCATTTCGCGCCAGAACAACTTCGGCGGCCTTTGGGACGCCTTTGCCGTACGCGGCTTCGCCGGGGACGAAAACTTCCCCAGCGGCTTCCTCGTCAACGGCTTCAACGGCGGCCGCGGTTATGGCGGCCCGCGCGACGCCTCCAATATTGACCACATCGAAGTACTCAAGGGCCCCAACGCCGCTGTTTTCGGCCGCGGCGAACCTGGCGGCACGGTGAACATCATCACCAAGAAAGCCACAGTCCGCGACACCTTCGGCAGCTTCGGCGTTTCTGGTGGAAGCTTTAACACCTATCGGGTGGAAGGCGATTACAACCTGAAGCTGTCCAATAGTTTTGCGGTGCGCATCAACGGCGCGGCCGAGGATGCTGACAGCTTCCGCAATACCATCCATACGCGCAAGAAGGTCTTGACCCCCTCGGCGTTGTGGAACCTGTCCGACACGACCAGCATCACTTACGAGATGGAATATGCGAACCAGGAGGTGCCATTCGACCGCGGCGTTGTTGCGATCGGTGGCGTACTGGGCCGGATGGACCGTTCCACCTTCCTCGGCGAACCGGGCGACGGACCGATTTCCGTCAAGGTTCTTGGCCATCAATTGCAGGCCCAGCAGGACCTTGGAGGCGACTGGGTGTTCCTGATCGGCGCGGGTCTTCGCAAGACCAGCTTCCGCGGCTTTTCCGAAGACCCGGAACTGGCACTCGGCCGCCAGATCGTAGATAACGATTTTGCCAACGTCGCTCGTCAGCGTCGCTATCGCAACTACGAGACGAAGAACACAGTCCTGCGCGGCGAGCTTTCGGGCAAGATCCACACCGGCCCCTTCACGCATCACGTGATCATCGGTGCTGATAGCGATCGGTTCGACATCGAGCTGTACCAGATCCGCTATCGGCCGCCTGCCTATACGGCCGGAACGCCGATTACTGCGGCCAACAACGCCATCAATGTCTTCAATCCGGTCTATGGCCAGATCCCCACCGGGCTGCCCACTCCCGGTGGGACGCCAGTCCAGAACTTCCGCGAGCAGCAGAAGTCTTACGGTGCCTACTTCCAGGACCAAATCGACCTGTCCGATCGCCTGAAGGTTCGCTTCGGCGGCCGCTATGACCACTTCCGCCAGGAAATCGGCGCGCGTTACCAGCCGGGCGCGGTGCGGCAGATCCGTGAACGGTTCAGCCCGACCGCCGGGCTGCTCTATAAGCTGACAGACACCTTCAGCCTCTATGGCGGCTACGGCACGGGCTTCCGCCCGAACAGCGGACTGGACTTTTTCGGTCAGGCTTTCGCCCCCGAAACCAGCAAGTCCTACGAAGCGGGTCTGCGCTACGTCTCACCGGGCAACGGGATCACTGCGTCGATCGCAGCCTACACGATGAAGAAGAACAACGTTCTGACTTCAGACCCTGATCCGAACCATGCCGGCTTCTCCATCGCCGGCGGCGAGGCCCGGTCCAAGGGCATTGAGGCGGATCTCAACGCGAATCTGCCCGGCGACGTCCATGTGATCGCCACCTATGCCTATATCGATGCCTACTGGAGCAGCGCATCACTTGATCCCAACTTTGCCCAGCCGATCCTGCCGGGCGCCCGACTGATCAATGTTCCTAAGCACGCGGCGAACCTGCTGGTGACCAAGGGCTTCGATCTTGGCGGGTCCGGCAAGGTCACGCTTGGAGGCGGTGTCAATTACGTTTCCAGCCGCCTGGGCGAAACAGCGACCAGCTTCAACCTGCCGTCCTATACTCTGACCCGGGCACTGATTAGCTATGAGCCAACCGATAACATCAAGGTCGGCGTGGATGTGACCAACTTGTTTGACGTGACCTGGTACGCCAGTTCCTATTCGAGCCTGTGGGTGCAGCCGGGCGCGCCGCGCACGATTACTGGCCGAGTGACCTTCAGCTTCTGATCGCTCCCCCAGAACCGGGCCGCCTGCCCCCCACTTTCAGGCGGCCCGGTTCACCTTTCCAGGCTAGAACCTGATTCATGAAGCGCGTCGGATTCCTGACCCTGCACCGCTGGCTAGGCCTGTTTCTGGCCCCGTTCCTGATGCTTCAGGCGCTGACGGGCATCATCCTCGTAATTCACGAGATGTCCTTGCCCGCTGCAGCCCCGGCGCGCGTTCCGATTTCGGCGCTGGTTGCCAATGCCCAGGCGGCCAGTCCAGGGCTGGCAGTACGTCGGCTCTACCTTCCAGGCAGCACAGGCACCACGGCCTTCGCGGAACTTGCCGGACCGGACGGACGGACCACCTATGCCGAACTCGATCCAGCAACCGGCACGGTCATGCAGGTCGGCGCGCTCTGGCAATTCCCCTACCGTGCAGCAGTGCAAGTGCACTACCGCCTTGCCGACGGCGCAACCGGCATGATCATAATCCTTGCTGTCGGCGCCGCGCTGACCCTCGCCAGCCTGACCGGATTTGTGTTCTGGTGGCCTGGCCGCAGCCGCGTGATACAGGCGCTCAAGGTGCGCCGTTCACTGCCAGCCCGGATGCGGTTGCGCCAATGGCACCGCACTGTCGGCGCGCTGGTATCTGTATTGGCGTTCCTCAGCTCGACCACCGGCATCCTGCTAATCGCTCCCGACGTCATCCCGGCGCTAACCTCAACTCCCGCTCAGACCGCAGTCGTCCGAAATGATTGGGCCCCCGATCGAATTGACCGGGCCGTTTCCACGGCGCGCGAACGCTTCCCGCAGGCGCCCTTGCGTGATGTTCGGTTCCCCCCTGCCGACCGGCTCGACCTCAACTTTGACGCGCCCGAGCGCAATGCACGCGCGGTGCATACCGTTGCCGTGCGCCTCAGCGACGGTGCCGTGATCAATTCCCTTCCGGCCAAGGACAATACTGTTCTCTGGATGAAGGTGCTGCATTTGCATACCGGACAGGCCTTCGGCATTCCCGGTCCATTGATCTTGCTCATCGAAGCGCTTGGGCTGATCTTCCTCGCCTATGCCGGTACGCGGATGTGGTTGACCGCTCAGGCCGCACGCAAGAAAGCTGGCCAATGAGAATCCTTCACGTAGGCGATGCACAGCGCGGCCGGGAATGGCAGGCCGCCGTCGCAGCCGCCCTGCCCGAAGTCCGGTTCGAGTGCTGGCCCGATGTGGTCCACACCGAGGATATCCGCCACCTCGTCGCCTGGACCCTGCCGGACGAAGTTCTCGCCGCGTTGCCAAACCTCGAGGTGCTGTTCAGCGTTGGGGCGGGCATCGATCAGCTCGAGCTTGGCCGCCTGCCCAGCGGGCTGCGCGTCGTTCGGATGATTGAGCCTGGAATAATCGACACCATGGCCGACTTTGTTTCGATGGCCGTGCTAGCGCTCCACCGAAACTTGCCGTTCCACCTGGCCAATCAGCGCGCTGGAAAATGGGAATGGCGCGATGTGCCTCCGGCGCGGGAACGCCGGGTCGGGATCATGGGTCTTGGCGAACTGGGCCAGTCGGCGCTGGCTGCACTGGCTCCGCACGGTTTTCGCCTGTCGGGCTGGAGCCGCAATCTCCGCGTCCTCCCCGGCGTTTCATGCCACTTCGGGGCGGACGGGTTGGATCGGTTCCTTGCCGAAACAGAAATCCTTGTCTGCCTGCTCCCGCTCACTGACGAGACCCGTGGCATCCTTGACGCGGACCTGTTCGCCAAACTTCCTGCCGGTGCATCGCTGGTCAATGTCGCGCGCGGCGGACATCTGGTTCAAAACGACCTGCTTGCCGCGCTGGACGACGGGCATCTTGCCGCCGCCTTCCTCGACGTGGCTACTCCCGAACCACTTCCGCCAAACCACCCGTTCTACCACCATCCGGCGATCATTCTCACTCCACATGTTGCCGGGATCACTCGGCGCGACAGCGCGGTCAAGGCGTTGATCGACAACCTCCGGCGCGAACTGGCCGGCGACCCGCTGCTCGGTGAGGTTGACCGCTCACGCGGCTACTGATCGGCTGGCACGACCTGCCGCCTGACTCAAGCGATCGCTACGCTCGAACCCGGCCTTGCCGACAACTTCCTCTCCACATTCCTGGATCAGTCGAGATGACCATGACAATGACCGACCTGCCCACCTTCATCGACCTTCGCTCCTTTGCTGCAGGCGCGGAATTCAGCGCTGACCCATTTGGTGCCGGACGGCATCTGCTTCCCTTGCGCGATGCTCCGGTCGAGGTCGGCGCGATTGCGCTCGCCGCAGGGGCCGGCACGTCGGCTGCTCTCGCTGGCGACTGGTGGCTGGTCGCCGCCGAAGGGACTGTCACCCTCAATGCCGCCGGGGTCGACACGCTGCTTACTGGTGAACACAGCTGCGTCGTTCCAGACGGCACGGCCTTTTCGTGGAAAAGCGACAGCGGCGCGCGACTGATCTACCTGCGGTACTGCCGTGGCGCCGGATCGGCCGCAGAAATAACCGCGATCGATCCGAAGGTTGCGCTGGCGCCATCGGGCACCCCTTTGGCCGAACTGCTGATTGGGCCGACACCGTCATGCCGCAACCACACAACCTACCGCTCCACCGACGGCGATTTCACTTGCGGCATCTGGGATTCGACCCCCTACCACCGCAAAGCGATGCGCTACGCCCATTTTGAATTGATGGTCCTGCTGGAAGGCTGCGTGACATTTGTCGATGAAGTCGGCCGCACGGCCACCTTCGGCAAGACCGATATTTTCCTGGTCGAACAGGGCGCTAGCTGCAGTTGGGAAAGCCGAACGGACGTAAGCAAGATCTATGCGATCTTCCGCCCACTAAGCTGATTGCACGGCCGGCAATATATGCCGGGGCCGACGTACGGGGAATATGCGGGGGACTGCGCGGGACGCGTCAAGGCGCCCGTGTCCCTGCGGCTCCCGCCCCGCTTGTACCGCGCGGCATTCCATGCCGAAAGGCCGATGGTAAAAGTGCTGGGGCGCTTGCGCGGCATTGCCAATCAGGGACAAGTTCCGCAGCTAAGATGGCCTTATGGCTGCGACGACGAAGGGCGGCGAAGTAGCTGCCGCAACGAGGGAGTCGTGAACTGATGAGCACCGACAGCCATATCTTCACCCCCAGCTTCATCAGCTTCGACTGCTATGGCACGCTGATCCGCTTCCATATGTCAGACATGGCTCGCGGGTTCTTCGGTCCGGTCATCCCCGAGGCGCAGATGGACCGTTTCTGCAAGGATTTCTCTGCCTACCGGCTGGACGAGGTGCTTGGCGCATGGAAGCCATACAACGAGGTCATCGGCAACGCGCTGGCCCGCACCGCGAAGAAGTGGGGCGTGGAATACAAGGAAGAATATGGCGAGGCGATCTACGACGCCGTACCGACCTGGGGACCCCATCCCGACGTCCCGGGTGGTCTTGGCAAGATTGGCGACAAGATTCCGCTGGTTATCCTCTCCAATGCGATGAACAGCCAGATTCACGACAACGTCGCCAAGCTGGGCGCACCTTTCTATCGGGTATATACGGCGGAGAGCGCACAGGCCTACAAGCCGCGGATGCAGGCGTTCGAATACATGTTCGACCAGCTGGGCTGGGGGCCGGAGGTGGGAATGCACGTGTCGTCCAGCTTCCGCTACGATCAGAACACCGCGACCGATCTCGGTTTCGGCTGCCGCGTGTTCGTCGGACGCGGGCACGAACCATCCAATGCCAACTACCGCGACGTCGAAATTCCCCATATCGGCTGCCTGCCGGCACTGGTCGGGCTCTGATCCCTTGCTCCCCCCGAACCCCTCGTACTGGCAAGCGAGCACTGCGCCATTTGCGGCCGGGCGGCGCGGGGCAGTCGAGGGTGAATTCGACGTCGCAGTCATCGGCGCAGGCTTTACCGGTCTGTCGGCCGCTTTGGCGCTAAGCAAGGCCGGCGCACGGGTCGCCGTGCTTGATGGCGGCGTGGTGCTTGGCGGAGCATCGGGTCGCAATGGCGGCCAATGCAATGCGGGCACCGCGCATGACTTTTCGGCACTGGTCGCGGCACACGGACTTGAAAGGGCGCGGTCCTGGTACCTTGCCCACTGCGATGCGGTGGACACCGTCCAGCGGCTTGCCACCGAAGAGAATATCGATTGCGATTTCCGCCGCTGCGGCCGGGCCAAGCTTGCCGCAAAGCCTGAGCATTTCGCCAAGCTTTCCGCCGCTTGGCGGGTGCTTGTGCGCGAGGTCGATCCCAATGTTGAACTGGTAGCGCCCAGCGAAATCGGGGAGGAGATCGGCTCATCCCATTTCCACGGCGCGCTGGTTCAGAAGACCAGCGCGCAGCTTCACGTCGGCCGCTTTGGCATCGGCCTCGCCGATCGCGTCGTCCGACACGGTGGCGCGATCTGGGAACATGCTGCCGTTAACGGGATGACCCGGCAGAACGCACACTGGCGAATCGAGACCCCGCGCGGCCGGCTAAGCGCGCGGCAGGTGCTGGTCGCGACTGGCGGGGCTGGGCCGGGAACACCTTTTGGCTGGTTCCGGCGTCGTATCGTCTCGGTCGGCAGTTTTGTCATTGCAACCGCACCGCTCGCACCGCGGCTGGTCGATGAATTGTTCCCTTCGCGCCGCAATTATGTGACCAGCAGGATCATCGGCAATTACTTCCGGCTAACTCCCGACAACCGGCTGATCTTCGGCGGACGGGCGCGTTTTGCGCTGTCCAACCCGGCTTCCGACCTCGAAGGCGCGAAAATTCTCGAGGCTACGATGCTGGCTATGTTCCCGGCGCTTGAAGGCACTCCGGTGGAGCACCGCTGGGGCGGAACGATCGACCTTACCGCGGACCGCCTGCCACGCGCGGGCGAGCACGACGGGATGTATTTCGCGATGGGCTATTCTGGCCATGGCGTGCAGATGGCGACGCACATGGGGCAGCAGATGGCGCGGGTCATTGGCGGTGATCCCGGCGCCAACCCATTTGCCGGTCTCGACTGGCCAGCCATTCCGGGCCACCTTGGCAAGCCCTGGTTCCTCCCAATGGTTGGTGCATGGTACCGGCTGCAGGACTGGCTGCATTGAGCGCGTCATTGCCCTTTTCCCGTCGCGGCGCACTGGCCGCCGGCCTTGGCGGCGCGGGCGTGCTGGCCTTGCCGGGGCTTGGCGGCGGCGCTCTGGCGCTTCCCCGGCGCGGCGGATCTATCCGGGTCGGGCTGCAGTCAGCCTCGACCGCAGATACGCTTGACCCCGCCAAGGGCGCGTTGGCGACCGACTATATCCGCCACTTCTGCCTCTATAGCGGACTGACCCGTATGGAAGCGGACCTGCGCCCACGCCCCTCGCTCGCCGAGCGTGTGGAAAGCGCGGACAGGATCTCCTGGCACTTCACCCTGCGCCGGGGCGTGCGATTCCATGACGGGGCGGAACTGACCAGTGCCGACGTGGTCCATTCACTTGTCCGGCATCTAGACCCCCGCCTCGGCTCCAAGGTCGCGACGATCGCAAAGCAGTTTGCCGAGGTCCGTGCCGACGGACGCTACGGCGTAAATATTCGTCTTATCGGGCCAAACGCCGACCTTCCGGCGATCCTGTCGCAATCGCACTTCCTGATCGTCCGCGCCGGTGAGGAACACCCGGCCGGCAATGGCACCGGGCCCTACCGCATCGCCGATTTCAAACCAGGCGTGCGCACGGTTGTCACCCGAAATCCGGATTACTGGGTGGACGGCCACCCCTTTCTCGATCGCGTCGAGCTGATCGCAATTCCAGACGAGATCAGCCGCGTCAACGCACTGCTGGCGGGCGACGTCCAGCTGATCATCGCGGTCAATCCGCTGTCCGTCCGGCGGATCGAACGTTCGCCAGGCCATGGCATCCTGACGACCCCGTCTTCGCTCTATACCAACCTTATCATGCGGCAGGACCGGCTCCCCACCAGCAATCCCGATTTCGTCAGCGCCATCAAGCACCTGATTGACCGCCCGCTCATCAAGCGCGCACTGTTCCGGGGCTACGCGACGATCGGCAATGACCAGCCAATCCCGCCCTTTCATCCCTATTACAACCCTGCGGTGCCACAAACCGGCCTCGACCTGGACCGGGCACGTTGGCACATCCAGCGTAGTGGC
>CAYFJH010000002.1:1126-44708 GCA_964343385.1 uncultured Novosphingobium sp. | reverse complement strand
TGGCCTGTACGGAGTTCGCCTGCCGATCTATGCGTCTCCAGCTGCTGCCGGATCGGTCGACATGGCCTCGGTCCTGCAGGAATACGCCTCGCGCGTCGGGCTTGAATTGGCCGTCAACCGAATGCCGGCAGACGGCTACTGGTCAACGCACTGGATGAAGCACCCCCTGGGCTTCGGCAACACCAACCCCCGGCCGACTGCCGACCTTGTTTTCAGCTTGTTCTACCGCTCCGAGGCGGAATGGAACGAGAGCGGCTGGAAGAACCCGCGGTTCGACCGGCTTATGATCGAGGCTCGCGGGGAGGCGGACGAGGCACGCCGCAAGGAACTCTACGGCGAGATGCAACTCTTGGTCCACGATTCCTGCGGCGTGGTCATCCCAACGTTCATCCACATGCTCGATGGCCACGACCGCCGGCTCAAGGGAATGCAGCCGATCCCGCTCGGCGGGCTGATGGGCTATCGTTTCGCGGAATATGCTTGGTGGGACGCATGACGACGTCCGCAGCCGCCCCCCGCCCCGCATATGCCGGCATCGCCGGGTTGATCGCACGCCGGATCGGCTCGGCACTTGTCACCCTTCTGCTCGTTTCGGCCGTGGTCTTTACGATAAGTGGCCTGTTGCCGGGCGATGCCGCACAGGAAACCCTTGGGCAGAGCGCCACGGCCGAACAGGTGGCCGCGCTACGCCACGAAATGGGCCTCGATCGCCCGGCGCTCGCCCGCTATGTTGAATGGCTGGGCGGGATCGCTCATGGCGACCCGGGACAGTCACTGGTCGCGAACATGCCCGTGCGGGAAGTCATCTCCGAGCGGCTGCCTCATTCATTGCTGCTCGCCGCACTCACCACGCTGGTCGCGGTTCCACTCGCACTGCTGATCGGCATAGCATCCGCCATCAACCGCGGCGGGCGGCTCGATCGGGCATTAAATCTGCTGACTCTGGGCCTCGTTGCTGTGCCGGAATTCCTCGTCGCCACGCTTGGCGTACTGATCTTCTCCGTCAAGCTGCTCTGGCTACCGTCGATCGCGCTGGTTTCGTCAGACGCGAGCTGGGGTGAAACGCTGCGCTCCTGCGCGCTCCCTGTGTTTACTCTCACTGTTGTGGTTGTGGCCCAGATGGCGCGCATGACCCGTGCTGCCGTCGCCGACCAGCTTGACCGTCCCTATGTCGAAATGGCCCGCCTCAAGGGCGCGCGGCTGCGCCGAATTGTCTTGTTTCACGTGATGCCCAACGCGGTGGGGCCAGTCATCAACGCAATGGCACTGTCGCTGTCCTACCTGCTTGGCGGGGCGATCATCGTCGAGACGATCTTCAACTTTCCCGGTCTTGCCAGCCTGATGGTCAATGCCGTTACCAGCCGGGACATGCCCCTCCTGCAGGCCTGCGCGATGATCTTCTGCGCTGCCTACCTGCTGCTGATGCTGATAGCCGATGTGATCGCAATCCTCGCCAACCCAAGGCTGCGCACCCAATGACCGCCGCCATCGCCCGCTTCGCCGCCTTTGCCCGCCAGCTCCCACTATCAGGAAGGATCGGTCTGGTCCTGGTTCTCCTGTGGCTTGCTGCGGCACTTTTTGGGCCGTTACTGGCACCGTATCCGGTCGGCGCTTTCGCCGCACAAGACGTATTCACCGGCATTACGCACAACTTCTGGCTTGGCAGCGACTATCTTGGCCGTGACGTATTGAGCCGCCTGTTGTGGGGTGCACGCTATACCGTATTTCTGGCCCTTGGCGCCGCACTCCTTGCCAGCACCCTTGGCACCACGCTGGCACTTGTCGCTGCACTTCGCGGCGGCTGGGTTGACGAAATGCTCGCAAGGGCAATGGACACCCTTATCTCGATCCCCTCGAAGATCTTCGCGCTCGTCCTGGTCGCGGCCTTCGGGTCTTCGCTAACCCTGCTCCTGTTGATCCCGGCGATCACCTATGTGCCCGGCAATTTCCGCATTGCCCGGGCATTGGCCATGAACCTCGTCGGACTCGATTTCGTCGCTGTCGCCCGTGCGCGCGGCGAAAGCTCGGCGTGGATCGCCCGGCACGAGATCTTGCCCAACATGGTCCATCCCTGGCTTGCCGATTTCGGCTTGCGGTTTGTGTTCATCGTGTTGTTGCTTTCCGGCCTCAGCTTCCTGGGCCTTGGGGTGCAGCCCCCGCACGCCGACCTCGGTTCGCTGGTGCGCGAGAACATCTCTGGCCTGACCGATGGCGCACCTGCAATCCTTGTGCCGGCCTTGGCCATTGCGACCCTTACTGTTGGCGCCAATCTGCTGATCGACGCGCTCAAACCGGTGGAGCGCAAACCATGACCGCTCCCCACGTTGAGGTTGCCAACCTTACCATCATCGTCGACGGACGGGCGATCGTCGATGACGTTTCATTTTCAATCTCGCCGGGCGAAGTGCTAGCGCTGATCGGCGAATCCGGCTCAGGCAAAACCACCATCGCGCTGTCGCTGCTGGGTCATACCCGCTTTGGCGCGCAGATCTCGGGCGGCACGATCCGCGTGGGGGAAACCCGCGTCGAAAGCCTCGACGAGCGGTCTCTGGCTTCGCTGCGCGGCCGGAGGGTCAGCTATGTCGCGCAAAGCGCGGCGGCCGCCTTCAACCCTTCTCGGCCCATCATGGCGCAGGTGACGGAACCTTTGCTCGTTCACCACCTGGCCACTCGCGCCGCGGCCGAACGGCGCGCCGTGGATCTGTTTCGCGCACTCTCCCTGCCAGAGCCGGAAACCATCGGCAGTCGTTATCCGCATCAGGTTTCCGGCGGACAATTGCAGCGGCTGATGGCTGCGATGGCGCTGATCACAAAGCCTGAACTCGTCATCCTCGACGAACCGACCACGGCGCTCGACGTGACTACCCAAGTCGACGTGCTGCGCGCGTTCAAGGCCGCTCTTGCGCAGGTCGGAGCAACCGCGATTTACGTCAGCCACGATCTGGCCGTCGTCGCGCAAATGGCTGACACGATCGTGGTCCTTAACGGTGGCCGAGTGGTTGAGCAGGGCCGCGCCGAGAGAATGCTTACCGCACCCGCCACCGATTATGCCCGCGCCCTTTTCGCTGCGGCACAACCTCGCCCCCATCCTGTTTCGCCGCAATTGGGTCAGGTCGTGCTAAAGGTCGAGAGTATCACGGCCGGCTATGGGCGCGTTATCGACGACGTTCCGGCAATCCCGGTCGTCAGCGAGGTTTCCTTTGCCCTCGAACGCGGTGCGGCGCTGGGCGTCATTGGTGAATCCGGATCGGGCAAATCGACGCTCGCCCGGGTCATTGCCGGGCTCCTCCCGCGTGCGCGCGGCTCGGTCATCCTGGACGGTGAGGTCCTGTCGCCCGCCTTGTCCGGCCGCACGAAGGACCAGTTGCGCCGGGTCCAACTGGTGTTCCAGAACGCCGATACCGCGCTCAATCCGGCTCATCGAGTAGGGGACGTCCTGTCGCGCCCCCTTGCCCTGTTCCATGGCCTGCGCGGCGAAGCGGCAGATGCCAGAGTGGCCGAACTGCTTGACCTCATCCGCCTACCTCGTGAGATCGCCAAGCGGCATAGCAACGAATTGTCCGGCGGGCAGAAACAGCGCGTCAACCTCGCTCGCGCCCTTGCAGCGCGGCCCGACGTCCTGCTTTGCGACGAGGTTACCTCTGCCCTCGATACCGTGGTTGGCGCGGCAATCCTCGAACTGATAGACGAATTGAGGCGCGAACTTGGCATTGCCACGGTCTTTATCAGCCATGACATTTCCACCGTGCGCGCCTTTTGTGATCAGGTGCTCGTGCTTTATGGCGGAACGGCAGTCGAACAGGCTGGCCAAGCCGAATTCGCGCGCGGACCGCACCACCCCTACACGCAGTTGCTGCTCGATTCTGTTCCCGTGATGGAACGCGGCTGGCTTGAAGGCATTCCGCAACGGGGTGACGTCTTGCGCGGCGGCGGGAATGGTTTGTGCCGCTTCCTGCCTCGCTGTCCGGTTGCCATTGCCAACCGCTGCAACACCGCTGCGCCGCCGCTGCACCTTGCAGGCAACCACGCTTGGCTGTGCCACCACGAGGTGGCCGATCTGGCACCACGGGAAGGAGCAGCATGACCGGCCGTTTCCGCCGCCTTGCCGAAACGGATCGAGCGGCCATCTCGCTGATCGTCGATGGCAGGGCCGTCAGCGCCTTGGCTGGCGACACCCTGATGGTGGCCATGCTCGCGAGCGGAAATGCCCTGCGCGATAGCGAGTTTGGCGACGGCCGGCGGGCCGGATTTTGCCTGATGGGCGCGTGTCAGGATTGCTGGGTCTGGACCACGGACGGTGAACGGCTCCGCGCATGCTCCACTTTGGTCAGCAACGGACTTGCCATCTCCACCCACCAGCCGGAGGCGACGTGGCCGAACCTGGGGTAATCGTCGTCGGCGCCGGCCCGGCCGGTGTTCGCGCGGCCGAAACGCTGGTCCGCGCAGGCCTGCGCCCCATGCTGGTCGACGAAGGGCGGCGTGACGGCGGGCAAATCTACCGGCGCCAGCCGGACGGATTTTCTCGCCCCTATTCCGCTCTCTATGGCACCGAAGCTGGCCGCGCACGAGCTATCCACGAAACCTTCGAACAGGTCGCGCCGGTAATCGACTATCGCCCTGAAACGCTGCTGTGGAACGTTGCCGAAGGCCGTGCCTGGCTCAACCGTTCGGGCGAGGTGGAGGCGGTTCCATACCGGGCGATGATCGTCTGTTCAGGTGCGACCGACCGTCTCCTGCCCGTTTCGGGGTGGAATCTCGCGGGGTGTTATTCCCTCGGCGGAGCGCAGGTCGCGCTCAAGAGCCAGGCCTGTGCAATCGGCGGGGCGGTGGTGTTTCTCGGCACCGGACCGTTGCTTTATCTCGTTTCTTCCCAATACGTTAAGGCAGGCGCAAACGTGGTTGCCGTGCTGGACACCGCGCCGCTTTCCGCACGCCTAGCCGCCCTGCCCGACCTCGTCACACTGCCCGATCTGCTGCTGACCGGAGCCAGGCTGACCTGGCAGCTGAAAAGAGCCGGGATTCCGGTTCTGTCCGGGGTCACGCCGCTCGCCATCGAGGGCGATCCGCAGGGCGGAGTGCAACGGATCTGCATCCGCACTGCATCGGGCCGGGAACGCACCTTTGATTGCGATGCGATCGGGATGGGCTGGCATCTCAGGCCCGAAACCCAGATCGCCGATCTCGCCCGCTGCGAATTCGCTTTCGATCCACTTACCCGGCAGTGGCTTCCCGTCACCGACCGCGACGGCCGCGCAAGCGCGCCCGGCATCTATCTGGCCGGCGACGGTGCGCGCGTACTCGGCGCCCGGGCGGCGGAAGTGACCGGCGAGCTTGCCGCGCTCGCCGCACTGGAAGATCTTGGCCTGACGGTTGATCGCGACCGGCAATACTGGCTTCGCGCCGCTAGGCAGGACTATGCCACCTTTGCGAGAGGTCTTGCCCGAGCATTCCCTTGGCCGGACGATCTGGCTGCCCAGGTGAGCGACGAGACCGTTGTCTGCCGGTGTGAGGCGGTGACAGCTGGCACATTGCGCTCCAGCATCGCGGAATGCGGCGCAGGCGAGGCCAACCGGGCGAAAGCCTTCAGCCGCGTCGGCATGGGCCGCTGTCAGGGCCGTTATTGCGGAAATGCCGCGGCGGAGATCATCAGAGCCGCGCGCGGGCAGGACATCGCGCTGGCCGGAAGGTTGCGCGGACAGGCGCCGGTCAAGCCGATCGCGGTCGGCTCGGTCAGGACCGACGCATGAGCGCGGCCCCCATCCATAGCGATGTCGCCATCATCGGTGCGGGCCTGATGGGTGCATCGGCGGCATTCTTCCTACGCCAGCACGGTCTTTCGGTCACACTGCTGGAAACCGACAAGGTCGGAAGGCAGGCCAGTGGCACCAACTTCGGCAACGTGCGCCGGCAAGGGCGGCCCATTGGCCAATTGCCGCTAGCCAACCGCGCCAGCAGGGTCTGGCGCAGCGCGCAGGAACTGCTTGGCGCGGACGTCGAATATTTGCAGTCGGGCCACATCCGGGTCTGCTTCAACGATCGCCCTGAAAATGTCGGGGCGATGGAAGACTATGCTGCCCGCGCCCGCGAGGAGGGACTGGACCTGGAACTGCTGTCCGGCAATGCGCTGCGCGCCCGGTTCCCCTGGCTTGGGCCGGACGTCCTGGCCGGTTCCTATTCCGCGATGGACGGCCACGCCAACCCTCGCCTTGCCGCGCCCGCATTTGCCCGCGCTGCCACCCGGCTGGGTGCGCGCGTATTCGAGGACACGCGGATCGTATCCGCTTCCAAGCAGGGCGAGGACTTCGAGCTGGTTGCAGACGATGGCCGGCTGGTCCGCGCGCCCATCCTGCTGGTTACGGCGGGTGCCTGGGCGGGTAAGATCGCGTCTCAATTCGACGAAGCAGTCAACCTCACCGCGCGCGCTCCGACGATGAGCGTGACCGAGCCGGTGCCCTATGCGATCCTTCCCGCGGTGGGAGTGATGACGCCCGAGGAAGCGGAAACGGTCTATTTCCGGCAGGTCGCGCGCGGCAACATCGTGCTCGGGGGCAGCACCCGCGCGCCTGCCTACCCTGACGAATACCGTTCCTACGTCCTGCCACAAAACACCCTGACCCAGTTCCGTCACTTGCGCCGCCTTGCCCCGGCACTGGCGCGACTGCAGGTGATCAGGGTATGGACCGGAATCGAAGGTTATACCGACGACAGCCTGCCGGTAATGGGGCCGAGCGCCGCCGTGCCTGGGCTGTTCTATGCCTATGGCTTTTCCGGTTCCGGTTTCCAGATCGGACCCGGCGTGGGCGAAACCATGGCCGAACTGATCGCCATCGGCGCAACCGACATCCCGATCGCGGACTATTCGGTCGGGCGGTTCAGCTAGGCGGCGTGGACAAATTCCGCAACGCCACGGTTGCCCTGTAAAAGGCCCCGGCGAGGCGCGAGGCCGCAGGAAGAGCGGGCCTCTTTCAAGGCCGAGCAACGCTGCCGGGGCCTTTTACAGGGCAACCCCGAAGGGGCTGGACCAAAAGCCGCCACTTCCGCGTCGGCGAGGCTCGGAATATCGACATATTCCTTCGCCTCGCCTTCTTGAACTGACGGCTTTTGCCTCCAGCCGTGGCGCTGCGGAATTTGTCCACGCGTGCGCCGATTCAGAACTCGATCAGCGCCGTCTTGACCTTGCAGGAACCAAGATAAGCCTCGCGCCCGAGATCCTTGCCGACACCGGACTGGCGGAAGCCGCCGGTCGGCAGGATGAAATCGTCAGAGCGCCCGTAACGGTTGACCCAGACGGTGCCGGCCTCAAGTTCGCGTACCGCACGCAGGGCACGCGAAACGTCAGTCGTGTGGACTCCGGCGGCCAAGCCATAGCGGGTTCCGTTGGCGAGCGCGAAAGCCTCTTCCTCATCGGCAAATGTCTGGACCGTAAGCACCGGGCCGAAGACTTCTCCCTGCACCACCTCGTCATGCTGGTTCACACCAGCAAGCAGGGTCGGACGATAGAAGTTGCCGGACTGCGGCGCAGATGCGCGGCTGCCTCCGGTAACGGCCTCCGCCCCCGCCTGCCTGGCGCGCTGGACCATGCCGTCGATCGTGGCCAGCTGACCTTCCGACACGATCGGCCCCATTGTGGTCGCTGCGTCCCAGGTGGCGCCCAGGCGGTGACCTTCGAAGGCTGAAGTCAGCCGTTCGACCATTTCGTCATGCGCCTTTTCGTGGACCAGCAGGCGCGATCCGGCAACGCAGACCTGGCCGGAATTGAGCGTGATGGCGCGCGCCACCAGTGCGCTGGCCTTGGCAAGGTCGGCGTCGGCAAAGACCAGCTGCGGGCTCTTGCCGCCCAGTTCCAGGGTCGAAGGCTTGGGTCCGGTTTCGCCACAGGCCTTCATGATTGCCTGACCGGTGCGGGTCGATCCCGTGAAGCTGACCTTGGCAATCCGCTCGTGCCGGACAAGCGCGTCACCAATATCAGCGCCGCGTCCCTGCACGACATTGAAGATCCCTGCCGGAATCCCGGCCGCAATCGCAAGTTCGGCCAAACGCACGACGCTGAACGGCGTAAGCTCCGAGGGCTTCAGCACCACGGCATTGCCCGCGGCAAGCGCTGGCGCCAGCTTCCATGCGGCCATTACCAACGGCAGGTTCCACGGCGCGATGGCCCCCACAACCCCATAGGGTTCGGTCAGGGTGAATCCCAGCTTGTCCGGCGTGGTCGCGCCGACTTCACCGCCGTGCTTGTCGGCGAATTCGGCGAAGAAGCGAATGCATTCGGCGGTATAGGGCAAATCCCAGGCCCGTATTTCGGCCAGGCTGCGGGTTGAGCCAACGGCCTCGAGCGGCGCGATGTATTCGGCATCGCCAACGATCAGGTCAGCCCAGCGGCGCAGCAGGGCCATCCGCCCGCGTGGCTCCATCGTTCCCCATCCGCTGCGCTTTTGCGATAATGCGGCATCTTCGACGGCATCGGCAAGCTGGCCAAGGCTGGCCGTGCGCAGCGGCGCAAGCAGCGCTCCGTCAGACGGACGAAGGACAGCGATGTCCGGCCCCTCGCCCACCACCGCCTTGCCGGCAATGAAGTTTGCGGCGAGCGGGGGACGCACCGCATCGGGATTGAACACTGGTTCGGTCGCGGGTGCGGATAGCAATGTCATGGCTCGACACTATCCCTGCCGCACCCTATTCACCATCGATTGCCGCAGCACGAACCGCGATATTGTTCCAAATTTGGGGCAAAACCGGCAACTCATGCCACGAGCCCGCGATTAGATCGCAATGGCAACTATCGGACTGCCCTCCCCCCACCCAACGAGTGGCTGACCTGATTATCAGGAGTGTTCCCATGGCCACCCACGCCGCTGCCGCGACCGTGCTACGGGCAATGACCAGTGCCGACATCGAATGCGCGACCGAACTCTCGCGTGCGCAATCATGGCCGCATCGCGACGAAGACTGGGCGATGTTTCTCGAACTTGGCGAGGGCATTGTCGCCGAATGCGCCGGCCAGCTGGTCGGCTCGATCATGGCCTGGCGCCTGGGTGAAGACCATGCCTCGATCGGAATGGTGATCGTCAGCCCGGCAATGCAGGGACGCGGACTTGGTCGTCATCTGATGGAGCAGATGATCGCGCAGCTCGGCGACCGTTCGATCCTGCTTAACGCCACCGACGAGGGCTTGCCGCTGTACCGCAAGCTGGGATTCGTCGAGACCGGGACAATCTACCAGCACCAGGCGGTCGCTCCGGCGATGCCGCTCGCGGAACTGCGGCGCGGCGAACGGGTGCGGCCGACCGGCGGCGCCGACGACATGCTGGGCGACCTCTATCGCCGCGCATCGGGTACAGACAGGCGCGCGCTGTTGGCGGCCCTCAGCGAACATGCCTCCACCGTGGTGCTGACCCGCGATCACGTGCCCCAGGGCTTTGCACAGTTTCGCCGCTTTGGGCGCGGCTGGCTGGTCGGCCCGGTGGTGGCTCCGGACGCCATTGGTGCCAAGGCGCTGATCCTGCACTGGCTTTCAACCGGTACCGGATCGTTTTGCCGCCTCGACGTGACCGCTGCCAGCGGGCTGTCGGGTTGGCTGGAATCAATCGGCATGCCTTGCGTGGGCCGGGTGAAGACGATGGTACGAGGCGCTCTGCCCGTGCCCGCGGCTGATCTCGCCGTCCAGGCCCTGGCGGCTCAGGCACTGGGATGACCAATATGCACGATACCTTGTCCCCTCTGCGGGCCGATGCCCGGCCCGCACTTTCCGACCCCACGTTGCTGCGCGAAGCGGCGCTGATCGGCGGCGATTGGCTTGCCGCAGGTGCAATGCCCTCGATCGAAGTGACCTCTCCGGCAAGCGGCGCGCCAGTCGGCCATGTGCCCGATTGCGGGCGGGCCGAAACCGAGGCGGCTATCGCCGCGGCCAATGCTTCATGGAGCGACTGGAAGGCCCGCACCGCGCACGATCGCGCCGCGCTGCTTGAGCGCTGGCACGCGCTGGTACTGGCCAACGTTGACGATCTCGCCCGGATCATGACCGCCGAGCAGGGCAAGCCGCTGGCCGAGGCGGAGGGCGAGATCCGTTATGCCGCAACGTTCATCAAGTGGTTCGCCGAGGAGGGGCGCCGCGTCGGCGGACGAACCATCGCCGCGCCTGAACGCGACCGCAGGATCATCGCGCTGGCCGAACCGATCGGGGTGAGCGCGGCGATCACGCCGTGGAACTTCCCTGCCGCGATGATCACCCGCAAGTGCGCACCCGCGCTTGCCGCCGGCTGCCCGGTGGTGATCAAGCCGTCCGACCTTACGCCATTCACCGCAATCGCGCTGATCGAACTGGCGATGCGGGCAGGCTTTCCCAAGGGCACGATCAGCCTGCTGACAGGCAAGCCCGACGCGATCGGCGCGGCAATCACCGCCAGCCCGGTGGTCCGCAAGCTGTCCTTCACCGGCTCGACCCGGGTAGGCGCCTTGCTGATGCGGCAGAGCGCGGACACGATCAAGAAACTCAGCCTTGAACTGGGCGGCAACGCCCCGCTGATCGTGTTTGAGGACGCCGATCTTGACCTCGCCGTGCGCGCGACCATCGCCAGCAAGTTCCGCAACTCCGGTCAGACCTGTGTCTGCGCCAACCGCATCCTGGTGGCCGATGCGGTCCACGATGCCTTTGCCGGAAAGCTCGCACGCGCGGTCAGCGAGTTGGTTGCAGCGCCGGGTGACGAGGCCGGATCGACCATCGGTCCCCTGATAAACGCGGCGGCGGTGGCCAAGGTTTCGGCCCATTACGACGACGTGCTGGCGCTCGGCGGCACACTTGTGGCCGAAGGCCAGGGCCGCGAGGACGGCAATTTCGTGCGCCCCAAGGTGCTGACCGGCGCCCGGCCGGACATGGTCCTTGCGCGTGAGGAAACCTTTGGGCCGCTGGCCGCGCTGTTCCGCTTCACCAGCGAGGACGAGGCGCTCGAGCTTGCCAATGCCACCGAATACGGGCTTGCCAGCTATTTCTATACCCGCGACCTTTCGCGCGCGTTCCGCGTGGCAGAGCGCCTGGAATCGGGCATGGTCGCGCTGAATACCGGGTCGCTGGCGATGGAGATGGCCCCCTTCGGCGGGATCAAGCAATCCGGACTTGGCCGCGAGGGCGGGCACGCCGGGATCGAGGAATACCTTGAGACCAAGGCCTTTCACATCGGCGGTCTCGAACTGTGACGGGAGAACGGACGATGACGGCCAACCGCGACTACAAGGTCGCCGTGATCGCCGGCGACGGCATCGGCAAGGAAGTGATGCCAGAGGGTATCCGCGTGCTCGAGGCGGCGGCGCGACGTTTTGGTTTCTCGGTCGAGCAGCAATGGCACGATTTCGCCAGCTGCGACTATTATGCACAGCACGGCCGGATGATGCCCGAGGACTGGAAAGGGCGGATCGGACGTCCCGACGCGATCTTGTTCGGTGCCGTCGGCTGGCCCGACACGGTGCCCGACCATGTCTCGTTGTGGGGCTCGCTGCTTCAGTTCCGGCGTGAATACGACCAGTACGTCAACCTCAGGCCGGTGCGTCTGATGCCCGGCGTACCCTGCCCGCTCGCCGGGCGAGAGCCGGGTGATATCGACTTCTGGGTAGTGCGCGAGAACACCGAAGGCGAATATTCCTCGGTCGGCGGCCACATGTTCCCCGGGACCGAACGCGAGGTGGTGATCCAGGAAACGGTAATGACCCGCTTCGGGGTCGACCGGGTGCTGCGCTATGCGTTCGACCTTGCCCAGACGCGCGAGCGCCGACACGTCACCTCAGCCACGAAGTCGAACGGCATCGCGATCACCATGCCGTTCTGGGACGAACGGGTCGAGGCGATGGCGGCGCACTATCCGGCCGTGACCCACGACAAGTATCACATCGACATCCTGACGGCGCAGTTCGTGCTGAACCCGCAGCGCTTTGACGTGGTGGTGGCCTCCAACCTCTTTGGCGATATCCTGTCGGACCTAGGCCCTGCCTGCACCGGCACGATCGGCATCGCGCCTTCGGGCAATATCAACCCTGACCGCACCCACCCCTCGCTTTTCGAGCCGGTCCACGGCTCGGCGCCGGACATCGCCGGCAAGGGCATCGCCAACCCGGTCGGTCAGATCTGGTCGACGGCGATGATGTTGGAACACCTGGGCGAGACGGAGGCCGCGGCCGCTATCGTCAGGGCAATCGAAACAGTGTTGGCGACCCCGTCCGGGCGAACCGGCGATCTCAAGGGAAGCGCCGACACCGCTACTTGCGGCAAGGCAATCGTAGCCGAACTCGGCTGAACGATGGATCGGCAGGGCACGGCATAAAATACCGTGCCCCGTTCCAAAAAGCGTCGAGGACCTACTCTGTCCCGGCAGTTTCGGCGCAACACGTCAGTATGCTGGGCCTAGGTTTCGACCATGCCAAGCCAGACCAACCCGCATCCGAACCTTAGTGGCAACCGCTCTCTGGTGGAGATTGACCGCGCCCATCTCATCCATCCGGTAGCCTCGTTCCGGGGGCACGAGCGGCACGGCGCGCGCATACTGAGCGAAGGCAAGGGAATGTGGCTGACGGACGCGGACGGCCGCCAGGTCCTCGACGCCTTCGCCGGGTTGTGGTGTGTCAACGTCGGCTATGGCCAGGAAACGATCGTCGAGGCGGCTGCCGAGCAGATGCGGCGCCTGCCCTATGCCACCGGCTATTTCCATTTTGCCAGCGAACCGGCCATCCGACTGGCAGGGGAGCTGACCGCGCTGACGCCCGCAGGGCTGGACCATGTGTTTTTCACGCTTGGCGGCTCGGACGCCGTGGACAGCGCGATCCGCTATATCGTCTACTATTTCAACGGCATCGGCAAACCGAACAAGAAGCACTTCATCGCGCTGGACTGGGGCTATCACGGCTCCAGTTCGAACGGGGCTGGTCTTACGGCGATTGCAAATTTCCACCGCGGCTTCGATCTGCCGCGCCCGTGGCAGCACCATATCGCCTCGCCCTATCCCTATCGCCATCCGCAAGGCGACGACGACGCGATGGTAATCGCATCGACCGTGGCCGCGCTGGAAGCCAAGGTCGCGGAATTGGGGGCAGACAATGTCGCGGCGTTCTGCTGCGAGCCGATCCAGGGTTCGGGCGGGGTTATCGTTCCACCGGTCGGCTGGCTGAAGGCGCTGCGCGAGGCCTGCACGCGGCTCGGCATCCTGATGCTGGTTGACGAGGTGATCACCGGGTTCGGCCGCACCGGCCCGCTGTTTGCCTGCGACGCTGAGGGCGTTTCGCCCGATTTCATGACCGTGGCCAAGGGCCTGACCGCCGGCTACGCGCCGATGGGCGCGGTCTTCATGGCCGATCACATCTATCAGGCAATCGCCGATGCCGCGCCCGAGGCGCTGCCGGTGGGACATGGTTTCACCTATTCCGGCCACCCGGTCAGCGCGGCGGTCGCCCTTGAAGTGCTGCGCCTTTACCGTGAAGGCGGACTGCTGGAAAACGGGGTGAAGACCGGCCTGCGCTTTGACCAGGGACTGCAGGCGATCAAGGCCCACCCGTTGGTGGGTGACGTCCGCGGACGCGGGCTGCTTGGCGCCATTGAACTCGTCTCCGACAAGGCGACGAAGGCCGGCTTTGCGCCGGAGCTCGACGTAGCCGGAAGGCTTTCGCAACTGACCTGGGACAACGGCGTGATCGTCCGCTGCTTTGCCAACGCAGTGGTTGGTTTCGCCCCTGCGCTGTGCTGTTCCGAAAGCGAGATGGACATGATATTTGACCGTGTGGAACGGTCGCTCGACCAGCTCCTTGATCAGCCGGATATCCGGTCGGCCCTCGCCTGAAAGGAGAGCACATGCTGCACGTTCCCAAGCTCGACAGGATCGACCTCAAGATTCTCGCAAAGCTGCAGCAGTCGGGCCGCATAACCAACGTCGAGCTCGCCGACGCGGTCGGCCTGTCCCCCAGCCCCTGCTTGACCCGGGTGAAGCGGCTTGAACAGGCCGGTTACATCACCGGCTATGGCGCGCACATCAATCTCAACAAACTGGGTGAATTCCTGACGGTGTTCACCGAGATCACCCTTTCGGAACATCGCCGCGGGGACTTTTCCCGGTTCGAGAGCCGCATCGTCAAGCTGGACGAGATTGTTGAATGCCATCTCGTCAGCGGCGGCTACGACTATCTGCTCAAGTTCGTCGCGCGCGGGGTGGCGCACTACCAGTCGATCATCGAGGGGATGCTGGAAAGCGACTTCGGGATCGAGAAGTACTTCAGCTACGTCGTGATCAAATCGCCATTCATCAAGCACCATTTCCCGATCCAGAACCTGTTCGGTGAACAGCACTGACATGACCGGAATCGACGACCTTATTGCCCCGCTGACGGCGCTGCGCCACGATATTCACGCGCACCCGGAGCTTGGTTTTGCCGAATTCCGGACCGCCGCACGGGTGGCCGAGCTGTTGCGCCAAGCCGGCTGCGAGGTCCGCGAAGGGATCGGCGGAACCGGCGTGGTCGGCGTGCTGCGCGCGGGCAATGGCACCCGCGCGCTCGGCCTTCGTGCCGACATGGATGCCCTGCCGATTCACGAGCAAACCAACCTTCCCTATGCCAGCACAATTCCCGGCAGCTTCCACGGCTGCGGCCATGATGGCCATGTCGCCATGCTGCTCGGCGCGGCGCAGGCGCTTGCCGCAGACCCGCAGTTTTCCGGCACGGTCAACTTCATCTTCCAACCCGCCGAAGAAGGACAGGGCGGCGCACGTGCGATGATCGAGGACGGTCTGTTCGAGCGCTTCCCCTGCGACCGGGTCTATGCGCTGCACAATTGGCCGGGGCTTCCGGCAGGGACGATTTCGACCAAGGCTGGCGCAATCATGGGCGCGGCCGACAAGTTTCGCATCACGCTCAGCGGCAAGGGCGGTCATGCCGCCATTCCGCAGGATACGCCCGACGCGATCCTTGCCGGCGCCGCGTTGGTCCAGCAGCTCAACACAATCATCGCGCGGGCCGTCCCTGCGGCGGCTGCCGCGGTGCTTTCAGTCACGGAATTCCATGCGGGCCATGCCCACAACGTGATCCCGGCCGAGGCGATAGTCGGCGGCACGGTGCGCAGCTTCGACCCGGCCGTGCAAGACCGGATCGAGCAGCGCATGCGCCAGATCCTTGCCGGGATCGAGGCCGCATTCGAGGTTTCGGCGGAACTGGTCTATGACCGCTATTACCCGGCGACGATCAACGACGCCGTCGCCGCCGCTGACGTGCTGGCCATTGCCGCGGGCGTGGGCAATGCCGAGCAAGCTCCCGAGCCGGCCCCGACGTCCGAAGACTTTTCCTTCATGCTCCAGGAGCGCCCCGGCGCCTACATTTGGCTCGGCCAAGGCAAGGGCGACCATACCGTTCCGCTGCACAACCCGGGCTATGATTTCAACGATGATATCCTGGGCACGGGCATTCGCCTGCACATGGCATTGGCCCGGCACTGGCTTAGAGACTGAGATGCTTCAGGCCGGCTGATGCGGGTCAGAGCTTCAGACCGAGCCCGAGTACCGCACGGGTGACGTGAACGGCATCGCCGTTGCTGCGGGCAATGGCAGCGGTGGAGCCGACCAGCGCTTCGTGAATGACGCCGACATAAAGATCGGCGTGACTGCCCAGCGACCGGCGCAGGCGCATGGAAAGTTCCATTCCGGTCGCGCCGGAGCCAATCGCTTCTGTCGAAATAGCGCGTGCCGCCCAGCTGATTTCCCCCCGCGGTTCGAGCGTCAGCCGTTTGCCCAAGGGGAATCGAAGCACTGCCTTCGCGCTACCGGTGAGATTGCCGCGCTGGGAAAGAAACATATAGTGCTCGGCCGAAAGCCAGGGAAGCAAGGCGGCCTCTATCCCTGCCACGGCGTGCGTCAGGTTCGGGCCGGCCCGCAGGTCCTGGCGGATGCCGGCGGCAAGCGTGACTGCGGAGGACACCTGCGGCATCCACAGGCCCTGCAGTTCCAGGTCCTCGAAGGTAGGGCGGGTGTCGCTGCCACCGTCGACCTTTAGAGTGATGGTTTTCAGGCCTGAGCCAACGCTGAAGGCGGATTCCATCAGCAGATGGTCGCCCCCATCGCCAACATGGACTTCCAGCAGATCGACCCCGCCCGAGATCGGCTGGGCGTTCGCTGCCGGAACGGCCCCGAGCAGGATCGCAGCCAGGGCGCAGCCGAGCGCGCGGCGAAGGGCGTGATCTACAAAGCGGCCGGGCGCGGCGAAGAGCGTTCTGGACATGGAATGACCTTGCCTCAGCCGGGGCGAAAGCATCCGCCGAACCGCAGCCGGATTGCACCATATGTCCGCTGCATTGCCCACCACCGTCCGAAGATCATGCCGCTCGCCCGCCTTTCGCGCACGGGCCGATCAGAACCCGGCGCGCAGCCCGACTACGGCTGAAACCGCGGAAGCCCGTTCTCCATCCGCGCGTAGCGCATCGGCAGTGCCACCGAGGCTGCGTTCCCAGTGGACCCCGACATAGGGTGCGAAGTCCGGCTTGAATTCGTAGCGAAGGCGGGCGCCCAGTTCTATTCGCTCGATCCCGGACCCTATGCCCAGTTCCGGCACATCCTGCAGGGCCACGTTCATTTCCGCCTCGGGCTGGAGGACAAGCGGGCCAGACAGGCGCACGTCGTGGCTGCCGCCAATGCGCAGGTGGATATCTCCCCTGTTCGAGACAAAGGCCTGGCCTTCCACCTCGAACCAGTAGGGAGCAAGCCCCTCGATACCCAGCGCAGCATAGGTGCGTTCGGGATCGGGCCGGAAATCGTGGCGAACGCCAGCTTCAAGATTGAACCAGGGGCCGATGGCGCGGCGCCACATCGCGCGCACTTCGGCTCGCTCGGTGGGGCCGCCGAGTTCACCTTCTCCTTCGCTGGCCAGCACGGCGCGGTCGATATCGCCGCCATACCAGCCGCTGACCTTCCAGGCATAGCCGTCGCGGCCGGCGCGGGCGCGATATTCAAGCTGATCGACCATCAGCGCGCTGCCGGTGAACGCGCCTTCCTTGAGTAGAGCAGCGCGCGCTGCGGCCATGCGATCGCCCGGAAAAAAGCGGTCAGCGGGATGGTCGGTTGCCTGCGGAGGGGGCGCGGCGTTGCCAGGAGCGTCGCTTGCGGCCGCGGATGCCGGGGCATGCGCGGAATGGTCCATCCCGGCCATGTCTTGGCCGGACTTTTCATGGCCGGGCGCCGCCAAATCGGGGGCTGTCTTTTCCGGGGCCGCGCCATCGTGGCCGGCATGTTCGGAGGTGGTGGGCGGCAAAGCCGACTGGGGTGCTGCGCCTGAATTGCGCTGGGCATGGGCCGGGGCGGCGGCGACAAGCGCTGAGGCGGCCAGCAGAGCTAGGCGGCGCATCAGGCATTCCCTCCATCGCGGCGTATGGTGACGACCCGCATCATCCCGGCGTGCATGTGCAGCAGCATGTGGCAGTGGAAGGCCCAATCACCCTCGGCATCGGCGGTAACATCGAAGGCGACCTTGCCGCCCGGCAGGACGTTGACCGTATGCTTGCGCACCCGGTGCCCCGGTTCGCCGCTGACCAGTTCGAAGAAGTGGCCGTGAAGGTGGATCGGGTGCGGCATCATCGTGTCGTTGATCAGGTTGACGCGCACGCGCTCGTTCAGGCGGAACGGGATCGGCTTCGCACCGCCGGAAATCGTCTCTCCGTCGATCGACCACATGTATCGCTCCATGTTGGCGGTAAGGTGGACGTCGATCTGCCGGCTCGGCACGCGGGGATCGGGGTTGGGCGCAAGCGAACGCAGGTCGGCGTAGGTCAGGACCCGATGACCGGCGTCCTCCAGCCCGGTCGGCCTGTCGGCCAGCCGGTCAACCGGACTTGGCGACAGCGTGGCGACGCCTGGTCCCATCTTCACCTGTGGCGCGACTTTGGGGTCGCGCATGTTCATCGAATGACCGCTCATGGAATCGTTGGCCGGCTGCGACAAGTCGATCACCCCGCTCTGGCCCATGTCCATCCCGGCCATGTCCATCCCCATGTCGCGCATGGTCAGCAGCGGGCGCGGGCGCAGCGTCGGAACTTCGCCAGCCATGCCCATGCGCGGGGCGAGGGTGCCGCGAACCAGCCCGGACCGGTCAATCGCTTCGGCGATCACGCCAAAGGCTTTGTCCTCGGTCGGGGTGACGATGATATCGTAGGTCTCGGCAATCGCGATCTGCAGTTCATCCGTTTCATGCGGCTGGACCAGATTTCCGTCAGCCGCGACGATAGTGAGCGCGAGGCCGGGAATGCGGAAGTTGAAGTTGGTCATCGCCGAGGCATTGATGATCCGCAGCCGCACCCGTTCGCCCGGACGGAATAGGCCGGTCCAGTTGGCCGCGGTATCCTGCCCGTTGATCAGGAAGCTGTAGGTGAAGCCAGTGACATCGGAGATGTCCGTGGCATCCATCCGCATCTGCGCCCATTCGAGGCGGTCTTTCAAAGACTGGTCCCGCCCGGCCAGCAGCCCGGCAATGTCCTGCCGCTGGCGGTTGAAATAGCCGGCAGCGGCCTTGAGTTTGCGCATCTGTTCATGCGGATGCATCGGGCTCCAGTCCGCCAGCATCAGCACATGTTCACGCTCGGACTGGATCGGATCCGGCCCGGCCGGGTCGATGATCAGCGGGCCATAAAGCCCCTGCCCTTCCTGCATCCCTGAGTGGCTGTGGTACCAGAACGTCCCCGAATGGGTGACCGGAAAGGCATAGGTGAACGTCTCGCCCGGATCGATGCCGGGAAAGCTCAGCCCAGGCACGCCGTCCATCTGGAAGGGCACCAACAATCCGTGCCAGTGGATCGAGGTTTGCTCGGCCAGGCGATTGCTCACCGCGATGCGGGCGTCCTGCCCTTCACGCAGACGGATCAGCGGCGCGGGGGTTGTCCCGTTGACCGAGATCGCATGGTGCAGCGAACGGCCGCCCACCTCCCAGTGCGCAGGCGCTATTTCAAGCCGGGTAGTACCGTCTCCGGCCCCGCTCGTTCCGCTTTGCGCCCAGGCGGGAAACAGAGGTGCGAGGGCAAGGCCGGCGGCCAGCGATCCGCCCGTGCGTAGCAGCGAGCGGCGGTCGATCAGGGGTGCGTTGTTCATCACCCCGCAATACGCGCGAGCTGAGCCTATCCCTCAAGCAATTCGGACAATTTGCGGCGGGCGCGATATATCCGCGTCTCAACCGCCTTTCGGCTGGTGCCTAGCACAGCGGCGGCCTCGTCCTGGCCAAGGCCCTCGATCGTGCAGAGCAACAGCGGCTCTTTCAATTGCACCGGCAGCGCGGCAATTGCCCGCCGGATTTCCGCAACTGCACGGGCAGAGTGAAGCGCGGCCTCAGGATCAGGGGCTAGGTCGGCAACGTCCAGCGCCTCGTCGAGGGGGCGGGCGAAAGCGAACAGGCGCCGAACGGCCCGCCGCCTGGCCCAGTCATGACACTTGTTGAGCGCGATCCGCAGCAGCCAGCTGCGCAAGGACCGCTCGGGATCATATCTGGCCAGCGCAGTGAAGGCAGAGACGAAGCACTCCTGCGTGACATCAAAGGCATCGGCTTCGCTGCCCAGGTGGTTGCGGGCGAGACGGAACACCGCGTCGCGGTGCCGGCCCATCAGCGCGCTGTAGGCGGACTGGCGGCCAGCAAGCGCCAGCCGGACGAGCGCGGCATCGTCCTGCTCACCGTCAACAGGCCGAACGCGCCCCGCCATCGGGCTAATGCTGGGCCGGCTGGGTCAAAGCCTTGCCGACTTCGGCATCGAACCGCGCGGCCTGGTCGGGCCTGAGCACCCCGCGCATGGCGAAGACGTGGCGCAGCGTTGCCTTCTGCAGTTCGCCCATCGCCATATGGCTGCGATCGACCGCGCTGGCGACGCGAGGTCCGTACTGGTGTTCGCCGGCGATGGCGGCGGCCAATTCGGCATTGGACTGGCGCAGCTGCGCGTCCAGCGCGGTACGCTGCTGCGCGAAGTCGACCTCCAGCGCCTCGATCCGCGCCTTCTGGCCCGCATCGAGATCGAGCTTCTCATGCATCAGGACGTGCAGTTCGCCGCCAGACCGGTGGTGCGGAGCAAGCCAGCTGCGTGAGAGCAAGCTGGCACCTATCGCCACGCAGAAGGCCACGAGCGCGACCAGCGCATAGCGCGACGCGCCCGCCATCAGCCGGCCAGCAGGCGCGAAGGGGCAGCATCGGGCATGCCGAGCAGCGGCTCGGCATTGGGCGTTCCGGCCGGAGCGACCGCGGAACCGATGCCAACAAAGATCGCCACGCCGCCGGCGAGCGCCAGAGTACGCCGGGAAAGCTGCCGCTCGCGCCGTTTGCCGACACCGACAAACACCACCTGATCGAGCCCCGCAAGCGCCTCGGGAACAGGCTCTGCGCCAAGGCGCATCAACATTTCATCCAGATCGCTCATCATCAGCCTTTCGCGTTCCACGATCGCGTTACGCAGCAGGGTGTTCCATCCCTCACCCGTCCCGCGCAAGAAAAAATGCGCCGCGGCCGAGGGATCAAGGGCGGATCGGCGTATAGCAACCGGGTCGCCGGGATTTCGCCCGGACCAACGCCACGATGAATGCTCTTTTTTCCGGGAGTCCGCCCACCATGCGTCGCATTACCCTTGGCCTTGCCGCCGTCGCCGCTCTCGCCCTGCCCTCACTGGCTCAGGCGCACCCCAAGCTGGTGTCCGCCACTCCCGCCGCCGAAGCGACGGTGCCAAAGCCCACGGAACTGAAGCTGACCTTCTCGGAAGCGCTCGTCGGTCCGCTCTCGGGCATCGACCTTGCCATGACGGGCATGCCCGGCATGGCCAATCATGCACCGATGCCGATCAAGGGTTTCAAGACCGTCGCCCAGGGCAAGACGCTGATCGTCACCCTGCCCCGCCCCCTTCCCAGCGGCTCCTACCAATTGAAGTGGCACGCGGTTGCCGCAGACCAGCACCGCATCGAAGGCACCTTCGCCTTCAACGTTCGCTAAGCCGCAACGGATTGCACGGAGAACCGGCGGCCATGGAACAAGCAGGATTGTTCGCCGCCCGCGCGCTTGCCTACGGAACCATGCTTCCGGCCGCCGGCCTTCCCCTCTACCTGCTTGCGGCGGGCCGCGTCGCCGCCGCGACAACGGCGCTGCGGCGAGCGACGGCGATCCTCGCCGTGCTTGCGGCAGTTGCCTCCGTCTGGTGGTTGCTTTCCGCGATCGCCGCCATGGCAGCCCTGCCATTGTCCGAACTCGATCGGGAAACGGTGACGATCGTGTCAGAGGCCACGCCGCTGGGAGCCGTGCTTAAATGGCGCCTGCTCGCCCTTGGGCTGCTGGCCGTCACCATGCTTACCAGGATCCCGCTGGTCATCCCTGCGCTCGCCGGCCTGGCCGCACTAGCTACCGCCAGCTTCACCGGCCATGCCGGGGCAACCGAAGCGACCGCCGGACTGGTGCACCGAGCGGCTGACACCCTGCATCTTGCCGCCGCAGCAATCTGGCTGGGCGCGCTGGTTTCATTCGTGGCGGGCGCGTTCGGCCACGAGCAGGACGAGAGGCTCGAATCGCGGCTCGCCAGTTTTGCGGCGACCGGGACGGTCCTGGTCGGCGCGCTGCTTTTCACCGGAATCGCAAATGCTGTGCTGATCGCGGGTTGGCCCATGCCGCTTTCCGCACATTGGACGGCATTGCTCATACTCAAGTTGGCACTGTTTGCTGCCATGCTCGGCCTTGCCGCGCTGAACCGCTGGCGGCTCACGCCTGCGCTCAATCGGGGGCAACCCGGTGCCCGCGCCGCCCTGCGCGCCTCGCTTGCCTGCGAACTGGGCTGCGGCCTGGCCATCATCGCGGTCGTTGCCATGCTCGGCACGCTCGATCCGGCCGCCTGACCGGCACCCGGCCGGGGCGAATCCTGTCGCCGCGCCGCGTATTTCGCGCAAAACTGCCGGTTTCGCCTGCACTTCGGCGGCTTCCGCCCCGCGTTTGCGCTTACCTGTTGGTCGTCCTCATGGCCCTCCAACCGACAAGGAATTCAGGATGCGCATTGGAACCGTTCGCGAAATCAAGAACCACGAATACCGTGTTGGGCTGACCCCCGAATCCGCCCGCGAGTTGATAGATCACGGTCACCAGGTACTGGTCGAAACCGGCGCCGGAGCGGGGATCGGCGCTTCCGATGCCGACTACCAAGCGGTCGGCGCGAAGATCGCGGCAACGGCAGCCGAGGTTTTCCGCGCGGCCGAGATGATCGTGAAGGTCAAGGAGCCGCAAGCCGTGGAGCGAGCCATGCTCCGCCCGGGCCAAATCCTCTATACCTACCTGCACCTCGCCCCCGATCTGGAACAGACGCATGACCTGATCGCGAGCGGCGCAGTCTGCATCGCCTATGAAACGGTGAGCGACGGGCGGGGCGGCCTGCCCCTGCTCAAACCGATGAGCCAGGTGGCCGGACGCATGGCCATCCAGGCCGGTGCGACGGCCCTTGAAAAGGCCCATGGCGGCCGCGGCGTCCTGCTCGGCGGCGTTCCGGGCGTACTGCCGGCCAAGGTGGCGGTCATCGGCGGCGGCGTGGTGGGCTTCAACGCGGCCCAGATGGCAGCCGGCCTCGGTGCCGACGTGACGATCCTAGACCGCAATCCCGAAGTGCTGGAGCGTCTCGCGGTTCACTTCGAAAGCCGGGCCCGCACTTCCTATGCCAGCCGCGCCGCGGTTGCGGCGGCCGTGGCTGAGGCTGACCTGGTTATCGGTGCCGTGCTCGTGCCCGGCGCCGCCGCACCCAAGCTGATCACCCGTGCCATGTTGGCCACCATGAAGCTTGGTGCTGTGCTGGTCGACGTCGCCATCGACCAGGGCGGCTGCTTCGAGACCAGCCACGCCACGACCCATGCCGAGCCGACTTTCGTGGTAGAAGGGATCGTCCACTACTGCGTGGCGAACATGCCAGGGGCGGTTGCGCGAACCAGCACCTACGCGCTCAACAACGTGACCCTTCCCCATGCCCTGCGGATTGCCGATGTTGGCTGGCGCGAGGCACTGCGGCGCGATCCCAACCTCGCGCAAGGGCTGAATGTGGCCGAAGGCCATGTGACCTGCCGCGAAGTGGCCGATGAGCACGGCCTCGAATGGACCGCGCCTGAGCGGATTCTGGCAGCACCGGCCGACGCACCGCCGACTGCGCCGGAACCCTGCCCCGCCTGAGAGTTGACGACATTCGATCGGGGCCTCCGCCGCAAGGACCGGCGGCCCCGATAACACTGGGCCCGTCCCGGTGCTGCGGTTGTGATATCGGGTCGACGCCCGCGCCAGATCGCCCCCATTTCGGGCCAGAACCGGTTAAGCCGATCCGGCCTGCTTTTGCAGGCGCATGGCTCATGACAGGCGCGGATGCAGCCCTGCCCTCACAAATCGATTTGGCTTTTCGGGCCGGTCTTTACTGCTATTCGCCTTTGGGGAGGAATAGGTCCTCGTAGAACCCGTTCGTCCTGACTGTCACCGTCACCGGCGTCTCGCCCTTGTTGCGGAAGTACCAGCCGTGCTTGCCGGCAAAAGGTGCGGTAAAATCGCCCTTGCCGCCAGCAATCTGCTTTTCTTCCCAGTAACTGGTGAACTCGCCCTCTGCGGCGTTGGCTGTCTCGCCATGCATGTCGGCCTTCACTGTGCCTCCGGCCGCCGACCACTCGAACACGAAGCTGTCACCAGCCTTCATGTGGGCCTTTACTTCCTGGCCGCTATGCGGCGCCAGCGTGATCGTGATCTTGTCCCCGCGCAGCGAACCCTGGCGCTCGATGTTCGCCTTGCCGGGCACAGGGAGTGCCCCGGCGGTGCCGACCGCCTTTTCGGGCGGCACCGCGGCCTTTGCGGCTTCCGCGCCTGCTGCCATGCCGAAAATCCCGGTCAACGCCCCTACCCCGCTCGGATCGATGCCGTATTCGGCAGGCATCACGAACAGCACAAGGATTGCGCCGGCAGCGATCGCTGCGCCGGCCGTCGACCTGGCAAGTGCGCGCGGGCTTGCGTGAATTGAACCGACTGGATTGATAGCGGTGGTCTGGATCATTTCATGCCCCTTGAGTGAAATAGCCGGTCAATTGGAAGCCCACGAGAATGAACCCGGCGCACATAAGACCTGCGTTGGCAACGATAGCGCTTCGCCTGAAGCTGCTGGTCAATCGCCACACGTTCATCGCGATCAGGATTGCCCCAAGCGCGAGAAACTGCCCCATCTCCACGCCAACATTGAAACTGATCAGGTTGGTCAACAACCCATCTTGCGAAAGCGAGAGATCCTGAAGCTTTGTGGCAAGGCCGAAGCCATGGAAAAACCCGAAGACCAGCACCGCAGCCTTGGGATTGGGCGCGCGCCCGAACAGCGTTCGGAAGCCATCGAGATTGTCGAACGCCTTGTAGACCACCGAAAGCCCGATGATGGCATCGACGATGTAAGGGTTGGCGCGAAGGTCAAACAGAACACCCACAAGCAGCGTCGTGCTGTGTCCGATGGCGAACAGCGTGACATATGTCCCCACATCCTTGAGGCGGTAGAGGAAGAAGATCACGCCAACCAGAAACAGCAGGTGATCGTATCCAGTAACCATGTGCTTGGCGCCAAGATACATGTAGGGGCCAATGGCCGCCCCCGTTGCGCCCTGGATGAACGCGCGATCATCCTCGCCCACACCATGAGCGTTGGCGACCGAATGCAGGGCCACAAAGAGGAACAGCGCGGTCGCCCACCCGGCCCATCGCAGAAAGTTTGGAAACGGAAGGGCTGAACGGTGCACCACGTTACTTCACCGTGAACGTGGCGAAGGTCTTGGTCCCGTCGCGCTTGTCAACCAGCGCGACAACGACCTTGGCACCGGGCGGAACCTTCAGGCCGGGCGCGGACAACTTGTTGCCCTGGCCCGCTACCAGCGGCGTATCCTTCTTAGCCCCCGCCGCGGTGACGGCCAGCTTTGCGTTGAGGCCTGACGCCGCAATGGGCTCGTCCTCTTCGCTGACGTATACGTCCACGCCCTTGGCGCCGCGCACCAATTCGACAAGAATTTCGCCGGACATGATGACCATGCCGCCATGGCTCGGCTTCATCGATCCGTGCGCCTGCACGGAAACAGGGAGCGCAACCAGCATCAACCCGGTCATCGTGGCGAGGAGAGACTTTGCATTCATCACTGATTCTCCTGATGAGCGGCTCATTCCGGTGCGTGCGGCAGCACGAATGACAGCGCGGCGCGATATTCCATGCGCGCGTACTTCGCGGCGTTGTCGGTAGGCCCGACATAGATCGCCATCAGGACATTGATGCCCTGATTGCGCACCGGAATCGTGGCATAGCCCTCGGCATCGGTCTTGGTCGGGACCTGATCGGGATCGTTGACATAGTCTGCCATCACGTCGGCCCCGGCAATCGGCTTGCCCTCGTAGAACGCGCGAACCTTGATCGGCTCGCCCATCTTCTGCGGGATCGCCAGCGCTGCGGGGACGAGTTGAAGCTTATGGATCGCAATCATCGGCACCGGCTTGGTGAGCGCTTGTGCCAAATGAACGGCATACTTGTAGTTATGCTCGCTGATGGTGGCATCCTTGACCTCGTCGCGGCCCTTGTTGTGCCACTCACCAGCAGCGTCCCTGCTCCAGATTCCATAATCCATCGCCGCGGCGACGATCGCTACAGGCTCTTCGCTGTCAACCACCGGCACCACGCCCGCCGCCCGCAGCGACGTCTTCACCGGGAGACCATCGGCATCGAAGCCCTGGACCGCGTTGATCAGCGGCAAGCGTTTGACCGCATCAAGATCGTCAGCTCCCACGCCATAGACCAGCGCCAGCTGGCGCGCGCGCTGAGCAAACCAGATGCCATGGGCTTCGGCGGCAGCGGGTACCACGGCACCTGTTATTGTGGCTGCGATGACTGCTTTCGATAGAAAGGGCAAAATTCGGCGCATCGGTAACCTCCGGAAGCTGGCGAACGCATCGTTTCGCCCGGCGATCAACTTATGCTCCCTTGGCGGCAATTCATGTCGAAAGACGCTGCCCGCCAGCAAAATCGGTGGCACCGGGGGCGTCTGGCGGCAGAAACGACAATTCCAACCCAACTATCAGTCCAATTCGCGGTGCTGGCGGTAATCCATCCGCCAGCCTGCAATGGGACAACGCCCAATATGTAAAATCGGCGGCGCAGGTGTCAACCAACCTAAAGCCTGCATGATTCCATAGCCTTACCCGCACAATTCGCTCGACTTCGGGCTCGTTCCACGCATTGCTGTTCCCGGCAGCGCGAGACGCGTTGGCCACGCTCCGGGACCTGAAACCCGGGGCTAGGGGTGGTGGGAGCAGCACGGTGCTGCTCCGCATCCAGGAGAACCCCCCATGCCCCGCCGAATGGCCCGCGAACCCAAGAGCCCTGCCCCCGAAACCACGCCGGCCCCGGCACCTTCCCCCTCGGAGGCGGCCGCCCCCAAAGAAAGCAAGATCGGAAAGGTACTTGCCCTGCTGCGCCGCGCGGACGGCGCGACCCTGGCGATGAAGTGGCCGAGGTCATCCGGATCATGCCCGATGTCATCGAGCAGCTTGGCGGCGATATCATATGGACGATGCCAATCCCCGGATGCGCAAAGCACCTCAAGCGCCTTCCTGCCGCGATCACCGGCCTTGAACGGTCCTGACCACTGCTTCTTCTTACGCGGCTTGAGGAGAGTCGGCGTCCACTCCGGATCGCGATACCTGAGCAGCTCTTCTGCGGCGTGGACAAGATCACGAAGCTGACATGTTCGGCCATGGACTTCGGATAAGCGCTCATAGTGCTCGTAGATGACCGAAAGCTCGCGTTCTGCCGCTTTCAGTTCGCCCCTCAGGACGGCGTGCTCATTCTCTAATGCCTGTCGGAGGTTCGAAAGTCCCATGCCGGAGACATAGGCATCGGGCGCGAAAACCGCTTGGTGCGTTTGCTACCTAACACCGGGCAAATGGCGGAGCGGGAGTCCGCCAAACTTGGCACTTCATGGTAAGGCATGAGATTGCCTGAAATCGTACATAATGACGTAATTTCAAGGAATTTTAAGAACTCCATGTCTTGCGTCATCTCTCGACATCCTGCCCTATCTCGCCTATGAAGTGGGACCACAGATGGGACCAATTGTGGGGCCGGGAGATGCGGAAATGGCAGGACGTTCCCTGAACAGGCTGAGCGCGACGCAGGTGGCGAAGCTTAAGACGCCGGGCCGCCATTCGGATGGCGGCGGGCTCTATCTATTCATCGACCCGCACGGCCGGCGCCGCTGGATTTTCATGTATACGAGAGGTGGTAAGCGCACCGAGCTTGGCCTGGGCGGGGGACGCGATCTGTCGCTGGCCAACGCCCGGATCGAAGCGGCCAAGCTGCGCGAGATTCTGGCAACCGGGGGCGATCCCAGGGCCGCGCGGGTGAAGGACGATCGCGTCCCGACCTTCGGCGAGTGCGCCGACGACTATGTCGAGGCGATGAAGCCGTCGTGGCGCAATGCCAAGCACGCGGCGCAATGGACGATGACCCTCACCACATATGCCAAGCCGATGCGCGGTAAGCCGGTGAACGCGATCGAGACCCAGGATGTGCTCGACGTGCTGCAAGGCCTGTGGAAGCGCACACCGGAGACAGCAGAACGGCTGCGCGGCCGGATCGAGAATGTCCTCGATGCCGCCAAGGCCAAGGGCCAGCGCACAGGCGAGAACCCGGCGCGCTGGCGCGGACACCTCGATCAGCTTCTGCCCAAACGTCAACGGCTCTTGCGTGGCCATCATGCGGCAATGGCCTATGACACGATGCCGGATTTCATGGCGGACCTGCGCGGGCGCAGCGCGGTGGCGGCGCGGGCGCTGGAGTTCACGATCCTGACCGCCGCGCGTTCCGGCGAGGTGCTGGGTGCCGAATGGCAGGAGATCGACCTGGAGAAGCAGGTCTGGATCATCCCGCCTGTCCGCATGAAGGCCGCGCGCGAACATCGCGTGCCATTGTCCCCGCGCACAATGGAGATCATCGCGGCCATGCGGCAACTCGGCACGGACGGTTTCGTTTTCCCTGGCCCCAAGCCGAAGAAGCCGCTGTCATCGATGGCAATGGCCATGCTGCTGCGACGGATGAAAGCCGAGATTACCGTGCACGGGTTCCGTTCGACCTTCCGCGACTGGGCATCGGAGACCACCGGCTTTCCCCATGAGGTGTGCGAAATGGCGCTCGCGCACACCATCGGCAACAAGGCCGAGGCGGCTTACCGGCGCGGCGACCTGTTCGACAAGCGCCGCAAACTGATGGAGGCCTGGGCCGGTTATTGCGGGAGGAAGGCCGGCGACACGGTCATCGCGCTGCACAAGGGCAACCGCGCTGCGTGAACTTATGGCCGCTGCCCGGTGTCATTCGTGCGATACCCCGCCGGATCGGCAATCCAGCGATTGACCGCGGACTCATGCCAGCCCGCGCCGTGGACGCTGATCGGAACCTGCCGGGGGAAAGTGCCCTCGGTGATCTTGCGATAGAGGGTGGCGCGCGACAGGCCGGTGCGGTCGAGGACGGTTTTGAGGCGGATGATACGATCAGGGCAATGCATGGTGACGTTCTTTCATTTGGCGATGGTCAATGGTTCCCCCTGAGCCGAACAATGGCGCGCTGGATTCGTCCCGCAAAGGCTTTTCCGGCGAATCCGGGCGCCAGCGCAGCAACGGCGGCAATGACTGGAAAGCGGCGGTGGACGGCGACGGATGGATAGGGTCGGCGCCGGACTGCAAGGCCGAGCGGGCGCTGGCGTATGCCCAATTTGTCTTTTCGCAGCGACCGTGACGTACGTGCCACAATTTCCGGCATGGTGCGCGAAAATGCGTCGCTACCGGCCACCGCCACCGCCCGAATCGCGCACCATCTCCGACCACCCTTTTGCAGATCGGTCTGCCCGCTGGATGCCAACCAGCATTCCTCAGGGCAGGTCATGCAAGAGGAAGGACATGACAGTGCCGGTTCCGCCACGACACCAGCTACTGCGCCGATCGATGTGCTTTCGCGCTGCGGACCCGGTCAGGGCAGCGGGAACAGAGCGAAGACGCCCGCGTCGCTGACTTCGAGGACATGATTGACCATCACGTCCGCCGGCTCGCCGCGCGAGGCCAGATACGTAGTCGCTTCAGTGAGCAGTTGAAACGACAGATCACGGCTGACGCTCGGCAGCAGGATCAGACCGGGATGCAGTTCCTCGCGCGCCACCAGCTTGCGGAAATCGACCGCGTTCTCCGTGACGATCACGCGGCCCTCGGCCAGGCAGCGGCCAAGGACGACGTGATCGGGTTCGCCGAGCCGGCCCATGTCGCGCGGATGGATAGCATCGTGCTCGCCGGTCTCGTTGAGGTGACGGGCGAGCTGTGGCGAGAGGCATTCGTCGATGAACAGCCTCAAGCGGCCTCTCGGGAAGGTCGGGTCGGCGCCTTGGTCCAGGGCCGCCCGCCCGGCCTGCCAACGATGGGATGAGTACGGGCATAGAGCGCGGCGGTTTCCACCGCCTCGCGCGTCAGGTGCGGGTTGTCATCGATTATATCGTCGATGCTGTCGCCGCCGTTGAGTCGGCCCAGCACCGAATAGACAGTCATCCGTGTGCCGCGCAGGATTGGCGTTCCGCCCATGACCTCGGGATCGATCACGATATGGTCTTCCCGCGCCTTTCCGTAGCGCGCCGCGCGCCCGGCAAGGTCAGGGCCGACCAATGCCGGCACATCGACCATGACGGCAGGCGCGATTTCCAGCGGCTCGGCCGTCATTCCGTCGGCCGAGCGCCTGCCCAGCGCGCGGGCCAAATCGCGCTTGGCGGCGAGCGAAAGCGTCACCGGCAAGCGCGCGACGATCGCAGTATAGGGCACGGCATGAAGCGGCAGCATCCGCCGCCGACCGCGCGAGCCGACACGGACACCCGCCAGCACCTTTTCCTCGATTGCCTTGTCCACGGCGCGCACCGGCACATTGGCCAGTTCAGCCACTTCGCGCGCGGAAAACCCATTGGGCATGATAATTACTCCCTTCTTGGGGGCTATATATGCACTGAGCATCCGATTCAAGCTGGCCGTGCGCGTCTGTGTGTGCATCGCGGCCCCAGGCTCCCATGGCTACCGGCATCCGGCCGCGATTTCGGTTAGAGATGAACTCGGGCGCCCCAACTCCGGCGAGGCACCTAATCTCGACCAGTTCCGGAGATTCGAAGAATGTCCGGAACTGGTCGAGCGATACCCAACGCGAGAAGTGAACCACCCGCCGCTCTTCCGCTGCGTATGCCAGAAGGTGGTAGACGATCTCGCCGGCCTGCTTCCGCATGGCCGCCGCATCGTCGAAGATCCGCTTCCAGGGGCGTAGTCATCGACCTCGCGGACGATCAGGACGTGGGCGTTGCTCGTGCTGGGAATAGTCATCCTCTTGGGCTTCGAACGCCCTCTTCCCTTTCCGCCGCCACAGCGCAAGGGCCTGTTCCCTTTCTTCGCCGCGCAGCTTGGCCGCGACGGTGAGGAACGCGCCATAGAGCGTGGCGCGATCATCGTCGGCGAGTTCGACCAGCCCGGCCTTCACGACAAGGCCGCCAAGCTCGATCAGTTGCCGCGTGCGTTCACGCCGCTTGACCTGCCATTCGCGCATGTCGGTTCGCGCCTTTGCTGCCTCAAGCCGGTGCCGCGCCGCCGTCAAGCGGGAGAGTGCCGTCCGGCTGGCCCTGAGTTCCGTCGCCACGCTTGCGCGCCTTGTTTTGAAAGAATGCAGCGCCGCGTTCGCGCCACGCCTCCTTATTTCCGCCATCAGTGGTATCGGCGATGACGAGCAGCGCACCGGCCAGCGTTTCCGCGTCAGTAGTATCGGCCCCGGTTGCGATCACCAGTTCGCCGAGCTGCAGCACGCGGCGTTCCTTCAGTTGCTTTGCCTTATCGGCGAGCGCCTTCAGTTCCGAATCAAAGTCACGGGGTTTGCGCATCGAAGTTCTCCATTGAGGGGCCATGCGCTGATGATAATATCGATGCTCTCCCAATGCTGTAGAGTCGCCGAGACGGCCTGATACTGGATAGTCCCGAGCAGGATTTTATCATGGGAGGGCGCGCTTATACGTCGTGCCGACGTGGCGCTCATGGCGTAGATGGATTGCCGTCATGGCGATCTTCCACCTCTCCGTCAAAGTCATCAGCCGGTCGAGCGGGCGCAGCGCCGTTGCCGCCGCAGCCTATCGCGGAGCCGAGCGGCTGCACGACGAACGCCTCGACCGCGACCATGACTTCACCAACAAGAACGGCGTCGTCCATTCCGAAGTGCTGTTGCCAGAGAGCGCACCGGAGGAATTTGCCGAACGCGAAAAGCTCTGGAATGCCGTCGAGGCTGCCGAGAACCGCAAGGACGCGCAGCTTGCCCGTGAGGTCGAATTCGCCATTCCGCGCGAGCTGACCAGGGAACAGGGCATCGAGCTGGCGCGCGAGTTTGCCGAGGCCGAGTTCGTCGAAAAGGGCATGATCGCAGACCTCAATGTCCATTGGGATATTGGCGCGGACGGCCAGCCCAAGCCCCACGCCCATGTCATGCTCACCATGCGCGAGGCCGGCAAAGATGGGTTCGGCCCGAAGGTTCGGGAGTGGAACAAGGCCGAGCTGGTGGAGCAGTGGCGCGAGCGCTGGGCCGACCATGTCAACCAGCGCCTGGCCGAACTCGATATCGATGCACGGATCGATCACCGCAGCCTGGAGGCACAGGGCATTGCATTGGAGCCGCAGGACAAGATCGGTCCGGCGGCCTCGCGCATGGGCGTGCGCGGGCTTGAGGCCGAGCGGATCGAGGAACACCGCGCCGTCGCGCAGCGCAATGGCGAACGGATCATCGCCAATCCCGCCGTCGCGCTCGACGCGATCACGCACAGCCAGGCCACCTTCACGACACGCGACCTTGCCATGTTCGTGCATCGGCACAGCGATGGAAAGGAGCAGTTCGATCAGGCGATCAGCGCTGTGCGCGGATCGTCCGACCTGATCGCGCTGGGCAAGGACGGACGCGGCGAAGACCGGTTCACATCGCGTCAGATGATCGAGACCGAGCAGCGGTTGCAGCGCGCATCGGAATTGCTGGCGGAGCGCGAGAGAACTGGTGTCGATCAGAAAGGCCGGGAAGGAGCGCTGACGCGCGCCGAGACGCGCGGGCTGGTGCTGTCCGGGGAGCAGCGCGCAGCATTCGAGCATGTGACCGATAATCGCGGCCTCAGCGTTGTCGTCGGTTATGCCGGGACCGGCAAGAGCGCGATGCTGGGCGTTGCGCGTGAGGTTTGGGAAGGCGCGGGATATACCGTTCGCGGCGCAGCGCTGTCCGGCATTGCCGCCGAGGGGCTGGAGCACGGTTCGGGCATTGCTTCGCGGACCATTGCTAGCCTTGAACATCAGTGGGGACAGGGCCGCGAATTGCTCACGTCGCGCGACGTGCTGGTCATCGATGAAGCAGGCATGGTCGGCACGCGCCAGATGGAGCGCGTCCTGTCCCACGCCGCCGATGCGGGCACAAAGGTGGTGCTTGTCGGCGATCCGCAACAGCTTCAGGCTATTGAAGCCGGAGCGGCCTTCCGTGCGATCCACGAACGGCACGGCGGCGTCGAAATCAGCGAGGTGCGCCGCCAGCATGACGGCTGGCAGCAGGACGCCACGCGGCACCTTGCCACCGGGCGCACCGGACTTGCCATTCAGGCCTATGGGACACGCGATATGGTGCATGCCGCCGAGACGAGGGCAGCGGCACGCGGCGAACTGATCGAGCGCTGGGACCGTGACCGGCAGGCCAGCCCCGGCGATACGCGCATCATCCTCACCCATACCAACGACGAAGTGCGCGAGCTCAATGACGCTGCGCGCGAGCGGCTGCGTGACGCGGGCGAACTGGGCATGGACGTGTCGATCAAAGCTGATCGCGGAGAGCGCCAGTTCGCCAGCGGCGACCGCATCATGTTCCTGCGTAATGAGCGCGGGCTGGACGTCAAGAACGGCACGCTTGGCACGGTCGAGCGGATTAGCGCGCAAAGCATGGCCGTGCGCACCGACGATGGCCGCAGCGTCGCCTTTGACACCAAGGACTATGCGCATATCGATCATGGCTATGCCGCCACGATCCACAAGGCGCAGGGCATGACGGTGGACTGCACCCATGTGCTCGCCACGCCGGGGATGGACAGCCACGGGGCCTATGTCGGCCTGTCGCGCCACCGCGACGGTGTGGACCTGCACTATGGCCGCGACGACTTCGCCGATCAGTCCAAACTTGTCCGCACGCTCAGCCGGGAGCGCGGCAAGGACATGGCGAGCGACTACAAGCCCGAGCAGCGGTTTGCCGAACGACGCGGGATCACGTTCCGCGAACGCATCGTCGAGATTGCACGGCAGGTGCCGGAGCGGGCGAAATCCATCTTCGCCAGTTTCCGTCCGCAAGCGCAGAAGCTCGAAGTCTCGCCGACCGAACAGATCGGGCTGTACGATCAGCGCCGGGCCGTCGGACGCTATGCCCGGGCCGCCGCCGACATTGGCCAGATGCGCGAGCAGAATCTACCCATCCTGCCACACCAGCGCGACGCGCTGGAGAAAGCCGGGAAGGCTCTCGACACAATCCGGCCCCATGCCGCCGCCGATCTTGCCAGCGCCATGCAGCGCCAGCCGGAGTTGGCGCGCGAGGCCGCCGATGGCCGCACTCAGGGCGCAATGCGCGCCATGCAGCTTGAAGCCGAAATCCGCGTCGATCCGGCGCAGCGCGCCGACCGGTTCGTCAATGACTGGCAGCGGCTGGGGCGGCTTCGGGAAACGATGCAGCAGCGTGGCGACACGAACGGAGCACGCCAGGTCTCCAGCCGTATAGTCGAAATGACGAAGGGCCTGGAGCGCGACGCGCAGGTCGAATCTCTGGTGCGCGGACGGGCGCACGAACTTGGCGTCAAACCAGAACTCGGTCGCGATATGGCCCGCGACCTTGCCGCTTCCGTGTCGATGGAACGCAGCCGGTCAACCGGCATGGGCCTGTAGGAGAAACGAAATGGAAAATGCGCAAGCCGATGATGTCGAACTCGAACTGGACCTTGAGCCGGAACCCGATCCTCCCGCCCAGGAGGCCGCAAGCGATCCCGCCGCCGAAGCGTTCGCTCGCCTTGAAGGCGAGCTGGCCCTGATGCGCCGCGCCGTGCAGCACCTTGCCGCCGAGCGCGCGGACATTGTGATACCCGACTACAGCACGACGCTGACCGACATGACCAAGCGGATGGGCACGATTGGCGAGAGCCTGAAGAGCATGGCTGGTCATCCGGCGATGCAGATGACACCTGACAGCATTGGCCAACGGATCGCCGCAGCAGCCGAATCGGCACGGCGCACCGACCAGGAAAGGATCAGCCAGGCCCGTAGCGACTTGCACCACGCTACGCAGGAAATGCGCAGCGTCACAGCCCATGCGCGCACCGCCGCCAAGCAGCGGCAGCAACTCTACCAGGTGGCAGGCGGAGCTTTGCTGGCAGGCATCCTGCTATGGTCTTTCCTCCCTGGCACCATTGCCCGCGCCATGCCTGAAAGCTGGCACTGGCCCGAGCGTATGGCCGCGCGAATGGTGGGCGTACCGTCAGTATGGGATGCAGGCGCACGGCTGATGCAAAGCGATAGCCCGCAGGCATGGAAAGCACTGGTGCAAGCTGCTGAAATCGAGCGCCACAACCGCGGTGCCCTTGATGCCTGCCGGAAGTCTGCCGCAGCCTCGAAGCAGCCAGTGCGATGCACCTTGGCGATCATACCCGGAGCACAATCTTGAACAGCAAAATTCACCACGGCAGTTGGACGGGCGCTCTTCCCCCTACCGGCATCTGCACGGAGCGCAACTGGATCGGGCAGGGCTTGCCATTGTCGCTGGCACGACAGTACCTACGTGCTGCACAAACCAGCAAACGTCCTGAATACTTGTCGGGCCGTCAATGGCGATCACGGGTACGTTCGAACGTGCTGGCCAGATCGATCCTCATGCCATCGCCATTTCGCACGAGGCATTACTTGGAAAACGTTCGCGCCAACGCGCCGAAACGCATAATCAAAACCTGAGCGCATGCACCGTGCCGCTTGCCGGCAAGCGCGCGTCCCCCGGATCGCTCCGTACCAGCCAGTCCGCCGCAGCCAGCGCCGCCTGTGCGGCGGAGTCCTGCTGGTCCAGAGGCACCAGTCCGTATTCAGACATGCTGGCCCTCACAAAGGTTGTGCGGCTCCCGGGCTGGGGCATCGGCCCTGCGAGGGGGAGGCTGAGCCAGGACAGGACATCCCCCGCCCGCCGCCCTTCGAGCAAGGCAAGCAAAGGGGCGAGAAACAACCGTGCGGTGACCATCGCCGACACCGGATTTCCGGGCAGGCCAACCACCCAGCGTCCTTGCGAGCGGCCGATCCACACGGGCTTGCCAGGCTTGATCGCCACCTTTGAGAAGAGCAGTTCGAGATCCTGCTCGGCGAACATGGCCTTGGCATGGTCCCGCTCGCCCACCGATGCACCGCCGGTCACGATCACCACATTGGCAATCGCAAGCGCCCTTCCGGCAAGTCGCTGCAACGACAACAGATCGTCATTCCCCCACAGGCGTGCCTCTATCGTGGCCCCGTATTGCTCCGCTAGTGCGGCAACCCCGAACGAAACCGATTCCGGGATCGAGCGCGGGGTTGCGCGCGCCGTCCCCGGCGGCACAAGCTCATCGCCGGTCGCGATGATCGCTACGCGCGGCTTCTTGTAGACCAGCGCCGCCGGCTGATCGGCACCCGCGAGGGTGACGATCGCACGCGAGGTGAGCAGGGTTCCGGATTGCAGCAACAGATCGCCCTCGGCAAAATCGCTGGCGGCATCTCTGACGTGCCAGCCCGGACCGAACGGACCCGTGATCTTCATCTCGTCGCCGCTGGCAATGCAGTTTTCCTGCATGACGACGCGGTCAGTGCCCTCGGGCATCGCGGCACCGGTGAAGATTCTGGCGCATTCGCCAGTCCGGACCGCAGGCGGAAGCTCTCCTCCGGCGAAACTTTCGCCGACGATCCTGTAGCTGGCGCCCCTCAGGGCATCGGCGTTGCGCAAGGCATAGCCGTCCATGGCCGAGACCGCGCAGCGGGGGGACGAGATAGCGGCATGGACAGGTTCGGCAAGGATCCGCCCATGCGCCTGGGCCAGGGGAACCAGCTCTGTCCCAAGAACACACCGCACGCTGGAGGTGAGCAGGGCCAGTGCCTCGTCGAAACCGATCACGCGCAGACATCTCTCAACCGAGGCAGCGCGCCTGCGATCGAACACGGCTTGTGGCGGCTGTCGAACTCGAGTTCGAGCAGTCCGTCCCACGCATCGCGGCAAGCGCCAGTCGACCCGGGAATGCAGAATATGAACGAATCGCCCGCCTGTCCTGCAAAGGCACGCGACTGCATCGACGCGACGCCTACAGTTCCGAGGCTCTTCTGGTGGAATGCCACGGAGAACCCGTCCATCTCGCGGCGCAGCAAGGGCCTGACCGCCTCTGGCGTATTGTCGCGCGGGGAAAAGCCGGTGCCACCGGTGGTCAGGATGACTTCTATCTCGGGCCGGGCGAGCCAGCGCTCCAGGCAGGCCCTGATCGCCGGGATGTCGTCCCTGACAATCGCGCGGTCGTGCAGGACGTGCCCGGCACCGCCCAGCCGCTCCGCCAGCAGGCCGCCGGATGTGTCGGTTTCGAGGCCCCGCGTATCCGAGATGGTCAGGACGGCCATCCCCAATGGATGGAAGGGCAGCTCCGGGTCTATGCCTGGCATGGTCGGTCTATGCTCCCTGGTTCAACACGTGGGCGGGAGGAGGACGAAGGCTGGGCCCGGTCGGAACAGGGCATGCCCGTTCACCCTCCGATCGATGCAAGGTGGGGGGTCGCTCCGCTATTCCCCTCATGCAGGCGGTGCCCGGCATCCTTGCCCGCTGTCAGGCCGCGGATGCGGGCGACAAGTTCGTCATGGTGGCTGTCATCCGCCAGCAGGGGGCGCAAGTCGCTGCCATGATCGCCGAACAGGCAGAGGTGCAGCTTCCCGGTCGATGATACGCGCAGGCGATTGCAACTGGCGCAGAAGTCGCGGGAGTAGGGGGCGATGATGCCGATCCGGCCGCGCCCGGACGGGTGGGCATAGTCGGTCGCAGGGCCGGCCCCTGCCTCGCGCGCGACAGGCCGCCAGCCCGCCCGCGCAAGCTGCCCGGCGATTTCTGCGCCGGGCAGGCGATGCCGCGCGAAAAACGGCACGTTGTCGTTGGTTCGCATCAGTTCGATGAAGCGGAGCGTAAGGTCATTCTGACCAACGAAGTCCATGAAGGCACCGAGTTCGTCATCGTTGATCCCCCGCATCAGCACCGTGTTGAGCTTGACCGCAGTGATGCCGGCAGTTCGCGCTGCGTCCACTCCTTCGAGAACCTCCTCCAGCCGATCATGCCCGGTAATCCGGGCGAAACGCTCCGTATCGAGCGAATCGATCGAGACATTCAACGCCCCGATCCCCGCAGCCGCATAGTCCCGCGCGCGTTCGGCGAGGCGGTAGCCATTGGTCGTCATGGCAAGGCGGCGGATGCCGCGTGTGCCGGCAACGGCGCGCGCGATATCGAGCAGTTCGGGCCGCAGGCTTGGCTCGCCGCCGGTCAGCCGCACCTTCCACAGGCCGAGCGCGGCAAAGGCGCCTACCAGCCGGGCGATCTCCGCAACCGACAGGGCGGCCGGCGCCCCTGCCTGCTTGCGATAACCATCGGGCAGGCAATAGGTGCAGCGGAAGTTGCAAGCCTCCGTCAGCGACAGGCGCAGGTATTCAAAGTGGCGACCGTGCCCATCGGCCAGTGCCCGCGATGGCCGCCGCTCGTCGGTCATTGCACCAGCGGTCCGGTGGCTGCCGCCAGCTCGACCCCTTCCAGCCGGGCGCCGGCAGCGAGGATGCCGATATACTGCGCGACGGCGCGCCGCCAGCTCGCTTCCTCCAGATAGTCCGAAATCTGGCCCGAGACGGCTTCGAACGGCAGTTCACGCGCCTCGTCGCGCCGTCCGGCGCGGATCACGTGCACGCCAAACCGGGTGCGGACCGGTTCAGGGTGCAGCCCACCGGGCTCCAGGCCGAAAAGAACCTCCTCGAACTCGGGGACGAGCGATCCCGCTGCGATCTGGCCCAACATCCCGCCCTGCTCTTTTGACGGGCAGGCCGAATGTTGCCGGGCGAGCAGGTCGAATGCCTGCGGATCGCGCTGGAGGGTGCGGATTGCCGTGCGCGCGTCGCCGGTCGCCAGACCATAGGCCAGGGAGTCCGCGGGATCGGCCGCGAACAGGATGTGGCTGGCCTCGACCAGCGGGGCGGACCGGAACCGCGCGCGGTGGGTATCGTAATAGCGGCGCGCGGTCGCCTCGTCGGCACGCGGGGTCTGCACCTCGGCCGCAAGCAGCGCCTCGATCCGGGCCTCCTCGCCGGACAGGGGGCGGCCTTCGGCATCGGCCAGGCCGCTACCTTCGATCCCGAGCCGGTCTGCTTCATCGAGCAGCAGCTGGCGCACGGCCAGCGCCTCGGCCGCAGCGTTCCAGGCGGCCTGTGCGTCCGGCGCGGGATGGTGCTGCGCTTCGGCGGCGATTGCCTCGGCGGGCACTTCCCGGCCATTGACCGCGACGCGGGGCTGGTCGAGCACCTCAACCATTGCGCGCCGCCAGCTTGCGCGAGCGCACGACCTGATACCCCGGCCGCCAGACGTAGCGGACCGGTGCGGACAGCATATGCACCAGCCGCGTAAAGGGGAACACCAGCAGGATCGTCAGCCCCAGGAACAGGTGCAGCTTGAATACCAGCGCGACGTCGCGGATATGATCGGCCGCACCGGCGCGGAAGGTGAAGATGCCCTGCGCCCATTCCATGAACTTGACCATCTCGTGTCCGTCAAGATGCTGGGCCGAGACGGGTATGGTTGACAGTCCCAGTGCCAGTTGCACCCACAGCAGCAGGATCACCATGTTGTCGCTGAAGTTCGATGCGGCACGCACGCGCGGATCGAGGAAGCGGCGGTGGATCAACAGGCTGGCGCCCGCAATCGCCGCCACCCCGGCAACCCCGCCCGCGATCATGGCGAGCAATTGCTTCGCCCCGTGCGGCACGCCCAGCATATCCCAGATCGCGATAGGGGTGAGCAAGCCGACCAGGTGCCCGGCAAAGATCATCAGCACCCCGGCGTGGAACAGCACCGAGCCCGCGATCAATTGCCGGCGGCGCAGCATCTGGCTTGATCCCGCCCGCCAGGAATAGGGCTCCCGATCGTAACGGATCACCGATCCCACGACGAGCACGGCAAGCGCAATGTAGGGATAGATGCCGAAGAGCAGATGGTGGACGAAATCAGCCATGGACCTCACTCCTCGAAAGATTGGGGGCCCCGAAGCGGGCGACCATCGCGGCCGCCTGCGGGCACGCGGCATCGGGCGCGGCGGGCGCGTCGAAGCGGACCTGTTCCTCGGCCCATGCCTTGTCGAGCGCGGCCAGATCGTCCGGATCGTCAGGCGGGACAATGGCCAGTTCGTCTGCGCTCGCTCCGGCAAGTTCGGACAGGACCTGCATCGGCGCGGCCCATGGCGTGCCCTTTTCGGCCAGGCGCTGTGCAAGTGCCGCGATGACAACGCCGGGCTGGGAAAGTTCCTCGAGCGCCTGTTCGGTGGGAAGGACCGACAGATACTCGAGGAACAGCGGCAAATAGTCGGGCAATTCGTTCGCCGCGATTTCGAGGCCCCGTGCCTCGTACCGGTCGCGCAGGTCGACCATGGCCTGGCCGCGATCACGGCTTTCACCGTGGACATGCTCGAACAGGTGCAGCGACAAGGCCCTGCCCCGGTCGAAAAGCGAACTGTACCCTTCCTGCAAGTCCAGCAGTTCGTCGTCTATCAGCGCCTGGACCAGCGGCTTGACCTCTTCGATCTGGCCACTCTCCAGCACGCCATCGAGTTCGAGTGTCGCCACCAGTTCGGGGGCCGCCTGCTGCATGGCTTCGGAAGGATAGCGCAACAGGTGCGACAGGATGAGCAGGGTGTGGCGCATCAGAATACCTCCGTGGGGGTTTGCAACTTCTTGCGCGCCGGGGCACCGAACAGGTTGGCGTCCGACGATCCGCTCGAACAACCGTTGCCGAACGAGAAGCCGCAGGAACCCTTTTCCTCGAACATGTCCTCGGCGTCCTCCCGGTGACCGGCGGGGATGACGAAACGGTCCTCGTAATTGGCGATCGCCATTACGTGATACATGTCCTCGATCTGCTGTCCGGTCAGGCCGACCTCGCGGGCGATTTCCTCGACGATCGTTCCGTTCACGGTCTTCGCGCGCATATAGGCGCGCATGGCGAGCATCCGCTCCAGCGCGTCGACCACCGGCGCTTCCTTCCCCGCGGTCAGCAGGTTGGCGAGGTACTTCACCGGGATGCGCAGGCTGCGGACATCGGGCATCCCGTTCCGCGCCGCGATCTTGCCGGCGCTGGCCGCCGCATTGATCGGGGAAAGCGGCGGCACGTACCAGACCATCGGCAGGGTGCGGTATTCGGGGTGGAGCGGAAAGGCGACCTTCCATTCCATCGCCATCTTCCACACCGGCGAATGCCGCGCGGCTTCGATCCAACCCTCGGGCACGCCGTCCCGCCGCGCCTGTGCGATGACCTCCGGGTCGTTGGGATCAAGGAAGACGTCGAGCTGGGCCTGGTAGAGGTCCTCGACGTTCTCGGCGCTGGCGGCCTCCTCGATCCGGTCCGCGTCATAAAGCATCACGCCAAGATAGCGGATGCGCCCGACGCAGGTTTCCGAGCAGACCGTCGGCTGGCCCGCCTCGATGCGGGGGTAGCAGAACGTGCACTTCTCGCTCTTGCCGGACTTCCAGTTGAAGTAGATTTTCTTGTAGGGGCAACCCGAGACACACATGCGCCACCCACGGCACTTTTCCTGGTCGATCAGGACGATCCCGTCCTCCTCGCGCTTGTAGATCGAACCCGAGGGGCACGCCGCGACGCAGGTCGGGTTGAGGCAGTGCTCGCACAGGCGCGGCAGGTACATCATGAAGGTGTTCTCGAACTGGCCGTAGATCTCCTTCTCGACCCCTTCGAAGTTGTAGTCGGCCGACCGCTTGGAGAACTCGCCGCCGAGGATTTCCTCCCAGTTCGGACCACCCTCGATCTTTTCCATCCGCTTGCCCGAAACGAGGCTGCGCGGCCGCGCGGTGGGGAATGCCTTGGATTCCCCGGCCGATTGCAGGTGGCCGTAATCGAAAGTGAACGGCTCGTAGTAGTCGTCGATCTCGGGCAGGTCGGGATTGGCGAAGATCTTCGCCAGCAGCCGCCACTTGCCGCCCATGCGCGGCTGGAGCCGGCCGTGCTTCAGGTCCCAGCCGCCGTTCCACCGCTTCTGGTTTTCCCAGTCCTTGGGAAAGCCGACCCCGGGCTTGGTTTCCACGTTGTTGAACCAGGCGTATTCCACGCCCTCGCGGCTGGTCCACACGTTCTTGCACGTGACCGAGCAGGTGTGGCAGCCGATGCACTTGTCGAGGTTCAGGACCTTCCCGATCTGGGCCCGGACTTTCATGCTGCGTTCTCCCCTTCATCGAGGGCTTCTTCCAGCCAGTCGACCTTTTCGAGTTTGCGGACGATGACGAACTCATCGCGGTTGGAACCGACCGTGCCATAGTAGTTGAAGCCGTAGCTCTGCTGGACGTAGCCGCCGATCATGTGCGTCGGCTTGAGGATCGCGCGGGTCACCGAGTTGTGAATCCCGCCGCGCTGGCCGGTAAGCGGCGATCCGGGCACGTTCACGATCTTCTCCTGCGCGTGATACATGAACAGCGTGCCCTCCTTCATCCGCTGCGAGACAACCACGCGGGCCACCAGCGCACCGTTGGAGTTGAAGGTTTCAACCCAGTCGTTGTCGACCAGCCCGGCCTTCGCCGCGTCCACTTCCGACATCCAGACAATCGGCCCCCCGCGTGACAGCGTGAGCATCAGCAGATTGTCGGTATAGGTGGAATGGATGCCCCACTTCTGGTGCGGGGTGATGAAGTTCAGCACGACGTGCTTCTGCCCCGCCGCCTTGTCGAGCATCGGCTTGACCGCCTTGGTGTCGATCGGCGGGCGATAGACGCACAGCCCTTCGCCAAAGGCGAGCATCCACTTGTGGTCCTGGTAAAGCTGCTGGCGCCCGGTCAGCGTCCGCCACGGGATCAGTTCGTGGACGTTGGTATAGCCCGCATTGTAGCAGACATGTTCGCTCTCGATGCCCGACCAGGTGGGCGAGGAGATGATCTTCCTCGGCTGGGCCTGAATGTCGCGGAAGCGGATCTTCTCCTCCTCCTTGGGCAGGGCAAGGTGGGCGTGTTCGCGCCCCGTGAACTTCGACAGGGCCTCCCACGCCTTGACCGCGACTTCGCCGTTGGTTTCCGGCGCCAGCATCAGCAGGACTTCGGCCGCATCGATCGCGGTCTCGATCCGTGCCATGCCCTGGGTCGGCCCGCTTTGCGTGACCGTGCCGTTGAGGTGCCTGAGGTTCTCCACCTCGGGCTGGGTATTCCAGCCGATGCCCTTGCCGCCGTTGCCGAGTTTGTCCATCAGCGGCCCCAGCGCGGTGAAGCGCTTGTAGAGGTTCGGATAGTCGCGCTCGACCACGGCGATGTTGGCCATTGTCCGGCCCGGAATCAGATCGACCTCACCCTTGCCCCAGTCGGCAACGTCGAAGGGCTGGGCAATTTCGTTGGCGGTGTCGTGCTGGATCGGCACCAGCACGACGTCCTGTTCGACGCCCAGCACTTCGGGCGCGATTTCCGAGAAAGTCCTGGCGATCCCCTTGTAGATGTCCCAGTCGCTGCGCGATTCCCACACCGGGTCCACCGCCGCCGAAAGCGGGTGGATGAACGGGTGCATGTCCGAGGTGTTGAGGTCGTCCTTCTCGTACCAGCTGGCGGTGGGCAGGACGATGTCCGAATAGACGCACGTCGTCGACATCCGGAAGTCGAGCGTAACCAGCAGGTCGAGTTTGCCCTTCGGCGCCTCCTCGTGCCACTTCACCTCGCGGGGCTTCTGGTGGCCCATTTCGCCAAGGTCCTTGCCCTGGACGCCGTGCGCGGTGCCGAGCAGGTGCTTGAGGAAATATTCGTGCCCCTTGCCCGACGAGCCGAGAAGGTTGGAGCGCCAGACGAACATGTTGCGCGGCCAGTTGGCAGGATCATCGGGGTCGAAGCACGACATCTCCAACTCGCCCGATTTGAGCGCGGCCGCGACATAGTCCTTCACGTCCTTGCCCGACGCCTTCGCCGCCTTGCCCACCTCAAGCGGATTGGTCTTGAGCTGCGGTGCCGAGGGCAGCCAGCCCATGCGTTCGGCCCGCGCGTTATAGTCGATCAGGCTGGCGTCCCAGTCGCCCGGAGGCGCGGTGGGCGAAAGGATCTCGCTGACGTCGAGCGTCTCGTAGCGCCACTGGTCGGTGTGGGCATAGAAAAAGCTGGTCGAGTTCATCTGCCGCGGCGGCCGGCTCCAGTCGAGCGCGAAGGCCAGCGCGGTCCACCCGGTCTGCGGGCGCAGCTTTTCCTGCCCGACATAGTGCGACCAGCCGCCGCCCGATTGGCCAAC
>CAYFJH010000002.1:0-1116 GCA_964343385.1 uncultured Novosphingobium sp. | reverse complement strand
CCGTCGCTGGTGCCGATGAAGCCGCCGAAGATGGCCCAGCCGATGGCGCGCGCCAACTCATAATGGCTCCAGCCGCCGCCGGATTTTCCAACGCAGCCGCACATCACCAGGAGATTGATGATCCCCCGGTAGTTCATGTCCATGTGATACCAATGGTTCAGCCCGGCCCCGAGGATGACCATCGACTTGCCATTGGTCGCCTCGGCATTTGCGGCAAACTCGCGGGCGATGGTGATGATCTGTTCGGCCGGGACGCCGGTGATCTTTTCCCCCCAGGCCGGCGTGTAGGGGCTGGCCGCGGCATAATCGCGGGCAACGTGTTCGCCGCCCAGCCCCCGGTCGAGGCCGTAGTTCGCGCAAAGCAGGTCGAACACCGTGGCAACATAGGTGCGCCCGCCCTCAAGCTCCAGTTCGCGCACCGGGACGCGCTTCAGCAGCACATCCGGATGGTCGGTACCCTCGAAATGGTCATGCTCCCGGTTGCCGAAATAGGGAAAGCCGACCTCGACCACCTCGTCGTGGTCCTTGTCGAGGATCGCGGTCATCCTTAGCTTCACGTCGCTGCCCTGACCGTCCTTCTCCTCAAGGTTCCACTTTCCCGGATCGCCCCAGCGGAACCCGGCCGACCCGGTCGGCGCGACCACTTCGCCGCGCTCGTCATCAATGGCGACGGGTTTCCACTCGGGATTGTTCGCCTCGCCCAGGTGGCCGGGGAAATCGGAGGCACGCAGCATCCGGTCGGGCACGAAGGCGCCGTCCTTTTCGACCAGCCGCACCAGCATCGGCATGTCCGAATAGCGGCGGCAATAGTCCTCGAAATAAGGCACCTGCCGGTCAAGGTGGAACTCGCGCAGGATCACGTGGCCCATGGCAAGGGCCAGCGCCGCATCGGTGCCCTGCTTGGGATTGAGCCAGAGGTCGGCGAACTTGGTCGCTTCGGCGTAATCGGGCGAAACGACCGCGACCTTGGCGCCGCGGTAGCGGGCCTCGGTCATGAAATGCGCGTCCGGCGTGCGGGTCTGGGGGACGTTCGAACCCCACAGCATCAGGAACCCGGCGTTGTACCAGTCCGCGCTTTCGGGAACATCGGTCTGTTCGCCCCAGGTCTGCGGGCTG
>CAYFJH010000001.1:116775-135609 GCA_964343385.1 uncultured Novosphingobium sp. | reverse complement strand
GCCCGGCCACCCATGCAGTATACTCGTTGGGTGGCCGGGCGGGGGAGTGGGCTGGTGCCGCCCTGTTTCAGTGAAACTGAAACAGAGTCTAGCGAGCGTTGCCGTTGCGGCGCACGCAGCGCAGGTCGGTGTCCTTGCCGTCAGGCCCGACCTCGCGCAGGAAGCCTTCGCGGACCCGGCGGAAGGCCTGGTCCTGGAACGGCCCGGCGGTCATCACCACCCGGTCGCCCGTCAGCAGGTAAACGCCTGTGCCGGGGCCGCCGGCAATGGTGGCGGCCCGGTAGCTTGAGCCGCGAGTCACCGCAAAGTCGCGCGCCGGCTGGTGCACGCCCGCCGGGCCGAGCGCGTCGCCGCCGGTCTCGCAGGTGTAGTGCCCCAGCGGCAGCGTCCCCAGCGGCCCGCCCGGCGCGGCGGCGGCAGGCACGCCCGTGCAGGCGAAAACGGCAAGGACGGCGAAAGGCAGGGAGGCGCGCAGCATGGCCGCAGCGTTATCACCGCGCCGCGCCCTGATCCACAAGTTACGCCCGACATCTTCACCAACCGGCACCTTGCCCCGCCCGCATGGCTCGGCTAAGGGCGCGCCTTTATCGCGTCATTCGCTCTTTCCCAATCTGAAGGCACCGGTCATGAAGATCAGCGGCGTGGACATTCGTCCCGGCAACATCATCGAATATGAAAAGGGTATCTGGAAGGTCGCCAAGACCCAGCATACCCAGCCCGGCAAGGGCGGGGCCTTCATGCAGGTCGAGATGAAGAACCTGATCGACGGCCGCAAGACCAACGTCCGCTTCCGCAGCCAGGACACGATCGAGCGCGTGCGCCTCGACACCAAGGATTTCCAGTTCCTCTATGTCGAGGGCGATGACCTGGTGTTCATGGACGTGGAAACCTACGACCAGATCACGCTTCCCAAGGACCTGCTCGGCGGGGCCGATGCCTTCCTGCAGGACGGCATGACCGTGCTGCTCGAAATGTACGACGAACGCCCGATTTCGGTGCAGCTGCCCGAACAGGTCGAGGCCACCATCGTCGAGGCCGACGCCGTGGTTAAGGGGCAGACCGCCTCGTCCTCCTACAAGCCGGCGATCCTTGATAACGGTGTTCGCGTGATGGTTCCGCCGCACATCGGCAGCGGCACCCGCATCATCGTCGACGTGTACGAGCGGACCTACGTCGGCAAGGCCAGCTGAGCATGGCCATTGTTTCCGGCATGATCCGCGTGATGGAGAAGGCCGCCCGCAAGGCCGGGCAGCGTCTCCGCCGCGACTTCGGCGAGATCGAGCACCTGCAGGTCAGCCGCAAGGGCCCGGCCGACTTCGTCTCCAAGGCGGATCGCGCCGCCGAGCGCACGATCTATGACGAGCTCAAGGCCGCGCGGCCCGACTGGGGCTTTCTGCTTGAGGAATCGGGCGAGTTTCCGGGCGCACCGAACAAGCCGCGCTTCATCGTCGATCCGCTCGACGGAACCAGCAACTTCCTTCACGGCATCCCGCACTTCGCGGTGTCCATCGCGGTGCAGGAACCCAAGCTGGACGGCAGCGGCTGGGGCGATGTCATCGCCGGGATCGTCTACCAGCCGGTCACCGACGAAAGCTTCTGGGCCGAAAAGACCCGCGGGGCGTGGCTGCATGACCGGCGCCTGCGCGTTTCGGCCCGCCGCCAGCTCGACGAATCGCTGATCGCCACGGGAATGCCCTTCAACGGGCACGGCAACTTTGCCGAATGGAGCCGTATTTTCGGTGCCATCGGCCCGGAAGTCGCCGGCATCCGCCGCTTCGGTTCGGCCGCGCTCGACCTCGCGTGGGTTGCGGCGGGCCGTTACGACGGGTTCTGGGAATCTGGCCTCCAGCTGTGGGACAGCGCGGCAGGCTGCCTGCTGGTGCGCGAGGCCGGCGGCTTCGTCACCAACTACAAGGGCGTGTCCGAGGCGATCTGCGCCCACGAGGTCCTTGCCGGCAACGATGCCCTGCATTCGCGCCTGCACAAGCTGGTGGCCGGCGCATTGAAGTGATTGCGGCCAGGTGATTGCACGAGGCGGCAGGGGCGTTTAAAGCCCCTACCTCCCGTCCGGTGTGCCCCTGTGGTGGAAGCGCAGGCGCGCCGGATTCAAAATGTTGAGAATATTGGAGTTACGAGGCAGAGCGCTTTGTCGGCTGGATTGGCCTGCCGCACACAACTATGTGAAAATCGAAGTTGTGTGCGACTGACAGTGCGACACTGGATATGCGGGCGTGGTGGAATTGGTAGACGCGCCGGATTCAAAATCCGGTTCCGAGAGGAGTGCGGGTTCGATTCCCGCCGCCCGCACCATCGAACAGGAATGATTCTTCGCAAGCGTTGACGCGGAATTGCACGACAGCTGCGTACTGGATCGTTGCCCGCACGATCTCATCGGTCATGGGCTTCATCAAAAGTGATCGACCGCAACCGGGCAGTGTCCGGACGGCCCGCTCCTGGACAGCAGGCCCCCGGGCCGCCTGGTGGCAGTCCGGGGGCAGTCGTTCCTCGTGGGCCAGAGGAACGATAGGGTGGTCATATTACTGTGCGGCTGCATCCTGGCGGGCGGCGGTATCCTTGATCTGGCCTTCGCCCATTGCCGAAACGAGCGCGTTGCCGCTACCCGAGAAATTTGCTGCGGGAAGCACCGCTGTCGCGCCATCGACCTTGACCAGGATCTGCTGCACGGTGCCATGGGCGTCGGCGATCACGCTGCGCACCTTGCCGAGACGGTTTCCATCAGGGCCAAGCACTCGCATGCCTTTGCTAACTCCGAAGCTGCCTTCGCCCGCTGCGGCGAGGCTGCCTGCGACGGCCAGATTGCTGGCAGCACCAGAAAACAGATCGTTACCACCGCCATTGGACGAGCCCGTCGCATTGCCGTTGGCACTGCCAGCAGCATTTCCCGTAGCCTGGCCCATGGCACCGGCGGTGCCGCGTCCGGCCTCGGTTGCTCCCACAGCGACGCCACGGGTGGTTGCGACCGCATTACCGGCGCTCTGACGCACTGCATCCGTGCCGATCAGCTGCGCATCGGCGTTGCCGCTGGCGCTACCGGCTGCGCTGCCCGATCCAGAACCCGAAACCATACGCGTAGGGGCCGAAACGGTCTCTGCTATGCTGCCGGTAACGTTCGCATCTGCGCTGCGATCGGCGTGAACCGCACCGCTCTTGCGGTTCACGCTCTGGCTGCCTGCACTGCTGGCAGTGGAGTCGACACTGCCGCGCGAGGCTGATCCGATCGTGTCCATCGGCGAACCGACGCTGCCGATGCTACCCGCGCCGCCCAGGGTGCCGCCCAGGGTGCCGCCAAGCGTGCCGCCGATCCCACCACCACCGATGAGCTGGGCATGGGCGGGCATTGCCGTGAAGAGCAGTGCGGTCGTGGTTGCGAGAAGAATTTTCATGAGAAGTTTCCTTTCATTCGCCTGCGGACACGATCTCTTCGTGTCGCTCGAACAGGGAAACGGATGGAATTTGCGGTTTAATCCATCGCCACCGGAAAATTACATGGTGCGCCGACAGGTGCCGCAAATCAGCCCCCGGCCAAACACGGGATCAGGGCCTTTGCGGCCAAGGTCGCGTGCCTCGCTGTCGAGCATTGCGCGCCATTGTGTCCCACGCTCCGAAAGCGCCCGAGCGGCGCGCGCAGCGACAAGCGGGGTCGCGAACGAGGTGCCGCGAACCGGTCTCCACTGCCCTGCGGCATTGGCAGCGAGCATGTCGGCGCCCGGTGCCGCATAATCGAGATGAAGTGCATGCCCCGCTTCGATCAGCGCACGGTCGCGGCCATCGACGGCTGTCACTGCAAGGACGCCGGGATAAGATGCCGGGTAAGGCCGCGGCGCGGCAGGGCCATCGTTGCCCACCGCAGCGACGATCACCACCCCGTGTGATTGAACTGCTGAAATCGCCCGCGCCAGCACCGGATTGCGCGGACCGACGAGGCTGATCGAAATGACGCGCACCTCGCGCGAAAGCAACCAACCGAGCGCGCGAACGATGGCAAGGGCGTTGCCACCGGCAGGATCGGTGCCATAGACGTCCGCCACGAAAAGGTCGGCGGCACCCGCCTGCTGCAACAACGAGGCTACGGCGCTCCCATGGTTACTGGCGAGCGGCGCGCCGCGCGCAAACCCATGCGTTGCCTTGACATCGATGGAGGCACCGGGCGCGCCGTCGATCACGCCGATCGGAACGGGGAGGGCCGATGCAGGCGCTCTCCGCTGCCCGGTCGGAGCCGGGGCCGCGCTCGCGGATGCGAAATAAAGTTGGTCCGCCGATATCGTGGCAGCGGGCAGTAATTTGTGCAGCCGCCTTTCCGCCTGTGCAAGCGTAACGCCTGATGGCACCGCGAGCCGCACCACGGCAAGGTTGAGGTCATCGAAATTTTCGCGCGCGATGACAGCAAAGCCAGCCTGTTCCGCGCGCTCAATGGCAGCATGGTCCGCCCCTTCGAGCAGAAGTTCACCGCGCCGCGCGGGCTGGGCGTCGGCATCGAACTCAATCGTTTGCCGATTGTCGCGGACAAGGCCGGCCAGCCGGTCGATCCGGGCTGCGGCAAGGACATCGGTGGATGCGCGGCTTGTGCTGACGACCCGGTCGACCAGCCCATCGATGCTGCCCGTCACCCGGTCAAGCGTATTGCCAACACCGGGCAGGCCAAGCTGCGCCGCGGCGGGCGCGGCGATCAGGGCGATGGCAAGTACAGCGATGAACGGCGGACGCATGGATGGGACCCTTGATTATTTTGCCTTAACTGCGGATTAAACGGACAACAGGAGGCGTTTCATCCAAGGAAAGGCAAGGAACTGACCGAAAGCTTTGAAGCGCTGGTCCTGTCCATCGTGCCCCGGCTTCGGCGGTTTGCGAGCGGACTGGCGCGTGATGGAGCCGATGGCGACGATCTTTGCCAGATGACGATCGAGCGTGCGCTCGTCCGCCGGGACCAATGGCAGGACGGTACGCGGCTCGACAGCTGGATGTACAGGATCATGCGCAATATCTGGATCGATGAAATCCGTGCCCGGTCACGCCGGTCGGAAACCTTCGTGGGTGAAGAAGCCGGGATCGCTGTGGGCATGAGCGGCGAACAGGAAGTCGCGGTCGAGATGGGCAATGTCGATCGCGCGCTGGCCCGCTTGCCTGCCGAACAGCGCGAGGCCGTGCTGCTGGTGATGGTCGAAGGTTATTCTTACAAGGAAGCCGCCGAAATCATTGGTTGCCCGGTCGGCACCCTCAATTCGCGGCTAGTGCGCGGCCGTGACGCGCTGCTCGTTCTACTGGGAGAAATGCCATGACGATCTCCCCGGAACGGTTGGCCGCCTTTGCCGATGGCGAATTGCCTGAGGACGAAATGCGCGAAATCGAGGCGCTGGTGGCTGCAGACCCTGACCTTGCCAGGAAGGTTGCGGCGCACCGCGCGCTGCGCCAACGGTTGTCCGCGCATTTCGAACCGATCCTGAAAGCCCCGTTGCCAGACCATCTGCTGGCGCAACTGACCCGGCCAGGCCCGCAGGTCGTCGATTTGGCCAAGGCGCGCCAGCAGCGCGACAGCCGCCCGGGCATCTCGCGCTGGACGTGGTTCGCGGCGCCTGCGCTCGCCGCCTCGCTGGTGCTTGCCGTGATGTTGCCGGGGCGAGACAGCGGCGAAACTACGCTGGTTGAGGGGCGCTCTTATGCGCCGGGTCCGTTGGCCGACGCGCTCGACAATCAATTGTCGGCGATACAGCCTGCGTCCGCGCGGATGCGCGTTCTGCTCAGCTTCAAGGACGGCGCGGGAACCTATTGTCGGGTTTTTTCAGAAAAGGCGCAGGCCGGGATTGCCTGCCGCGATGAAAACGGTTGGCGATTGCGCAAGCTGATCGGCGGATCGCAAGCCAAGGGCGGCGATTATCGGCAGGCAGGAAGCGAAGACGCCGCCCTTATGGCGCTCGCACAAGACATGGCACCCGAAGGCGCGCTCGACGCTGGGCAGGAGCAGGCAGCAAAGGCGCGCGGCTGGCAGTAGGCGCGAAAATGATTTCGCCGCAGCACGGATGAATGCGCGCCCGCCACTCGTTGTCGCCACGAAGGCCCAGCAAGCACCGCAGGGTTCGAGTGGAGTCAGCCCATGCGTAAAAACCAAATTGTTGCCATCTTTCTCGCCGCCGCGGCGCTACCAATGTCCACCCATGCCTTCGCACAGGGGCAAGAGATGGAGCCCCGACCCTCGCCACGCGACCATCAGTCGGGCGAGATTTTCGCTGGAGTCGAGTACGAGCAGGGCGATTACGGAACCGGCGCTAAAGTCGAAACAGTTTCAACCTCGGTCGGTGCAGCCGTGCGCAAAGGACGCGTGCGGCTGGCTGCTGCCGTCCCCTACTTGCGCACGACCGCACCAGTCGATGTCCTGGTCAGTCAGGGCGGCTTGCTCGGTACGCCGCTGCTCTTCAGTGGCAACAACCAGACTGTGCGGACCAGGCGCGAAGGGCTTGGCGATGCGACCCTGCAGGCGGCCTATGATATGCCCGTTGCCGGTTTTACCACTTCGCTTGGCGGCGGGGTGAAATTGCCGACGGCCTCGCGTGCCAAGGGGCTTGGCACCGGCAAGGTCGATTATGCGGTCAACGCCCAGGTCGCACGCGCCTTGCGCGGTGGGATCACGCCGTTTGCCTCTGTCGGCTATACCATGCTTGGCCAGCCCGATGGCTTTGCGGTGCGCAACACACTGTCAGGCACCGCGGGAACGCGTGTTGCGCTTTCATCGGGCGCATCAGCAGCGTTGTCCTATTCCTACGAACAATCGGCTTCACGAGCGCTGGCCGACCGCCAGAGCATTGGAGCTGGATTTGGCGTCGCGCTCGGACACAAATTGCAGCTTGGCCTTCAGGGCGAAGCCGGATTAAGCCGGGGTGCGCCTGACATGAAACTGGGCTTACGGCTCGGTGCCGGTTTCTAGGCGTGGGAGGCCGGGGTGCAGCGATACCCGTGCCGGTTCGAGTCAGCCAGGGGCACCAGCACCAGGCACCGGTTGCCGCGGAACGCACGGCGCTCCCGCGCATTTCCCCTCCAGGCATCCGCTTTCAAAGGGAAATGCGATGGCAGACGAAGTCGAAACCACGCGTGAAGTCCATCCCGGCGATACCACCATCATCCATGAAACCCGCACTACTGGCGGCGGTGCTGGCTGGTTCATCGCAGTGATCCTCGTCCTCGCGCTGGTCGCCGGGGTCTGGTTCTTCACCCAGTCGAACAACAGCGAGGTGGCCAGGGACAACGCGATCACCAACGCCGCCAACAGCGTCGGCGAGGCGGCCAAGGACGTGGGCGAGGCGGCCAAGGACGCCGCCGACAACGTCGCCAAGCCCTGAACCCCATTTCCTGAAACAATTCCCCCGGTCCCCGGCAGCGTCCCCCGTGCGCTGCCGGGGCACTTGTAAATCGGCCCGACAGGGCGGGCATGAAACCGGCGAATTTCGCTGGAATCGTGGCCAACTGCTTCGCGCCGCCTGCTGTCAAATTTACCGACAATTTACCCCTTGGTCCTAGCCTTCCGCCAAGAGCCCGGATGCACCGGGACGCAGGCCGGCAACTTATGGTTCGTCTTTTCAAACACTATATCCCGCATGCCGTGCTGTTGCTGGGGCTGTTCGACATCGCCCTTCTGGCAATGGCGGCCGAGGCGGGGTGGCGGATTCGCGCCGGGCAGATCGGACTGCACCCCGGCATTCCGTTCGATCGCGGGTGGGAACTGGTGGGCTATGCCGCGGTCATGCTCACCGCGATGATCGCGGTCGGGGTCTACAACGCCGAATCGCTGCGGTCGCTGCGCTACGCCGGGGCGCGACTGCTGGTGGCGATCTCGCTTGGCATCATCGGGCTTTCCTTTGTTGACTGGGCGCTCAACGGCACGCTGTTCTGGCGTTCGACGCTGGCCTACGCGATGGGGCTGACCGTGGTCTTGCTGATCGCCAACCGCCTTCTGGTCGGCGGGATCCTTGGCGCGCAGGCGTTTCGCCGCCGCGTGCTGGTGCTGGGTGCGGGCCGCCGGGCCGACCGTCTGCGCCAGATGGAGGACAAGCCCGAATCCGGCTTCGTCATCGTCGGCTATGTCGGGATGAGCGACAGCAAGCCGGTCATCGAAGAGGCGATCAACCGCAACGCGATCCACAACCTCAAGCGCTTCGTCGAGAACCTCGGGGTGAGCGAAGTGGTCCTTGCGCTTGAGGAACGGCGCAACGCGCTGCCGTTGTCCGATCTCTTGCGGATCAAGACCGCCGGGGTCCACGTCAACGACTTTTCCAGCTTCATCGAGCGCGAGACCGGCCGGGTCGACCTTGATACGGTCAACCCGTCGTGGTTGATCTTCTCCGACGGGTTTTCGTCGGGCCGCGCGGTGTCGAGCGTGGCCAAGCGCATGTTCGACATTACCGCCAGCCTGATCCTGCTGCTGCTGACGCTGCCGGTCATCGCGATCTTCGCCGTTCTGGTGAAGCTTGACAGTAAGGGGCCGGCGTTCTTCCGCCAGACCCGCGTCGGGCTTTATGGCCAGCACTTCAACGTGATCAAGCTGCGTTCGATGGGCACCGATGCCGAGGCCGGCGGCGCGCAGTGGGCCACCGCGAACGATCCGCGCGTCACCCGCGTCGGGCGGTTCATCCGCAAGGTCCGGATCGACGAACTGCCCCAGACGTGGAGCGTGCTCAAGGGCGAGATGAGTTTTGTCGGCCCGCGCCCCGAACGCCCGGAGTTCGTCGCCGACCTGCAGGACAAGCTGCCCTATTTCGCCGAGCGTCACATGGTGAAGCCGGGGATCACCGGCTGGGCGCAGATCAACTATCCCTATGGTGCCTCGATCGAGGATTCGCGCCACAAGCTTGAATATGACCTCTATTACGCCAAGAATTATACGCCCTTTCTCGACCTGCTGATCCTGCTGCAGACCCTGCGCGTGGTCCTCTGGCACGAGGGCGCGCGCTAGGATGGGCGGATATTTGCCCCATGCCGGGCTGCGAACGGCCGCCCTTCGCGCTTCCGGTGCTCACGTACTAAAGTACGCTGCGCTCCGGGTCGCTCACGTCACCCATTCTCGCTCCGGCCTGAGCCAAATCTCCACCCATCCTGATATGGAGAATATCTGAGATGGCGTCCGGCTGGTCCATCCTTGCCTCGCTGACGCACCTTGCCGGGGCCTGCGCCGCGGCGACTCTGGCGGCGTGGCTGGCGGGCCGGCGCACCGCGATGGGACCGGCGGGGCTCGCGGTAGGCGTCGCGCTGGCCGGAAGCGCGACCTGGGGGCTGGCCGTGGCTGCCACCGGGGTCGAAAGCCCGGCTGCCCACGTCACCGAATCGCTGCGCAACCTTGGCTGGCTGTTCGTGATCTACCGCCTGTTCAGCAGCGACGGGCGGCACACGGTGATCCGTCCGATCCGCCCGGTTATCATCTCGCTTTGCGCGATCGAGCTGTTCCAGATGTTGCAGATCATGCTCCTGCCCGGCTTTGCGCTGGGGCCGGGAACGCGCGACACGCTGTTTCACATGACTGTCATGTTCCGCCTGATGATGGCGATCGGCGGGCTGGTGCTGCTGCACAACCTGTTCGGCGGGGCCTCGGCGCAGACCCGCGCGGTCCTGCGTTGGCCGACTGCCGCGCTGGCGCTGCTGTGGCTCTACGATCTCAACCTCTACACGGTCGCATACCTCGACGGGGAGTGGCCCGAGCAGCTTGCCGCCCTGCGCGGGCTGGTCCTTGCCGCGATGGTTGCGGCGATGCTCCCCGCGTTCGGCCGCCGCCCGGCCGAACTGCGGTTCAGCCCGTCACGCGCGGTCGCGTTTGAATTCGCATCGCTGCTGGGGATCGGTCTTTACCTTCTGGGCATGATCGGGCTCGGCAAATGGCTGGCCTATGTCGGAGGCGAATTTGCCCGGCTGTTCCAGTTCGGCTTTCTCATCGCAGGGATTGCGGCGGCGCTGCTGATCCTGCCTTCGCGGAGGATGCGCGGCTGGCTCAAGATTACGCTGGTCAAGCACCTGTTCCAGCACCGCTATGACTACCGCGCCGAGTGGCTGCGCTTCAACCGCACCATCGGCGGCGAGGGGCGAACCGGGGCGAGCGGATCGCCGCTGGCGGAACGCGCGGTGCGTTCGCTCTGCGACATCACCGACAGCCCGGCCGGGATACTCGTCATCCCCGACGAACTGGGCGAGATCGTGCTGGCCGCGCGCTGGCAGTGGCCCACGGCGGACGTGCCGGCCATCGCCTTTTCCCCCGCCGCCGCCGCATTTTTTGAACGCGACGGCCACATCGTCGACCTGGATGCGGTCCGGCAGGGGATCGACCGGCAGGGCGAACTGTCCATCGTTCCGGACTGGCTGATCGGCGAACCGCGCGCCTGGGCGCTGGTCCCGCTGCTCCATTACGAGCGGTTGTGCGGCATCGTCGTGCTCGCCCGTCCGCAAGTGACGCGTACGCTCGACTGGGAGGACTTTGACCTCCTGCGCGTCGTCGGCCAGCAAATTGCCAGCTACATGGCGGAAAACCAGGGGCAGGATGCGCTGGCCGAGGCCGCGCGGTTCGACGAATTCAACCGCCGCATCGCCTTTGTCATGCACGACATCAAGAACCTCGCCAGCCAGTTCAGCCTGCTTGCCCGCAACGCGGAACACCACGCCGAAAACCCGGCTTTCCGCGCCGACATGATCGTCACGCTGCGGAATTCGGCGGAAAAGCTCAACGCGCTGATCGCCCGCCTGTCGCGCTATGGCAAGGCCGGGGCCGAGGCGGCGAGCACGTTCGACGTGGCCGAACTTGTCCGCGCCGTCGCCGCCCAGTTCGCGGCGCGCGCGGCATCGGTGGTGGTTGCCGAGTGCCAGTCCGGCCTCGTCACCGCCAACCGTGATGCGCTCGAACAGTCGCTGCTGCACCTCGTCCAGAACGCGCTCGACGCCAGCCCGGCGCGCGCGCCGGTATTCCTCTCCGCCATCGCCGACAATGGCGCGGCGCGGATCGAGGTGATCGATTCGGGCGTGGGCATGAGCCCGGAATTCATCCGCACCCGCCTGTTCAAGCCGTTCGTCTCGTCCAAGCCCGGCGGCTTCGGGATCGGCGCGTGCGAGGCGCGCGAACTGGTCCGCGCGATGGGCGGCCGGCTCGACGTCGAAAGCCGCGAGGGCTTCGGCTCGCGCTTTATCATCCGCATTCCGCTTCACGCCCAGGGCAGCGCCAGACTGCCCGATTCACAAAGCCAGAAGGTCGCCTGATGTCTGAAACCAAGCCCAAGCTCCTCGTCGTCGAGGACGATCCCGGCCTCCAGGCCCAGCTCAAGTGGGCCTATCCCGATTTCGACGTGATCGTCGCCGGGGACCGCGCCAGCGCGATCAACGCCCTGCGCGCGGAGGAACCGCCGGTCGTAACCCTCGACCTTGGCCTGCCGCCGGACCCCGACGGGACCAGCGTCGGCTTTGCCGTGCTGGATGAGATCATGGCGCTCAAGCCCGATACCAAGGTCATCGTCGCCACCGGTCACGGCGCGCGGGAAAGCGCGCTCAGCGCCATCGCGCGCGGGGCCTATGACTTCTACCAGAAGCCGGTTGATATCGACGCCATCGGCCTGATCGTCCGCCGCGCGCTTCAGCTTCACCGGATCGAGGCGGAAAACCGCCAGCTTGCGGTCCGCGCCGGGGGCGAGAACAAGGTGCTGGGCCGGCTCATCACCGCTGCGCCCGAAATGGTCAAGGTTGCCCGCACGATCGAGCGCGTCGCCAACACCAACGTCTCGGTCATGCTGCTGGGTGCGAGTGGCACCGGCAAGGAACTACTGGCGCGCGGGCTGCACGAGGCGAGCACGCGGTCCAAGGGCGCCTTCATCGCGATCAACTGCGCGGCGATCCCGGAAAACCTGCTTGAAAGCGAACTGTTCGGGCACGAGAAGGGTGCCTTCACCGGGGCGGTCAAGACCACCGAGGGCAAGATCGAACAGGCCGCGGGCGGCACGCTGTTCCTTGATGAAGTGGGCGATATCCCGCTGCAGCTTCAGGTCAAGCTGCTGCGCTTTTTGCAGGAGCGGGTAATCGAACGGGTTGGCTCGCGCCGGTCGATCGACGTCGACACGCGGATCGTTTGCGCGACGCACCAGAACCTTGAACAGATGATTTCCGATGGCCGGTTCCGCGAGGACCTGTTCTACCGGCTTGCCGAAATCGTGGTGAAGATCCCGACGCTGGCCGAACGTCCGGGCGACGCGACGCTGCTGGCCAAGGTCTTTCTCCAGCGGTTCTCCCGCGAGATGAACCCGCAGGTCAAAGGCTTTGCCGCCGACGCACTGGCGGCAATCGACGCCTGGCCCTGGCCCGGCAACGTCCGCGAACTGGAAAACCGGGTGAAACGCGCGGTGATCATGGCCGACAGCAAGCTGGTCGGGGCCGCCGATCTCGATCTCGGCAACCCTGAGGCGAGCAGCGCGGCCGCGCTCAACCTCAAGTCGGCGCGCGAACAGGCGGACCGCAAGGCCATCCGCCACGCCCTTGCGCGCAGCGAAGGCAACATATCGAGCACGGCCAAGCTGCTCGGGATCAGCCGGCCGACGCTGTATGATCTGCTCAAGCAGTATGACCTCCACGCCTGAGTTATCCCGGCGGCGCAGGCTGCTGCGGCCCCTGCTGGCGCTGGTTCTGGCCGGCGCGGCTGGGGCCGGTGCGGGCGGGGCAGGGGCAGCGCCTTCCGCCGCTGACGCCTATGTCGCACAGGCCCATGCCGCGCTGGCGCGGGGCGACGGGATCGCCGCCGAAATGGCGCTGCGCAAGGCGATTTCAGCCGGGCTCCCGCGCGATGCTGCCGCCGCCCGCATGGGCGAGGCCTATCTCGACCAGTCCGATTTCAGACGCGCGCGTGACTGGCTTGCCCCCAAGGCATTCACCAGGGCCGAGGCACCGCACGGCCACCGCGTCCTCGGCCGGCTCGAAATGGCTCAGGGCAGGTTTGTCGAGGCCGGGGCGGCATTCGACGCGGCCCTGCGGCTGACCCCGAACGACAGCCGCCTGTGGGTCGACATCGCCCGCCTGCGCTATGCCGGGGGGCAGCACCTCCAGGCCATCGACGCCGCCAACCGCGCTGTGCAGCTTGATCCCGGCAACGTCCGCGCGCTCGAATTTCGCGGCCTGCTGGTGCGCGACCAGCATGGCCTCGTCGCCGCGCTGCCGTGGTTCGAGGCCGCGCTGAAGTTCAAGCCCGACGATACCGTGCTGCTGGGCGAATATGCCGCGACGCTGGGCGAACTCGGCCGGGTGCGGCAGATGGTCACGGTCACCCGGCGGATGATCGAGCTTGAACCCCGAAATCCGCGCGCTTTCTTCCTCCAGTCGGTCCTCGCGGCGCGGGCCGGCAACACCCCGCTCGCCCGCCGTCTGCTGGCGCGTGCCGGGCCAAACCTGTCGGCCATTCCTGCCGCGCTGGAATTGCAGGGCCTGCTCGAATTCGAAGCGGGCAACAGCAACGTTGCGGTCGAACTGTTTGGGTTGCTTTCGCGCCGCCAGCCGCAGAACCGCACCGCGCGCCTGCTTCTCGCCCGCGCGCTCGATACCGCCCATGACCGCCGCCAGTTGATCGCGCAGTTCGCGCCCGACGTCACCCGCGCCGACGCCTCGCCGTGGCTGCTGACCCTCGTCGCCCGCGCCCACGAAGACCTTGGCCAGCGTGACCGCGCTGCGCCCCTGCTTGAACGCGCCGCGCGGGCCGGCGCCGTGCCGGTGCTCGCGGTGGCGGAACCCGATCCGCTTGGCGTCCTTGCCCTGCGTTATGGCGATGCACCGGGCGAAGCCTCCGCCGCCGTCCCGTTTGTGCGCCAGCTGCTCGCTGCCGGGCGTCTGGCCGATGCGGCCGCGATTGCCGAAAAAGTGCGCGCCGCTGCGCCGGGCTCGGCCGATGCCCAAATGCTTGCGGGTGATCTCAGGATGGTGCGCGGAGACTATTCCGGCGCGGTCGATGCATGGCGCGTGGCCGGCGCGGTGCGCCTGGGGGATGACCTGATGCTGCGGCTGGTCGATGCCTCGCTCCGCTCCGGGCGTGCCGATCAGGCCGAACTGTTTGTGCACGGCGTCCTCGCCAACAATCCGCGCAATCGCACCGCGCTGCGCCTTGCCGCCGGCTTTGCCGCGCGGCGCGGGGACTGGGCCGCAGCATCGAAAATCCTCGGCTGGCTTGCGCGCACGGGCAGTGCAGCCGATGCCCGCCTGCAGTCTGATCTCGCCTTTGCACTGGCGCGGGGCGGGGCGCGGGAGGGCGCGGTCAGCGCCGGTGAAACGGCCTACCGCCTGCAGCGCGCCGCACCGACCGCAACGCAGGCCTGGGCCACCGCGCTGGACGGCAGCAATCCCAACCTGTCCAAGGCCTTGCTGGTGAAATCGGCCGCGCTGAATGCCGCAGCAACGCATTGATCTGCGCCGCGCAAAAGAAAAGGGCCCTGCTCGGCAGGTGCCCTTTTCATCCTCTCCTAGACTCCGCGGATCAATCTATAGGCTGCGTGTTTGCGCGCAAGGAAAACCTTCGTTTTCCCGCCGAATGACGCAGGGAAGTTGCGCCGTTGCAACGGTTCGGTGAAGTAATCGTTCTCATTTGGTGGATGGAGGGAACTTTCGCCCTCAATCCGCTGCGGGATTCCGTCTTTGATAGCGCACCGACCACCACAGCGAGGCGAAGATCAGCACCGCGCCGATCAGTCCGGTCGCCGTTTCCGAGATCGCGAACCGCACCGACAGCAGCATGATCGCGGCCAGCGCGATGATCGCCCAGAACGCGCCGTGCTCAAGAAAGCGGTATTCGTCGAGCGTTCCGCGCTGCACCAGCATGATCGTCATCGAGCGCACGAACATGGCGCCGATCGACAGGCCCAGCGCGATGATGATCATGTTGTTCGACAACGCGAACGCCCCGATCACGCCGTCGAAACTGAACGAGGCATCGAGCACGTTGAGGTAGAGGAACCCGCCAAGCCCCGACCGCACCACCGCGCCCCCGGCAGCCCGCGCGTTGTCGCTCAGTTCCAGCAGCGTCCCCACCGCCTCGACCGCGATGAAGGTCACCAGCCCGAGCATCCCGGCGGTCACGAAGACCAGCGCCTCGTGCACCTCGAGCAGCAGCGAAATGCCATAGAGCGCCAGCACCAGAACCGCGATTTCCACGGCGCGAATGGTTGAAACCGCGCTCAGGCGCTTCTCGATCCAGCGGATCCAGTGGATGTCCTTTTCCTCGTCGAAGAAGAACCGCATCCCGACCATCGCCAGGAACGCCCCGCCGAACCCGGCAATCCCGACGTGGGCGCTGCTCACCACGGCCTCGTATTTCGCTGGCTCGTTGAGCGACAGTTGCAGCGCTTCGACCGGACCCAGCCCGGCGGCAATCGCCACGATGATCAGCGGAAAGGCGATCCGCATCCCGAACACCGCGATCACCATGCCCCAGGTGAGGAACCGCCGCTGCCACACCGGGTCCATGTCCTTGAGCACCGCGGCGTTGACCACGGCGTTGTCGAACGACAGCGATATTTCGAGGACCGAAAGCACCAGCACGATCCACAGCACCTCGGCCGTGCCCGAGACGGTGCCCGACTGCATCCAGCCAAAGGCCACCGCCAGCATCAGGCAGAGGAAGGTGAACAGGAACGAACCCTTGTAATAACGCAGCAAATTGAAAACCCTATCTGACTGTGGTCGCCCGGCGCTCAGGCCTTGGGCTGGTATGTCTGCTCGATCCCCGGAAATGTGCGCGCGCGCACTTCGCCAGCATAGCGCTCTGCCGCGCCGGAGATCGTTTCGGCGATGTTCTCGTAACGCTTCACGAAGCGCGGCACCCGTTCGAACATGCCCAGCATGTCCTCGGTCACCAGCACCTGCCCGTCGCACCGCGCCGATCCGCCGATGCCGATCACAGGACAGGCCGCCGCCTCGGTCACGGCAATCGCAATCGGTTCGACCACGCCTTCGACCACGATGGCAAAGGCCCCGGCCTCGGCCAGCGCCCGCGCGTCGGCCACGATTTTTGCCGCCTCCGCCTCGCTGCGGCCACGCGCATTGTATCCGCCCAGCACGTTGACCGCCTGCGGGGTCAGCCCGACATGACCGATCACCGGGATCCCGCGCGCCACCAGAAACGCGACCGTCGGGGCCATCACCGCCCCGCCTTCAAGCTTGACCCCGGCGGCACCCGTTTCCTTGAGCACCCGCGCCGCGCTGGCAAAGGCCTGTTCGGGCGAGGCCTCGTAGGTTCCGAATGGCATGTCGACGATCACCACCGAATGCCATGATCCCCGCACCACCGCTGCGCCGTGGTTGATCATCATCTCCAGCGACACCGGCACGCTGGACGGCAGGCCATAGATTACCTGGCCCAGCGAATCCCCGACCAGCAGCAGGTCGCAATGCGGATCGAGCAGTTGCGCCGACCGTGCCGTATAGGCAGTCAGCATGACGATCGGCTCGGCGGTCACGCCGTCCTGTTTGCGGTTGCGGATCGCCGGAACCGTCATTCGCTTCATCGGCGCGGGCGTCGGATTGGCGCGGCTGGTGCTCGCATCGAGCTGGAAGGTCGTGGACATGACCATGCCTTAGCCGCCCGCGCCGCGAAGGTGAAGCCACCCCCGGAGCCGCAGTGAATCGGGGAATACGTGGATAAACCCCTTGCGCGCCGTCGGGCTCCCGCTAGCAATGCGACGATCGCAGACAAAGCGCGCGCCGGTTTACCCCCAGCCGCCTTCGAGAAAAGGTTCAGCCGCATGTTCGGACGCGTCAAGCCGCTCGACGCCATTCTCGCCACCGCCGAAAAGAAATCGCTCCCTCGCTCGCTGGGCGCTTTCCAGCTGACCATGCTGGGCGTTGGCGCGGTGATCGGCACCGGCATTTTCGTTTTGACGGCAGAGGCTGCGCAAAAGGCCGGGCCGGGGATGCTCCTGAGCTTCATTATCGCCGGCCTCGTCTGTGCGGTCGCGGCGCTGTGCTATTCGGAAATGGCCTCGATGGTCCCGGTCTCGGGCTCGGCCTACACCTATTCCTACGCGGTCATGGGCGAACTGATGGCCTGGATGGTCGGCTGGGCGCTGGTGCTTGAATATGCGGTCGCGGCGGGCGCGGTCGCGGTCGGGTGGTCGGGCTATTTCGTCGGCCTGCTCAGGGGGTACGGCGGGATCGAGATACCCGTCGCCTTTACCAACGCCGATGCGCTGATCGCCTCGATCAAGCTGTTTGCCGGGGCCGCCAATACCGACGCGATCCAGACCGCCATCGCCACCGGCGGCTACATCAATCTCCCGGCCTTCCTGATTTCGCTGCTCGTAACCTGGCTGCTCGTCCTCGGCACCAAGGAAAGCGCCGCGTTCAACGCCGTGTTGGTCACCATCAAGATCACCGCGCTGACCCTGTTCTGCATCCTTGCCCTGCCGGTGATGAATACCGAGAACTTCCATCCCTTTGCCCCGCTCGGCTTTGGCGGTGTTTCGGCGGCGGCGGCCTCGATCTTCTTTGCCTATGTCGGATTCGACGCCGTTTCGACCGCGGCCGAGGAAACCAAGAACCCCCAGCGGAACATGCCGATCGGCCTGCTAGGCAGCCTTGCTATCTGCACGATCTTCTACCTGCTCGTCGCCTCGGGCGTCGTCGGCAGCGTCGGCGCGGTCCCGCTGGTCGATGCCGCGGGCAAGGGCATTGCGCCCGGCAGCACCGAACTTGCCGCCGCCTGCGCCGCCCAGGCCAAGGAAGTCGTCGTCTGCTCGAAGGAAGCGCTGGCCTGGACCCTGCGTGAAATCGGCTGGAAGCAGATCGGCAACCTCGTCGGCCTCGCGGCCGGGTTTGCCCTGCCGTCCGTCATCCTGATGATGATGTTCGGCCAGACCCGCATCTTCTTCGTGATGAGCCGCGACGGCCTGCTGCCCGAACGCCTGAGCCGCATCCACCCGAAATACCACACGCCCCACGTGGTCACGATCATCACCGGCATCGTCGTCGCCATCTTCGCCGCGATGTTCCCGGTCGGCGCGCTGGCCGATATTTCCAACTCGGGCACGCTGTTCGCCTTTGCCATGGTCGCCATCGCGGTCATGGTCCTGCGCAAGACCGACCCCGCGCGCCACCGCCCGTTCCGCACCCCGGCGGTCATGGTGGTCGCCCCGCTGGCGATCCTTGGCTGCGTCTACCTGTTCTTCAGCCTGTCGGCCTATACGCTTGAACTGTTCGCCGGCTGGGCGGTCGTCGGCCTCGTCGTTTATTTCGCCTACAGCCGCCACCACAGCCATGTCGGCAAGGGCATCATCGAAGTGCATGAGGACGATCCCGACGCCCCGCCGCAGCCGGTCCCGCCGATGCCCGGCGCGCACACTCCCGGCGGCATCGACGCCTGAAACCACAAGGGCCGCCCACAAGGGCGGCCCTTTTCATGTCAGTAGCCGCGATTACAGCCGCGTTTCGGCGTAGCCGCCCTTGACGCTGTCCCTCACTGGCAGGCCCAGGGCCATCTTGATCGTGTTGAAGACGCCCATTTCCCCGGTCCAGATCGCCGCGTCGCCCAGGTCGAACCGTAGCAACAACAGGTTCGGGTCGTGCTGTCCGCCTGGAACCCACGCCCCGACAAAATTATTCCACTCCCTGTCCAGCCGCGCCGGATCGGTCTCTTCGTGGAGCGCGCCTGAAATCCGCGCGAACACGTCGTGCCCTTTGCTGGTAAAGGTTGCCGTCGCGCCGCCCAGCCGGACAAAGTGGCTGTCACGCCCGGCAAAGAACCACACCGCGTGGTTGGCATCCTCGTCCAGTTGCGCAGTCATCGGGGCTGCGCTGGCCGGATCGCCCTCCAGTTGGAGCATAACGAAAGGCGACGCG
>CAYFJH010000001.1:63098-116765 GCA_964343385.1 uncultured Novosphingobium sp. | reverse complement strand
CGACGCGGCCAGCGCCTGCCAGAACTTGTGCTTCAGCTCCTTGGGATCGCCCTGATCATATTTCATCGCCCGATTCCTTCTGCATGATCTGCTGTCCATGCAACGGAAGGGCAGGGCTGCCGGTTCCCTCGTTACTCCAGGGGCCGGGCCTGCTGGTGAACTTCTGTTACCCGCCCGTCGAGCATCGAGACCCGCACGTCGGCAACCTCGGCGATCCCCGGATCGTGAGTCACGCAGACCACCGCGCGGCCCTGTTCGTGGGCCAGCCGGCGGAACAGGTCGACCACCCGCGCCGAATTCACGCTGTCGAGGTTGCCGGTCGGTTCGTCGCCCAGCACCAGCGGCGGATCGTTGGCCAGCGCGCGCGCGATCGCCACGCGCTGCCGCTCCCCGCCAGAAAGCTTGTCGGGCGATTTGAGCGCCTTGTCCTCAAGCCCCATGAACCTGAGCAGATCGCGCGCCCGCGCTTCGGCCTGGGCGACGGACAGCCTTCCCAGCCGCCGGATCGGCATCATCACGTTTTCGAGCGCGTTGAATTCGGGCAGCAGGAAATGGAACTGGAACACGAACCCGAATCGCTCCAGCCGGATCTGCGCCCGCGCGTCGCCGCTGAGCGGGGTTGCGTCCTGCCCCTGGAGCAGCAACCGCCCGCCCGTCGGCCGATCGATCAGCCCGAGCAGGTAGAGCAGCGAGGACTTGCCGCAACCCGAAGGGCCGACGATGGCGGTGAACTTGCCTGGTTCGATTATCAGGTCGGCCTCGGCCACCAGCGTCACCGGCGGGTCGCCGGGCAGCACCCGGCTCAGCTTTTCGGCGGCGAGCAGCGGCGTTTCGCTCATACCGCCCCGCGCAGGATATCGACCGGATCGACTTTCGCCGCCTTGCGCGCCGGGAGCCATGCCGCAATCACCCCCGCCACCAGCGAGGCCGACGCCGCGATCAGGTATTGCCGCGTCCCCCGGTCCAGCGGCAGGTGCCGGATTTCGCCCTGGATCGAAAACTCAAGGCTGCCCAGCATGGTCATCAACCCGAAGCCCAGCAGCCACCCCGCCACGATCCCGGCCAGCGCGAGCGCCAGTCCCTCAACCACGAACACCAGCTGCAGGTCCCCTTGCGAAAACCCCATCGAGCGCAGGATCGCGATGTCGCGGCGCTTGTCGGCGACGCTGTTCGACACCGCCGTATAGATGCCAAAGCTCGCCACCAGCAGGATCGCCGACACCACCGAATACATGATGACATTGCGCGTCAGCAGCAGCCCGAGGAAGTCGGACGAGCGCTCCTGCCAGGACTCGGCCTTGTAGCCGTGCCGCGCCTCCAGTCCCTTGGCGGCGTCCTCGGCGGAATAGGGATCGGCCAGCTTGATCCCGATCCGGTTGATCACGAAAGGCCGTGCCAGCAGGGACTGCGCCTCGCGCAGCAGCATGTAGCCGCTGCCGGAACCCAATTGCTGGCCTTTCTTGAACAGCCCGACGATCCGCAGGGACCGCGTTCCGCCGCGCGCCGAAGTTGCCGCGACGATGTCGCCCATGCCCAGCCCGAGCCGCTTGGCCTGGTCCTCGCCGATGATGACCCCGCCTTGCACCCGTTCCAGGTCGATCAGCCGCCCGCTGCGCAGCTTGGCCGAAATCGTGCTGACCCGGCTCTCGATCTCGGGATCGATCCCGATCACGGCCATCGCCTCGTCGCGCCCGCCCAGCCGCAGGGTCACCGCGCCCGACAGGCTGGGCGAGCCGATGGCACCCGGCAGGGCGTCGATCTCGCGCAGGATCTGCTGCCAGTCCTTGATCCCGCGCACCTCGCTGCGGACCTTGTAGCCGTGTATTTCGACCGCGCCATCCGCCCCATAGGCGCGCACGCCGGGCTGCGGGGGAGGGCTGCGGATCTCGTCCGAAATGATGATGTGCGGTGCCGCGTCGATCAGCGTCTTCACGAAATCGGTCTGGCTGCCGATCATCATGGCGGAAACCGCAAGGAAGAACCCGACCCCCACCGCCACCCCGCTGACCGCCACCAGCGTCTGGCGCTGGCGCATCAGCAGGTGTTTGGCCGCAATGTGCAGCAGCAGGCGGAGCCGCGGGAACATCAGCGCTTTTCCGTCACCCGCTGCCCTTCGGAAAGGCCGGTCGGCGGAACCGCGATCAGCGTTTCGCCGGATTTCAGTCCCGATACGACCTGCACCGTCTCGGCTCCGGTGATCCCGGTTTTCACCGCGCGCCTGCGGGCGCGGCCCTCGACCACGGTCCAGACCTGCCCGGCCGCCACGGCCGTCGCCGGAACAAGCACCGCCCGGGCCACCCGCCGCGTCTCGATATTGACCTCGACCGACAGGCCCAGCGGCAGTTCGCCATGCCCATCGTCCAGCAGGCGCACCCGGAACGCGCGCTGCGCCGGATCGCCGCCCGGCGTGATTTCCGCCACCCGCGCGGCAAAAACCCGCCCCGGCCATGCATCGCTCGACATCAGCGCGGGCAGGCCCACCCGCAAGCGGCCAATGTCGCGTTCGTCCACGGTGGCGGTCACCCGCGTCCGCGCCGGATCGCCCAGCGTCAGCAGCACCCGCGTCGGGCTGGCCAGTTCGCCCGGTTCGATATCGCGCTTGGTTACCACCCCGTCGATCTCGGCGCGCACGACCAGCTGGTCGGCCCGCGCATTGGCGGTGGCCACGGCGGCGCGGGCGGCATCGGCATTGGCCACGGCCTGGTCGCGGGCGGCCTTGGTCACCCAGCCCTGACGGAACAGCGTTACCGTCCGGCCCTCGATCAATTCCGCCGCGCGCCGCTGCGCCGCGGCCTGCGCCAGCAGGGCCTGCTGTTCGTCATCGGCCAGCAGCACCAGCGGTTGTCCGCGCACGATGCGGTCGCCCTCGGCCACCAGCACGCGCTCGACCGGCGCGGCGATGCGCGACTGCACCGAAACCGGTTGCTGTGCCTCGATAAATCCGGTCGCATAGACCAGTTCGACCGCTGGCCCGATGCGTGCCTTGACGATTGCGACCTCGATTGGCCTGTTCTGCCAGGTCCAAGCCGCGCCCAGCGCGCCCGCCACCAGCAGGCCAAGCAATGCCAGCCAGATCCACCGGCGAGCCATGGGCAACGTCCTCCCGCTAAGTCCGGACGCAGCCTAGCGCTGCGCTGCGGCCATGGCCACAACGCGCCCCATGATATCGGTTGAAATCGCTGTCAGACGGCTTCGAGCGCGTATCCGGCAGAGCGCACCGTCCGCACCGGGTCGGGCGCGTCCTCCAGTTCGATGCCTTTGCGCAGGCGCCGGATATGGACGTCGACCGTGCGCAGCTCGATGTCGCTTTCCGTGCCCCACACCGCATCGAGCAGTTGCCCGCGTGAGAACACGCGTCCCGGATGCTCCATGAAGTGGCGCAGCAGGCGGAACTCGGTCGGCCCCAGCGCAATGGTCTGCCCGCGCCGGGTGACGCGGTGCGCCGTCGCATCCAGTGTAAGGTCGCCCACGGTCAGCGTCTCGCCGGCCAGCGCCGGGCGGATGCGCCGCAGGATCGCATTGACCCGCGCCACCAGTTCGCGCGGGGAGAAAGGCTTGGACACATAGTCATCCGCGCCGGTTTCCAGCCCGCGCACCCGGTCATCCTCCGAACCGCGCGCAGTCAGCATGACGATCGGCACGTGGGCGCTGCCCTTGTCGCGGCGCAGGCGGCGGCAGACCTCGATCCCGCTGGTCCCCTCGATCATCCAGTCGAGGATCACCACGTCGGGTGCGTCTTCGGAGGCGAGCAGCAGGGCCTCGTCCCCGTCGCTGGTACGGATCACCTGATAGCCTTCGGCCTTGAACCGGAACTCGACCAGTTCGGCCAGCGCCGGATCGTCTTCGACCAGCAGGAGTTTGGGAGCAGCCATCAGACGGCCTTCCGGTCGTCCCGGTCGGTCAGGTAATCACCCGTCGCCGCGTAATAGACCATCTCGGCCACGTTGGTTGCATGATCGCCGATCCGCTCGATATTCCGCGCCACGAACAGCAGTTCGGCCGCGCTGGTGATCGAGGCGGGGTTTTCCATCATGTGGCTGACGAGATTGCGGAAGATGCTGTCGTAAAAGGCATCGACCTTGTCGTCGCGCGCGACGATCTCGGTCGCCAGCGCCGCATCGCGCGCGGCATAAGCGGTCAGCACGTCGTGGACCATGCTGCCCGCCACTTCGCCCATTGCCGGGATCAGGGTCAGCGGTTCGAACTTCTTGCGGTTTTCGACTTTCATCGCGCTCTTGGCGATGTTCTTGGCATAGTCGCCGATGCGTTCGACCACGCCCGCGATCTTGAGCGCGGCGATCACTTCGCGCAGGTCATCCGCCATCGGCGCGCGTAGCGCGATCACCCGCACTGCCAGTTTATCGACCTCGGCCTCGAGCGCGTCGATCTTCTTGTCGCGCGCGATCACGCTCGTTGCCAGCTCCTCGCTGCCCTTGACCAGAGCTTCGAGCGCGCCTGTCAGCGCGACTTCGGCGAGGCCGCCCATTTCCGCGATCAGCCCGCGCAGGCGGGTGATGTCCTCGTCGAACGCCTTGACGGTATGTTCGTGTGCCATGGCCGTGCCCTAGTCCTTCTCAGCCGTAGCGGCCGGTTATGTAATCCTTGGTCCGCTCTTCGCGGGGATTGGTGAAGATGTCCGAGGTCTTGCCGTATTCCACCATCCTGCCGAGGTGGAAAAAGGCGGTGCGCTGCGAAACGCGCGCGGCCTGCTGCATCGAATGGGTGACGATGACGATGGCATAGCGGCCCTTGAGGTCGCTGATCAGTTCCTCGATCCGCGCGGTGGCGATCGGGTCGAGCGCCGAACACGGTTCGTCCATCAGGATCACCTCGGGATCGACCGCAATTGCCCGGGCGATGCACAGCCGCTGCTGCTGCCCGCCCGAAAGCGCGGTGCCGCTGTCGGCCAGCCGGTCCTTGACCTCGTCCCACAGGCCCGCCCGGCGCAGCGAGCGTTCGACGATGCCGTCCAGTTCCGCCTTGCCTCCGGCCAGGCCGTGGATGCGCGGGCCATAGGCGACGTTCTCGTAGATCGACTTGGGGAAGGGGTTGGGCTTCTGGAATACCATCCCGACCCGCGCCCGCAGTTGCACCACGTCCATGCCCGACCGGTAGATGTCTTCGCCGTCGAGCTGGATTTCGCCCTCCACCCGCGCGCTGGCGATGGTGTCGTTCATCCGGTTGAGCGTGCGCAGGAAGGTGGATTTCCCGCAGCCCGACGGGCCGATGAAGGCCGTGACGTATTCGGTGGGAATGTCGATCGAAACGTCGTCCAGCGCTTTCTTGTCGCTGTAGAAGACGGAAACGTTGCGGGCCGACATCTTGGCCTCGACAGGATCAAGTTCGTGGAGCGTTGCCATCGGTTTACCAGCGTTTCTCGAAGCGGTTGCGCAAGTAAATGGCGAGGCCATTCATCGCGAGGAGGAAGAGCAGGAGGACGATGATCGCAGCCGACGTCCGTTCGACGAAGCCGCGGTCGATCTCGTCCGACCAGAGGAATATCTGCACTGGCAGCACGCTCGACGGCGAGGTCAGGCTGTCGGGCGGGCTGGCGACGAAGGCGCGCATCCCGATCATCAGCAGCGGCGCGGTTTCGCCCAGCGCGCGGGCCATGCCGATGATGGTTCCGGTCAGGATGCCGGGCAGGGCGAGCGGCAGGACGTGGTGGAACACGACCTGCACCCGGCTCGCGCCGATCCCCAGCGCCGCATCGCGGATCGAAGGCGGCACGGCCTTGATCGCGTTGCGCCCCGAAATCACGATCACTGGCATCGTCATCAGCGCCAGCGTCATCCCGCCGATCAGCGGGGCAGAGCGCCAGTTCGGAAACAGCCCCAGGAACACCGCCAGGCCCAGCAGGCCAAAGATGATCGAGGGCACCGCCGCGAGGTTGTTGATCGAAACCTCGATCAGGTCGGTCCAGCGGTTCCGCGCTGCGTATTCCTCAAGGTAGACCGCCGCCAGCACCCCCACCGGAAAGGCCAGCCCCAGCGTCACCGCCATGGTCAGGATCGAGCCCTTGAGCGCGCCCCAGATGCCCACGGACTGTGCGTGCGTCGCATCGGCGCGCGACAGGAAACCCCAGTCCCAGTGCCGCGCCAGCTTGCCCTCGGCGGCCAGCTTCGTCGCCACGGCGCGCAAGGCCGGATCGCCGCCGCCGCGCAGGGCAGCGGCCAGATCGTCGGTCACCGGCAGGGACACGGCAACCTTCTGGTTGAGCAGGCCAGGGTTGGCGATCAGCCGCCGGGCAACCTCGCGCCAGGCGTCGCCGTCGATCTCCGCCGCTGCGGCCGGGTCGATCCCCCGCGCGGCCGCGAGCTGCACCACTTCCTTGAGGCCCGCCCCTTCGAGCGCGCGCATCGCGCTTTCGCCGGAAAGCTGGTCGGCGCTGATGGTCAGTGTGCCGGCGGAAAAGTCGATCTCGGTGGCCAGTTCGGCGCGCTTGAACCCGCCGATGCCGTTCCAGCTCATCGAAATCAGCAAAAACGCCAGCACCGCGACCGAAAACAGCACCGCAGCAGCGCCGGCAAGGCGAAACCGCCGTTCGGCCGCATAGCGCTTTTTCAGACGCCGCGCGGCCAGTTCGGAGGTGTTCCAGCGGGCAGGGGGGGCGGTGTCAGTCATAAGCCTCGCGGAACCGCTTCACCACGCGCAGCGCAATGAAATTGAGCGTCAGGGTCACCAGGAACAGCACCATGCCCAGCGCAAAGGCCGAAAGCGTGGCCGGATGGTCAAAGCTGCCTTCGCCGGTCAGCATGGCGACGATCTGGAAGGTCACCGTCGTCATCGATTCGAACGGATTGGCAGTCATCCGCGCGGTCGCGCCGGCGGCCATCACCACGATCATGGTTTCCCCGATGGCGCGGCTCACCGCCAGCATGATCCCCGCGACGATGCCCGGCAGCGCGGCCGGAACCAGCACGCGGCGGATCGTCTCATACTTGGTCGCGCCCATGGCAAGGCTGCCATCGCGCATCGCCTGCGGCACGGCGGCGATCGAATCGTCCGCCATGGATGACACGAACGGGATAATCATGATCCCCATCACCACGCCGGCGGCCAGCGCGCTTTCGGACGAGGCGCTGGCGATGCCCACGGCATGGCCGAAATCGCGGATCGCCGGGGCCACGGTGAGGGCAGCGAAATAGCCGTAGACCACGGTCGGCACGCCGGCGAGGATCTCCAGCAGCGGCTTCATCCACTGCCGCATCGTGGGCGAGGCGTATTGGGTAAGGTAGATCGCGCTCATCAGGCCGAGCGGAATGGCGACCACCATGGCGATCACCGCGCCAATATAGATCGTCCCCCAGAACAGCGGCAGCGCGCCATAGGCGTCGCCCGTCGCCCCGCCGATCGGCGCCATCGGATCGGGCGACCAGTGCGTCCCGAACAGGAATTTTGCCGGGGAGACGATCTCGAAGAACCGGAACGTCTCGAACATCAGCGAAACAACGATGCCCAGCGTGGTCAGGATCGCCACGAGCGAGGCAAGCAGCAGCCCCCCCATCACGATCCGTTCGACCTGCGCGCGCGCCTTGAACTGCGGGCGCAGCCGCAGCCAGGCCAGCGTCCCGCCGGTAAAGCCCAGCACCAGCGTCGCGCCAAGCCCGATCGCGCCATAGAACTCCAGCGCCGACCGGTAGACCGGCACCAACGCGCGCGACAGCGGGTCGAAGGCGGTCGCTGAATTGCCGGTTGCCAGCGCCCAGGCTTCGGCCAGCACCGAATCGCGCTTGATCCCGAATGCGGGCAGGGCCTTTGCCACAGGATCGGCCAACACGCGCGCCATCACCAGCGCCGGACTGGCCGCGTTCCACACAATCGCGAACAGCGCCGACGGAACCAGCGCCGACAGCGCGACGAACCAGGCGTGATAGGCCGGCAGCGAATGGAGCACCGGGGTCCGACCGGCGTTGGCGCTGCCGTTGCGGCGGAACAGGTTGGCCCGCGCACGGCCAGCCAGCCAGCCGAGCAGCGCCAGTCCGAGCGCCAGGAGAAAGGGTATTGCGGGTGACACGACCTGCCTGTTCTTCAAATCCTGGCGAACCTTGCCGGCGTCCCCGGCAGATGGTCCCTGCAGCGCCTCTGGAGGCGCAAGATGACACTTTTATGACACGGCTTCAGGGCAGTGGCAAAGCCACTGGAAACCGCACCGTTACCGTCGTTCCCACCCCCAGCCTGCTGGCGATGTCGAGCGTGCCGCGGTGCCGCTCGGCGATATGCTTGACGATGGCAAGGCCAAGCCCGGTCCCGCCGGCCTCGCGGCTCCGCCCTGGATCGGTGCGATAGAACCGGCGGGTGAGGTGGGGGATGTGTTCCGGCGCGATTCCCGCGCCCGTATCGCTGACCGTCAGCACCGCCTTGCCCGCCGGCGCTGCTTTCAGCGTCAGCCGCACCGGAGTGTCCGCCGCACCGTATTTGAGCGCATTGTCCACCAGGTTGCGCACGAGCTGTTCCAGCTGCGCCCGGTCCCCGCGCAGCAGCACCGGCGCGGCCGGAACCTCGGCCACCACGCGCTCCTTACCCGCCAGCGCGCCCGCTTCGCCGGCAACTCGTTCGACCAGCCGCCCGAAATCAAGTTCGACATTGGGCCGGTCATGCTTTTCCGCCTCGACCTGTGACAGCGACATCAGGTCCGATACCAGCGCCTCCATCCGCCGCGCCTCGCGCAGGACGGTCTGGTGGAACCGCGCGGCCGTGGCGAGGTCGACCGCGTCGCCGCCCTCGGCCAGCGTTTCAACATAGCCGATGATCGCCGACAGCGGCGTGCGCAGTTCGTGGCTGGCATTGGCGACGAAATCGGTCTGTGCCCGCGACAGGTCGGCCTCCGCCGTGCGGTCGCGCAGTTCGATCAGCCAGCGCTTCTCGTCGATTCGCCGCCGGGTCAGCTGCCACAGGCTGCGTCCGCCGAGGAATCCGGCAATCGTCACCGCCTCGCCGTCGCCCAGTTCCAGCAGGCGCACCGCTTCCGGGTGGCGCAGCACGATCCGCGCGTCCTGCCCGGTGATGTGCGCACCCAGCGCGGCGCGGGCGGCGGCGTTGGCCTCGACGATGCGCTGCCCTTCCAGCAGGACCAGCGGTACCCCGACTGGCTCGATCACCGCGCTGCGTGCCTCGCGCGCCGTGCCGGTGAAATCGGGCTGGTGCGAAAAGCCCGCCGGCTCGGGCCGGAACAGCCACAGCGACCCGCCCCACAGCACCACGATCGCCAGCGTCAGCCACGCCCCGGCTCCGGCCAGCAGCATTGCCGCCCCGCCTGCTATCGCAAAGGCCAGCCCGGCCCACGGGCGCTGATGTGCAGTGTCCATGGCCCCGCGCAATACAGCGTCATCCCCCGCGCCCGCCAGCAGTTTTTCCCGGCATCTTCCGTTGTGCCGTGCAGCATTTGGCAGCGCTGTCGAAAAGGGTTGCAGCCTCCCTTGACAAGGCGTCATGATGGGGTCATTGATCGCAAATGATCAAGTTTGACAAGAACTGATCGGGCGAGAGAGGAAGGTTTTCGCGGCTCCAGCCGCTTGGGCAAGGTGGCGTATTTGCGCTCCAGGCCTGCCATTCTCCTTCGTCAAGGCGATATCAGGAGAGGGCACATCATGTTGAAATCAATGCTTCTTGCGACCGCGCTGATCCCGGCCGGGCTTCTCGCTTCGACCGCCGCCGTGGCGCAGTCAACCGCTCCCGCCGCGGATGCGCCGGTGACCAATCCGGAAATCATCGTCACCGGTGTGTTCAGCGCCAAGTCGATCGAGCGGGCACCGATCTCGATCAACGTCGTGACCGCTGCCGATCTCGAGCAGCGCGTCGCCGTTTCCGCCGCCGACCTGCTCAAGAACGTCCCCGGCGTCTATGTGAACTCCGGCCTTGGTGAAATCCGCAACGTCGTATTCTCGCGCGGCGTTTCGGCCGGCTCGCTTGATGGCGCTGGTGGCTACTACTACGTCTCGATGCAGGAAGACGGCATGCCGGTCGATCTCATCACCGCCGGCAACTATGGTCCCGACTATTTCCTGCGCGCCGACATCACCACCGCCCGCCTCGAAGGCCTGCGCGGCGGAACGGCCGCGATCACCGGCCCGAACGCACCGGGCGGCATTTTCAACTACATCTCCAAGAACGGCAAGAACGCGCCGGGCGTTGAGCTGTCGGGCCGGTTCGGTCTCGAAGGCAACGTCAAGGCGCCATACTACCGCGCCGACGCCTATGCCGGCGGCCAGGCGGGTGAGGGGGTCTACTACTCGGTCGGCGGATTCTACCGCGCCAGCCGCGGGTCGCACGATCCGGGCTACCAGACCAACAAGGGTGGTCAGGTAAAGGCGAACCTGCTGTTCGACTATGACAAGGGTTCGGTGCTTTTCACCGCCAAGTATCTCAACGACCGCAACTCCTGGAACGAATTCACGCCGTCGCTCGGCGGCACCCGCATCGCGCCGGGCTTTACCAACGCTTCCTCTGATCTCCAGCCCCGCGATGGCGCGCACTGCTTTCCCGAGCCGCAGGGCGGCAATAACTGCTGGGATCCCGGCAACCTGGTGCATTCCAAGTCGCTCGCGTTCGGCATGAACTGGAAGCATGATCTGTCGGATACGATCCACTTCGAGAACCGTGCGAAGTTCTCGCGCAACACCACGCACTGGAATACCGGCGCGGTGATCTCCGTGGTTTCGGCGCAGGATCCGATTGCCAATATCATTCTCGGTTCCGCATTCACCGGGCCGGGCACGCTCAACTATTACTTCAAGGACAGCGGCGCGCTTGCGCTCAGGATGTCGACCCAGGGCAATGCTTTCATTCCCGGCAACTTCACCACGCTGGTCAACAACCTGCCGAACCAGTCACTCATGACCGACGGGGTCTATACCGGCTTTGCCGACGTGGACGATTTCCGCAGCAGCCAGTTCGCCGACCAGGCGCAGATCACGGCCAAGCTGGGTAGCCACACCTTTGCTTTGGGCGGTTATGCCGGCCTCGCCAAGCTGTCCGACACGCCCCACGGGGCCGGTGCCGGCCTGATGACGCTGGTCAACCAGCCTCGGATGCTGACGGTCACCTTTACCGATGGGGCAGGCAATGTTTCCCAGGTTACCGATCCAACCGGCTTTGGTGGCTATGGCCAGCGCACGTTCACGCCAAACTACAGCGGCACGCAGCGCCAGTTCGCCGTGTTCGCGGGCGATACCTGGGACGTGAACGACCGCTTTTCGCTGGAAGCGGGCGGGCGCTGGGAAAGCATCAAGTATGACATCACCAACCAGCGCTTCCAGAATGCGCCGGGAAGCGTCATTGCCGCAGGCGGTGCCGACGCCAACCCGCGGACTCTCTACGACAACAACATCATGGTCTTTGGTCAGGTGGACCATACGGTCCGCAGCTACAGCTACTTCAACTACTCGCTTTCGGCGTCGTACAAGTTCGCGGAAAGCTTCAACACCTATGTCCGCTGGACCTCGGGCCGCAAGGCACCGGATTTCGGCGGCATCCAGAGCATCGCGTCGGTCAATATCCCCTTCCAGTTCGATCCGGCCCAGAAGATCCAGCAGCTCGAACTCGGCCTCAAGTACAACCACGGCGGCATCGATATCCAGGCATTCCCGTTCTACAGCAAGCTGTCGAACGTGGGCGGCTCGGCTGTCTTCCAGTATGGGGCGGGTCCGCTTGTGGGGCAGTTCTACACGACCCCCCCGGTGCGCGGCACGATCGAGACCTATGGCGTCGAGATCGCTTCCAACTTCCGTGTCACCGACGCCTTCAAGCTGCACGCCAACCTGACGCTGCAGGATCCCAAGGCGTCGAATTTTGGCTCCTGGGCGCAAGGGCCGAGGGCTGATGGCACCGACGATCAACTGACCTTGCTGCCCAAGGGCGATGCGGACAACAATCCCAAGATCATCGCCCGCATCGGCGCGGACTGGAAGCCGATCCAGGCGGTCACCCTGTTCGGCGAGGTCAGCCACATCGGCAAACGCGCCGCCAACGCCGCCAATGCGTTCTACCTGCCGGCCTATACGACGGTCGATGTCGGTGCATCGGTCAACTTCTCCGACAAGGTGAAGCTGCAGCTCAACGTCAACAACCTGTTCAACCAGGTTGGCATCGTCTCGTGGTCGCGGACCGGCTTCCTTGCCAGCCTTGACCGCCAGGGGCTGTCCAAGGCTGCCTATGATGCAAATCCGAACCAGATCCTCCCGGTCGTTCCGGTCCAGGCGCGGTCGGCCTTCGCCACCCTCTCGACGAAGTTCTGATGGCAACGAACTGAAAGATACCCCACCTAAGGCCTCCCGTTGCATTGGCAGCGGGAGGCCGCCTTGTCTGGAGAGGATGCCCGTGCCGAAACCCTTTGCCAAAGCTCTCGTCGCCCATCTTCTCGCCAGCGCCATGCTCGCAGCGCCAGCCTTGGCCCAGGCGCCCGCGCCGGCCCCTTCCGGCCCCGTTGCAGATCCGTTGCAGTCCGGTTTCAACAATCCGCCCAACGCCGCCCGTCCGCGCGTGTGGTGGCACTGGCTTAACGGCAACGTCACAGTCGATGGCATCGACAAGGACCTCGACTGGCTGGCACGCATGGGGATCGGCGGCGTCCAGAACTTTGACGCCAACCTGACGACCCCGCAAATCGTTGAAAAGCGGCTGGTCTACATGGACCCCGCATGGAAGGCCGCCTTCCGCCACGCTGTCGCCACCGCCGACGCGAAGGGCCTCGAATTCGCCATCGCGGCCTCGCCGGGGTGGAGCGAAACCGGCGGTCCCTGGGTCACTCCGGCCGATGGCATGAAGAAACTGGTGTGGAGTGAAACTGTCGTCCCCGGCGGCAAGCCGCTTCGTGGAAAACTCGCCAGTCCCCCTGCGATTACCGGGCCCTATCAATCGGTTGGCTTTGCCGGCCTGTTTGCCGATCCCACCGTCGCCGGCCCGAAGATCCCGGCGATGGGTGGTGACATCGCCATCCTGGCGGTCCCCGCGCCGGCCGGTGTGGCACCGCTTCCCGGCGAAGTCCGCATCACCGACGGCACGACCCGCCCGGCGCAGGCGCTGACCGACGCCGACGAGGAAACGGCGCTGTCGGTCCCTGTCGGCACCGCGGAAAAGCCCGCGACGGTCGATCTGGCCTATGCCGGCCCGCTCACCGCCGCCTCGGCCCGCGTCTTTATCAAGGAGGCGCGTCCGCCCTTCGCCCCGCCGCGCTACACCGCCCGGATCGAGGCGCAGGTTGGCGGAGCGTGGCAACAGGTCGCGCAGGTTCCGCTCGCCGAAGCGGCCACCACCGTCTCTTTCGCCCCGGTCACGGCCAGCCGTTTCCGCCTGCTGATCGGTCCCGGCCCGGCCTTTCCGGCCGGCGGCCTCGGCAGTGTTCCGGGTGCGGTCGTCTCCAACCTCTTCCCCCCGTCGAACCCCGGCGAGGTTCATGTGGGTGAACTTCGCCTATTCCCCGAGGCGCGTGTCCACCAGTCGGAAACCAAGGCCGGCTTCGGCACGACCCCCAATTACTACGAAATCGACACCGTGCAGGCCACTGCCGGCCCGCTGCCGGATCAAGTGGTTGATATAACCGGCAAACTTCGTCTTGATGGCACGCTTGACTGGACCCCGCCCAAGGGCACGAGCTGGCGTATCCTGCGCTTTGGCTGGTCGCTCACCGGCAAGGTCAACCATCCCGCCACGCCCGAGGCGACCGGCCTCGAAGTCGATAAATACGACGCCGCGGCGGTCGAACGCTACATGAACGGCTATCTCGCGCTCTACCGCGACACGGTTGGCGCGGAAAACATCGGGGCCAAGGGCATCCGCGCGATCCTGACCGATTCGATCGAGGTCGGCGCATCGAACTGGACCCCGCGCCTGCTCGAAGAGTTCAAGGCCCGGCGCGGTTATGATGCCCGCCCGTGGCTCCCCGCTCTCGCCGGAACCGTGATCGGCAGCGCTGCCCGCTCGGACCAGTTCCTCTATGACTGGCGGCGCACGCTCGGCGATCTGATGGCGGATGCCCACTATGGCACCGTCGCCAAGGTTGCCCACGCCAACGGCCTCAAGGTTTACGGCGAGGCGCTGGAGGATGGGCGCCCGGTGCTGGGCGACGATCTCGACATGCGTCGCAACGCTGACGTGCCGATGGCCGCGCTGTGGACCTTCCCGCGCGGCGGCAACCCGCGCTCCGGGCTGCTGGGCGATATGAAGGGCGCGGCCTCGGTCGCCCACTTCTACGGCCAGAACATCGTCGCGGCCGAATCGATGACCTCGGCCTTTTCGCCCTGGGCCTTTGCTCCGTCCGATCTCAAGCGCGTGATCGATCTCGAATTCGCGCAAGGGGTCAACCGCCCGGTGGTCCATACCTCGGTCCACCAGCCCAACGATGAAAAGCTCCCCGGCCTCAGCCTTGCGATCTTCGGGCAATACTTCAACCGCCACGAAACCTGGGCCGACATGGCCAAGCCCTGGATCGACTACATGGCGAGCACGTCCTACCTGCTGCAGGCTGGGCGCAGCAGCGCCGATGTTGCGGTGTTCCACGGCGAGGAATCGCCGACGACCGTCCAGTTCAGCCAGGGGACGCCAAAGTGGCTGCCGCAGGCCCACGGCTATGACCTGCTCAGCGCGCGGATGCTTGCCGCGCTCAAGGCAGAGGCCGGCGGTGAACTGGTCAGCCCCGGCGGCGCGCGCTACCGCGCGGTTCAGCTCTCCCCGCTGACCGAGCGGATGAGCCTTGGCGCGCTGACCGATCTCAAGCGTCTTGCCGATGCCGGCGCACGGATCGTCGGGCGCAAGCCTGTCGCCAGCCCCGGCCTGAACGACGACCCCGCAGCATTTTCCGCACTCGCCAGTGCCATCTGGGCCATGCCCAATGTGGTCGACGAAGCCGACGTCGGGGCAGGGCTCAAGCGGCTCGGCATCGCTCCCGATTTCGAAGTGCTCGAAGGCCCCGCCGCCGACCTGCGTTTCGTCCACCGCAAGCTGGTGGACGGCGATCTCTACTTCGTCAACAACCGCCAGAGCGCGGCGGTTTCGGCCCGCATCCGCTTCGGCGTGACCGGCCGCGTGCCCGAGGTGTGGCGCGCGATCGGCGGAACGGTGGAGCGCGTGTCCTACCAGTCGGATGCCGCCGGAACGGTCGTCCCGCTCGACCTCGGCCCGGAAGACGCGCTGTTCGTGGTGTTCCGCCAGCCTGCCACCGCAACCTCGGCCACGGTCGCGCCGGCGGTGTGGCAGGAAGTTGCTGCGCTGCCCGCGGCATGGTCGGTGGCTTTTCAGCCTCGACGCGGTGCGCCGCCCGTGATCAAGCTCGGCGCGCTTTCCGGGCTGGAAACAAACGCGGACCCGGCGGTGCGCCATTTCTCGGGCACGGCGAGCTACACCACCACCTTCGCCCGCCCGGCCGCCAAGGGCCCGCTGTGGCTCGATCTGGGCAAGGTGGGTGATGTCGCCGAAGTGCTGGTCAACGGCAAGAGCGCGGGGATCAGCTGGTTCCCGCCCTATCGTTTCGAAGTCGGTAGCTTGCTCAAGCGGGGCCGCAACACGATCGAAGTGCGGGTCGCCAACCTGTGGGTCAACCGCCTTGTCGGTGATCAGCAGCCTGGCGCGAAGCCGATCACCTGGACCGCGGTCCCGACCTATCATCCCGACGCGCCGCTGCGCCCGGCGGGCCTGATCGGGCCGGTCCGCCTGCTCACCCGAAAGTAAAGGCCGCAAGCGCGTGTTGAATGGCACCACCATCGTCGTCGATCTTGGCAAGACCCTTGGCAAGGTCAGCCTGTGGGACAAGGACGGCCGTCTGGTCGACCGGCAGGTTCGCCCCAACAAGCCGGTCGCGGTCGGCGGCCTGCGCCGGCTTGACGCCGAAGGCATCGGCAAGTGGCTGCTGAAAGCGCTCGCGCGTTATGCGGGGCATCCGGTCGAAACGATCGTCCCGGTCGGCCACGGGGCAGGGGTGGCCGCGCTGGTGGACGGCGCGCTGGCGTTTCCGCCGCTGGACTATGAACAGGCCATTCCCGCGCCGGTGATGGCCGACTATCGCAAACAGCGCGATCCCTTCGCGCTGACCGGATCGCCTGCTCTGCCCGAAGGGCTCAACCTTGGCAGCCAGCTGTGGTGGCTGGGCGAGGTCCATCCCGCCGAAATGGTCAGGGCCACCCTGCTTCCCTGGGCCCAATACTGGGCCTGGTTTCTCACGGGGCGCGCCGTCAGCGAAGTCACCAGCCTTGGCTGCCATTCCGACCTGTGGTCGCCCGCCGCCAATGACTTCTCTCCCATGGCGCGCCGCCTGGGCTGGGCCGAGCGCTTCGCGCCGTTGGTGGGTGCCGGTGATGTCGTCGGCACGCTGTCCCCGGCCGTGATCCGCAGCACCGGGCTTCCCGGCAGCGTCAAGGTGCTTGCGGGCCTCCACGATTCCAACGCCGCGCTGCTCGCCGCACGCGGCTTTCCCGAGATCGCCGACCACGAGGCCACCGTCCTCTCCACCGGCACCTGGTTCATCGCGATGCGCCTGCCTGCCGTGCCGGTCGACACCGCGCTTCTGCCAAAGGCGCGCGACTGCCTTGTCAATATCGACCCGACGGGACGCGCCGTTCCTTCGGCCCGCTTCATGGGCGGGCGCGAAATCGAGACCCTGATCGAGATCGACACCCGCCGCGTCGACATCAAGCCCGACCAGCCGGCGCTTCTCGCTGCAGTGGCCCGTGTGCTGGAGGCCGGCGCGCTGATCCTGCCCACGCTTGCGCGCGGCTGCGGCCCCTATCCGACCGGCCTGTTCAGCTGGGTGAACCGCCCCGCCGACTGGTTCGAACGCCGCGCTGCTGCCTGCCTCTATGCTGCGCTGGTCGCCGACACCGCGCTCGATCTGGTCGGATCGTCCGAGCGCCTGCTGGTCGAAGGCCGCTTTGCCGAGGCCCAGGTCTTCGTCCGCGCACTTGCCGCTTTGCGCCCCGACACTGCCGTCTATACCGCCAACGCGCACAACGACGTGTCGTTCGGCGCGCTGCGGCTGGTCGATCCGGGGCTGAGGCCTGACGGCGAACTTGTCCGCGTCGCCCCGCTCGATGCCGATCTTTGCGCCTATCGCCGCCTGTGGCAGGCGCAAATGGAGGTTCCGGCGTGATCGCTGCAAGTGTTACCGACTATCGTGAACTCGCCCGCCGCCGCCTGCCGCGCTTTCTGTTCGAATACATCGACGGTGGCTCCTACGGTGAGGTCACGCTGCGCCGCAACATCACCGACCTCGAAGACATCGCCCTGCGCCAGCGGGTCCTGCGCGACGTTTCCCGGCTTGACCTTTCCACCGAATTGTTCGGCCAGAAACTGGCGCTGCCCGTCGCCCTCGCGCCCATCGGCCTTGCCGGCATGAATGCGCGCCGGGGCGAGTGTCAGGCCGTTCGCGCAGCCGAGCATGCGGGCATTCCGTTCACGCTCTCCACCGTTTCGGCCTGCAGCCTGTCCGAAGTTGCCAAGGCTGCGACCAAGCCGTTCTGGTTCCAGCTCTACATGACCCGCGACCGCGCCTTCATGCGCGAATTGCTGCAGGAAGCGGGCGAGCTGGGGTGCGGCACGCTGGTCTTCACGGTGGACATGCCGATCCCCGGCAGCCGCTACCGCGACTACCGCACCGGACTTGCCGGCGCGCCGGGGCTCAAAGGCGCGCTGCGCCGCACGTGGCAAGGCGCGATGAAGCCCAGCTGGGCGTGGGACGTCGGCGTAATGGGGCGGCCCCACGGCCTCGGCAACGTCATGCGCAAGCTCCAGGGGCGCACGGGGATCGAGGATTTCTTCGCCTGGATGCGCGAAAACTTCGACAGCTCGATTTCGTGGCGCGACCTCGATTTCATCCGTTCGGAATGGAAGGGGCCGTTGGTGATCAAGGGCCTGCTCGATCCCGAGGACGCGCGTGAAGCCGCCAACCTTGGCGCGGACGGCATCATCGTATCCAACCACGGCGGCCGCCAGCTGGACGGCGCGCTGTCCACCGCCCGCGCGCTCCCGCCCATTGTTGATGCCGTGGGCGACACGCTCACCGTGCTGGCCGACGGCGGCGTCCGCTCCGGGCTCGACGTGGTCCGCCTGCTCGCGCTGGGTGCCAAGGGCGTGCTGCTCGGCCGCGCCTGGGCCTATGCGCTGGCCGGCGGCGGACAGGCCGGGATCGAACACATGCTGCGCCTGATCGAGGCCGAAATGCGCGTCGCGATGACCCTGACCGGCGTGCGTTCTATAGCGGAGATCGACCGTTCGATCATCGCCAAGCCTTGATAAAGACACCATAAAGCAACCGAGAGGATCTGAGGACGATGGGCGGCAATCCGGCACTGGGCGTGATCTTTCACTGGTTGGGCGGCTTCGCCTCGGCCAGCTTTTACGTCCCCTACAAACGCATCCAGCGCTGGTCGTGGGAGATCTTCTGGCTTGCGGGCGGGCTGTTTTCCTGGGCCATCGCGCCGTGGCTGTTCGCCTCGCTGCGCACCGAAAACCTGCTCGGCGTGCTTGCCGCGACCCCCGGCGACACCCTGCTGTGGTGCTGGTTCTGGGGGACGATGTGGGGCCTTGGCGGACTCACATTCGGGCTCACCATGCGCTACCTGGGGCTCTCGCTTGGCATGGCGGTCGCGCTTGGCCTGACCACCGTGATCGGCACGATGGGGCCGCCGATCTTTCGCGGCACCCTCGGCGAAATCGCGAGCAAGACCAGCGGGCAGTTGACCCTGCTCGGCATCGTCATAACCCTCTTGGGCATCTTCGTCGTCGCCCGCGCGGGTAAGGCCAAGGAAGCCGAACTGGGCGACGGGCCGTCCGAAGGCGTCGCCGAATTCAACCTGCGCAAGGGACTGCTCATTGCCGTCTTCTCGGGCATCATGTCGGGCTGCTTTGCCTGGGGGCTTGATGCGGGCCAGCCGATCCGCGACCTGACCCTCGCCGCCGGGACCGATCCCCTGTCGCAGGGCCTTCCGGTGCTCTGCGTGGTGCTCGCCGGCGGCCTTACCACCAATGCCATCTGGTGTTCGATCCTGATCGCCCGCAACCGCAGCTTCGGCCAGTTCTTCGGCGCTTCGTCCGACCCCGCTGCCGGCAAGGCACCGCTGCTGGTCAATTGGCTGCTCGCCGCGCTCGGCGGGACGCTGTGGTATTTCCAGTTCTTCTTCTACACGATGGGCGAAAGCCAGATGGGCCGCTTCGGGTTTTCCTCGTGGACCCTCCACATGGCCTCGATCATCCTGTTCTCGACCCTGTGGGGCTTCGCGCTCAAGGAATGGAAGGGTTCCAGCCGCAAGACCCGAACGCTGGTGTGGACCGGCATTGCCCTGCTCGTCGGCTCGACCGTGGTGATCGGCGCGGGCAACATGCTCGACGCGGCGGGGTGAACGCAAAACCCCCTCGCTCGGCGGACCGGGCGAGGGGGTTTTGACTACTTCTGCAATTCGGGTTTCAGACGATCCCCGCGCCCAGTCCCACAGCTTTGCGCTCCTGCGCCTTGCGGTCACGGTAGGCGCTGAGGCGATAGGCTTCGAGCACGTCGATCGCACCGCCCGCTTCCATCCGCGCCATCGCAAGGATCGGCGCGACGTCGATGTTGTAGGCGCGGCGCAGCGCCTGAAACGCCATCATCGTGTCGTTGCCGTCCTGTGCGGCGTGGAGCGCATCGCGGTCGACCAGCAGCGCCTTGGCAAAGCACTGGGTGATCGTCTCGGCGCTGGACAGCATGGATTCGATTGGGTCGGTCACGTTGTGCGACTGGTCGATCATGTAGCTGGGATCAAACCCGTCCCTTGGCGCGAGTTCGGCCTCGACCAGTTCGTTGAATACCAGGAACAGCTGGTGCGGGTTGATCGAGCCGGAATCGAGATCGTCGTCGCCGTATTTGCTGTCGTTGAAGTGGAACCCGCCCAGCTTGCCGAAGCGGTGCAGCCGGGCCACGATCTGCTCGATATTCACGTTCGGCGCATGGTGGCCAAGGTCGACCAAGCATTTGGCCTTGGGGCCCAGTTGCTGCGCGGCGAGAATCGAGGAGCCCCAGTCCGAAATTACGGTGGAATAGAACGCCGGCTCGAACATCTTGTGTTCCAGCAGCATCCGCCACCCCTCGGGCAGCGCAGCATAGACCTGCGCGGCCGCATCAAGGTAGCGGTCAAGGCTGCGGCCAAGGTCCTGCTGGCCGGGGAAATTGGTCCCGTCGCCCACCCACACCGTCAGGTCGCGCGCGCCCAGCTTTTGGCCGATCTCGATGCACTCGATATTGTGCTCGACGGCCTGCTGGCGCGTGGCTTCAATGGTCGAGGACAGCGACCCCGTGGAATAGCTGTGCGCCTGTCCAGGCTGGTCCTGGAACGTGTTGGAATTGACCGCATCGAACCCGAGCCCCAGCGCGGCGGCCTCTTCGCGCAGCGCGGCGTAGTCGCTGACCTTGTCCCACGGGAAGTGCGTGGAAACGCGCGGCGTCACCCGGCACAGTTGCTGGATCACGCCGCAATCCTCCAGCTTTTCGTGGATGTTGGTCGGCTCGCCGGCAATCGGGAACTTGGCAAAGCGCGTGCCTCCGCGCCCCGCGCCCCATGACGGAACGGCCACGGAAAACCCCTTCACGCGGTCCTTGATCGCGGCAATGTCGATTCCGGTGCGCGCCAGCTTGCGGGCCAGCGCGGCATAGTCATCGGCCAGTGCCTCGGCATGGGCATCGTTGCGTTCGGCGATGAGGTCGCCGCTGATGGGCCGGTCGTCGCTGCTGTAAACGCTCACTTGCTGTCCTTTCGCGCGGGGGTCTTGGCCCCCAGAAATCCATTGATGCCCAGCCAGGTGGTGAACTCGTCCATCACCAGCACGGCCGTGGTGCCGGGCTGCCCCATGCCGAAGCCGTGGTTGCCCTTCTGGTAACCGTGGATCTCGACCGGGCGCTTTGCTGCAAGCCATGCTGCGGCAATCGGAAAGCCCTTGGAAGCAAACAACGCATCGTCCAGCGCAATCGCATTGAACAGTGCGGGCGCATCGGCGGGCACCTCCTCGCTGTCCTGCGGCCCATAGATATAGCCGATGAAAGCCGGGCGTTCTGCGGCAGGCAGGTCAATCGCGACGCGCCGCGCGGTCATTGCGCCGGCGGAAAATCCGATCATGCCCACCCGCGCCGGATCGACGCGCCATTTCGCGGCGTTGGCCCGCACCATCGCCAGCGCCGCGCGGGCGTCAGCCATCGCAGGGCTGCGCTTGATAAGCTGACCGTCCATCGGACTGCCACCCTCATGCGTCATCTGCTGACGCTGGAACCGGGCGTATTCCGCGTCGTCGGCGGGGGAGGGGATCAGCCGGTATTTGAGCACGAACGCTGCAATTCCATGACCCGCCAGCCACCGCGCAACATCCCAGCCTTCGCGGGTCATCGACAGCTGCATGAAGCCCCCGCCCGGCGCAACGATCACCGCCGCGCCCGTCGCTTTGCCCGGCGCGGGCAGGAACGGGGTCAGCGTCGCGCGGGTGACGTTGCGCACGACATAGTCGCGGCCCTGGTATTGCTGCCAGTTCTCGCCGGCCGTCGTGCCCTCGGCGTTCGCGCCATAGAGCGGCAGCGCCCCTGGTTCCGCCGGCGCGGTGGCGGTTACAGGCTTCGGCCAGTCCTGTGCCTGTGCCGTCCCCGCGAGCAAGCCGATGCAGGCCGCGCCGATCAATCCAAAGCGTTTCATCGTTATCCTCTCTCCCGCGCGTTCAGCGCGTAAAGATCCGTTGCGTCAGCGCGTAAAGGCCTGGGCGTTCCCCGCATCGACGTTGATCATGTTGCCTGTCGATTTCGCCGCCATGTCGCTGGCAAGGAAATACACCGCTTCGGCAATGTCCTCGGGCAGCACGTCGCGCCCCAGCATCGAACGCTTACGGTAATGTTCCTCAAGCGCGGTGCCGGAGTCGATCCCGTGGGCCCCGGCGCGTTCCTTGCGCCAGTCGCCGTCCCAGATCTTGCTGCCCTTGATCACCGCATCGGGGTTGACCACGTTGACGCGGATGCCGTCCGGCGCGCCCTCCAGTGCCAGGCACCGTGCAAGGTGGTTCGCCGCGGCCTTGGCCGAGGCATAGGCGCTGGCATTGGTGGCCGCTGCCACGCCGTTTTTCGAACCGATGAACACGATCGAACTGCCGCCCAGTGCCTTCATCCGCTTCATCAGCGGGAACGCCGCGCGCGCGGTGAGGAAATAGCCTTCGGCCAGCACGTCGTAATTGCGCCGCCATAGCTCGATCGTCGTCTCCTCCAGCGGAGCCGAACTGGCGATCCCGGCATTGGCGACCAGAATATCCAGCCCGCCAAACTCACGTGCGCACATATCGAACGCGGCCTGGACCTGGGCTTCGTCGGTTACGTCGCACACCGCCGCGCGGATGACGTCCTTGCCGAACTGCCTGGCGAACCCGGCGCGCACTTCCTCGATTGCGGCGGCGTCGCGGTCGGCCAGCAGCACGCAGGCACCGTCGGCCATCAGCCGAGCCGCCGTCGCAGCGCCGATCCCGCCCGCGCCGCCCGTCACCAGCGCGATCTTGCCCACCAGCGCCTTGGGCTTGGGCATGCGCTGGAGCTTCGCTTCCTCGAGCAGCCAGTATTCGATGTCGAAGGCTTCCTGCTCGTCGAGCGCGATATAGTCGCCGATCGCCTCGGCCCCGCGCATCACGTTGATCGCGTTGCCATAGAATTCGCCCGCCAGCCGCGCCGTGGTCTTGTCGCCGGCAAAGGTAATTCGCCCCACGCCGGGCACCAGCACCACCACCGGGTTGGCATCACGCATCGCCGGGCTGTTGCCCCGCTTGCACCGCTCATAATAGGCGGCATACATCGCGCGGTAGTCTTCCAGCTTGCTGGCCAGATAGGTCTCGTCCCCGAGCCGCGCCGGATCGAGCGTCAGGGGTGCGATCTTGGTACGCAGGAAATGGTCCGGGCACGACGTTCCCAGCGCGGCCAGCCGTTCGAAATCGGTCGACCCGGTGAATTCCAGCGCCTCCGCATCGTCCGAGAAATGCCCCAGCTTGGCCCGCGCCCCGGTCATCAGCCCGCGCAGCCGCGGCATCAGCCTGGCCGCGATTTCCGCCCGCTGCGGATCGGGCGCAACCACCTGACCGCCGAACGCTGGTTTGCCCGCGAGCTTGCCGTTGAGGTAATTGGCCGCGTCCGCAATCAGCCGCACCGTATGCTCATAGCATTCGCGTGCGCTGTTCGCCCAGCAGATGATCCCGTGGCCCGCCAGCATCACGCCTTCGAGACCGGGATTTGCAGCAACATGATCGCGCAGCATGACCCCCAGGGTATAGCCCGGGCGCTTCCATTCCAGCCACCCGATCCGCCCGCCCCAGATTTCGCGAGTCGCGGCCTCGCCGCCGGACGAGGCGGCCAGCGCGATGATTGCGTCGGGGTGGACGTGGTCGACATGGGTAAACGGCAGCAGCGAATGCAGCGGCGTGTCGATGCTTGCCGCGCGACCGTTCAGGTTGAAGGTGCAATGCGGGAGAAAGCCGACCATCTTGTCGTCGTCGTCCGGACCGGAATAATGCGCCTCGAGCGCCAGCAGCTTGTCTTGATAGAGCGTGGCGAATCCGTCGAGCTTCATCGAGCCGATGTCGCCGCCCGAACCCTTGACCCACAGCACTTCCACCGCCGCGCCGTTCAGCGGGTCGGTCCCGCCCAGCTTGGCCGAGGTGTTGCCGCCGCCGAAGTTGGTCACCGTCAGGTCGCTACCCAGCAGGTTGGAGCGATAAAGCAGCAGCTCTGCCGGGCTCATCGCCGCGGCAAGCGCCTCGTCCCAGCGGCTGACGGGCACGACAAAGGGTAGGGCGGGGGAGGAAATCGGTGACTGCGCGTTCATGGCATCCCTTCGCACGGGCTTGTTCTGGGGCATTCCAGCCTCGTTGCAGCGTTCGCTAACACCTATTTTGAAAGCGATCAATATCAATCAATATCAATCGCGCCTGCATGACGACTTGCCCACAATGCTGATTGCCCAGCTTGCCATGGGCGCGGGCAAAGGCTACCCGCCAAATATGCGTAGCCAGCGCCTGGGCGCGCCGCATAACGGGGGCAATTCCAGCGATGCACGCGGCTGAACGCCAAAAACTCATCCAGCGGGCTCTCGAGCCGACCGGCTTCGTTTCCTACCGCGAACTCGAGTCCCAGCTCGACGCATCCCCCGCCACCATCCGTCGCGATCTTGCCCAGCTGGAAGCGGGCGGGCAGATCGTCCGCGTGCGCGGCGGTGCGAAGCTGCCCGAGGATGATCGCGCGCGCTCCGGCGGCCTGCTCGGCACGCCATTCGACCAGTCGATTACCCAGAACCTTTCGGCAAAGCAGGCCATCGGCAGCGCTGCCGCGGCTTTGTGCGCCCCTGGCGAGGGGATCATGATGGATGGCGGCACCACCACCCTGCAGATGTGTCCCCACCTTGACGGGCTCGATTGCCAGGTTCTCACCAATTCGCTGCACATCGTCAACGCGCTGCTGCCGCAAGCCGGGACCCGCATCCTTGTCCCCTCGGGTTCGGTGTTCCGCGAACAGAACATCATCCTTGCCGCAGCCGGCGAAGAATCGATGCCGCGTTTTCACGCGCCAAAGTTGTTCATGGGCGCGGCCGCCGTCGGCCGTCAGGGTGTGATGCAGGCTGACGTCGTGCTGGTCGCCGCCGAACGCCGCCTGATCGACCGCGCAGAACAGGTCATTCTCCTGGTCGACAGTTCCAAGTTCGATACCCGTTCCGGCACCATCGTCTGCGACCTGGACGAGATCGACGTGATCGTAACGGACGCCGGCGTCCCGCCCGCCATGCGGGATGCCGTCACCGCCAAGGGCATCCGCCTGATTATCGCAACCTGACAGTCGGTGGCATAACCCGCCCGACCCCGACGTTTCGGCTTCCGACGCAAAGGTGCTGGCCAGAAATAGGGCCGCCCGACCGTTGCCTCCGCGCTGGCGGCATGGTGCCGAAAGTCTACGCTATCGGCACCGCCGAGGCCGTCGCCATGCGGGGACTGTTATGCCGGACAACGGAAGAACTCCGCCACAGGATCGATAAGTATTTCCCGCGTTCACGCGCCGTTTTCGTTCGGCAGGGTTAAAGGACCGAGGAGCGAAACGAGGAGACGATCCCGATGTCCATGGACGCATTTGCCCGTCGGACTGCGCTTGCAGGCTCTCTGGCTTCCGGACTGTTGCCGGCCGTCGTCCGCGGCGCGACCACGGGGCCGCGCGCCACCGTCCGCAGGTTCTATCGTCTGGAGGATGGAGCCAATCTCCAGCCGGCCTTCCAGCGCGCGATCGACTGGGCGGGGGCCAACATGGCCGATGTCGTCAGTGATTTTGGCCGGATCAAAGGCGAGATGTGGTGCCCGGAACGTAGCCGGCCCGACGCGCAATATGGCGATGGCACGCCGCTGGTGGTGCGTCACGCGATGGCCATCGACTTTGCCGGGGCGACCTTTTTGCTAAAAGGGCCGGGCGGCACGCTTCGGAAGCGCGGACAGCCGGGCAAATGGAAGGGGGCTCCATGGGTAGGCGGCTGGCTCCATGCCGACGGGTCGCGAGGGATCGCCCGGCTCGACGTCGCCAATGTCACGGTTGACGGCCTTTTCGATGGCGACGTGATCAACAACGCACCCAATCTCACCGACAAGGGCTTTTCGGTGTTCGACGAAGGGCTGCGCGAACTCCATATGCGCAACGTGGAGTTGCGCAATTTCGGGGCTGAAATCTTTTACGTGGGGGGCATCGGGCCACGCTATATCCAGGTCGAGGACTGCCATTTTCACGGGAGCCCGCAATGCGCGTGGAATCCCGGCGGGCGCGGGCGGTTGCTGGCGATCAATCTTCGGGCCGGACGGGCATATCAGGCCTGCGAAGTGCTGGGCGGGGCTGGAAGCGTCTATCGCGGCGGGCAGTTCTACGATGCGGGCAACGGGGGCTGCTCCATTTTCGGGGGTCCGTCTGCCGGCCTGCCGGAAAACTATCCGTTCTGGTACGGCTGGTGGGACGGGAAGGGGCAGCCGCCCTATGTGCGCTTCTTCGATACCGAATTTGTCCGGAGCCGAGCGCTGTGGCTTGGCAGCTGGATGCGGGGAAGGATCAGGCTTTTCGACACCAGCCTCTACCTTGCGCCCGGCGACGGGCGGCTTACCGATATTGATCTCGATGTCGATGCGGTGCTGGACCAGGCCGGCAACAACCAGGCCGTGAACCTGACCGGGGTCGATCAGCCCGGAGTCCCCTTCCCAGGTGCCTCGGGAGCCCGCTATGGGCTACCCGGACATATTCGCCTGCGGATCGCTTGTTCCCGGACGGCGGCGGCAAAAGCAGGCGGGCGAACGTTTGAGACCGCCGTGCGTTATTATGGCGGCCTGCTGGATCTGCCCACGGTCGATATCTCGGTCCGAGGAGAGGCCCGCAACCTTTTCCAAAACATGGACAAAAGCGGTCACGCAAACCGCGAACCGCGGGTTCGGGATGTGGGATACGTGCGGACGCCGTGAGTATGGGGCAAGCTGTTGAACGAGTCGTTTGCTCCATCGCCCCGACCAAGCCCGCGCCGTGATCCGGGAATGGGCGGAGGCTTAAAACACCTGCCGTCCTTACTCCTCGTTGGATGCCAGACCCCGGACGGCTACTCTTCTGCAATGAGGTCAGGCATGCCTGACCCCATTGCAAACAAGACGCCGAAAGGCATAATCACAACCGCCGCAGCTCGAACAGGGCAGTATGAAAGTCCCGTGGCAGGTCACGCCGTCCGGGCCGCCCATCAGGCCGAGACCGGCTCCGCAGCCTCCTTTGCCTTCACAACTTCCGGCGGCGCATAACCCGCCGCCTTCGCAAACCACTGGTGCGAATGTTGCAGGGCAAGTTCGTTCCGGCCATAAATGACCGTTGTTCCTTCGGGCAACGACAAGAAGTTGGCCCAGCTTTCCGCAGTGACGTCATAGTCTTCGTCCTGGACAAGCCGGACGATGCTCTCCAGCGATTGCTCGGCTTCGGTCCGATAGTCCGGATCGTCTGCCACTGCGGCCGGCCCGAACGTTTCGACATGGGTCACGAGATTGCCGACATCGCTCGGGAACATCCGCATCAGGTTCACGAACATCTTGTCCGGCGACAGCGCCCCGCAGTAGATCACCGTATTGGGAAAAACAAAGTAGGAAGCCGCCAGGGTTTCGCTGTCCTCCCACTGCTCCACATTGTGCGGCGGATAGACCACCCTGTGATGCGGACCCCACGTATCGTAAAGCATCAACGTGTTGCCGAAGAGAGGCCCCAGCGACTCGCGATGCAGCGAGGCAAAGTGATAGTTTTCGAAATAGGTATCGAAAGCATACTTCCAGTTGGAAGTTGCACTCATATCCTGTTCGCACACCCGCTTGTGTTCCTGCAGGTCGAGCTTTGCGAGTTCGGCTCCAAATGTTCCGAGATGGGCATCGATGTCCATTACCGATCCCGGCGTGGCCTGTACGAAGACGAGGCCGTGCCGTTCGGCCGCCGGGCAGGCGATCAGATCCTTGTATGGATCGGCCTCGCCGCAAAAGTGTTCCTCCTGCGGCAGGTTTCCGGCACGGCCATTGGCTCCGAACGTCCAGCCATGAAACCGGCAGGTAAAGCGCTTCTTGCATCCCTTGCTTTCGCGGACCAGGCGCGCACCGCGGTGGCGGCAGACATTGAGGAAGGCCCGAACCTCGTTGTCCAGACCGCGCACCACCAGAATCGGAACGCCCACATCATCGAATAACCGGAAACTGCCAGGCGAGGGCAGGTCAGTAGAGAGACAGGCCACCACAGGCATGCCGCGGAACATTTTGGTCATCTCCGCCTCGAACCGAGCCGGGTCGGTATAAACCGACGCATCATTGTGCATGACACCTTCGGACACATCGGTCGTGCCCTGGCGGCGGTGCTCAACCAATCGACGGCCCAGGCCCCGCCTCACCTCGCGCATTGCGTCCGCGTGCTGCATTTCGGTTCTCCTCTTCCAGAAGCCATATTCTGGTCGGTTATTTTGATAACCCGACTAGGCGGTTGGTTATCGTACTTTCGCGCTGCAGGCAAGCCATTACGGCACCGTGATCTTCGTGCGGGTGGCAGAAGGGCGGTAATCGGCGCTTTTCGCCGGTGTGTTCGTGCTGAATTTTTTACCCTTGCGCCAGAGGGAAATGCGTGCCTATAAATTATCGACCGCTCAGGCGGGTCTTTAATTATAAAGCGACGCCCTTTGATGGCGTCTGGTCCGGGGTAGTGGTTGGGTATTTGGCGTCATCCGGACAGTCGGATTTTGGCGCTGCAGGGGAGGTTTGTTAAAATGGCGAATAAGATATTTGTCAGCTGTCCGAGCTTGGCTTGGGCTATCGCGGGCAGTTTGGTCGTGGCATCGCCGGCACTCGCTGCCGACGCGGAGCAGGCATCCGTCAGCGAACCAGGCAATGCGTCCGGTGACATCATCGTGACCGCCCGGCGCCGCGCAGAAAGCATTCAGACCGTGCCGGTGGCGGTGAGCGCCGTGTCCGGGGCGATGATCGAGCAGGCCCACCTTTCGGACACAACCCAGCTTGCTCAGTTCGCGCCAAACGTGGTCCTTGACAATATCGAGGCGGGCACGCCGGCGGGCGGGGCGTTTTCCATCCGTGGAATCAGCTATCAGGATGTCGAAAAGACGTTCGATCCCACTGTTCTGGTGATGGTTGACGGCGTTGTTCGGGGTTCTGGCACGGGCCAGACCATGAGCCTGCTGGATGTCGAACGCGTCGAAGTCCTGCGCGGCCCGCAGGGCACCCTGTTCGGCAAGAACGCGGTGGGCGGCATCATCAACATAACCCGGAAACAGCCCACCCTCGGCAAGACCTTTGGCACCGTGCGTGCAACCGGGGGCAATTACGACACCAACAATTTCGAGGGTTACGTCAACGTCGGAGGAGATCAATGGGCGGTCAAGCTGACCGCCGCGCGCCTCGACCATGGGGGCTATTTTCCGAACAAGACGCTCAAGATAAAGGAAGGCGGGCGCACTGAGCAGGACTATGGCGTTGCCCTCATGTGGAATCCGATGGAAGGCTTTTCCGCCAAACTGGGCTATGATCGCAAGGTCATAGCCGGTTCGCTGGCGCCCATTCTCAACATTTCGGACCGCAATGTTGCTGGCGCTGGCGGGGACCTCCTTTGCTCGGCCTTTGCCCAATGCGCGAGCGCGCCGGGAAGGACCCAGGATGGAGATCCTTTCACCACGCTGGGTAACCGCAAGAGCGAACTGCGTTACGATGAAGATTTCGTCGTCGGCGAGGTCAACTGGGATTTCGCTAAGGATTTCCGCCTGACCTATCTGTTTGGATATCTGAAATCGAATGACTATCTGGCGATTGACTCTGATGGATCCCCTATCAGCTTCTTCTCTATCAATCGGAGCGGCACCTACGAGCAGAAAAGTCATGAAATTCGCGTTTCCTATAATACTCCCATGATAAACTGGCAGGGTGGGCTGTATTTCTGGAATTCGAATTCCCATGACGAACAGCTCTACGAACTGTCGAACTATCTCGACGTATTCTCTGGAAAGTCGAAGTCATTTTCCGTCTACGGCGAGGGCGACCTTCGGGTTGCCGAAAAGTTCGTCTTCACCGGTGGCCTCCGTTACATCGAGGAGAAAAAATCCATCGACAAGCCGGCGCTCAACGGGTTCGGGTCGCGCCAGGATAGCGATGTCATCTGGCGCGCCGGCGTGCGTTATGAAGCCAACAGCGATCTCATGGGGTATCTGACGGCTTCGACGGGTTTCCGCAGTGGCGGTTTCTCGGCCCGTGCGACCTCGCTTGCCGTGTTGCAGGCGGGCGAATCCCCCGAGCATCTCCAGAACTTCGAAGCCGGGCTCAAGTCCAAATGGCTTGATGGCAAGCTGCGTCTGAATTTTGCTGCGTTCCACATGATCTACAAGGACATGCAGATCGAATCGAACATTCCTTGCGCAGGTTGCGGTAGCGGCGGACAGCAGACTGCGGTGCTCAATGTCGGCAAGGCTACCATCGACGGTATAGAGGCCGAACTGGGGGCCAACATTACGTCGAAGTGGACTGTTACCGGCAATCTCGGGCTGCTGAATGCGCGTTACAACTCCTTCTTCACCGATCTGCTGGGCATCGGCGTGAAGCAGGACTTCAGCCATGTGCCCTTGCGGCGCGCACCATCAGTAACGTGGGCGTTGCAATCGACCTACACCGTTCCCGTCGCGAGCGGAGATATTGCGCTCCGCGCTGGCTATAGCTGGGTGTCGAACTATGCCGGGACCATCAACGATGCTTCTGGAACTCACATCAATTCGTTCGGGTTGCTTAGCGCATCGCTGACCTACAATCACGGCGATCGGCTCAGCTTTGCGGTGTTTGGAAGCAACCTCACCAACGAGGGCGCATTCAGCCATACATATTCGGTCGCACCGACGCCTCAGGGCGGTTCGCTGTGGAAGTTCGCAAATCCGCGCACGCCCCGCACTTTTGGGGCCTCCGCAACCTACAAATTCGGGGATCAGTAAGCGCGTACGAGCAGCGTCAGGCCAGCATTGCGGAACCGGCCTGACGCGCTGCTTCGCTATCGACCATTTGTGCCATCTGCAGGCCGCTGTTCAGCGAGCCTTTCCAGGGAGAAAAGCGTGTTGGAGTTCGTCAGCCGCAGCGGTTCCGCGATGCGCACTCTGCGTTCAGTCATGCTGGCGGCAGCGATCGGCGCGCTTGCATCCTGCCATTCTCCGGTGTCGATCGATGACATCGATGCCGCACAGATCGCCAGTGTGGAACGCGATGCCGGTGCCTGGTGGACCACCGGCGGCACTTATGCCGAACAGCACTTTTCGCCTCTGGACAAGATAAACGACAGCAATGTCGGCAGTCTTGGCTTGGCGTGGGAGGCCGATCTGGAAAGTCCGCGCTTCGGGATCGAGGCCACCCCTGTGATTGTCGACGGGGTTCTCTACATCAGCTCGACCTGGGGCCGCGTTTTCGCATTCGATGCCCGATCCGGGAAACGGTTGTGGATGTTCAATCCTGAGGTGAGCGGCGGCTGGCTCAGGAATGGATGCTGCAAACCGGTCAACCGCGGCGTTGCTGTGTGGAAGGGCAAGGTTTTTGTGGGCGCGCTGGATGGGCGCCTGATCGCTATCGACGCGCACACCGGAAGGAAGGTGTGGGAGGCCAACACCACCGATTCCAAACCCTACTACACGATCACCGGCGCACCGCGTGTAGTCAAAGGCAAGGTCATCATCGGCAACGCCGGCGCGGATTTCGGGATGCGCGGATTCTTCTCCGCCTATGACGCTGAAACCGGCAAGATGGCTTGGCGTTTCTATGTCGTTCCCGGTGATCCGAAGAAGGGATACGAGACGTCCGATGTCGCCGCTGCGGCAAAGACATGGAATCCGAACCGCGACTGGTCGGTTGGTGGCGGCGGGAACCCGTGGGACAGCTTTGCCTACGACCCAAAGCTGAATCTACTCTACGCGGGCACCGGCAACGCCGGCCCCTTCGGCAAGTACAACCCTGCGGGAGGCGATGGACTTTACCTGTCGTCGATCATCGCGGTGAACCCCGACACGGGTAAACGGGTGTGGCATTACCAGACTACACCGGGAGACAGCTGGGACTATACGGCAACCCAGAATATGGTCTTGGCAGATATCAAGATTAACGGTCGGGACCGCAAGGTCATCATGCAGGCGCCGAAGAACGGTTTCTTCTATGTCCTGGACCGGGAAACAGGGGAGCTTCTGAAGGCCAAGAGCTATGTCCAGGTGAACTGGGCCTCCGGTATCGATATGAAGACCGGCCGTCCCATTCTTACCGGGATGGGGGACTACCGGCAGGAAACCAAGGTGACGTTCCCGTCCTCCCTGGGAGGCCACAACTGGCATCCCATGGCCTTCAACCCCATGACTGGTCTCGTCTATATTCCCGCCCGCGAAGAGGGCTTTATCTGGAATTCGGACAAGCCGACCTGGTTTACCCAGGGAATGGATGTCGGAAAGCTTGATCCCAAATACAAGAATTTCCGGCCCTATGGCCAGCTGATCGCTTGGGATCCAGTCGCGCAGAAGCCTGCCTGGACGGTCCGGCTGTCAGGCATCATGAATGGCGGTGTTCTGACCACCGCGGGCAACCTTGTGGTAGAGGGAACCGAAGACGGGCACCTGAAAGTCTATTCCGCCGACAAGGGCAAATTGCTCAAGGACATCCATGTCGGCACTGGGATCGTTGCTCCTCCCGTCTCCTATGAGATCGACGGCGTGCAGTATATCGCGGTTGCCGCGGGATGGAACGGCGTGAAGACCGTGGTCGACGCGCCCGACGCCCCGGCGCCCTACGACAATGCTGCAAGGTTGCTTGTCCTGAAGCTCGATGGCGGTGCGGTCAGGGTGGCGGAGCGGGTTCCGCTGATGCCCTTCATTCAGTCCACTGCCGCACAACCGGCATCGCTGGTCCGCAAGGGAGCCGAACTCTATCAGGTCAACTGCGCGATGTGCCATGGCACCGTTGGCGAACGCAGCGTGATGCCCGATCTTCGGCGAATGAACGAGGGCACGCTCGAACATTTTGACGATGTCGTCCGCGGCGGGCTGTTCGAGGCGAACGGAATGGCCAACTTCTCCGATGTCATCAGTGTATCCGATGCTCAGGCGCTCAAGGCATTCGTGATCGACTGGGCGCAACGTTCGAAGCGGGGTGATCAGCGTCCCTGGGCAGAGTCAGCGGCACTGAAGGCGCACGCCAAGGCGCAGTAGGGGGGCACCCTCTGGCCGTCACAATCAGGGGAGCATGGCCACCCATGGCCGCGTGTTCCGTCATAACAATATGAGAGGAAGCGGCGATGGACCGGCGCGATGATGTGAATTTCGAGGTGCTTGAGAACTACCCGCTTTCCCCGGAAACACGCATATTCCTGAATGGCAGGCTGGGCCATTTCATCGACGGTCAGGATATGGATTCCGTCGACGCCGGCGACATGGTGGTGCACGATCCTAGTTCCGGCGCTGCCTTTGTACGGGTCGCCGCCGGCGGAGCGGCCGATGTGGACCTGGCGGCCCGGGCTGCGCGCCGCGCGTTCGAGGACGGCCGCTGGCGCGATGTTCCGCCGCACGAAAAGGAACGTGTCCTGCGCCGCCTGGCCCAGCTGATCGTGGAAAACCGCGCCATACTAAAAGACCTGGATGCGCTGGAAGGCGGCGTCACTGGCGGGCACTCCGAATTTTCGATCCAATACGCTACCGACATAACCAACTATTATGCTGGCTGGCCGACCAAGATTCAGGGCGGTATGCCGGCTGTGCGCTCTGAACTGGTGGTCATGGAGACGCGCGAGCCAATTGGCGTCTGCGGTGTCATCTTCCCCTGGAACGGGCCTTCGTGCGTTCCCTTGGGCATCCTCCCTCCGCTCGCATGTGGCAATTCGGTGGTGTTCAAACCTGCTGAACAGACCCCGCTCACAGCGCTGTTTTTTGCGCGGCTGTGCCGCGAGGCGGGAATTCCCGACGGTGTGGTGAACGTTGTGCAAGGGTTTGGGACGACGGCCGGGGCAGCAATCGTCGCGCATCAGCAGATCGATGCAATCAGTTTTACCGGATCGGTGGAGACGGGGCGGATCATCCAGGCCGGGGCAGCTGCAACGCTCAAGCGCGTTTCGCTGGAATTAGGCGGCAAGAGCCCGCAGGTCATTTTTGCCGATGCCGATCTGGACAAGGCCGTCGGAACGGCGGCAGCCGCCATTTTTGCGCATTCCGGCCAGATCTGCGTGGCAGGATCCCGGATCATGGTGCAGCGCGCGATCTATGATGAGGTGATCGACCGACTCAAGGATCTCGCATCGGCCCTGCAGGTCGGCTCGGCATTCGATAAAGCTACTACCATGGGGCCGCTGATATCCCGGCAGCAGCTTGACCGTGTGAGCAGCTATGTCGGCATCGGCAAGGCCGACGGCGCGCAACTGGTGGCTGGGGGAGAGCGCATCGGGAACGGCGGCTATTTTCACCAGCCAACCATTTTTGCCAATGTCTCCAATGACATGAAGATTGCCCGCGAGGAAATCTTTGGGCCTATTGCCAGCGTCATTCCCTTCGACACCGAGGAGCAGGCATTCGAAACTGCAAACGACAGCGACTATGCACTCGCGGCGGGGGTCTGGACGCGTGATCTGGGGCGTGCCCATCGGGCGATGCGCACCATTCGAACCGGCACCGTCTGGGTGAACACCTACCTGCAGTGTGACGCCTGCGTTTCATACGGTGGCATGAAGATTTCCGGGATCGGGCGTTCGCTGGGACACGCCTCGATCGAAGAGTTCACGCAGGTCCGCAGCCTCTGGATCGACATTACCTGAATCGGGACTGTTCGCGCCAGATATGTTCTTCAGGGCAGGCGCCAAATCAGGTGCTGCACGCCTCGAAGCCCAGCAGTGCGTTGTTGTTTTCCCGGAACATCCTGAATCGCACTGCCAGCCCATCCTGGAGCGACTGATGATCGCCCAGATAGCGGCCAATCATGCGGCAGCCTTCGTCGAGATCGACGGCGACGATCGCATAGGGTACCTTGTCGGCATAATCCGGGGCGAATGCGCGGTGGATTACGACCCAGGAATAGACGGTTCCGGTGCCGCGATTTGGCGCGCCATACCAGTCCTTAGAGCCGCAGTGGCAGCAGAAGGGTTGGGGCGGGAAAAACCGCTTTGTGCAGGTCTTGCAGGTGGGGACCTGCAATTCGCCCCGTTCGAGCGCTTCCCACCACCATGCCGTATCGAGCGTGGGCTGGATGCCGGTTTCGCAGACGTCCGTGGCGGTCATGACCGATCATCCTTCGTCAGCACCAGCGCCGATCCGTCCATCATCGCGGCGGATGTCACCAGGCAGCAGTCGTTCTTCTTCACTTGTCGCGCTCCGCCACGCCCCTGAATCTGCAGGACGGCCTCGGTGACAGTATTCATGCCGTGCAGATAACCTTCGCACAGGAGCCCGCCATGGGTGTTGACCGGGAGCGAACCGCCAAGGCGTGTTTCGCCGCTGGAAATGAACTCGCCGGCCCCGCCAGTGGGGCAGATCCCATGGCCTTCCAGCGTCATGGGCACGACCATGCTGAAACAATCGTAGATTTCAGCGAAATCGATGTCGCTGGGGCTGGCCCTGGCCGAAGTCCACAGGCGATCCCGAAGGTAGTGGTGGCAATTCTTGGACCAGTCGGGCCAGCTGAACAGATCGGCATGATCCAGTCCCGATCCCTTCGGCGTTGTCCAGGCCGCGCCGTTGATGACTGCGGGCTTCTGCTGGTGCGACCATGCCTCGTCGAGCGATGTGACAACCAGCGCGCAGGCGCCATCTACCTCGATCGTGCAGTCGGCCCTGCGGAAGGGATCGACGATGAAAGGCGTTGCCAGATAGTCTTCGACGGAGAGGGGGGTGCGCTGCATCGCCCTCTCGTTGAGCGCGGCATATTCGCGCTGAATCGACACGACGTGAGCGAGGTCTTCGTAGCTGAACCCCGTTTCGATCATGAAGCGCCTGGCCCAGATCGCGATGTATTGGGGATAGGCATTGAAGCCGATCGGATAGCGAAATTCCGATGTCAGCGATTCATAGGCAGTCGAGCCGATGCGCTTGCCGCTGCGCCCGTTCAACGCGCGAAAAACGAGGACATTGCGTGCCATGCCTGAATCCACGGCCATGGCGGCCATGGTTACGGCGGCGCAGGGCGCTTGGCCGCCAAGGCTGAGATCGACCGCATAGGTAAGGTCGGAACTGCCCAGGCCAGCGGCGACGGCCTGTCCGTAGACGGAATCGTTCAGCAGGCTGTAAGTGACGATGCCGTCGATATCGGTGGGTTTCAGCCCGCAATCGTCCAGCGCCGCCCGACATGCCGTTACGGCGAGAGCATGAACGCTCATCCCGGAATCGCGGCTGAGCGGGGTATAGCCGACGCCGGTGATTGCCGTCCGGCCCAGAAAAGACGGGCGTCCGCGAGCGCTCATTGACCGTTGCCGTAAACGGGGGAGCGCTTCTCGATGAAGGCGTTTATCCCCTCCATCGAGTCAGGTAAGGTGAGGCAATAGCGCAGGCACTGGTCGCGCTCCAGCTTCAGCGCGCCGGGCAGATCCAGATCCATGCCGCGACGAATGGATTGTTTCACGAATTTCACGGCGTTGGGGCTTTTGGCCGCCAATGCGCGCGCGAACCGCAGCCCCTCTTCAAGCAGCCTGTCATCGGGTACCACCCGATTGACGATGCCCCATTCCAGGGCGAGGCGGGAGTCCAGCATCTCGCCGGACATGACCAGTTCAAGCGATCGCGCCTGCCCGATCAAGCGGGGCAACCGGGCCATGGCGCCAGACCCGCCTACCTGGGCGAAGTTGACGTGCATGTCGCCGATCCTGGCCGATTCTGCCGCCCATGCGAAGTCACATGCCAGCAGAAGTTCCAGTCCGCCGGCAGCGCACAGGCCGTTGACCAGCGCTATGACGGGCTTGGTCATGTGGTCGATGCTCTCGGTCAGGCGGCAATAGTCATCGACAAAGGCGGTGAACGCCGCGCCGTCCGCCTGCAACTTCTTGTAGGCCTTGATGTCGCCGCCTGCACTGAAAGCTCGGCCCCGGCCGGCGATGAATATCACGCGAACGGCATGGTCCTGCTCTGCTGCGGCCAGCGAGGCGGCTAGTTCACGCATCGCTTCCCAGCAAATGGCATTGAGCGCTTCGGGGCGGTTGAGCCATAGGATTGCGGCTTCCCGACCATGTTCATCAAGGGAAACCCGTTCAGTGTCGATCAGCGGAGAATCTGTAGTCGTCGTGGTGTCGTTAGTCATCCGCCTGTTCACAGTCCCTGATTTTAATCCGACCGGCCAGTCGGTCTATAATACATAACATTGCTTGCGTGAGCGTCAACTCCTTATCGCGAGGGCACCGGCGGCGGTTTCCACAGCGTGGAAGCGCTGATCGCTTGAGCCTTTGCGTTTGACGGTGGGGGCTGTTGAATATATCGACTGACCGGGCGGCGTAGTAAAATGCCGGTGATCATACGGGCGCGGCGTTGAGCACGCGACCAGCGAGGGCATGTATTCGCAATCGGGCTACAAGACCGGTGCATCGATAGCGCAGCCGGGTTAAAAGTCTGCCGTCATGGTTTTGATGGCAATGCGCGCGGACGACGTTCGCGATGGTAAATCGTCGACATGGCAAGGGCAGATGACGATGGAGACAATGCAAATTCGCGGTTCGGGCGGCTTGATGCTGGTTGCCGACTGTGAGGGCGGCGAAGATCGTCCACCGGTCGTTCTGCTCCATGGCGGCGGTCAGACCCGGCATTCGTGGCGCGGCACGATGCGTCGTCTTGTCGATGCCGGTTATCGCGTGATCGCTTATGATTCACGGGGGCATGGGGATAGCGACTGGGCGCCAGACGGCGACTATGGCCTTCCTGCCCTGTCGGATGACCTTCGCGCCGTGCTGGCGACGCTGGACCAGCCGGCTGCGCTCGTGGGTGCTTCCATGGGCGGCATGACGAGCTTCTATGCAGTCGGAACCGGCAGCCGGGCGACCGCGCTTGTCATGGTAGACATCGCTTTGCGCCCCAATCCGGCAGGCGCGCAGAAAATCATTCGCTTCATGACGGCTAATCCGGAAGGTTTTGCGACTCTCGAGGAAGCCGCGGCTGCCGTCGCCGCCTACAATCCAGGCCGGCCGCGTCCTTCGGACAGCAGTGGCCTGCGCAAGAATTTGCGCCTGCGCGCAGATGGAAGGCTCCACTGGCATTGGGACCCAGCGGTGATCGCAAACCGGCCTACGCCCGAGCCGCCCGATTATTCCACCGCGCTGCTGGCTGTTGCCGAAGGGGTAAGAATACCGACGCTGCTGGTCCGCGGTGCCCAGAGCGATGTCGTTGATGAAGCCGGCATGGAGGAGATGGCGTTACGGGTGCCGCAACTGGCCATCGTCGAGGTCGCGGGAGCAGGACACATGGTTGCCGGTGACCGGAACGATGCCTTCGCCGATGCCATCCTGCCATTCCTGGCGCAGACGCACACGATCAAGGCCTGACGATCAACGGCTGGGGTCAAGGGAATACCGGGTTTCGCCGCTCGAGAATTGCGCTCATGCGTTCCCTGATGTGCTCGTCGAAATGCGGCGTGGTGAGCAGGTAGAATTGATTTTCGCATACCGCGTTGAATGTCATTTCCGCGACTGTGTCGACATCGAGGACAGTTCCGTTTCCGGACGGCGGCGCACCTCCCTCCGGCGTCGTGGCCGTAGCCAGCGATGCCGGGCGACTGCGCTCGGATTCGTAGATCCGCGTGCCGACCAGGCCGGGGCACAGAAGCGTAACGCCGATGTTGGCATTCCGGTCTTGCAGGCCGCTGTACAGCGCTTCCGTTGCCCGGACCATGGCGTGCTTGGACACGCTGTAAAGTGGCGCCCTCGATCCGCTGATCAGGCCAGCAATGGAGGCGGTGTTGACGATATGCGATCGGGCGTCCTGCGTAAGCATACGCGGGACAAAGGCGCGCAATCCGTTCACGACACCGATGAGGTTGACGTCCATCGCCCAGGTCCAGTCTTCTGCCGGATACTCCCAAACCGGCCGGTGGCGACCACCCGGGACGACGCCCGCATTGTTGCACAACAGGTGCACGCCGCCGAAGTGCGCAAAGGCAAGATCCGCCAAGGCCTGGACAGCCTCGGGCTGCGAAACATCGACAGCGAGCGTTGCAACATCCGTTCCGCTCTCTCGCAACGTTTCGGCTGTTTGCATCAGCAGGTCCTGGTCGACATCCGACAGCAGAAGTTTCATGCCCGCTCGCGCAAACCGTTCGGCCATTGCCTTGCCGATACCGCCGGCGCCGCCGGTGATCACCGCAACCCTGTCTTTGAATTCGAACGGCATCATCTGTCCCGTCATGATAGGTTCAAGCTGTCGTGGCCGAGGAACATTATTTCTTCGGCGGTTGCTGGCGCGGGCGAAGACCGGAACGCTGCAATCAACCGTTCCATGCGGTTTTCCACCACGGGCAGATATTCTGGATGGGTGATGGCGTAGAGCCGGTTTTCCAGGATGGCATCGACTATGATGTCGCCAACCGCATCCGGCTCGATACCCGGTGGTTTGGCCACGGCCGGGGGCAGGGCGGGGGCGGGACTTGCCGCATGGTGAGGCGCGCGGGCATTTGCGCTCTGCGCGGTCCGGACCAGCCCCGGAAGCAGCACCGTCACGCCGACGCAATAGGGTGCCAATTCTGCGCGCAAGGCTTCGGTAAATCCGACAACGGCAAACTTCGCTGCGATATAGGGTGCGTGATTCGCCTTGGGGAACAGGCCAAGTATCGAGGACGTGTTGATAATGTGGCCTTGCCCGCGAGCCTTCATGCGTCCGGCAACGGTCCGTACGCCCAGGAACACGCCGCCAAGATTGATGCCCAGAAGCCAGTTCCACTCGGTCAGGCCCACCTCTTCGCAGGGAGCCGCGGCGAGGCCGACGCCGGCATTGTTGCACAAGAGGAAAATTGGCCCAAGCCGGGTTTCGGCTTCGTCAATTGCCCGCTCCCAAGCACCTGCATCCTGCACGTCGAGGATCAGCGGAAGAACGGTAGTTCTGTTTGCGCGCAACTCGGCAGCGGCATCATGCAGCGCAGCTTCGTTGATGTCGGCAAGGGCGACATGCATTCCTCTCATGGTCAGGGCATGGGCGATCGCCAGGCCGATGCCTGAGGCTCCGCCCGTGATGAAGGCAACCTTGCCTGCAAATTTCTCCATGATTTTTCGATTCGGCATTTTTGGGGGAATCTATCCCGTCCAGCTATTGCATAAAAAGACAGCCGTCCAGTCGGATTGCAATTAATTACGGAGCCCAAAATGATCATTCAGGACAAACTTCTCAACGGGGCGTCTTGACTCTAATTCGCTTTCTGGCCACAAATAGACCGACCAGACAGTCGAATGTAGGCGGCGGTAGGGTTGCGTGCGGGCGGGGGCGCTGCGAAGCCGGGCTTCAGGTCAGGAGATCCGGGCCTAAAATGGCGTCGCTCCGGTTTCCGCGGACGATAAGATCTGAGTGCCCAAGAGAGGAAGTGACATGAGTTTGTCCGTTCGCCCGGTCGAGGATGCAGAGCAGGCTGGCCAATCGGTGCGCTCTGACCTGAAGCTGTACATCAACGGTGTCCATGTCACGGGCGAGGGTGCCCCTCTGGTTGTTGAAAATCCGGCGACCGAGGAGCGTATCGCGACGATAGCCCAGGCTTCGGAAGGGCAGATCGACCTGGCGATGCGGTCTGCCTCCGCGGCCTTTTCGTCGGGTGTCTGGCGCGATGCGGCGTTTCGTGCGCAGGTTCTGGAGCGCATGGCCGATTTGCTTACGGAGCGCTCGGCGGAGTTTGCAGCGTCGCTCGTGGCGGAAACCGGAACTCCCGTTTCAATCGGGAAATTCCTCCAGATCGACGGTCCGATCGACATGCTGCGCTACTTTGCCGGCCGCGTCACCGTGGATCGCACCCGGTTCCTTGGTATCGACGAGCGTGCACCACGCAGTGAAAGCATGATCCGCTTCGAGCCGGCCGGCGTGGCTGTGGGGATCGGCGCCTATAACAATCCGCTGCTGTATATCGTGTCGAAGGCCTGCGCCGCGATGGCGGCGGGGTGCACTGCGGTGTTCATGCCCAGTTCGTTGACGCCGGTCACTGCGCTGCTGTTTGCCGAGATTGCCCAGGCGGCCGGCGTGCCGCCGGGCGTTCTCAATATCCTTGTCGGCGGCCCGGAGGCGGCGCGGGCGCTGACCCTGCACCGGCTGGCCGCCAAGATCAGCATGACGGGATCGGTCGAAGTTGGACGGAAGGTGATGTCGCAGGCGGCCGACGGCCTCAAGGATGTTGTCCTTGAACTGGGCGGCAAGTCGCCCGGAATCGTTCTGCCCGGTGCCGATCTGTCCAAAGTATCCATGCCGCTGCACGGTCGCTATTTGCGCAATGCCGGGCAGGGGTGCCAGTCGCCGACACGGCTGCTTGTTCCCCAGGCGATGTTCGACGATTTCGTCGATGCGGCGCGGGAGGCGTTCAAGAATATCATCGTGGGCGATCCGCTCGATGCGGCAACCACGTCAGGTCCTTTGATCCGCGAATCCCACCGTGCGCGGGTCGAAGGGTTTGTCGAACGGGCGCGGGCCGCAGGCGGATCGCTATTGGCCGGTGGTGGCCGGCCTGACCGCGAGAAGGGATGGTTCATGAACGGTGCGCTGCTGGGCGGGTTGGACAACGACGCCGAGATTTGCCGCAGCGAGCTTTTCGGACCCGTCGCAGTTGCCATGCCCTACCGCGATGTCGACCATGCCGTCGCGATAGCCAACGATTCCGCATTCGGCCTGGCGGCAAGTGTGTTCGGACCGCTCGACCTGGCCCGCGATGTGGCGGCGCGGCTTGAGGCCGGGACCGTCTCCATCAATGGCGGCGGCGCATTTCGCGTCGATTCCATCCTCAGCGGCTGGAAGATGAGCGGCGTTGGTACCGAATGGGGCGATGATGGCATCGCGGAATATCTGCAGCCCAAGCATGTGCAGTGGACACTTTAATGATCTGCGGCATCATCACGGGTGCGCGCGTATCCGGGGGTGGCTCGGGCGTACGTTTCGCAAGGAGTATGCCGTGACGGAAACGCCCATGGAACTGGTCGGGGTCGGTCAATATTTCGAAGATATGCCGGTCGGCCGCCGCTATCGCACGATCGGGCGGACGGTGACGGGCGCCGACATCGTCAATTTCATCAATTGCACCGGACTGACCGAAGTTTACTTCATCGATCATGAAGCCATCCGCGAAAAATCGGTCTTTGGCCGCCGCTTCGCGCCGATGGCGTTGTGCTATTGTTTCAGCGAAGCCCTGATTGCGCAGGCGACCCTGCAATACACCGGCCTCGCCATGTTGCACCTCGAACTGGATGTGAAGTCCCCGGTATTCGAGGGCGACACCATTCATGCCGAATGCGAGGTGGTCGAAGCGCGACTGAGCCGGAGCGACCCGAGCCGCGGCATTCTCAAGACGCGGGTGAACATCGTCAATCAGGATGGCCTGACTGTCTATGTCTACGAGCCGACGCGGATGGTCAAATGCCGGCCCGCTCCGGCCGGACCAGCCGAATAGAGGCCGCAAAGGCCCGTGATACAAAGTCTCCGATGGGATGAGCAATGATCGAAGTAGAGGAAAAGCCTGGCGTGACCGAAGCAGCCCAGACCTACAACCGCGGCAATGAATGGCATTGGGACGAACAGGACACGATCGTCGCGGCATTCCGGCGTGTGCTCGATGTGGCGCCGGACCGGATATTCCTGGACATGGATGGAAAGCTGCTCAGTTACCGGGACTTCGATCGGCTTGCGACACGGTTTGCCCATGGCCTTGAGGCGCTGGGGGTCGGCTACGGCGTCACGGTAGCGACCATCCTCGACAACAATATCGATGCGATGACGAGCTGGTTCGCGATCAACAAGCTGGGCGCGATCAGCGTTCCGCTCAACACGGCCCTGCGCGGTGAATTTCTGCGTCATCAGATCGACGATGCCGCCGCGCCGATCGTCATCTGCGAACGGGACTATCTCGACCGGATCATTGCCCTTGAAGACAGACTGGCGGCGACGAAGACCGTGTTGTGCCGCGGGCTGGAGGGGCCGCCGCCGTCCAGCCGCCTGGACATCATGCCGCTGGACGACCACCGCGGCAGCGACGACACGCCAATTGCCTTTGCCCCCCGGCCCGACGACATTGCTTGCATCATCTATACTTCGGGCACGACCGGGCCGTCCAAGGGCAGCATCCAGAGCTACAACTATTTTTGCAATCTTGCGCGCGCGCGGCTCGCAGCCAATCCCGCTACGGCAGAGGACATCACCTACACTCCGCTTCCGCTGTTTCATAACAACGCGCTGGCCACGGGCGTAACCGCCACCGTCATCAGCGGTGGGCGCATCGCCATTGCATCGCGATTTTCGGTGTCCAATTTCTGGCCCGACGTCGAGCGGTCCGGTGCCACGATCGTGTCTTTGGTCGGGTCGATGGCCACGATGCTCGCCGATGCGGCGGACAACGATGCGGCGAAACGCTGCTACGGCCAGGTCCATACTGTCCGCGGGGTGCCTTTTTCCGACCCGGTCAAGCAGGCATGGCGCGATCGCTTCGGCTCACGCAATGTAGGGTCGAATGACTATGGCATGACCGAGGCTGCGGTCGTGACCTGGCTGCCCGGCGGTGCCTATGCTGCCCCCGGTTCTTCGGGCAAGCGGTATTCCGATTTCGACGTGCGGATCGTCGACGACAATGACCGGGAGGTGCCTCCAGGCCAGCCGGGCGAAGTGATCGTGCGCCCCAACAAGCCCAACATCATGTTCCAGGGCTATTGGCGCAGGCCGGAGGCGACCGCGGCTGCGATGCGCAATCAGTGGTTCCACACAGGCGATCTCGGGAAATTTGACGACGAGGGTTTTTTCTACTTCGTCGATCGCAAGAAGGATTATCTCAAGCGGCGCGGCGAGAATATCTCCAGCTTCGAGATGGAGGTGGCGATCAAGGCGCATCCCGCCATCCAGGAAGTTGCCGTACATGCAGTGCCCTCCGGCATGGGTGACGACGACGTCAAGGTGACGGCGGTGCTCAAACCCGACATGGCCGTGTCGGAAGAGGAATTGTGCGTCTGGATGCTGGACCGCGTCCCGTATTATGCCGTGCCCCGCTACATCGAGTTCCGCGCGCTCCTGCCGAAGAATCCACAGGACAAGGTGCTGAAATATGTCCTGCGCGAGGAGGGGTGTACACCGACGACCTGGGACATCGGAACTTCGGCGGTCAAGGTTTCCAAGCGCTGATCGTCCATCCGTGCCAGTTCATCGAAGAAGGTTTCAATCATGCCACTGTTCGCGGTCATCGCTTTCGACAAGCCGAATTCGGGCGACCTGAGAGAAGAGTTGCGCGCCGACCACCGCGCTTTTGGTTTTGCCAATGATGCGCCGACCCGGCTTGCCGGCGCGCTCTATGCGGACGATGGCTCGCAATGCGGCACGCTCAAGATTTTCGAGGCGGAAACCGCGGAAGAGGTTTGGGACTGGTATCGCAAGGAGCCATTCTACCTTGCCGGTCTCTATGCCGATTTCAAGATCATCGAATGGAATCTGGCGTTCAATCGCTTTCCCTTGAAAGACTGGAACCTTTCCGCGCCAGGGCGGATCCCCCGAAGCTGAAAACATAATAATAAATCATAATCGGAGAAGAAGATGAAGGCGCCGTTCGATATATCTGTTCATCAGCGACGGCTGACCATCAGCTTTCTCTTCATTGTCGGCGTGCTCAACTATATCGACCGCACGATCATCTCTGTCCTGCAAGTTCCGATCAAGGCGGAGCTTGGTCTGTCGGATACCCAGCTTGGTCTTCTGACCGGCCTGGCTTTCGCTGCCCTCTATGTCCTTTCGGCGATCCCGATATCGCGCATCGCCGATCGGTCCAGCCGCAAGATCGTCATCATAGCGTCGATGACTGTCTGGAGTGTCATGACTTCGCTGACCGCTGCGGCTTCCGGTTTCGCCATGCTTCTGCTGTGCAGAATGGGCGTCGCCATCGGGGAATCGGGCAGCGTGCCTGCCACTCATGCAACCTTGGCAGACCTCTATCCGCCGCATCAGCGCGCGCGCGCGATCGCGGCGTGGGCACTGTGCCTGCCTTTCGGCATGATCGTGGGCTATCTGGCCGCCGGGAGGATGGCGGAAGCGCTGGGCTGGCGCATGACCTTTTTGGTCATCGGCGGGTTCGGGGTGGCCCTCGCTCCGATCGCAATGCTGTGCATGAAGGAACCCTCGCGCGGTCGGTTCGATGCGCGTGCGGACACAGCGGTTCGCGGTGATGTGATGGGCGCGCTCCTGACTCTGTGGCGGATCAAGACCTACCGATATCTTGTTGCGGCCGCCGCCGTTCATGCTTTCGTGCAATATTCGATGATGCTCTGGAACGCGCCCTTTTATTCGCGCGTGCATGGAGAGTCGCTGACGACGGTGTCGTTCTATCTGGCGTTGTTGAACGGGGTGGGCGGCGCTGTCGGCATCTATGGCGGCGGGTGGCTGGCGGATCGTCTGGCCCAGCGGGGCATGAAATGGCAGCTTCTGGTTCCCGCGCTGGCGATCCTGGTCATGATGCCGCTTGCGATGATGCAGTATCTTGTCGCGTCGCCGCTCTGGTCGGTCGTGATCGGCTTCCTGCCGTCGGCGCTGGTGGTATTCTATCTCGCCCCTGTTGTCGCAGTGCCGATGCTTGTGGTGGGTCCCCATATGCGGGCTTTCGCATCGGCGGTGATGACCATCATCTTCAACCTTGTCGGGCTTGGACTGGGGCCGCTTGTTACGGGCATTATCAGCGATGCCTTCATCGTGCATCTTGGCATGGCCGATGATTCCTTGCGCTATGCCCTGATCGTAGTCCTGCTGCCGTCGTTGCTGTCGAGCTTCCTGTTCTGGAAGGCTTCCGGTCTGCTGTCAGGCGACATGCTGCCCCAAGGAAAAGAGGCTGACAGCCTGGCCGTCGCTGAGGCGCAACCTGCATGACGGCAGCAGGAACATTTCCCGGGCTCTGCCGGTCCGCCACTTTTCCCTATCTGGCGTGATCGCAACTGACTGGAACATTCAAGGAGTAGTTCGATGACCGACGCATGTCCCCATTTTCCATTCGAACGAGCGCCATTGGCGCCGCCAGCGGCGCTTGATGAGATCAGGCGCGAGGAACCATTGAAGAAAATCCGGTTGTGGAACGATGCGACGGCCTGGATCGTCACGCGCCATGAAGACTTCCGCAACATATTGGCCGACAACCGGTTCAGCGTGAATCCGATGCGTCCGGGCTTTCCGAATGTCAGCGAGACGCGTGCGCAGTTGATCCTCAAGGAAGCGCCGACAATTGCACGCCTTGACCCGCCCGAACACACTGGTTTGCGCCGGATGCTGGCCAAGGAATTTACGCCAGCCCGCATGACCGCCTTACGCGCATCCATCCAGCAGACGGTGGAACAGTTGGTCGCCGATATGATCGAGCGCGGTCCGCCCGCCGATTTCTACCGGGACTTTGCCCTGCCGATTCCATCGATCGTGATTTCGCAGATGCTGGGGGTTCCTTATGCCGAACACGAATTGTTCGAGGATTGGGCGGCCAAGAAGCTGGCATTCAACGCTCCTCCGGAAGTGCCGCTTGCGGCCTCGGCGGAAATGCGGGACTACATGGACCGGCTGATTTCCAAGAAGGAACGCGAACCGGGCGATGATCTGGTCACGCGCCTGCTGCACGATCAGATTCTGCCCGGCCATCTGTCGCGCGAGGAGGCGGTGCGTCTGTGCGAGTTCCTGCTCGTGGCGGGGCATGAAACGACCGCGAACATGCTCTCGCTGGGTACATTGTCGCTGCTGCTGGACCGCGAGCAGTTCGAATGTTTGAAGGCGGATCCTTCGCTGTCCGGCCGCGCGACCGAGGAAATGCTGCGCTTTCATTCGATCGTGCAATATGGCCTGTCGCGTGTCGCCACCGAAGATGTCGAGATCAATGGATGCGTTATCCGCGAAGGGGAAGGCCTCATTGGCCTTATTAACGCAGCGAACTGGGACCCTGCCGCCCATCCCGAACCGGATCGGTTCGATATCCGCAAAAAGCGGACGATGCACGTCGCGTTCGGTTTCGGTGTGCATCAGTGCCTCGGGCAACCGCTTGCACGGCTGGAAATGGATGTCGTTTTCTCTACGCTGCCCAACCTGATGCCGACCCTGGAACTGGCGGTGGCACCGCAGGATATCGAGTTCAAGAAGGATGCGCTGGTTTACGGTGTCGAGCGGTTGCCGGTGACGTGGAAAACGCAGGCATAACCTGGGGGAGGGACTGACGATGAAGGTAATTGGTGACCTGAATATCTGCATCGGCGCGGGGCAGTGCGTTGCCAATGCGCCTGATTTCTTCTCTCAGGATGAAGACACCGGTCTGGTTGTCGTTCCGGTCGGCGACGTGCCAAAGGACAGGATGGAGGAGATCGAAATGGCGATCTATGCCTGTCCGACACGGGCGTTGCGCCTGTCGGAATAATTTTGTGCGAGAGTGGCTCTGCCATGCAAAAGTGGCCGCAGGGGTATGCCTGCGGCCACTTTTTCTTTGTGCGACAGTTCCGCTTGCCAACGAGCGGAACAGGCTTTGTCAAACAAAGCCGGGATGTTTGGCCAGTATGCCGCCGTCGATAATGAGATCGCGGCCAGTGATGAAGCCGGCCTTGTCGCTGGCGAAGAACAGCACCGCTTCGGCAATGTCATCGACATTGCCGCGCCGGGGCAGGGGTACGCGGCTGTCGCGGTTGGCGGCCGCTTCGGGATTGAACGCCCGCGCCCGCTCGCTCATCGCCGTGCCGACGCTTCCGGGGCTGACCGAATTGACGCGGATGTTGCGCGGCCCCCATTCGACCGCCAACGCCCTGGTCAAACCATGGACACCGGATTTGCTGGCGGCATAAGCAGAGAAACTGTCTGAGGTCGCATGGCCGCCGACCGAAGCGATATTGACGATGCTGCCGCCGTTTTTCATGAGCCGGGCGGCGCCCTGGCTGCACAGGAACACCCCCGTGAGGTTGACCGCGATGGTCCGGTTCCATTGATCCAGTGTCAGATCGTCGGCATTGGCCTGGATCACGATGCCGGCATTGTTGACCATGATGTCGAGCCGTCCATACCGTTCGTCGATGGCCGCGAACAATTGGCCGACATCCTCCGGGTTGGAGACATCGACCTTGAAGGCCGATGCCTGTCCGCCCATGCTTTCGATTGCCGCGGCGGTTCTTCCTGCCGCATCTACATCGATGTCTGCAATGACGACGGTGGCGCCGCTGCTCGCCAGCGTTTCTGCTATCCGCCGGCCGATGCCATCCGCTCCGCCTGTGACTGCGGCTATCTTCCCTTGCAACATGGCTTCTTCCTTTCGATCGGCTCTGATGGAGCCGGGTGCGGTTGTCCGATCCGTTGATCCCTGGCGATTGTGGGGCTGATCCGGCGCGGTGTCATAGTTCCACCATCGCCTTTCCCAGATGCCGGCCCTGCAGCATGTCGATGAATGCTGCGGGTGCATTTTCCAGCCCGCGATAGATCTGTTCGTAATGCGTAAGCCGACCTTCTTCCGCCAAGAGCAGCGCCTGTTCGATAAATTCCGGCACACGATCGAAATGGCGCGATGCCCGAAATCCCTCGATGCGGAGCGATTTGTAGACCGTTGGCCAGAGACTGGGGCCAGCCGCCCAACCATCGTTGTGATATTCGGAGGCAAGGCCGCAGATGATGACCCGCCCGCCGATATTCATGCGCTCGTATACGGTGCCGAGTATTCGCCCACCGACATTCTCATAGTCGACATCGATACCGTCCGGACAGGCCGCGCTGAGCCTCGCTTCGAAATCGGGCGCGCGATGATCAATGCACTGGTCGAAACCCAGATTATCCACGACGTGGCGGCATTTCTCGCCCCCCCCGGCGATGCCAACCACGCGCGCGCCGGCGATCCGGGCGAATTGTCCTGCCATGGCCCCGGTTCCGCCGGCCGCAGCCGATACGACGACGGTTTCGCCGGGCCTGGGCCGGCCCAGCTCGGTGATGCCGATATAGGCGGTGAAGGACGAGAGCCCGAGCAGGCTCAGCCATTTGGGAAGTGGCGCCCGCGAAGGGTCGATATGCCGCAGCTCGTTTGCCTGAAGCACGGCATGGCTTTGCCAGCCGAGGAAGCCGAAAACATGATCGCCGGACCGGAATTTATCATCGCGCGACGCGATTACGACCCCCAGGCCGGACGCCGGAATGACATCGCCAATGGCCAGAGCGCCGGCATATTCCGAAATGGCGTTCATGCGGGGGCGCAGGGCCGGGTCTACCGATATGTAGAGCGTCCGGACGAGTACCTCGCCTTTGCCAGGTGAGCGCTGCGGCTGATCGGAGCGTTCGAAATCGGCACGTGAGGGCAGGCCAACAGGCCGGCTCTTCAATCGGATCTGCACCCCGTTCATGCCGGCCCCTCCCGTTCCTCTCGTGGTTGACCGCGTCACTCTCGTTACGTGTCGTAATCGGCTTCCGTCAGCGCGCGCACGTCAGCGGGGGTGACGCCTGGCGCACAGGCCACCAGCCGGAAACGGGATTGGCGGTCGGGCCGTTCGAAACTGGCGTGGGTCGTGATGATGGTGTCCACGACATTGGCCCCGGTCAGCGGCAAGGTGCAGGTCTTCCGGAATTTGGGCGCGCCGGCCTTGTCGATCAGGTCCATCAGCACGATGATCCGCCGCACACCGGCGACCAGGTCCATCGCACCGCCCGGCCCCTTGATCATTTTGCCTGGCACCATCCAGTTGGCCAGGTCTCCGCCCTGCGATACTTCCATCGCACCCAGGATCGACAGGTTGATATGGCCGCCCCGGATCATGCCGAAGCTGTCGGCTGACGAGACATAGCTGGTGCGATCCAGTTCGGTGATCGTCTGCTTCCCGGCGTTGATGATATCGGCATCGACTTCGGCCTCGGCCGGGAAGGCGCCCAGTCCGAGGATGCCATTTTCCGACTGCAGCGTGACATCAATTTCCGGATCGATGTAATTTGCGACCAGCGTGGGTATGCCGATCCCCAGATTGACATAATAGCCGTCCCTCAGCTCGCGCGCGGCGAGGGCGGCCATCTCTTCGCGGGTCCAGGCCATCATGCGGCCTCCTGCCGGGTGGTGCGGTTTTCAATGCGCTTCTCGTTCCGCGTCGCCAGGATGACGCGCTGGACGAAGATGCCGGGTGTGTGAATCTGGTCCGGCTCGAGTTCGCCCGGCCCGACCAGGTACTCGACCTCGGCCACCGTCACCCGCCCGCATGTTGCTGCCATGGGATTGAAGTTACGCGCCGACTTGCGAAAGACGAGATTGCCGTAGGGATCAGCTTTCCACGCCTTCACAATGGCCAAGTCTGCGACAAGGCCGGTTTCCAGCACATGGAGTTCGCCGCCAAAGTCGCGTATTTCCTTGCCCTCGGCCAGCATGGTGCCAACCCCGGTGCGGGTGTAGAACCCGGGAATGCCAGCTCCGCCTGCGCGCATCCGTTCCGCGAGCGTTCCCTGCGGACAGAATTCCACGGCCAGCTCCCCTGACAGGTATTGCCGTTCGAACTCCTTGTTTTCCCCGACATAGGAAGAGATCATCTTGCTGATCTGCCGTGTTCGCAGGAGTTTCCCCAATCCGAAATCATCCACCCCGGCATTGTTGGAAATCGCCGTCATGCCGGTGACGCCGCTCGCCAGGATGCCATCGATCAGCGTTTCCGGGATGCCGCAAAGCCCGAACCCGCCGGCAACGATGGTCATTCCGTCGTGCAGCAAACCATCCAGCGCGCTCGGCGCATCGGAGTAAATTTTCTGGACCATGTTCCGCCTGGCTCCGGTGATGCTGCTTAGCTTTTTGGAACGAAATTTGGTTGGCGCTTCTCAAGGAAGGCGGTGACCCCTTCGCGGTGTGCCGGCAGCAGGCTGGACGCGATCTCATATCCCAGCGAGGCGTCGAGCACGGCGTTCACCGTCTGCTTGAGGCCAAGGTTGACCGATAGCTTGGTCCAGCGGATGGCGTGCTGTGCGCCGCGCAGCAATTTCCCGGCCATGCGCGTGACTTCGGTATCGAGCTGGTCGCCGGGCACAGCCTTCGTGATGAGGCCCATCCCGGCAGCCTCGCTGGCCGACACCATGTCGCCGGTCATCAAAAGTGCCTTTGCTCGCGCGGCTCCGATCAGATGCGGCCAGATGATCGCCCCGCCGTCGCCCGCTGCCAGCCCGACGCGGACGTGCGGATCGGCGATCCGCGCGTTCTCGTCGGCGATGATGATGTCGCAAAACAGCGCCAGTGTTGCGCCAAGGCCGATAGCGTCGCCATTAAGGCGGCAGATCAGCGGCTTTTCCAGATCGAGCAGCGACGTGATGATCCGCCTGCCTTCGATGGCGACGTCAGCCATCCCGTGGGGTTGGTCCAGCACCGATTGCATCCAGTGGATGTCGCCCCCGGCGCTGAAGGCCTTGCCCGCGCCGGTGAAGATGACGACGTCGACTTCGTCATCCATCGCGATGTCGGTGAATATGCGCGCCAGTTCCCGATGCATGACGATGTCGACGATATTATGCCGATCCGGCTTGTTGATCGTCAGCGTGAGCAGGCGGTCGTTCCGCTCTACCGCCAGGGTCTCGTAACCACTGTAGTCCATTGCGCTGTTCCCAATTCTGAATTCTTGTCATCCGTGGCGGTGGGCGAAGGTCACCATGGCTTGAGCGGCAGTTCCCGCTTCAGTTCCAGCTTGGCGATGCTGGCGAGATGCACTTCGTCGGGGCCATCGGTAAAGCGCACGGCCCGCGCGAACGACCACGCGTCGGCCAAGCCGAAGTCTTCCGAAGCACCCGCACCGCCATGCGCCTGGATGGCGCGATCGAGGACGTTGAACGCCATGCGCGGGGCTACGACCTTGATCATCGCAATTTCCGATGCTGCCGCCTTGTTGCCGACCGTATCCATCATGTGCGCTGCCTTGAGGGTCAGCAGCCGTGCCTGTTCGATGTCGCAGCGCGACAGGGCGATAGCTTCCCGCACGGTTCCTTGCTCGGCGAGCAGCTTGCCGAAGGCGGTGCGCTGCCTGACCCGCGCGATCATCGCGTCGAGCCCCCGTTCGGCCGCACCGATCATGCGCATACAATGATGAATGCGTCCCGGCCCAAGGCGGCCTTGTGCGATCTCGAAACCTCGGCCTTCGCCTAGCAGGAGATTGGACGCGGGCACGCGGACATTGTCGAACTCGATCTCGAAATGGCCGCACGGCGCATGTTCGTAGCCAAAGACCCGGAGTGACCGGATGAGATTCACGCCCGGTGTCGCCTTGGGCACCAGGATCATGGAATGACGCTTGTGGCGTTCGCCTTCCGGATTGGTGACGCCCATCACGATCAGGATCTTGCAGCGATTGTCCCCGGATCCCGATGTCCACCATTTGCGGCCGTTCAGGACATAGTCGTCGCCGGCCCGTTCGATACGCAGGCTGATGTTGGTGGCGTCGGACGATGCGACGCCCGGTTCGGTCATGGCGAACGCAGAGCGAATTTCGCCCGCCAGCAGTGGCTCCAGCCACTGAGCCTTGTGCTCTGCGGTGCCGTAGCGTTCGAGCACTTCGATATTGCCCGTGTCCGGTGCCGAACAGTTGAAAACTTCCGGCCCGATATAGGACCTGCCCATGATCTCGCACAGCGGGGCATATTCGAAATTGGTCAATCCGGCGCCGTCGCTGCTTTCGGGCAGAAACAGGTTCCACAAGCCGGCTGCCCTGGCTTCGGCCTTGAGTTCGTCCATGATCGGCGGGCTGTCCCAGCGGTCGGGCAGGGCGGCGTGCTGTTCCTTGTAGAGCCGTTCGCTCGGATAGACATGATCGTTCATGAACGCAGTCAGCCGCGCCTGAAAATCCTTCGAGCGCTCCGAAAATTCAAACATGCAAGACTCCGATAAACCAGCGCGGCATGACCGCCTGCCTATCGGATATACAGCCGACCGTCTAGTCGGCCTTTAGAATAATAGTGGTCTGTCCGCGATTTTCTGCGTTGCGCGGGGCCGGCGTTCTGGACCTCGGCGCTAGCCTGGCTAGCCTGGCTAGCCTGGCTAGCCTGGCTGGCCGGTGCCAGCCTTTAGCCCGGAAAGCGCGAAAGCCCAGCATTGGTCCGCCAGCTCCTGCGGTGGAAGATCCTTGCTCGGCCGATACCAGTGATAGCTCCAGTTGCAGGTTCCCAGCAGGCAAAGCGCGGTCACCCGTACGTCCGCCCGTGCGAACAGGCCCTGGTCCATGCCTTCGCCGACGACTTCCATCAGTGCCTGGAGATAGGCGGTACGGCTCTCGCGCACCTTTTCTTTTCTTTCGCCCTGCAGCTCCCGGCTGAATTCGAAGAAGACACGGACGAAACCGGGATATTCGTACATCAGCTGGAACGTGTCGCGGAACATGCCCTGCAGGATTTTTTCCGGATCGACCCGGTTCTTGCGGCGGTCCTGCATCTGGCTCAGGAGAGAACCGATGATGATCTCCTGGATTTCGAAGAGGATCTGATCCTTGCTGTGGATATAATGATAGAGGGTCGGTTTCTTCAGGCCCGTCGCCTCGGCAATCATCTCCATGTTGACGCGATGATAACCGACGCGCTCGAACAGCCGGGCGGCCTCGCGCAGTATGTCTGCCTTGCGGCGCCGGGTCAGTTCCACATCGACTTTGGGGCCGCGCTTGCGGGGCGGTTCGGGCGTTTTGTCCGATCCGCCAGCGTTGGTGGGCATATCCATTTTCATCATCCTAAATCCGCTGCGCTTTGCGCCATCCTTAGGTATATATTGGCAGACCGTCCAGACGTGCGAACCGCACCTTCATTTCTCCACTCCGCCCGTCCACCTTGACAGGGGGGGGTAATGATTTCACATCCGACTGGATAGACGAATAATGCACGCGGCTTTGCATGGCATGAGGCGGGACTTGGCCAAGCCTCCGATGGCTTTAGGGCAGTGACCGGCACCGCCGGGAGACGGCAAGAGAACGATGATGGACCAAGCCCTTCCTGCAAGTGGATTTTCGCACCGGATGGCCTCTCTGGAGGGGCGGACCGCCCTTATGTTTGGCGGCCACGGCGAACTGGCAGGCGCGATTGCGGCGGG
>CAYFJH010000001.1:0-63088 GCA_964343385.1 uncultured Novosphingobium sp. | reverse complement strand
CGTTTCAGGGAAACTCTATCCGGTTCTGGTCTGATGATCATCCTCGCTGATTTTCATCTGCACTCCTGTTTGTCACCCTGCGGAGATCTTTCCATGTCTCCCCGCGCGATTGCGGCGGGTCTTGCCGATAGGGGGGCCAACCTGGTTCTTTGCGCACGCAAGGAGGCCGCCTGCGCCGATCTCGCCCACCGCGTCGAAACCGGATTTGGTGTCAAAGCGGCGGCGGTGGCCTGCGACATCGGCGACGAAGATCAGGTCCGTGCTGCTGTTGCCCATTGTGCCAATGCCTTTGGAGGGCTCGACATAATGGTCAACAATGCCGGTGCGTCCTGGTCGGGTGCGCCGCAGGACATTCCCTTGTCCGGCTGGCAGAAGATCATCAACGTCAACCTGACGGGATCTTTCATCGCCGCCCGCGAAGCAGCCAGGATCATGCTGCCGGCGGGCAAGGGGGCCATCATCTTTACGGCATCGACCGGGGCATTCACCTCTTTCATGCCGGAGGTTGCCCAGATCGTGCCCTATACAACGACGAAGGCCGCGATCGTCCACCTGACGCGCGATCTGGCGGCGCAATGGGCGAAGGACGGCATTCGCGTGAACGCCGTCGCGCCGGGGCAGATGCGTTCGGGCCTGACGCTGACCATTCCGGAGGATCGCATTGAGTCGATCCGTCAATCCATCCCCATGAAGCGCCTTGGAGAGCCGGTCGAAATCGCCGGGGCAGTCGCCTTCCTTGCATCGGACGCCGCCAGCTATCTGACCGGACAGACGCTGATCATTGACGGGGGCCTGACGCTCGGCTGAACAGCGGCTAGGCTATGGGGATATTCAAAGCGAAGCGAATCCCCGGCCTTCTCGCGCCAGACGTTCGAGCAGCGGCGCGGGTTTGAAATCGGCACCATAGCGCGCTGCCAGGGCCGAAAGGCTGGCAACGATCCGGTCCAGCCCCACCGTGTCGGCATAGAACAGCGGCCCGCCGGTCTGGGCCGGCCAGCCATAGCCGTTGATCCAGATGAGATCGATGTCGGATGCGCGGCTTGCCATTCCCTCTTCCAGGATACGGGCAGCTTCGTTGATCATCGGATAGGCGCAGCGCTCCCAGATGCCCGCGTCGGATGCCGGCGATGGCTGAATGCCCTTTACCGCAGCCACTGCGGCGATGATTTCCTCGGTGAGCGGAGAGGGGAGGGCCTGGCGTTTCTGGTCATAGTCATAGAAGCCCGCGCCCGTTTTCTGCCCGCGTCGCCCTGCTTCGCACAACCGTTCGATCACCGTCTCGCCGCGTGACGTTTCGGCGCTCCATCCCAGATCGAGCCCCGCCAGATCGTACATGGCGAACGGACCCATCGGCATTCCGAAGTCCGTGTGGACACGATCGATGTCCCAGGGCGTCACGCCTTCAAGCATAAGGCGTTCCGCTTCACGCTGACGCGCAGCGAGGATGCGGTTGCCGACAAAGCCATGGCAATTGCCAACCAGCACGGACATCTTGCCCAGTTTTCGGCCGACGGCCATTGCGGTGGCAAGGACATGATCTGCCGTTGCCGCGCCGCGCACGACTTCGAGCAGGCGCATGATATTGGCTGGCGAGAAGAAGTGGAGGCCGACGACCATGTGAGGACGATCTGTCGCTGCGGCGATGGCGTCGACGTCCAGGAAGGAGGTGTTGGTCGCCAGGATCGCATCGGCCTTCATCAGGCGGCCGAGCTGGGCGAAGAGCGCCTGCTTGACGCCCATGTCCTCGAACACGGCCTCCACAACGAGGTCGCACCGGGTCACGGCAGAGAGGTCCGGCGCGCCGGAGAGACGAGCGGTGCGGTGGTCGGCTTCCGCTGCGTCCAGCCGGCCGCGTTGCACCTGACCGGCATAGGTTGAGCGGACCGCCTCCAGCGCGCGCTCAAGGGCCGCGTCGGTCGTTTCGACCATGGTAACCCCATAGCCAGCATTGAGAAAGCAAATGGCAATGCCGCGGCCCATCGTCCCGCCGCCAATGACGCCGACCGTGGTGACCGGCATGGCTTTGACATCGGCCGCCACCCCCGGAATGCGCGCGGATTGCCGTTCGGCAAAGAAAGTATGCCGCCGCGCCGCCGCCTGCGGGCTGACGACCAGTTTGTCGAACAGGCGCTGCTCCAGCGCCAGACCTTCGCTGAAGGGAAGGGTACATGCCGCCGCCATAGCCTCAAGACAGGCGTGCGGCGCGTCGAGTCCTTTGATCTTGCGGGCGTTTGCCGACTTGTATTGATCGATCAGGGTCTGCAGCCGATCTGCCGTTGCCAGCTTGCTGTCATCGCCGGATACGCGCCGAAGCGCGCCGCCTTCGGCAACCAATCGCCTGGCAAAGGCAACGGCATCGTCGCGCAATCCATCTTCGCTTGCCAGGCAATCGATCAAGCCGCGAGCCAGGGCTGTTCCGGCATCGATCGGATCGCCGCCGACGATCATGTCGATCGCGGCTTCTACGCCGATCAGGCGCGGCAGGCGTTGCGTGCCTCCGGCTCCCGGCAGGATGCCGAGTTTCACTTCGGGAAGCCCGCAAGCGCAGGACGGCGCGGCGATGCGGTAATGGCAGGCAAGCGCGACCTCCAGGCCGCCACCCAGCACCGTTCCGTGCATGGCGGCGATGACGGGTTTGGAAGCGCCCTCGACCGCGTCAATGACATCCCAAAGCGTGGGATTCTGGAACGGCTTGCCGAACTCGCTGATGTCGGCACCCGCGAAGAAGGTGCGGCCCTGACAGCACAGGACGATCGCGTCAGTTTCGGGGGCTTCGAGCGCTGTCTTAAGTCCCGCCAACAGGCCTTCGCGCACGGCGAGAGACAAGGCGTTCACCGGCGGAGAATCGATGCACAGCAAGGCAATCGATCCGTCCCATGACAGCGAGGTGACGGCGTTGATGGCGATGGGCAGGGTGGTGGTGCTCATCAGAAAATCTCGAACAGACCGGCCGCGCCCATGCCGCCGCCAACGCACATGGTGACGATGCCATAGCGCGCCTTGCGCCTCGCACCCTCGATCAGCACATGGCCCGCCATCCGCGCGCCGGACATGCCATAGGGATGGCCGATGGAGATAGCGCCGCCATCGACGTTTAGCAGGTCGTCCGGAATGCCCAGGATATCCTGACAGTGAAGAACCTGGCAGGCGAAGGCCTCGTTCAGTTCCCAGATTCCGATATCATCGACCGTCAGGCCATGCTGCGCCAGAAGTTTGGGTACTGCATGGATCGGGCCGATGCCCATTTCCGATGGATCGCAGCCCGCGACGGCCAGGCCGCGGAAGGCGCCAAGCGGGGAAAGCCCGCGCCGCTCTGCGTCCCGGGCTTCCATGATGACACAGGCAGACGCGCCGTCCGACAACTGGCTGGCATTGCCGGCCGTAATGGAGCGCCCTTCGGTCAGGCGCAGGCCACCCTTGAATACCGGCTTTAGCGTCTCAAGATCCTCCAGTCGCGTTTCCGGGCGGTTGCCTTCGTCGCGTTCCAGACCAACATCGCGTTCCGACACGGCGCCGGAGGCGCGATCGGTGACGCTCATGGTCGCGGCAAAAGGCACGATTTCGATGTCGAACCGGCCTGCAGCCTGGGCCGCTGCCGTGCGCTGCTGCGACCGGAGGGCATATCCATCCTGCCGCTCGCGCGATATTCCGTAGCGCTGGGCCACGATTTCTGCGGTTTCCAGCATACCCATGTAGAGGTCGGGATGGCTCTGGACGAGGGCAGGGTCTTCCATGCGGAAGCTGTTGAGATGGGCGTTCTGGACGAGCGAAATCGACTCGACCCCGCCGCCCACGCAAATGCCCATGCCATCATGCACCACCTGCCGGGCCGCGACTGCGATTGCCATCAGTCCTGAAGCGCACTGGCGATCGACGCTCATCCCGGCGACGTGGACCGGCAGGCCGGCGCGCACGGCGGTCTGCCGGCCGATGTTGAAGCCTTGCGAACCTTGCTGCATCGCTGCGCCGATAACGACATCATCGATCTCTGCCGGATCGACCTGTGCCCGTGCCACCGCGTGCCGGACGGCGAATCCGGAAAGGGCCTGTGCCTGCGTGTTGTTGAATGCCCCCTTGTAAGCGCGCCCGATCGGCGTGCGAGCGGTGGAAACGATGACAGCTTCGCGCATGGGGAATCCTCGATTTCAGCTTGGGCGACCCGGGTCGACAAGAATAATCAACCGAACGGACGGCGTAGGAAATATAAACTAAGGTCGGGCGTGTCAAGCAGCCGGCCGCCGCCGCCGCCGGCCGCCAATTTAATCACCTACCGACTGGACGGCTGTTTAAAATATGGCTAATGCACAGGCAGTCTGGGAGTATGGGAATGAGATTTCCGCTAACCGCCGAAGAAGAAGAGTTTCGGTGCAAAATCCGCGATTTTTGCGCGGAAAATCTGCCCTATGGTCTCGCTGCAAAAGTGGTCGCGGGCGCCAAGCTGTCGCGCGAGGACTATGTGGGCTGGCAAAGGATATTGGCACAGGGCGGGCTGCTATGCGGTGCATGGCCCGCTGCCCATGGCGGGCATGACTGGAGCCCGGTTCAGGCCTACCTGTTCGACGAGGAGTGTGCGCTGGCGGGCGCACCGTGGCTTTTGCCGTTTGGCGTCAACTATGTCGGCCCGGTGATCCACACCTATGGATCGGACGCGCAAAAGGCCCGTTACCTGCCGGAAATCGCAAGTGCCGATACCTTCTGGTGCCAGGGCTATTCGGAGCCCGAGGCGGGATCGGACCTGGCCGGCGTCAAGATGCGGGCCGTGCGCGACGGCGACCATTATATTGTTTCGGGCCGCAAGATATGGACGACGATGGCGCATTGGGCCGACAGGATTTTCTGTCTGGTGCGTACCGATCCCGAAGTTCGGCCCCAGGCGGGCATATCCTTTCTGCTGGTCGACCTGCGTTCGCCGGGCATCACCGTCCAGCCGATCATGACAATGGACGGCCGTCATGACCTCAACGAAGTGTTGTTCGAGGATGTGCGCGTGCCGGTAGCGGACCGGGTAGGAGAGGAAAATGGCGGCTGGACCATCGCCAAGTTCCTGCTGTCCAACGAACGTCTGCTGGTTGCAGAGATCGGCAAGCAGAAGCGATTGCTGGAAGCCGTGCGCAGTATTTTGTCCGGTCTGGCCGACAGGGCGATGGCCGCTGATCGCGCCGTTCAGGCGCGGATCGCCGAACTGGAAACGCGGCTTTTGGCTCTTGAATGGAGCGCCTTGCGCACGGTGCGAGCGGCGGAGGGCGGGCACCCGCCTGCCGCCGCCGTTTCGATGCTCAAGATCCGCGGATCGGAACTGGAACAGGCACTGACCGAGCTTGCCGTCGAGATCATGGGGCCGGAGGCCTTGGCATATGCGCCGAAGATGGGCCTTGGTGACGCCAGCCTGCCTCAGGTCATGCGCAACGGTGCCATGGCCCGGATGCTCTGGGCGCGGTGCGTGACGATCTACGGTGGTTCGAACGAGATACAGCGGAACATCATTGCAAAAAGCCTGATCGGCTTTTGAGGGAGTAGGCGCCGTGGAAGGCATGTTGACGGACGAGCAGGTCCAGTTCGCGCAGATACTCGATCGCTTCGTCAAACAGGAATATGGCGGGCGGACGGGGCCTCATGGGCTTGATCGAGGCAGGTTGGAGCGGCTCGCCGAGCTTGGCTCCCTCTCGCTGGCTGTTCCGGAGGAAATGGGCGGATTTGGCGGGCCGGTCGAACGGATGCTGGTCATGCAGTATCTGGCACCCGGGTTGCCCGCGGAACCGATCCTGGCCAGCGGCATCCATGCGGCCGGGATCCTTGCTGCGGCCTTGCCGGGCGGCGCAGCGGCCGAACTTCTGCCCGGACTGATGGACGGCAGCCTCATCGTCACGGTTGCCGATCAGGAAGAGGGTAGTCGATACCGGACCGATCTCGTTGAGACCCGCGCAAGGCCAGACGCGGGCGGCTGGATTGTCGATGGCGAGAAGCACCTCGTCGCCTTCGCCGCCGAAGCCGACGTCCTGATAGTTTCCGCGCGTGATACGCAAAGCATGGAATTGGGGCTTTACCGTATCGATTCTCTGGCCTCGGGCCTGCATGTGACGGCACGGCCCGGCGTGGACGGTTTGCCACGGGGCGATGTCCGGCTTGCGGGTTGCCGGGCTGCGGCGCGGATTGCCGACCGCGATGTCGCCGACATGCTCGTCGCAGCCGCTGATCAGGCCGAGGCTGCGCAGGTGGCGGAAATGGTTGGCCTGATGGATGCGCTAATCCGCGAGACCATCAGCTATCTCCAGACAAGGCGCCAGTTCGGTACGGAAATTGGCCGCTTTCAGGCTCTGCAGCACCGCCTCGCGGACATGTGGATCCATTGCGAGGAGGTGCGTTCCGTGGCGCTTGCGGCAGCGCTGTCGTGCGATGCTGCGCCGGATGTGCGCGCCAGAACGGTGTCGATGGCTAAAATGCTGGCCTGCGACGCCGCCAGACTCGTCGCGAACGAGGCGGTTCAGATGCATGGCGGCATCGGCGTCACCGACGAACTGATCGTCGGCCATTGGTTCAAGCGGTTGTTGGCGCTGCGTGCCAGTCTGGGCGACCGCCGCTACCACATGTCCCGTCTCCTCGACCGTGCAGGTCCGCAGACTCGCAGTCCACTTGCCGAGCCCGCTTGAAGGAGAGAGCCGATGCTTGCAGAAAATATCGCGGGGACGGCCAGCACAATTCCGTTCGATCAGGAGCGGCTGGTGCGTTTCCTGCAGGATCGTTTGCCCGGCCTCACCGGATCGCCGACCATCCACAAGTTCAAGGGCGGGCAATCCAACCCCACATTCCTGATTGAGGGGGAATGCGCGCGCTACGTCCTTCGCAAGAAGCCGGACGGCCACATTCTTCCCTCTGCCCACCAGATCGAGCGAGAATATCAGGTCATGCGGGCGCTGGCGGATACACCCGTTCCGGTGCCGCATATGCATTTGCTGCAAGAAGATCCCGGCCTTATCGGCACGGCCTTCTATATCATGGAAGCGGTGGAAGGGCGCATTTTCCACAATTGCACCATGCCCGGCGTGACGCCTGCGGATCGCCGTGCAATGTATCTGGCAATGGCAGGGGCTCTCGCCGATCTGCACGGTGTCGACTGGCAAGCCGTCGGGCTGGGTGGCTTTGGCAGGCCCGATGCCTATCTCGAACGTCAGGTTGCCCTCTGGACCAGGCAATTCGAAAAGAGCCGGACTGAACCCATCGACGCGATGGATCGGCTGTCACAATGGCTGGCTGCCCATGTTCCGGTGGGTGGTCCCGCCACGATCGTTCATGGCGACTATCGTATCGGTAATCTGGTCTTCGATCCGATGGGTTCGCAAATTCGTGCCGTGCTGGACTGGGAACTGGCGACGATCGGCCATCCGCTGGCGGATCTCGCCTATAATTGTCTGCCCTATCGTATCATGAGTGGCCTTCCCGGTCTTCCAGGCCTTGCGGACGTAGACATTGGCGCGCTGGGGATTCCCTCGGAGCACGAAATGCTCGCGCAGTATTGCGCGCGATCGGGGCAGGGGGACATCCCCGACTGGAACTATTATCTGGCCTTTGCCCTGTTTCGCACCGCCGCGATCCTGCAAGGAATCCATGCACGCGCCCTGCAGAACAATGCCGCGAACGAGGATGCTCTGCAGGTGGGCCGCAACGCAGCCTACATCGCAGGCGTAGGCTGGGATTGCGCGCGCGGCTAGGCAGACCGGTCCCCTCTTTTTGCACGATGCTCTATTATGGAGACGACATTGAATTTCCCTCTTTCCGGAAAGACAGCGCTGGTAACCGGCGCGTCGGCGGGGCTTGGTGCGCATTTTGCCAAGGTTCTCGCGCAGAACGGTGCACGGGTGATCCTGGCCGCGCGAAGGGTCGATGCGTTGCAGCAGGTGGCAGCGGAGATCGCCGCCGCACATGGTGACGTTGCGGCGGTGGCCCTGGACGTCACCGATCCAAATAGCATCGCCAGCGTGGACGAGGCCCTGGCCGGCATCGACATACTGGTCAACAATGCTGGCGTCGTTCGTGAAAAGGCGGTGCTGGATCAGACCGAGGCGGATTGGGACGCGGTGATAGACACCAATCTCAAAGGCATGTTCCTGATGGCGCAGGCGGCGGCACGAGCGATGAAAACAGCAGGCCGAGGAGGCAACATCATCAATATCGCGTCGATCCTAGGGTTCCGTCAGGGCGGGGCCCTGCTGCCCTATGCCGTCTCGAAGGCCGGGGTGATCCAGATGACCAAGCAGCTTGCGCTGGAACTTGCGCGTTTCGGCATTCGGGTCAACGCCTTGGCGCCGGGCTATGTGAAGACCGATCTCAATCGCGATTTCTGGGAAAGCGACGGGGGCAAGGCCATGATCAGGCGCATCCCTCAGCGGCGCATAGGCGAATTCCGGGATCTGGACGGGCCGCTGCTGTTGCTCGCGTCCGATGCATCCGCCTATATGACCGGCTCGGCCATAACCGTGGACGGCGGGCATCTGGTGAGTTCGCTATGAGCGGCGCCGGCATGGATCGCGCCCAGGCGATTGCGGCCAAGGTCGAGAGGTTCGTCCGCGAGATCGTAGTCCCTTACGAGACCGACCCGAGGCTGGGTGCCCACGGCCCGTCGGAAGAACTGGTCATCGAACTGCGCGGAAAGGCGCGGGCGAGCGGCGTGATGACGCCACATATCCTCGATGACGGCAGCCACCTGAACCAGCGCGAAACGGCGAGGGTCCTGATCCGCTCCGGCCTGTCGCCGCTAGGACCGGTGGCCTGCAACACGATGGCGCCCGACGAAGGAAATATGTATCTGCTGGGCAAGGTCGGTTCGCCTGAACTGCGTCGACGCTTTCTTGCGCCGCTGGTTTCGGGCGAAGCTCGATCTGCCTTCTTCATGACCGAACCTGCGAGCGAAGGCGGCGCAGGGTCCGATCCGTCGATGATGCAGACCGCATGCCATCCGGACGGTGATCATTGGGTCATCAACGGGCGAAAGGCGTTCATCACCGGGGCGCGTGGCGCAAAGGTCGGCATTGTCATGGCAAAGTCCGCCGATGGGGCCTGCATGTTCCTCGTCGACCTGCCCGATCCCGCCATCCGCATCGACCGGGTGCTGGATACGATCGACAGTTCCATGCCCGGCGGCCATTCGATCATCACCATCGACAATTTGCGGGTGCCAGCCAACCAGATGCTCGGGCAAAGCGGCGAAGGTTTCCAATATGCCCAGGTTCGGCTGTCTCCCGCACGGTTGTCGCACTGTATGCGCTGGTTGGGCGCGTGCATCCGCGCGAACGAGATCGCGACCGCCTATGCCTGCAAGCGCATGTCCTTCGGCAAGCTGTTGGTGGACCATGAAGGTGTCGGCTTCATGCTGGCGGACAATCTGATCGATCTTCGCCAGAGTGAACTGATGATCGACTGGTGCGCCGGCGTTCTGGACAGCGGATCGCTGGGCACAGCAGAGAGCTCGATGGCCAAGGTCGCCGTGTCGGAGGCGCTGATGCGCGTCGCCGACCGCTGCGTCCAGATCATGGGGGGCACTGGCGTCTCGGGCGACACGATCGTCGAACAGGTGTTCCGTGAAATCCGCGCCTTCCGTATCTATGACGGGCCGACCGAGGTTCATAAATGGAGCCTCGCCAAGAAGGTGAAGCGCGATTATCTCAAGGCGCATCCGGCATGAGCGTCGTGGCCGAGGAAAATGTCGGCACGATGCCGGTGCGCGCAGGCTATGGTTTTGACGAAGCCGCGCTGGCCGCGTGGATGAAGGCAAATGTCCCCGGATTTTCCGGCCCGCTGTCGGTCGAACAGTTTCGCGGCGGGCAATCCAACCCCACGTACAAACTGGTTACCCCAGGCAAGGCCTATGTTCTGCGGCGCAAGCCGCCGGGGCTGCTGCTTAAGGGCGCCCATGCCGTTGAGCGCGAAGCGAAGGTGCTGACGAGCCTTGCCCGGGCGGGTTACCCAGTTGCCCATGTGCATGAGCTTTGCACGGACGACAGCGTCATCGGTACCTGGTTCTACGTCATGGACATGGTCGAAGGCCGGATATTCTGGGATGCGACTGTGCCAGGGGTATCCCAGGAAGAGCGCGCCGCGATCTTCGACGCGATGAATGCGGCGATGGCCGGCCTGCACATGGTCGACTACCAGGCGGTCGGGCTGGGCGATTATGGCCGGCCGGGCAATTATTTCGAAAGGCAGATCGCTCGCTGGTCGAACCAGTATCTCGAGGATGGCGATGCCGGGCGCGATCCCTGCATGGACCGGCTGATCGAATGGCTGCCGGAAAATATCCCGACCGGGGATGACACAACCAGCATCACCCATGGCGACTTCCGCATCGACAACATGATCTTCCACCCTACCGAACCCAAAGTCCTGGCGGTGCTGGATTGGGAGCTTTCGACATTAGGCCATCCTGGTGCGGATTTCGCCTATCATGCGATGATGTACCGAATGCCTCCGCACATCGTCGCCGGGCTCAAGGGCGCCGATATCGATGCGTTGGGCATTCCTGGCGAGCAGGATTACCTTGTGGCCTATTGTGCTCGCACCGGGCGTCAGTCCATGCCCGGCTATGATTTCTACGTTGCATTCAATTTCTTTCGTATCGCCGCAATCTTCCACGGCATCAAAGGACGCGTGATCCGCGGGAACGCATCCTCTGCCCAGGCGCACGAACGGGTGAAAGTACTGCCCGAACTGATGCGTTTGGCCTGGGAACAAGCCGAAAGAGCGGGCGCTCGTTAAACGCTTTTGGCGGTAATGCCTTGTTACGGGAATCCAGCCGCGCCAGGATCCTGATCCAGCGTCGGCAAAGTGTCGGCACGAATGGAAAGGGGGGAGCGACCGGGATCGGCCGCTCCCCCCTTTCTGTTGCGGGATGGAGGTCAGAACTCGTAGCGTATCGTTCCGCCCACGGTGCGCGGCGGCACCCACTGTTTGCTGAGTGCTTGCCCGTTCGCCGAGAAGTTCACGTCCGCGAAACGATCTTGGCCGGTCAGGTTCTTGCCCCAGATCGAAAGGCTGAGCTGGTCGCCGGCGAATTTGTAGGTGATGCTCGCATCCAGCAACGCGTAGGCATTCTCGACAAAGGGCGCACGGTTGAACTCGTCGAAAAAGACCCTGCTCTGGTAGGCAAGGTTGGCGTTGGCAACGAGCGAAGAGCTATTGCTGAATGGAACGGTATATTCCGCGTTTCCGGTCCATTTCCAGCGCGGTGCCTGGCTGGTGGTGTTCCCGGCAACCTGGATTACGTTCGTGCCCCGGATGATCGGATCGTCGGAGGCAAAGTCCTGAAACTTCGCTTCCAACCAGGCTACGGACCCGCCCAATCGCAGGTTGGCCGTGGGCGACCAGCCAGCTTCCAGTTCGACGCCCTTTGTCTTGAGCGCATTGACGTTGTTGACCTTGGTGTTGAGCACGCCCTGTGCGGTTACGCTCGCCTGGGTCCGCTGGAGGTTCTTGGTCTTGGCGGTGAACAGTGCGAGGTTGGCGAAAAGTGTGCGGTTGGAATATTTGAAACCAAGTTCGAAATTGTCGACGGTCGTTGGATTGATGATGCCGGCACCGCTCTGCATGATGAGGGCTGCGCCCGAACGGAAGCCTTGTGAAAAGGTCGCATAGGCCATGGCGTTCTGGCTGAGCTTCCAATCGATACCATATTCGCCGGTATATTTGGAAATCTTGCGTTCGTCGTCCGCGATGTCGTCATCCGTCGTGATGCGTGCGCCGTTCAGGAACGAGTCGTTGACGATGGCGCGTTTCTCGCTGCTGTAGCGTCCGCCAACCCGCAACTTGATCGCATCGGTAAGTTTGTAGGTCACGTTGAAGAAGGGCGCGAACGCGTCAGTCTTGCTATTTCCTGTTAACTTGAAGAAAATTCCAGATGTCGAGCTGTTTCCAAGACTAGTCTGACCACTGAAGTATTCGTGAAAATAGAACAGGCCGGCGATGGCGCTTATTTTTTCGTTCTCGTAGATAAGTTGCAGTTCTTCGCTGAATTGCTTGTCGCGCAGCGGGATGGTCACGAAGGTCGGATTGTTTACACTTGAAACGTCCAGATCCTGTGCCAGAAGGAAGTTGAGCCTGCGATAGTTGGCGACGTTGCGAAGGCTGAGATCATCGCTGATCTCCCAGTCCAATGTCCCGGTAACTGACCATGTGTCGCGCTTCAGCCGGGGGTCATAGCTGCTGGCCAGGTCGCGGGATCGCGGATCGGAATAGCCGCCAGCGCCGCGCGGGACGAAGGTGGGGTCGAAGGGAAAGAGCGGGGCGAGATAGCCGAACAACCCGCTTGAATCGTCCTGCTTTCCATATTCGCCGCTCAGCAGGAATTTGACAGTTTCGCTTGGCTTGAGCAGCAGATGCAAGCGCCCTGCGTAGCGCTTCTGATCCTCGATATCATTGCCAGTCACGATGTTCTTGCCAAAGCCGCCACGCTGCGTCGAAGTCACAGCCGCGCGCGCGCTTATCTTGTCACTCAGCGGACCGCCAAATGCCGCGTCGACCTTGACCAGGCCATAGTTACCCAATGTCGCGCTGGCATAGCCTTCAAAGCTGTCGGTGGGCTTGCGCGTGATCACATTGATCGTTCCGCCAGTGGAGTTGCGACCGTAAAGTGTGCCCTGGGGGCCGCGCAGAACTTCTACCCGTTCCAGGTCAAAAAAGGCGAGAGCCTGGGCTTCCATTCGGGATACGACCGCACCATCGACATACATGACGACGTCGGAGTCTTCGGAACGGGTGTTGGTGGTGTTGCCCAAGCCGCGCACGTTGATTTTCAACATGCCGACGGTCTCGCCGATGGTCACGGACGGGATGATGGTCTGCAATCCGCCGACGTCATTGACCTGGCGCTGTTCCAGAAGAGATGAATTCACCACCGACAGCGGAGCCGAAACATCCTGCAGCGTTTCGGCGCGCTTGCGGGCAGTCACGATGATGGCTTCCTCTTCGGGCGCCTGTTCGGCCGTGGAAGGCGGTGCCTGCTGCGCGAGGGCTGGCGATATCATAAAGGCCATGCCGCCAATCGCCAATGAGGCAAGTACGGCACCGGTCGTGCCTTGGCGATGCAACTTGTTCACTCTGTTACTCATTTTTCTCCCCTCCGGTTGTATTTTTGGGTCAGGCGCCTGTTCTTTGCCGCACTGGAGTCGAGAAATGCCCGACCGACCGATCGGTTATATTAAGGCCTGCGCACGCCTGTCAAACAAAATTCAACCGAACAAGCGGTCGGCCATTTATAAATCGAGGTGGGAATGGTTTGGGGGGGGCGATGGAGTGCGCTGGCTGGTCAGGAGCCATGTCCCGGAAGAAGCGTCAGGCAGCGGAAACGAAAGCGGGAGGCGGTGATAGTGTCACCGCCTCCCGCTTCGTCACTTAGTGAAAATCAAGCGGTCATGCCGCCATCGACGGCCAATGTTGCGCCGTTGACATAGGATGCGTCATCCGAAACGAGGAACAGGGCCGCTGCGGCAATCTCTTCCGGCCTTCCATTGCGCCCCATCGGATTCATCGAACCGAACTTCGCGATTGTCTCCTCCACGTCGATCCCTGTCTTGGGGGCGTCTGGCCGCTGCTGGAATTCGCGAAGCATGGGCGTATCGACAGCGCCAGGGCAGACGCTGTTGCATCGGATATTTTCCTTGCCATAGCGCTTGGCGAGCGCACGGGTCAGCCCGACCACACCGAACTTTGCGGCCGAATAGATCGGGCTGAAAGGCGACGCGATGATGCCGGAACCCGATGCGGTGAAGACGATGCTGCCGCCGCCATTTTGGCGCATATGCTTAATTGCTTCGCCGGCAACCACGGTCGGCACACGTATGTTGAGGTCCATCGCCAACTCGTACATTGCCATGTCGACATCTTCGAAGGCAGATGGCCCCGGGTGGCCAGCATGGTTCCAGACATAGTTCAACGCGCCGAACCGCGCGATGGTCTGCTCGACGATGGACCTGGCGAATGCGTCGTCGGTCAGGTCGCCGGCAATTGCAAATGCTGTGCCGCCCTCCGCGAGGATGGCTTCGACGGTCTCATCCGCCTTTTGCGCATCCCGATCCACCACCGCGACCTTCGCGCCCTCCGCCGCGAAGCGCAGTGCGCCCGCGCGCCCCATTCCCGAAGCTGCAGCCGTGATCAGCCCAGCTTTGCCGATAAGACGTCCCATTGAATAACTCCTTGTAATAATAACAGACTATTGATCGCATGGCGCTGCGGGAACAGAAAATTGCCATGTCGATTTGTGATTCAGTGAAGTGATTGCCCAGGCGTCCGAACGCTGGATCATGCGTGCGTCATAGCTGACGCCCCGCACTTTGACCGTGCCAGGCTCACGCGTGATACAGACGATGGCCGATGCTTTTGCATGCACTACGTCCTTGTCCTGCTCGACGAGCAGGTTTGAAATGAGATGCGTTGATGCGCCGACGAGGGCTTGGGCAAGGAACGCCCGGATTTCCGCGTGTCCGGTCCGCACATATGTGCCGCCATCATAGGAAACGACCGCATCTTCGCTCATCAGATTGAGAACGGCGTCTACGTCTCCATCGTCTATCGCGTGGGCATAGGCACTCAGGACGCGCCCGACCTGACTGTGCACCTCGGCAGATGGAATTGGCATTGTTCGGGCTCCGCGCGCTGACGATCCTGCTGGATAACAAATACCCAACCGTCTGACCAGTCGATATATCATATTTCGGCGTTTGGCGCGTCGGCATCGCCAACGCGCGCATCGGGCTGAAGACCGACGATGGCCTGTGGGACCTCTCGATCTGGGCGCGCAACCTGTTCGATGAGACCGCTTCCTCAACCTTTCCGCCGCGAACACCGGCGTGGTCACAGCCCAGACGGGCGAGCCGCGCACATTCGGTGTGACCTTGCGGACCCGGCTGTGAGCATGAACCGATGACAGCAACCACCGCAACCTCGCCTTCGACCGCCCGGCTTGTCCGCCAGGGTGCGATCTATCTGCCGGTAACGGCGGCGGTCCAGCCGGTCATAGCCTGGCTGCCCGCAATCCTGTCACGCGATTTCGGGCTGTCGCTCGCGCTTGTCGGCACACTGTACCTGGCCGGGCAATTGCTGAACGGCTTTCTTGAGCCTGTCGTCGGCACCCTCAGCGATCGCACGCGCAGCCGCTTCGGGAGACGGCGACCATGGATCGCGGGCGGTGGCGTGCTGTTCACCATCGGTGCGGCGATGCTGTTCTTCCCGTCCGACGCCATCGGCCAATTCTCCGCTCGATATCGTTCCAGTGACCGGCAGCATCGGCGCCGAAATCCGGGGCGTGACACTTTCCGGCGATCTTGATGGTGCCACCGTGCAGGCGATCAAGGATGCCGGCGCGCGCCACAAGTGGGTGTTCTTTCGGGGCCAGAAGGGCCGGGATGATGCGCGCCACGAAGGCTTCGCCGCGCTGTTCGGCGATCCGGTTGCTCACCCGACCGTGCCGGTGGCCGAAGGTCACGCTACCTGCTCGAACTCGACAGTAAGGAAGGGTATGCGGCATCGGGCGTCCTCTCGTACGCCTTGCATATCCAGCGCGTGATGAATTGAGCGCGCTGCGCCGATAACGCATGTGGCGGAAATTTGCATGTCCGACATGAGACATGATGCGTCGGTCGAGCATCGAGCATCGGACAGTGGAGTGCAATGTGCGCTGAATATGGCGATGAAATTGCAGTATAATATTGTGTGCGGAAGATTGCGCGCCGGTTTGGTTCGATCCTTGCTTCTCGTTTTGCAGAGGAGATTGCCGTGCGGAGCGATACGCCATTCGAGGATATAAATTTCGGTGATCTGCCCGCGCCCGTCAATGACCTGCTGCAGCAGGGCATTCGGGCCTATCGCAGCGATCGGTTGCGCGCGGATGGATTGTTTCGGCATGCGCTCACGCTCGATCCTGCGGCGTTGCCGGCATATCTGTGCCTGTACAAGATCCACACATATCAGGGCCGACTGGTAGATGCGCGTGCTGTCGCACTTGCCGGCATGGCGGAAGCCGCATGCCAGTCAGGATGGGCTTCCGACTGGCAATACTGGTCGACCGGGCAGGGGGTAGCCGAAGGCCCGGCCCGATTTGCGCTCTATACGCTGAAAGCACTGGCCTTCATCGCCTTGCGCGACAATCGTCCGGGTGATGCAGACGCCAAGCTGGCAGTCTTGCGCCGCGTCGATCCGGCCGGTGCCGTCGGATGGCCGGTGATCGCCGCGCTGGCCGAAGGCATTGTGGCGGAGGCCGTCGCATGAAGCTGATGATCGAGCGTGCCTACCTTGATGCCATGGTCGGACGATGGCCGGAGCTTGCGAGCTTGCAGGATCAATTGCGGTTTGGCGACCGTGCCGAGGTGCCGGTTGCGCAACTGACGTCGGAACAGGCCGGACACCTCGGCACGCTATTCCGTGCGGGTGGTCCGGAGATGCAACTGCGCGCGGCACAACTGGCGACACTCCGGGCTGTGCTGGACGAGGGCGGGCGGCGGTTTACCGCCAATGACCTAGAGGATTTTCTGCCGGCGCTACTGCGCTACCTGCTGGCTGGCGGTATCCGGGGCTGGGTGTTCAGCGCCGATGTGTCGCGTCGGCCGCTGCCCTATGTTCTGACCCGGATTGATTACACGCCCACCAACAACGAGGAATCGGGCAAGGTCTTTGTGGAGATCAAGGCCAACGCCAAGGGCAGCCTGATAACAAACGTCATCCGCGTTACCGGCAGCGACATCGACGGCAGGACGATGGGCGAGGTCATCGTCGCCAAAGGCTTGCTGAAAGAGACGCCGGAGCTGATTTTCGCATATGACGCCACTGCCGCGCGCTATTTCGAATGGCGCGGCCGCTATGGTGAGCAGTTCTCGGCCGGTGGCCGTGCGTTCTATGCTGAAGACCCCACATCTTTGCGCCGCGATACGGACTGGGCGCGCAAGGATGTGGTGGTGCTCTCGGCCAGTGGCGGCAGGGCGCGGCTGGTCAATGACGAAGGCATTCTGACTGAACGCGCGCTCACGCTGGACGTGCCGGGCGAGATCGTTTCCGCCTATTTGCGCCGCGCGGCCAAGAGCAACCAGTACGACAACGAGGATGAGGTAAAGGCGCTGGCGGAGCAGATCCCGGCCACCATGTTCACCGCGATCCCGGTCCACGCCTTCGTGCTGATGTTCCACCTTGATCTGCACCACTACGTTTGGGTGCATGTGGACGACATGGAGCCTTATGCCTACCAGCCGGGGCTAAAGGAAAAGCTGGTCCTGCCGCCCGAACAGACCGACCTGATCGACATCCTGACGGCAGAGATGGACGTGTTGATGGATGACATCGTCGAGGGCAAGTCAGGCGGGACCACGGTGCTTTGTGCCGGACCGCCGGGGGTGGGCAAGACACTGACCGCCGAGGTCTATTCCGAGATTATCCGCCGCCCGCTGTATCGTGTGCATTCCGGCCAGCTTGGCCTGAATGTGGCCCAGATGGAAATCGCGCTAAAGGATGTGCTGACGCGTGCGCAGCGCTGGGGTGCGGTCATGCTGATCGACGAGGCCGATGTATACATCAAGCGCCGCGACGACAATATGACGATGAACGCGGTGGTCGGCGTGTTCCTGCGCGTGCTGGAATACTTCAACGGACTGCTGTTCCTGACAACCAACCGCGTGGACGACATCGACGAGGCGATTGTTTCGCGCTGTATCGCATTGATCAAGTACAGCCCGCCCGACCAGGAAGGTCGTCGGCGCATCTGGCAAGTAATGGTCGAACAGTTCGGTCTCGTGGTGGACGATGTGGTTCTCGATAGGCTGGTCGACGTGTTCCCGCAGGCTTCCGGGCGGGATATCAAGGGTCTGGCCAAGCTGGTCGCCAAGTATTGCAGCCACAAGCGCACCGCACCTTCGCTCGATGTGTTCCAGCGGTGTTCGATTTTTCGCGGCATGGATATCATCGCCGCCTGACAGGAGAATTTGCCATGTTCGTTGCCATGAACCGCTTCCCGGTGCTGCGCGGCCAGGAAGAAGCTTTCGAGGCAGTGTGGAGCGGGCGCAATTCCTACCTCAAGGAAGTGCCGGGCTTCGTCATCTTCCACCTGCTTCGCGGCGCTTCGGACGATGGGACCACGCTGTTTGCCTCGCACACAGTCTGGCAAAGCCGCGCCGATTTCGAGGCGTGGACGAAGTCCGAGTCATTCCGCATGGCGCACGCGAATGCGGGCGGAACGCGCGGACTGTATGCCGGGCCACCCAGGCTGGAACTGTTCGAAGCGGTGGCGGCCGTTGCGGCGCTGACGGCGACCCCAGCCTAAAGGCCCAGCTTGGCGGGGTTATAGCCTTCCTCGCGCAGCACGCGGTCCACAGCCGGACGGGCCAGCATCAGGCGATAGTGTTCCATGAGCCGGGGTGGCAGCGGCACCCCGGTCTTGTCCGCCCAGAAGCAGACGTAGAACAGCACCGGATCTACCACGCTGAACACGCCGAGGGCATAGCCTTCGCGGGTCATCATCTCGCACACTTCCTCCAGTCCTTGTGCTGCGAAGGCCTTGCCCTGCCGCACGATCTGGCTTTCGGGCCCCTGTCGGCTGAACGCATCGGCAACGAAGACGCGCGCGAAGCCTTCGCCATGGATCACCAGCGTAACGTGGCCCATGATCGTGAATGCGCGGGCCTGCAACAGTGGATCGGTTGGCCAGAGACTGCCGCGGCGACAGTTGCGCCCAAGCCACTCAGCCATTGCAACCAGTTCGGTCAGCACGCTGCCGTCCTTCAGACGAAGGCTGGGGATCGTGCCGCGCGGATTGATGGCGAGATAGGCGGGGCGCCGGTTTTCACCTGCGGGAATGTTGACGATGAATGCCTCGAAAGCCTCGTCCAGTTCCTCAAGGATGATGTGGATCGCGGTCGAGCATGAGCCGGGCGCCATATAGAGACACATGTTGGCCATCAGCGCTTCTGCCCTGGCTTGGCAGGCACCCGTGTCGCACCATGTCGCAATACCGACAGGATTTTCAGATGCTGGCTCGGCGTGAACACGACATCACCTGCCAAAAACCCGGTGCGTGACTTAACTGTGGCCTCGAATTCGAACACGCGCCGCCTCCTTCTGGTAACCTGCGGAGCGACGCAAGAACCGTGCAAAGCGAGCTGGCACGAAACGTGTTTGTCTTTCGGGCATGTTGACCACTGAAGCCGCCGGCACCGAAATTCTTGTCTATCACGAGCGCACGAAGCATCGCACCGATGGCTATGCACGCGGGCCGGAAACACTCGACTGGGATGCCCAGCCCGATCCGTGGCGGCATTGGGACGGCTGCGCGCGCGTGGCGCTGCCGCTGGTATCGGACACGCTGCAATGCCCTTATGCGGTGTTGACGGGGCAGGCGGCGGTCGATCCCGTGCCGTTCGGATTGGCAGGGGTGGCGGCGTTGCTGGAGCTGTCATTCGGCCTGTCAGCCTGGAAGGAATCGGGGCCTGATCGCTGGGCCATGCGGTGCAATCCATCGAGCGGCAATCTTCACCCGACCGAAATCTATGTGCTGGCAAGCGGTGTGCCCGCCCTTGCCAATGGTGTGCATCATTACGATAGCCGTGCCCACGCGCTGGAGCGGCGCTGCGCTACCGATTTTGCCGATAGCGGACTGTGGATCGGGCTTTCGTCGGTGCTGTGGCGCGAAGCGTGGAAATACGGTGAGCGCGCGTTCCGCTATTGCCAGCTCGACATCGGCCATGCGCTGGGCGCGTTGCGTGCCGCAGCGGCAGTGCTAGGCTGGCGTTTGACTGTTGTTGGGATGGACCATCCCAGCCTTGCCGACCTGTTGGGAACGGATCAACAGGCAACCTTCGCCGGGGTGGAGCGCGAAGAGGCGGAACTGTTGCTGGCGGTTGATCCGTTGGCAGAGTTTTCTGCGCGCGGAACATTGCCGGTTCGCGCCGGGTCCATGCAATGGCATGGTTGGCCAAGTCGGCTCGATCCGCATCCGATGTACCACTGGCCGTTGATCGACGATGTGGCAATTGCCAGTCGCAGCATGGGTGATGCCAGGCGGCACTTGGCAATTGATCGTCCAGCCCCGGCGTTCCCCGCGCCTGAGGCTTGCGCCGTGGCCACCATTCTTGGCCGACGCAGCGCCCAGCGTTATGATCGAGCCTATAAGATGCCGTTCTCCGTATTCGTCCGAATTCTGGATGCCGTGCGACCTGGTCGAACGAGTGGCCTCCATCTGGTCGCTTATGTCCATGCCGTCGAAGGGCTTGATCGCGGAATCTATGCGCTTTCGCGTCCCGAAGCCGAAGCAGACCTAGCGGGGGCGCTTGATCCCGATTTTAGCTGGAGGCCGATCGCCGGATTTCCTGCCGACATCCCGCTTCACCACCTTGCGGCGGCCGATTGCCGCAAGATGATCCACGCGTTGACCTGCCATCAGGCGATCGCTGTGGACGGCTGCGTCACTTTCAGTCTGCTCAGCGATTTTGCGCCTTTGATCGATGCCGATCCGGCCGCCTATCGCGCTCAGCACTGGCAGGCCGGGCTGCTCGGCCAGGAGCTTTATCTGGAGGCGGCGGCGGCAGGGCTTGCGGGCACCGGCATCGGCTGCTTCCTGGATGATGAGATACACCGCCTTCTCGGCCTGCGCGATGATGGGATTCAGGCGCTCTATCATTTCACCATCGGCAAGGCGCTTGGCGATCCGCGGATTGCGACCAGCCCTGCCTACGGCATCCGCTGCCGGGACGAAGCCCGCGCTCGTCCCTGATACCGCCCCGCGCATGGCACAGCCCTTGCTTTGACAAAGGCAGGTATCGGCAGGAGACACGGCATGGATGAACTGTTCGTCATTTGCGAAGTTCGCGACGTGCAAGAGGAGGAGGTGCGTGCCTTCACTCTGGCGCGTGTGGGCGCCCAGGGCAACGACCCGTGGCATATCATGATTACACGCAAGGGCGGGCGCATCTACGGCTACGAGAACGTCTGCCCGCACGGCGGAACCCGTCTCGATGTGGTGCCCGGCGAATTGATGGACGAGGAAGGCAACTTCATCGCATGCGGCAAGCACAAGGCGATGTTCGATCTCGACACCGGCCATTGCTTCATCGGGCCTTGCCAGGGCCAGCGGCTGACCGCGATCGATCTTATTATCGACGATGGCGATGTCTGCGTCACCGGGGTGCCGCTGACTGACGAGGACGGCCTCGACATACCCGATCCCGATGCTCATCCCGAAGTGATGATAACACCCGATTGAGCAATCAGGTGGACCGCAACCGGACGAACAGCGAAGCGAAGGGAATCTCCATGTCCGTGGACGCAGGATACTTTGTCGACTGGAATGGGCAGGCGCGCAGCACATTGGACTCGGGTGGTGACTACGTCTGCGACGTGGATGCCCCGTCGCGTTATGTCGCGATCCTGACGAAAACCGGCGCGCTGGTCCATGAAGCGACATTTTACCGGTCGCTTGAAGCGATCGAAAAGGCCGGCATCAAGGCACTGCTCGTGTCCGGCTCCACCCCATGGGGCAAGGCGTCGGAAGGATTTTGAGATGAACAGGCCAGACATCGCCATGTTCACGTGTCGCCATTTCATCACCTATTCCGGGATGCAGTTGCCTTTCCGCCTGGTGGACGAGATCGACGATGCCCACCTGGGCCATCGCAACACGTTCACCCGGGCATGGTTCGATGATTGGGGCGCTCTTATCGGCTTCGACAAGATCGTCTATGGCGAGGTCGAATTGCAGCATCGCTATACCTATCACGGCAATGGAGCGCTGGCCGTGGCGGAAGTGGCGATGCTGGATGAAGGCCCTGTTTGCGCATGCTTCAATGAATCAGGCGCGGCAGTGACGGAAAGTTTCGATGCCTGAAGCCACGCAAATCCTGCCCATGTTCGAGCGTATTGGTGGTGTTGCGGCCATCGAAGGCCTTGTTGAAAGTTTCTACCGGCACATGGACAGCCTGCCGGAGGCGCGGGGCATCCGTGCGCTGCATCCCGACGATCTTGGCGCTACCAAGCGAGACCTCAAGCGCTACCTTGCCGAGTGGACCGGTGGGCCAGCGCTGTATTCTCCGGAGAAGGGGCATCCGCGCATGCGCCAGCGGCACATGCACATCCCTATCGGCAATGCAGAGCGCGACGCGTGGCTGATGTGCATGCGGCTTGCGCTTGATGAGACCATTGCTGACGACGCAGCGCGAGACGAAATTCTGGCGTTGCTAGCAAAACTCGCCGACTGGATGCGCAACCGCGCTGATTGAACGGAACCTCCGGAGGATTGGCACGATTGCTGCGTGGCTTGCGCAACCGACGCGCGGCACCGGGCCGTAGCGCAACCTGCGGGGAACACATCCATGTCCGAACTGGCACGGCGCAAGCAGCCGCTCAATCTTTCGATCGTGCATGCCGACCCCGAAGCTTTTGTTGTCCACTATCTGCCCTGGCTGGAAATCACCGCACACCTCACCGCGCAGCGCCTGGGCGAGGCGACTGCGCCGGCAGATTGCGCGCCCCCGCCGCTGACCGCACAGCAACTGTCTGACGGCGCGGTGCACGAGATCGGCAACGACACACTGATGGCATTCTGCATGACCGCGGCGATGAAAGGAGACGGGGCGGCAGTCGATACCGTCGAGGCGACGCTGCAGGATCGGTTTGGCAGGGATTTCCCGGGCAGCTTCGGGCTGTGGCACTTTCGCGGCGATATTCCCGCTCCGGTAACGCTCGACGATTTCGTGGGGCAAGCGGGCAAGAAGATGCTGGCTGGCGAGATTGCGCCGCCGCCAATGCGCGGGGGCGAGGCGTGGAACACCGGCTTGCGTTTTCTGGAGAAGGCGCAAAGTTCAAACTTCAAGGCCGAAATACTCTATCCGCTGGCGGTCTGGACGCGGGCGAAGTGGGAGGAGGTGGCCGACAAGGGTATCGCCTTCATGGCGCATATCGAAACCAACGTGCCGATCCTGCGCGGGGCTCTGCAGGAGCCGCGCAACGACGTGGCGTTTATCGCCAACATCCTGTTGCTGGGCGCACCGGCTGTGGAAATCGATCTGCAGGACGATGTCGAGGGGATTCTGCGCTCGCTGGCGCGACGGTGAAGCCTTCGTCAGATCTTCTTCAACGCTATGCCATGCTTGCGCAGGGCATAGCCGATCTGGCGCGGCGTTACCTTCAGCAGTCGCGCCGCTTTGGCCTGGACCCAGCCGGTTGTCTCTAGCGCCGATATCAGCTGTTCGCGGTCAATCTTGAGATTGCTGTCTTTGACATGCTCGCACAGGTCGGCATTTCCGCAAGGCGCGGCATCGCCTCCGGGCGGTGGCCGGTCTGCAACTTCGGCGCGCGGGGGCGGGCTGATGATCCGGAACGGGGGTGATACCGCACCCTTCCACAATGTCGCCGAGAGGCATTCGTCGTGCTGGCAGGCGAAATCATCGTTGGTGATGCCTTCACCGCGTGAAAGCGTGGCGGTGCGCCGGATGCAGTTTTCCAGTTCGCGGACGTTTCCGGGGAAATAGCAGTTGTTGAGGACGGCATAGGCAGAAGCCGTCAGCCCGTGCGAGGTGTGGTGTTCATCATCGAACCGCCGCAGGAATTCGCGGGCGAGCAATGGTACGTCATCGCGCCGTTCGCGTAGCGCGGGAAGCCGGATGGTGACCACGTTGATACGGTAATAGAGGTCCGCCCGAAATTCGCCCTTTGTGACCGCTTCCTCAAGGTTCTTGTTCGTGGCGCAGACGAGCCGCACATCGACTTTCAGCGTCTTGTTGCCGCCGACGCGTTCGAATTCGCCTTCCTGCAGCACGCGCAGGAGCTTGACTTGGAAAGAAGGCGAAATGTCGCCAATTTCGTCGAGGAACAGTGTTCCCCCATCGGCCATTTCAAACCGTCCCTTGCGCTGGGCCACCGCCCCCGTGAACGAGCCTTTCTCGTGGCCGAACAGTTCGGATTCAAGCACGGATTCGGGCAGGGCCGCGCAGTTGAGCTTGACGAATGCCTTGCCTGCGCGGGGCGAGAAATCATGCGTGGCGCGGGCGAAAAGTTCCTTGCCAGTGCCGCTTTCACCGCGCAGCAGCAAGGTGGAATGGCTGCGGGCGACGATGCGGATCTTGTCGAGCACCGCGCGCAGCACCGGGCTCTGCCCCACGATCCCGCCATTGCGCGGATCGGCACCGGGCGTTGATTTGCCGGACAGTTCCTTTTCGAGCAGGCTTTGCTGGGCCATCAACCGTTCACGGTCGCGCCCGACGACTTCCATCAGGCGGACGGTCTGGCCGATGAGGTTGGCGACCATTGTAAGGAAGCGCACGTCTTCATCGGTCGAATGATATTGGGAGTCCTCGCGCCACAACTGTTCGATGGTCAGCGTGCCCATGACCCGGTCGCGGTCCTTGATCGGCACGCCGATGAACGACACGCGCTCTGCCGGGCCTTCGTCGCTATCGCGCGACCAGCCGACGAACAGAGGGCTTGTCGCGACATTGGACACGACGACCGGCATCGCCGTCGTCACGATCTGGCCGACCGCGCGTTCGGGCATCCGGCCAAAATAGTCGTGCGCCTTTTCTTCGCGCCAGCCCATGCCGACGACAGTATGGGGATCACCGGCCGGATCGAGCAGGGCGACGATGCCATGGTGCATATCGAGAAAGCTGGACAGCAGCGTCAGCACATTGGCGAGCGTGTTTTCAAGCCGCCCTGGCATTACGAGTATCTTCGAGATTTCGTAGATACCGCGCAGGGCAATATCCGAGCGATGGCGCGCAGTCTTCATCGGGCGTTGCGCCCGGGCGACATTCGAAAGTGATGCGACCATACGACACGACCTCCGTTCGCCTGGTCCTCTCCATTGCTGCTGTGACCTGCCCGTAAAAGCGGTGCAGGGACTCGGGCGACCAATGGCGAAGGATTGCAGAAGTTCATGTTGTTCGCAATTGCAAAATCAAAGTGTTTGCCTGGATCCACAAGTGTTCGGTTATTCTGGATATGCTGGGCCGGGTCTGCGATGCTGCGCGCGCTAAATCGAGCAAGCCGCGCTTTCAACCGAACTTGTACAGAACGCCAAAGCCGCCACGCGGATAATTCCATTCGAGGTCCCCGGTGCCAGCGGTGACGATGCGGCATGTCCCACATTCGACACAGCCATCGGCGCTGATTTCGACCTGTCCCGTGTCCGAGACGGAATAGCATCCGGCCGGGCACAAGTGCGTCATTGCCAGCAACCCGGTGGACGGGGTTTCATGCGGCCTGATCTTGATGTGCGGCCGGCCCACGTCGACGAGGTAGCGGTTCTGGAACAGCTTTTCCTCGACTTTGACCGGAGCAATGCCCGGGATTGTAATTTCGCTCATCGAAAGTCTCCCTTAGCGCCATGCCCGCACGAGGCGGAAGGCATCGCCGATCATGCCGAACAGTGTCCGCGTCGAACGGAACGAGCGGAAAATTTCCTTTTCCTTGCTGACTTTGTCCACGCCATCGACGCGGAACCAGGTCTGCATCGCCTGGCTGATAAGGCGCGGATAAAGCCCAAAGAAGTTCTGCTTGTTGTTGTGCAGTAGCGCCGGAATGCCCCGGTATTTCCTGAGGTCCTTGATCACGAAAGTGTCGGCCAGCCGTTTTTCGTATTCGGCAAGGTTGGCCTTGCTCGGCTCCTCGCGGCGGCGGTGCAGCCACGTGACGGTTTCAGCCGCAATGCGTCCGGTGGTCATCGCCAGGTTCGATCCTTCGCGGTGCACCGCGTTGACGAATTGCCCGGCATCGCCAACCACGATCCAGCCATCGCCAACCAGTTGGGGGATGGATTTATAGCCGCCCTCTGGGATCAGGTGCGCGGCGTATTCCTTGCACTCGCTGCCTGCCAGCAGCGGCTTGATCGAAGGGTGGTTCTTGAACGCTTCGAGCAGCGCATAGGGCGTCACGTCACTTTCAGCGAAGTCCGACACGATGCAGCCGATGCCGACCGAAATCGATTCCTCGTTGGTGTAGAGAAACCCAGTCCCGGTCATGCCATTGGTGATCGTGCCCATCGCTTCGATCACCACACCTTCATTGCCCGAAAGGTTGAACCGAGCCTCTATCGTTTCGCGCGAGAGGAAGTGCATTTCCTTCACGGCCAATGCCACGCTGTCGGCCGATACGACCGGGCGCAGGCCTGAGCGTTCGCCCACCAGCCCGTTCACCCCTTCGGCAAGGATCACCACGCTGGCCATGATCGGCGCGCCGCCGCGATCCGTGCGAACGCCGATGACCTTGTTATGGAGGTCCGTCACCAGCTCGGTCACGGTCGTCTCGCACAGCACGGTCGCGCCCGCTTCCTTGACCTTGGAGGAGAACCATTTGTCGAACTGCGCGCGCAGGATGGTGTAGCGGTTGGGCTTCTCTTCGTTGAAGTCGTTCGAACGATAGTGCATGCCGGTGTGGCTGCTATCGTCCATAGTCCACATGCGCTGTTCGATCACATGCCGTTCGAGCGGAGCATCCTCGCGGAAATCCGGGATGATCTTTTCCAGCGCATCGGCGTAGAGAATCGCGCCCTGGACGTTCTTCGAGCCGGAATACTCGCCGCGCTCGATCTGGAGCACGTTCAGGCCGTTTTTTGCCATGGTATAGGCGGCCGCATTGCCTGAGGGGCCTGCCCCCACCACGATCACATCAAAGGTCTGGTCGGCCATGTCGGCGGCTCCCTGTTCAACTGGCCAGGCGGTTGACGCGCAGGCGTTTGGTGAATGCCTCGGTCAATGCCGGTAAAAGGGTGATGGCATCGGCGACGATGCCGAGGTGCGCGAATTCGAAGATCGGGGCGTTGGCATCGGTGTTGATCGCGATGATCAGGTCCGATCCCTCAACGCCGACGCGATGCTGGATCGCGCCCGAGATTCCTGCCGCGATGTAGAGGCGAGGGCGGATGGTCTTGCCGGTCTGGCCGATCTGGCGATCTGCCGTGATCCAGCCTTTCTGGACCAGCGGGCGCGATCCGCCGTATTCGGCACCCAGCACTTGTGCCAGTTCGCGCACCAGCCGGAAATTCTCGGCGGAGCGCAGTCCCAGCCCGCCCGCCACGACGATGTCGGCATAAGGCAACTGGGCCGTGTCGCTGTCGCGGTCTGCGATGAATTGCAGGACCTTGGTGACGATGTCGTCCTCGTTCAGGTCCAACACATGTTCGATCACGCGCCCGGTGCGGCCCGGATTCGGTTCCGGCATGGCCAGAACGCGCGGACGCACCGTGGCCATCTGCGGGCGGAAGTTGAGCGTGAAGATCGTGCACAGCAGCGATCCGCCGAATGTAGGGCGCGTGGCGGCAAGCGAGCCTTCCTCGTCGATCTCAAGGTCGGTGCAATCGGCGGTCAGCCCGGTCAGCAGCGTGGTGGCGACCGAGCCTGCAAGGTCACGGCCAAGATTGGTCGCGCCCAGCAGCAGGATTTCGGGCTGGTAGGTGTTGACAAGGTCGGTCATCACTCGCGTCGCCACTTCGTTGCGATAATGCGCGAGGGTGGGATGGCAGACGACATAGACCACATCGGCACCATATTCGAACGCCTGCGCCGCAGCCGCTTCGAGCGAGACACGATCGTCGCCCATCACCACAGCGCCCAGTTCGACCCCGCGCTTGTCGGCCAGCTTGCGCCCTTCGCCCAGCAGTTCGAACGAGACGCTGTGGACCTGGCTGTGCTCGATTTCCATCGCGACCCACACATGCTTGTAGGCCTTGAAGTGTTCGGGCAGTTCCTTCTTGGTGCCTGCCCGACTGCTAGCGGCGGGCGGGGCTGGCTTGGCGTCTTCGGACATGGACCTGCTCCCTTTCAATATTGCGTCGCGGCGAATTCAAGCAGGTCGGATTCGACCGCCGGAGCGCGCGCGAAGAGTGCTGAGATGATGGCATCGGCCAGGAGGTCAGGACCGCCTTCGGCCTCGATGAAGCTGGCTTTTTCGCTGCGGGCACCCGGTGCGAAAACCTTCTTCACGATGGTCGGCGAACCGCGCAGCCCACACTTGGCAAGGTCGGTCACGCCGATGTCGGTGGCGTTCCAGGTGATGACCTCGGCGCTGGCGGCGGCAAGGGCCTTTTCGATCGAACCGCGCCGCATTTCATTGGTCGCTTCCAGCATGGTGATCAGCGCGGGCAGGCGCGAAAGCAGCACTTGCGTGCCGCCTTCGGCACGGCGTTCGACCGTGATCGTGCCGGCATCGAGATCGGTCGCGACGATGCGCGCAACATAAGTGAGCTGGTTGTAATCGAGCCGCTTGGCGATGCCGGGTCCGACTTGCGCGGTATCACCGTCGATCGTCTGCTTGCCCGTGAACACGATATCGGGCGCGCCGAATTCGGCGGCGATTTTCTGCAGCGCCGTTGCAAGTGCATAGCTGGTGGCGAGGGTGTCGGAACCGGCGAAGTAGCGATCGGTGAGCAGCACGGCGCGGTCCGCGCCGAACGTCAGCGCCTTGCGCAGCGATTCGGAGGCTGTGGGCGGTCCCATCGTCAGCACGGTCACTTCTCCGCCCAGCTTGTCGCGCAGGCGAAGCGCCTCTTCGAGCGCGAACAGGTCATAGGGGTTGATGATCGTCGGCACGCCCTGCCGCATGATGGTGTTGTGGACCGGGTGGACGCGGATCTGCGCGCTGTCGGGAACCTGTTTGATGCAGACGACGATGTGCATGGCTTTATTCCTGCGTCAGGGCGGTCAGCGGGACGAACGGCAAGGACGGTGCCTGTTTCGGCAGGATCGCGTCCTGATGAACCTTGAACAGACGCTCGGCGATGGGCGAGGAGGCGACGAAATCGTCGTAGGCCTTGGCCAGATGCGCCTTGCACAATGCAAACAGCGCGGCCTCGTCGGCAGCGGCAAGCGCCTGCTGCACATCGTCCCCGTTCAGGTACTGCCCCATGCGGCGCAGGATGTGGAGCCGCGCGACTTGCACCACCTCCGGCACATAAGGCACGGCAAGGTAGTCGAAGAACTCCTCGGCGCTGGAAAGGCCCTGCAGGTCTTCAAGCGCGTTCACGGGCTGTCTCCCTGTTCTCACGTCGGACGTTGTCGCGGTGGGCAAGCCTGGCTTCGAGGAAGTCGATGCGATCCAGCAATTCGGTCAGCGCCTCGCCCACGGGATCGGGCATCAGGTGGTGCGACAGATCGATGCGTCCGCCGATGACCCGGCGTTCGCGCGGATCGACCACCACCCGGCCGGGAATGCCGACGACCGTCATGCCGGGCGGCACGGTTTCGACCACGACACTGTTCGCGCCGATCCTTGCGCCTGCGCCGATCGTGATTGGGCCGAGAATCTTGGCACCGCAGCCGACCAGTACGCCGTTTTCCAGCGTGGGGTGCCGCTTGCCCGGCGACCAGCTGGTGCCGCCAAGGGTGACGCCGTGATATAGTGTGACATCATCGCCGATCTCGGCCGTTTCGCCAATCACCACGCCCGCGCCATGATCGATGAAGAACCGTTCGCCGATCGTTGCCGCCGGATGGATATCGACATTGGTCAATGCCCGCGCGAACCACGAGACGAAGCGGGCAGGGAACCCCAGGCCCGCGCGCCACAGGCGATGGGCGAAACGGTGCCAGATGACGGCATGGACGCCCGGATAGGTCAGGACGATTTCCAATTGGCTGCCCGCCGCCGGATCGCGGGCGGCAACGCAGCGAACGTCATCCGCGATCTGGCGCCAGAGTTCCATCAAACCCGCGCCTCGGCGAAGATACCGCCCTGCGGCGCGATTGTGGCGGCGTGAAAGTCTGCTAGTTCATCCATGGTTACGGCCCGCTTTTCGCGCATGGCGCGGGCGCGCACCGCATCGAGAATGGCGCCGACGCGCTGATGATCGCTTTCGAGGCCGATCGAGCGCAACATGGTGCGGATGGCCGCGCCGCCGCTGTGCTTGCCCAGCACGATTTCGTGCCGACGACCGAAAATGGCAGGATCGAGCGCTTCGTACGTTCCGACGTCGTGAAGCAGCCCGGACACATGGATGCCGGATTCGTGAGAGAACGCGCTTCCGCCGACGATCGACTTGGATTCGTGGATCGGGCGGCGCGCCGCTTGCGCCACCATGTCGGCCAGCGGGCCGAGGCGCGAGAGCGAGACGTTGCTTCCGCGCCCCTGTATTTCGCGCAGGGCGGTCACGACCTCTTCCAGAGCAGCATTGCCCGCGCGCTCACCCAGGCCCAGCACACAGACGCTGGCGTGGGTCGCGCCGCCCCGGATCGCGGCCAGTGTATTGGCCGTGGCAAGGCCGAGGTCATCGTGCCCGTGAAATTCCAGTTCCAGATCGGTTTCGGCGCAAAGCCCCCGGAACGCATCGTAGGTGGCAAACGGATCGAGCACGCCCAGCGTATCGGCATAGCGGAACCGATGCCCGCCCGCCGCCTCGATCGCAACCACCACCCGCTTGAGGAAATCGCTGTCGGCGCGGCTGGCGTCCTCGCCGCCAACCGAGACGGCAAGCCCGTGATCAAGGGCATACGGCACGACGCGGGCGATCCGGTCCAGCACGTCCCTGCGTCCGCTGCCGAACTTGGCGCGGATCTGGCGGTCGGAAACCGGCACTGACAAATGGACGCGCTCGACACCGCTGAGCAGCGCGGCATCCACGTCCTCGGGCATCATCCGGCACCAAGCGATGACGGCGGCATTTTCCACGGCCTCGCCAATGGCGAGCAGGGTCGCGATTTCCTGCCCGCCCATCGCGGGAATGCCCGCCTCGATCTCATCGACACCCGCCGCGTCGAGCGCGCAGGCGATGGCGACTTTCTCAGGCGCGGTGAAGGCGACGCCAGGGGCCTGCTCGCCATCGCGCAGGGTGCTGTCGTTGATGATGACCGGGGGCAGGGCGAGCGGCATGGCTTTCACTCCGTCAGGCGTAAGTCGGCTTGAATTCGGCGACACGGACGTCCCGCTCGCGCCAGAATGGCGACATCTCGCGCAGGCGTTCGATCACGGGCGGCATCACTTCGAGCACCCGGTCAACGTCCTCGTCGGTGTTCTCGCGGCTGAACGAGAAGCGGATCGCCCCGTGGGCGGCGGTATAGGGTATGTTCATCGCCCGCAGGACGTGGCTGGGTTCGAGCGAGCCGGATGTGCATGCGGACCCCGACGAGGCGGCGATACCATCGCGGTTCATCAGCAGCAGGATTGCCTCGCCCTCGATATATTCGAATGCGACATTGGCGGTGTTGGGCAACCGGTTTTCAGGGTCGCCGGTGACGAAGCTGTTGCCGATGCGCTGAAGCAGTCCTTGTTCGAGCCTGTCGCGCAGGCCTGCAACGCGCGTGCGTTCATCGTCCATGTGCGCCAGCGCCAGTTCCGCAGCCTTGCCCAGGCCGATGATCGCAGGCGCGTTCTCGGTCCCGGCGCGTCGCCCGCGTTCCTGGTGGCCACCCCGGATCAGCGGGCGGAAGCGCACACCCTTGCGCACATAGAGCGCGCCGATGCCCTTGGGACCGTGCAGCTTGTGGCCCGACAGCGAGAGCATGTCGATCTCGCTTTCCGAAAGGTTGATCGGGATTTTGCCGACCGCCTGCACGGCATCGGTGTGGAACAGCGCGCCAGCTTCGTGGGCCAGTTCGGCCAGCCGCTCGACCGGGAAGATCGTGCCGGTTTCGTTGTTGGCCCACATGATCGAAACGGTTGCCGTCTTCGGCCCGAGCGCGTTGCGATAGGCGTCCATGTCCAGCCGACCGCGCGCGTCCACGCCGATCACGTGGACCTTGATCCCGCGCGTCTTTTCAAGATGTGCGACCATGGTCAGAACGGCGGGATGTTCAACGGACGAGGTGATGATCTCGTCGCGACCGCCCTGGGTTTCCAGCGCCGACATGATCGCGCTGTTGTCGGCTTCGGTCCCACTCGACATATAGACGATTTCGTGATCGAAAGCGGCACCAAGCAGGGCTTGAAGCTGCTTGCGCGCGTTTGCCAGCGCCGTACCCACTTCTGCTCCGAAGGCGTGCATCGATGATGCGTTGCCGAACTGTTCGGTGAAATAGGGCAGCATGGCCTGCACCACTTCGGGATCGGTGCGGGTGGTTGCGTTGTTATCAAGATACACCGGGATCATGGCAGGTTCCCTCAGTGATACTGGGTGACGGGGACGACGATCAGCGGCACGCCGACGGCCTCGATCAACTTGGCCTGGACCCCTTCGATGGTGGCGCCGGACAAGTGGCAGCCAACGCAGGCACCGCTGAGCTTCACCATCACGCGGTTGCCATCGACATCGACGAGTTCGCAATCGCCACCGTCACGCTGCAGGCTGGGGCGGACCGCCTCGATTGCCTGCTCGATCAGCTTGATCTTCTGCAACATCGTCAACGGCGTAGAGACTTGTCCCGTGGCATTGTTGACGATCTTGCCCTTCTTGACCGGGCGGACGAAAGCGGCGCGGTCGAAGGCCAGTTCTGCGGAAAGGACGCTCTCGGCAACCATTTCGCCGTTGACCCGCTCAAGCACGTCCTCAAGGCTGTCGGCGCAGGTGGAGCACCCGCCGCCGGCCTTGGTATAGTTGGTGATTTCCTCGATGCTGGTCAGCGCATTGCCGCGTATCGTGCGCTCGATCATGCCTTCGTCCACGCCGAAGCATTTGCAGATCAGCGCGCCTTCCTCGTGATCGTCAACCCACACTTCGCCGCGATAATTGGCGACGGCGGCGTGCAGCGCTTCATAACCCATGACCGAGCAGTGCATCTTCTCGGGTGGCAGCCCGCCAAGGAAATCTGCGATGTCCTGGTTGCTTAGCTGCAGCGCCTCTTCCACCGTCTTGCCGATGATCAGTTCGGTCAGCGCCGATGAAGATGCAATCGCCGATCCGCAGCCGAAGGTCTGGAACTTGGCATCGATGATGCGCTGTTCGGGTTCGGAAACCTTGATCATCAGGCGCAGCGCGTCGCCGCAGCTCAGCGCGCCGACATCGCCAACGCCGCTGGCGTCTTCCATGATCCCCGAGTTCTTGGGGTTGAAGAAATAGTCCTTAACCTTGTCGGTATATTCCCACATGGACCGCGCTCCTTAACCGAAAGACTTGCCGCACGAGCAACTGCTCTCGGCGTTGGGATTTTCAAAAGTGAAGCCGGAGCCTTCCAGCGCCACGACGAAATCGATGGTCGTCCCGGCGAGCAGCGGCTGGCTGACCTCGTCGACGAAAAGTGCAACGTCGCCACAAAGGATGCGCGCGTCTTCGGGGTTGGGCTGGTTGACCAGCCCCATCAGGTATTTGTAACCGGCGCATCCGCCAGCCTCGACCTGGATGCGCAATCCTGCGGGAAGTTCCGCGGCGCGGGAGATCGCGGTCTTCACCGCTTCAACGGCGCTGTCTGTCAGCGTGATCATCGGTGACCTCCTTGAGGAATGCGTCCTGCCAAGGGTGTCGCAAAGAGCGTGCCATTTGCGTTCAGGCCCACAAACCCGCTGAAATACGTGCGCGGTCTTCGGGATTTGTCGTTTCGTTGTCGGTTTGCCCACAAACGCCGGGGTGCGCTTTGTTGCGTTGCACACAAAATAGCACGCCGAACCGTCTACACGCGTCGGGAAGGCCAAACGGCCCGGTTCCTGCATGGCGCTGCCTATCCCGGATGAAATCAAGGAGCAGGGCATGACGATGACAACGCAAGTGGAACTGGCAGACACCGCTTTCGGCAGGATTGACGGGGAAGGACGGCTGCTCAACGCCGTGCTGAAGGAAGCTTTGCCCACGCCCGCCATGTTCGGATTTCGCGGCGACATCGCCCTGGCATTCCAAGAGCAACTGGCCGATGAAAAGCGCCCGCCGCTTTATGCGATCGAACAGGTGCTGGCAGAAGCCGACGCTGCTTCGGGAACGATCCCGGTGCTGGTCGGCTATCTGCACAGCTTTGCCTACCTGAACGACGTTGCTGCCGTTCTGGGCGATTTGCTTGCGCCGACCGGGACCTATGTGTTCTTCGTCAACAACATCGATTTCCTGAAGAAGTACCGGGTGCCGCTGACCGACGCGGTCACGGCCTATGTCTTGCCGCTCGACGAATCGACCGTGTGGAAGGAAACGCTGGAACTGGTCGATATTGACAAGAACGACGTGAAAAAGCTGGGAGGACCGGAAAAGCTCCAGAAGGTCATGGACAAGCTGGCGGCGTTCGCGGCGGATTACCCGCTGATCACCATCGACGAAGGCATCGCCATCATGGAACCGGTGCGCAACCGCAACGCCAACCGGCCCGTTTGATCAACAGGGAGCGGGGTGGCCGCTATTCCACCCCGCGGCCCCCGGTGGATTTTACTCCACCCCGCAGCCACTGTCGAAATCGTCATCCTCGGCCAGAACGACTCCGGTGACGCAGATATCGCCCTCATCGTCCACCGTAAGCTGTACCGGCGTCAGGCCATGCCCCAGGCACGGGCCAACAACGCATTCACCCGTGCCCAGATCGAACAGCGCGCCGTGCTTGCCGCACTGGATGCGCAGGCCTTCACCATCGAGGAACTGGCCGCGCTCCCAATCCAGCGGTACGCCTTCGTGCGGGCAGTTGTTTTCGTAGCCGAGCACGTGCTTTCCCCAACGCACCACGAAGATGAGCCAGGGGCGGACGTGCCCGTCATCATGTCGGCGTGCAAGCACGAAGCTGGCGGCGCGGCGGTTGGGAATTCGGTTCAACTCACAGATGGCGTACATGGCGATGCCTCATGGTCTGGCACGATGCTTGAATGGATGTTGCGGTAATGTCCCTGAAGGAACGCACCATGGCCAAGCTGATCAAGATCACCCAGGATGGACGCAGAGTGGAAGTGGTCGGGACCGCGATCGTGCTGGACGGCAAGCTGGAATCGCTGGAAGTGACTGACCTCGTCAATCATCCCCGCAAGTTCGAGATTTTGCGCGCAGCGCCCGAAGCGACGCATGTCGCCGGCCGCATCGCTTTGACGGCGACGGAAGCGGAACTGGCCAAGGATGCGCTGTGGCTGGGGCAGGAACAACAGGCCGCCGATCCTGCCGCGATTGCCGAACGCTTTCGCATTGCGGCCAATCGCCGGGCCTGGGGTGAAGGCATCGAATAGCGTCGCGGTTTGCCCGTCCGCCACGACCGTTACGCTTTGGTCTTGGCCGGGATGGACCGAGGGGTGGGCAAGGGCAGCATCCCTGCCTTGAACGACAGCGTCATGTGGGCCGCGCGGCTGAGTGCCAGCGCCGCGGCCACAGGAGGGAGCGTTTCGTGCGCTGCGGCGGTGAAAGCTGTATTCCAGCGATCGAAATGGATTTCCTCTACCTTCAGGTGCCCGTGATGCGAATAAGGCGTGCCGCGCTGGTAACGCTCGGTGCCGAGCAGCGCGTGTGACCAGAAATCCTGCACGATCTGGTAATGCGCGGGAAAGTCCGGAATTATCGCACGGAACATCGGTCCGAGCAGGTCGTCCTGCAGCGATAGTGCATAGAAGCGCTGCACCAGCGCGGCAATCTCTGCCTCGCTGGCCACCTGATCCGCGGCGGGGCCGGGATCGAGGTCGGCGCAGGGGCTTGTGCGCGCATTGGTGGCAGGTTCGGTCATGGCCGCACTTCGTTCGAAGCCGCTGGCCTGTCATTGCGCAACCGGGCGAGCATGTTGGGGCCGTCTTCCGGGCCGAAGCAGTCGTCGAATTCGTCGCATTCGCTGCATATTGGGGCGACACACAGCGAGAAGCCGGTGGATGAGCAGATCATGCGGTAGAGGAATTTCTTCCATTTCATGTCGTTGACATTGCGCGACGCCAGCCGGGGGTAGTGACGCGCCATCAGCATTGTCAGTTCGCGGCGGCTGCAAAGGCCAAGGTCCTGCCACAGGTGGTTGGGCCGCTGGCACCGCCGCGCCATGATCCGCGCCAGCAGCAGCGCCAGTGTGCCGCCCTGCGCGCTGTTATGCCAGAAGATGTCGCGCAAGGCGCTTTCGTCATCGGATAGCGGATCGCCCGTTGCGACGGGTTCGCTGGCCATGCCGATGGCACCGGGAAACATCTCCATGAACAGCGCGCGCACTTCGAACGGCGCCAGCCCCAACCCTTCCGCCAGCGACCCGGATTCTTCTTGCGCCGCCAGTGATATCACACTGGCCACGATGTGCAGGTCGAACGGATCGGTGCCATGGGCAATGCCGTGGCCGGTCAGGCGGGTGTAGATGCCTTCGCCGCCCGTGCGCATCAGGCGGCCTTCTGGTGGGTCTGGCAACTGGTCGGGCACACGCGGGAACATGCGCCGCAACCGATGCAGGCATCGGCATCGTTTATGGCCATGACCTTCTTTTCCAGTTCCTCGTCCTCGTCTTCATCAAGTTCGACGATGTCGCCGCCCTCGTTGACGCCCTTGAGCGTCATCACATCACGTCCGCATACCTTGAAGCAGCGGCCGCAGCCGATGCACAAATCGGGGTCGATCGAAACGAGAAAGTCCGGCGTCCAGTCACGCCCGCCACGGGTCTGCCAGGTCATGATGTGGCCTCCAGTGCCTTTAGTTCGGCCCGTTTTGCGTCGAGTGCGGCATAGGAATCACGCACGCGCACCGCGATCTCCATCACCGCCTCGACGCCAAGGGGAAGTTCCTCCGACAAGTCGTGAAGGTCCATCTTGGCCTGCATTGCCTTGGCCGACAGCTTCTTGATTTCGCTACGGAGGGTTTCTGTGTCGCTCATGTCGACCTCTGTTGGCGTTCAGGTGTCAGTAATTGGCGACTTCGGGGTACTTGGCGATGATCTCTGCCGCCGAAGCGAGGAACTTGTCCGCTTCGGTGTTGAGCTTTTCCGCACTGTCGAATCCGAAGCGGTGCACATCACGCAGCGACTTGTTCACCACCACAAGTCGCCCTGCGATCAGCACCATGCGGCCAAAGCCTTCGTGGCTCATCTTCATCATCGGGGTGACCATGATGCCGCACTGCCGCTCAATGGCCAGGCACAGTGCGCCGTAGAAAATGCCCAGCCGCCACAGCGTGTCCGGATCGGGATCGCCGATGATCGGCATGGCGCGTCGGCGTTCCTTGTCGACGATGAACGGATCGAGCAGTTCCGCGTCGGTCTTGCGGTCCCAGCTGCCGTGGGTGTCCTCGGCGCGGATTTGCTGAACGAGTTGCGCGGCGAATCCATCGATAACGGGAGCAGCGGTGGTGGCGACATCGGTCATGGTTCAGGCGTCCTCGTCTTCGAATTCGAATGTTCTAGGCTGGGCTTTTGCCATGATCTTGCGCAGCCACGGTGGCGGGGTGCCTTTGAGCACCTCCTGCAGCTTCACCAGCATGCCCTCGATCGGCTCGGGTTCGTTCACTTTCATCGGGTGGATGTTCTGCGCAACGACCCGCGCGGCACCCGAACCACCAATGGCTGCGACGACTAGGATTGAGCAGTCCTTGATGGCGTCGAGCTTGGGCGCAAGCTTGTCCTCGTCGCCATCTTCCTTGAGATCGCCCTCGAAGGCGACGACCTGATCCAGCGCGAAGCCGTCGGGTTCCAGATCGTAGATCGCGATGTTCCGTGCCCATCCGAAGTGGGCGTCGATACGCTTGAGGTCCTGCGTGGCGAAAGCGACTTTCATTCGGCAAGCTCCTGAACGGAGGGGACGGTGAGGGCGGAAGGGTGTTCGACCCACGTCTCCGGGGTCGGCGCATGGTGGAAATGCTGGTGCATCAGCAGGTTGCCGATGGCGAAGATCAGATCACGGGTGCCGCGATAGCCAACGCTGGTGAGGTGGCCTGCGCCCAGCCAGTCGAACATCGGCAGGCCCATGCGGAACAGCGGTATGCCAAGCCGCTCGGCTGCCTGTCGCCCATGGCTGTGCGTGATGATCAGGTCTGCACCGGCAACGTTCGCCAGCTTTTCGAGGTCTTCCAGATCGCCGATCATGACTTCGGCGGCGGGGAGCCTGTCGAGCGAGAGCGACTGGGTGGTCGTCACCGCAGCGCAGATATTCGCGCCCATTTCGTGCAGCATCGCGCCCACGGCGAACAGCAGGTCGGGTTCTGCACCAACGGCGATGCGACGACCGCCGATGTGGAAATGCCCGTCAAGCATGGCATCCACCAGTTGTCCGCGCTGGCGGCGATATTTTTCAGGCACAGGACGGCCGCTGATTTCCATGAGGAACGCGATCAGCCGGTCGTTGGCTTCAAGCCCGGTCAGCCGGTCGAACAGCTTGTACGGCACGCCCGTCCTGCGTTCCAAAGCCTCGGCAGCGGGGCGCATCTGTTCGCCGATCGCGATGGTCCATGCGGCGGTGCCCATCGCGCGCGCTGCTTCGCAACTGGTGCCGCCGATCGTGGTCGGCGTGAAATCATCCGGGATGTGTCCGTCGAGCGAACCCGAAAGGTCCGGCAGGAACACCGGAATCAGCCCGAAGGCTTCGAACAGATCGCGCAGTTCGTCGATGTCGCCCGGCGTGATGTGGCATCCCGGCAGCACGGTGATGCGGCGTGGATCGGGCAGCACGACCGGATCACGCGGGGCGACCAGCGCCTCGACCATGGCGGTGACGGCCTTGGCCCAGCCATCCTGGAAGGCATCCTTGAAATCGGGCGTCGAGACATAGACCAGCGCGACGTTGTCGAGTTCGGGATGCCTTTCGCGGATCAGGCGAATATAGCCCTGCACGTCGTCGCCCTTGGTTTCGGTTACCCCGGTAGAGCATATGCCGATAAGTTCGGGCCTGGTCCGCTTGACGATGTTGAGCACGGCCTGCTCGACATTGTCGTACCCGCCGAGCACGGTTGCGACCTCGGACATCGCCGTGGTCTGGAGCGGGATAGCCTCGCGGAAATGGCGCACGAACAGCACCAGGCCGAAGCTGGTGCAGCCTTGCGAACCGTGCAGCAGCGGCATCGCCCCGCCCATGCCCATGAAGGCGAGCGCGCCACCGATCGGCTGGCTCATCTTGAGCGGGTTGACCGTGCAGGCCTTGGGCTGTTTGACAAGTTCGGCCATGCCTCAGGCCGCCTGCGCCGGGCGCACATGACACTCGACGATGGCGCTGACGAACGGGCCGCAACCACCGCATCCGGTGGCAGCGCCGGTAGCCTTGCCGACGGCTTCGCGCGTGGAGCATCCGGCCATCACCGCATCTTCGATCGCGCCGGTCGAAACGCGCTTGCACATGCAGACGGCGCGGGCGCGGCGGGTAGCCTCGATCTGTTCGGGCGTCAGTTCGGGAACGATTTCGGCAGGTTCCTCGGCAGGCTCTTCGACCAGCGCACGGCTCTGCCAATCCTCGCCTGCGATGGCCCAGGGTGCGGGCAGGCGCACCTGCTCCCACATTGGATTGAACAGGGTGCGCGCAATTTCGCGCACCAGATCGACCATGCCATGATACCCGGCATAGGCGTAGTGGCGCTCCTGATTGATATCGAGCCAGGGCATCCCGGCCTTGAGCGCGATGAACTGCGAACGCCCGCCCGACAGCATGATGTCTGCCTTGGCGTCTTTCAGCATCCTGTACATTTCACGCGGGGTCAGGTCATCGAACATATGGGCGTCCTGGCCCATCAGTTCCTTGATCTTCTCCTTGTCCTCACGCGTCGATTTCTTGACCGAGGTTCCCGCGATTTCCATCCCGGCTTCCTGCAGCGCGGCGACGACCGACCAGCTTTTGACGCCGCCTGTCACCAGCAGCACCTTGATGCCGGTGAGCTGCTGCTTGAACGGCTCTATGCGCTCCCATGCGCGGGCTTCTTCGCGCGCGATCACGCATTCGGTGCGCTCCATCAGTTCGGGGTCAGCGCCCTGCTCGATCAGCAGCCGTGCGATTTCGCGCAGGCTGTCGGACATATCGCCGATGCCGTAGAAGCTGCCTTCGAAGAACGGGATGCCGTAGCGCTCCTCCATCTTGCGCGCGACGTTGATCATTGCCTTGGAGCAGACCATCATCGCGGCCCTGGCGCGGTGCGACCATGCCACTTCCTCGTATTTCGCATCGCCAGAGATGCACGACAGGATGCGGATGCCCAGTTCGTCGAGCAGCGGCTTTACCTGCCACAACTCGCCTGCAAGGTTATATTCGCCGATGATGTTGATGTCGTAAGGCGTGGTGTATTCCGGCTCTTTCGTGCCGATCACGTGCGCAAGAAGCGCCTCGCCCGCCAGCTTGTTGCCCAGGTTCTTGGGGCCGACGAAGCCGGGGGAATTGACTGGGATGACCGGCTTGCCGAACTTTTCCGCCGCCGCCTTGCACACCGCGTCAATATCGTCGCCGATCATCGCGGGCACGCAGGTCTGGTAGACGAATATGGCGGGAGGATCGTACTTGGCGATGATTTCACGGATCGCCTTGAACAGGTGCTTCTCGCCGCCGAACACGATGTCGGTCTCGTTGATGTCGGTGGTGAAGCCGGTGCGGTAAAGCAGCGAGCCGGAAGAGAACGCGCCGCGATTGTCCCAGCTGTTGCCTTCGCAGGCGATCGGCCCGTGGACGAGATGGGCGACATCGGTGATCGGCTGCAGCGCGATCTTGGCACCATCGAATGCACAGCCGCCCGCTGCGCCTCCGGGCTGGAGCTGCTTGGTGCAGCCCTTCTTCTTTTCCTTTTCGGACTTGCCCTGGTTCTTGCCGCAGCCGGGCTCGTTGAAAACATCCTGGATGGTCTGGGACAGAGAACTCATCGCTTGTTTCCTTTCCAACGTGCCCGGCTGCTGCAGTCCTTTTCAGGCGCTGTGATCAGCGAATGATGTCGTAGCTGTAGTCAGTCTTCGACGGCACGTTGGTGGTGGCGTCGATATGCTCGAATATGCGGTCGAGGATCGTGACCAGCACGTTGAGGCCGCCTTGATAGCCCCACACCGGAAAACGGTGCTTGTGGTGGCGATCGAAGATCGGGAAGCCGATGCGGATCAGCGGCGTGCCGGTGTCGCGCTCAAGGTACTTGCCGTAAGTGTTGCCGATCAGGAAATCGACCTTCTCGGTGAACAGCAGTGACCGCATGTGCCACAGGTCCTTGCCCGGATAGACCTTGCAGTTCGCGCCGAAGGGCGAACTGTCGAACAGTTCCTGCATCTTGACCGCCCATTGCTTGCTGCCGTTGGTGGCCAGCACATGGGTGGGTTCCGCGCCCAGTTCGAGCAGGAACTGCGCCAGGCCATAGCAGAGGTCCGGATCGCCATAGATCGCGAACTTCTTGCCGTGGATGTGGCTGTTGCTGTCAGCAATCGCATCGACCAGACGGCCACGTTCGCGCGCCAGTTCGTCAGGGATTTCCACACCGGCGAGGCGGGCTGCTTCCATGATGAACTTGTCGGTGCCTTCCACGCCGATCGGGTGATTGAGCGCAACCGTTTCCTGGCCGTGGCTGGCAATCCATGGCAGCGTCTTTTCGGTGCAGTATTCCTGCATCGAGATCGTCGCCTTGGCGTGGATGGCATTGGCCGCATCTTCCAGCGTGGTGCCGCCATCGTACATGCGGAATTCGCCGTCGGTCGGCGTGTCCCACACGTCGCTGGTATCGCCCAGGATGGTGTATTCGATCTTCATCATGTCGAAGATGCGCTTCACTTCGCGCAAGTTGCCCACGGTGTAGCCGTCGAACCCGCCGAGGAAGTTGATCTTGCCGTTGGGAACGCGGACCAGCTTGTCGACCGTGCGCGCCTTGCCGTCCCAGAAGTGCTCAAGCACGCCCTTCATGGCATTGTCGTAGCCGGTGATGTGGCTGCCGACGAACGCGGGGGTGTGGGCAAAGGGAACGTCGTAATCTTCGGGGACCGAGCCTTTTTCCTTTGCGGTCTTGATGAAGGCGTTGAGATCGTCGCCGATCACCTCGGCCATGCAGGTCGTCGACACTGCAATCATCTTGGGCTTGTACATCGCATAAGTGTTGGCGAGGCCGTCAATCATGTTGTTCAGGCCGCCGAACACTGCCGCATCCTCGGTCATCGAGGACGAGACGCAAGACGTCGGTTCCTTGAAGTGACGCGAGAAGTGCGAGCGGTAATACGCGACGCAACCCTGCGATCCGTGAACGAAAGGGATCGTGCTTTCAAAGCCGACCGCGACGAACACCGCGCCGAGCGGCTGGCAGGCCTTGGCGGGGTTTACGGTGAGCGCTTCGCGAGCGAAGTTCAGCTCCTGGTATTCCTTGGTCTTGGCCCATTCGACCACTTCGGCGACCTTTTCGTCGCCAATGTGGTTTTCGAATTCGGCCTTCTTGCGGGCGAGCATGTCCTGATATTCCGGCCCGCGGAAAAGCTCGAAGTGATCGAGCACATTGTTTGCATCCTGTGGCATGGTCGCCTCCTGCAAAAATCGGTTCAAAGGGTTTCCGGCGCCGCGGTTCCGCCTGCGACGCCGGAATAGGGTTACTCAGCAGCGATCGCGTAATGCTCGGGCTGCTGCTTCCAGGGCGTCGGGGTCATTTTCCAGACCGGGGCGTTGATCGCCATGTCCATGTCCCGCGCGAAGATCGCGAAGCCATCAAAGCCGTGGTACGGGCCGGAATAATCCCAGCTGTGCATCTGACGGAACGGGACGCCCATCTTCTGGAAGACGTACTTTTCCTTGATGCCAGACCCGACGAGATCGGGCTGGATCTTCTCGACGAACTTCTCGAACTCATAGCCCGTCACGTCGTCGTAGATCAGCGTGCCGTCCTTGACATAGTGCTGGGCGGTGCGCTGGTAATCGTCGTTGTGGCCAAATTCGTAGCCCGTTCCGATCACTTCCATGCCGAGGTCTTCGTACGCGCCAATCACGTGGCGGGGGCGCAGGCCGCCGACATAGAGCATAACCTTCTTGCCGGCGAGGCGAGGGCGGTACTTGTCGACCACCGCCTGCATCAGCGGCTTGTACTTGGCGATGACGCGCTCGGCGCCTTCCTTGATCTTGTCATCAAAGAAGCTGGCGATCTTGCGCAGCGATTCATCGATCTTGGTCGGGCCGAAGAAGTTGTACTCCACCCATGGAATACCGTACTTTTCTTCCATGTGGCGCGAGATGTAGTTCATCGAACGGTAGCAGTGGAGGACGTTCAGCTTCGCCTTGGGCGTCGCTTCCAGTTCCGCGATCGAGCCATCGCCCGACCACTGCGCCACCACGCGCAGGCCCATTTCCTCAAGCAGGATGCGCGAGGACCAGGCATCGCCGCCGATGTTGTAATCGCCGATGATCGCCACGTCATAAGGCGATGGTTCGAACTGCACGGGCTTGTCGCCCAGCTTGTCGAACACCCAGTCGCGCACGGCATCGTTGGCGATGTGGTGGCCAAGCGACTGCGAAACACCACGGAAGCCTTCGCAGCGCACGGGCACGATGGTCTTGCCGCCGTATTCCTTGCTCTTCATTTTGGACACGGCTTCGATATCGTCGCCGATCAGGCCGATCGGGCATTCCGACTGGACCGTGATGCCCTTGTTGAGGGGAAACAGGACTTCGATCTCGTCCATGATCTTGGCGAGCTTCTTGTCGCCGCCGAAGACGATGTCCTTTTCCTGGAAATCGGACGTGAACTGCATCGTCACGAAGGTGTCGATGCCGGTGGTGCCGATGTAGTAGTTGCGGCGGGCGGCCCAGCTGTACTGGCCGCAGCCGACCGGGCCATGGCTGATGTGGATCATGTCCTTGATCGGACCCCACACCACGCCCTTCGAGCCGGCATAGGCGCAGCCGCGAATGGTCATCACGCCGGGAACCGACTTGATGTTGGACTTGACGCCGCAGTCGCTCTTGCCTTCTTCATGCACGTTGAGGTGCTTGGCGCGGCGCTTGGCGGTCTTTTCGGGATAGACTTCCAGGACTTCCTGGATCAGCGCCCGGTTCCGTTCCTTGACGGCCGCAATATCGGTCGTTTCTGATACGCTCATTGCTCGTACTCCTGATTGATCCGGTCGGCAGATCCAGTGCTTCAGGTGGTGCCCGACCCCTCGATGGCTGAATGAAGGGGCCGGACTCCCAACTGTCAGCCTGCCGCGAGTTCCGCAGCGGACTTGCCCACTTGCGTTTCATCGACAGTTGCCAGGATGCCATGCTCCATCAGCATGTCTTCCAGTTCGTCCATGGTGATCGGCGTGGGGATGATACCCTTGCCGGCGTTGTTGTGGATCTTCTGCGCCAGATCGCGATATTCCTGCGCCTGCTTGGATTCAGGGGCATATTCGATCACGGTCATTCGGCGCAGTTCCGCGTGCTGCACGATGTTGTCGCGCGGCACGAAGTGGATCAGCTGGGTGCCCAGCTTGCTCGCCAGGCTCTCGGCCAGTTCCAGTTCCTTGTCGGTCTGGCGCTCGTTGCAGACGAGTCCGCCGAGGCGCACCCCGCCCGACATGGCGTACTTGAGAATGCCCTTCGAGATGTTGTTGGCCGCATACATGGCCATCATCTCGCCCGACATGACGATGTAGATTTCCTGTGCCTTGTTTTCGCGGATGGGCATGGCGAAACCGCCGCACACCACGTCGCCCAGCACGTCGTACGACACATAGTCGATGTCGTCGTAAGCGCCGTTTTCTTCAAGGAAGTTGATCGAGGTGATGACACCACGACCAGCGCAGCCAACGCCCGGTTCGGGGCCGCCGGATTCAACGCAACGGATATTCTTGTATCCGATCTTCATCACGTCTTCGAGTTCGAGGTCTTCCACCGAACCGGCTTCAGCCGCGAGCGAGAGGATCGTGTCCTGGCACTTGGCGTGCAGCATCAGGCGGGTGGAGTCGGCCTTGGGGTCGCATCCGACGATCAGAATGCGCTGGCCGAGGTCGGAAAGCGCCGCAAGTGTATTCTGGGAGGTCGTCGATTTACCGATGCCTCCCTTGCCGTAGAAGGCGATTTGACGAAGTGACATTTCTTGCTCCTCAACAAATCCAGTGATTGCCCGGCCATGTTTCCGCAGGGTCGGACTCGCCCCGTCGCCCCGTTTCCTTTGGCGGCGGGGCAGCAGGCGGGAGTGTGATTGACCGCTTCCACCGGCTGCGCTGAATGCTTTGCAACCCCTGTGCCAAAAGCCGGGAACCCGCTTGTTTCGGGGGCTAAAGCCTGTTCGCCCCATTTGCGACGCACCTGTTCGCATGTACAAAAGCAGACAATCGCCCACGTCCCTGTCGCAAAAACCACGGCTTTGTCCGATTGTGCGAAACGCGTCGGACAGCGAAATTGCGGCCCGGCTCGGACAGTTCGTGCGTTTCGGGCCTGTGGAACGCTTCTTGCTTGTCTGGTTGCTGTTGTTTCGAGCAAAGGGAATCAGCCATGCAGATAGGTGTCGAAACCGCCAAGGCCGTCGATCAGCGGCGCGTGTTCGTGGTGGACGAGGACGAGATCACGCGCGCCGCGTTGCAATTCATGCTGCACGACGAGATCGAGACGCACGAACTATCCACTCTGGACGAGGCGTTCGAGAAAGGTCAGGGCTGGATGCTGCCTGACGTGATGCTTCTGGGTGTGTCGATCGTTGCGGCGCGGGGGGCAGGCATCGTGGACGAGATCACCGCGCGCTATCCCGGCATTCGCATCCTGATCGTGACGGCCAAGGAGGATGAGGCGACTGCTATTGCTGCGCTCAAGGCCGGGGCGCACGGCGCGCTGGTCAAGCCGCTGACGCTCGAAGCGGTGCGCAAAAAGGTCGACACCATTCTCGGCCGGGCCGGCGGGGCAACTCTGGTGCAACTCGGCGGGCTGTAGGCCCTGTGTGTGGCTGGTAAACAGGAACCGTCGAAATGGATGTGCGCCTTTACGAAAAGCCGGGGGTGCGTCACCAACGCCCGTCAAAAAGCGATGCTGGCCGCCGCTTGACATGCGGTGGAAGCGCACAACCTTCTGGCCGAGCCGTGGACCGCTGATCGGCTGATGGCGTTTTTCGGCGAGTTGCCCACACGCGAGTGGTTCAACCGCGCCGCACCAGCGGTCAAATCCGGTGCGGTCGATCCTGAGGCTATTGATCGCGATACTGCCATGGCGCTGTTGCTGGCAGAGCCACTTCTGATCCGCCGACCGCTGATCGAAGCGGGTAACTGGCGTTTCTGCGGCTTCGATGTTGCAGCGGTGGATGGCGCTATCGGCCTGTCGGTGCCAACGCCCGAAGGTCCGCTGGAAGGATGCGCGCATGGCGAAGGCGCGCGCGTATGCCTCCCACCTGTGTAGGTCGCATCAGTCCTCGACGGCGACGATGATGTGCGATGCCTTGATGCAGGCAAGAATTGGTGCACCCACGGCCAGATCAAGATCGGCGACACTTGAACTGGCGACGATGGCGGCGATTTCCGCCCCGCCGCCGATGTCGACGACGACTTCGGTTTCGACCTGGCCTTCGATCATGCGCTCGATCCGGCCGCCGATCTGGTTGCGGGTGGACAAGCGCAGGCCCGGCACGTCATGGACCAGCGTGACGAATGTCGATTTGATCAGTGCGATGGCCGTTCCGCCGGGGCGAAGCCCCAGCATGTCTGCGCTGGCGTTGGTGACGATCGCATCGATTACCAGCCGGTCATTGACCAGCAGCCCGATCTCGGCGCTGATCGGCCCGTGGACGATCGACGTGATCGTGCCGCGCAGCATGTTGCGGGCGCTGGTGCGTAACGGTCTGTGTATCGGGGCGAGGGCGCGGACTGATTTGTGCACGGCGAAGGCTCCTGTGTGCATCGGTTCAGCGGCTGAGAATCACGACAAGTTCATGCGCAAGCTCGTCCTTTAGGAGATGCTCGGCAACGACGGTGTCGATGTCGGCCTCGGATTTCGGGCGATACCAGACGCCTTCGGGATAGATCACCATCAGCGGGCCTGCAGAGCAGAACCCCAGGCATCCGCTGATCGTGAAACCAACCTCCGAACCCAGACCGAGTGCATCGATCTTCTGCCCCAGCCGGTCCCACAGGGGCTGTGCACCCGAATTGCCGCAACTGCCGCGTGGGTGCATGGGCGGACGCTGTGTTCCGCATGCGAAGATGTGCCGCTTGTAGAGTTGCGGCAGTTCGTCGGGCAGTTCCATCATCCGGCCGCCGGTGCGGCAACCATGGCCTGCAATTCGCCGCTTGCGAACATTTCGCGCACGATGTCTGAGCCGCCGACAAATTCACCGCGCACATAAAGCTGCGGAATGGTCGGCCAGTCGGAAAACTCCTTGATGCCGTCGCGCAGGAACGGATCGGCAAGAACGTCGATGCTCTCATACGGGCTGCCGATCTCGTCGAGGACCTTGACGACACTTGCCGAAAACCCGCATTTCGGGGCTGTCGGATTGCCTTTCATGAACAGCACGATGGCGTTGTCGGCAATGATCTGCCTGATGCGGTCGGTGGTTCCCATGGCATGTACTCCTGTTGATTAGTCGGTCGGCAGGAAGGTCTGGAGCGCAAGCGCGTGCAGTTCGCCGCCCAGTTCACCGCCGATCGCAGCGTAGACGAGCTTGTGCTGCTGGACGCGGCTCTTGCCCCGGAACGCCTCGGTGGTGACGCGCGCGGCCCAGTGATCGCCGTCGCCGGCAAGATCCACCATGACCACTTTGGCGTCGGGGAAAGCGCCCTGAATTCGCTGTTCGATTTCGGCTCCGTCCATCGGCATGGGACCGGCGCTCCTGTCAGCGGAAGCTCAGCACTTCGAGGGTCACATCCTCGGTGCCGAGCAGGAAGGCCTGGCACGCCAGACGCGATTTCGAACCGACGCCGACGACGGCATCGAGTTTTTCATTTTCTTCGCGCGCGATCTTCGAAACACCCTTGCGCCCTTCGAGCACGAAGATGTGGCAAGTGCCGCAGGTGGCCTTGCCATCGCAATTGTGCTGGATCTTCTCGTCGGTTGCCAGGATCAGCGACAGCAGCGAAACGCCTTCCTTGGCTTCGATCGTGCTGCCCGATGGCATGATGGTAACGGTCGTCATTCTATCCTCCAGGGTCAGTAAATTGGTGTGCCTGCACCGATATTGATCGAGCTTTCCTTTGCCCGGCCCACGATGAAGGCGATCTGGTCTTCGGTCAGGTGCGCGTGGAACGGCAGCGCCAGCGCGCGGTCCGCCACCTTTTCGGTGACGAACAGGTCCTTTTTCTTCCATCCGAGCTGCCGGTAGAAATCCTGGAGGTGAAGCGGCGCGCAATAGGCGGCCACATCGATCTCCTCGGTGCGCATGTCCTCGATGATCTGGTCGCGCGCAGACCGCGTGAAGCGGGTGCCAAGGTGCACGACATAGAGGAACCAGTGAACCTCCTCCACATCCGGCGCGATATAGGGCGGCTTGATCCCTTCGAAGGACTGGATGAAATGGTCGTAAAGCAGTTGCACGCTACGCCGCCGTTCCAGCAACAGGTCGATCCGCCGCAGTTGCGACAGGGCCAGCGCGGCGATCACGTCGCTCATGCCTGCCTGAAAGGGTGGGGCAGAGGTGAGGCTCAACGAGTGCCGTTCGTCAGCCCTGCGCGAACGGCGGCGGCGCAGCGCCATGGCAAGGTCGATGTTGTCAGTGACAACCATGCCGCCTTCGCCACAGGAAATTACACCGGGCTGGCTGAAGTCGAAGATCGCGGCATCGCCGAAACTGCCGACAGGGCCGGCCTTGTGGCGCGATCCGATGGCTTCGGTGGAATCCTCTATCAGGTGGAGGCCGTGTTCGGTCGCAAGCGCGCGCAGTTCCGGCCATGCGGCGGGGTGACCGTTGGCATTTGCCCCGACGATTGCCCTGGTCGCGGGTGTGATCTTCGCCGCCGCCTTGTCGGGTGCCAGTGTGCCCGCCCAGTAATCGATGTCGGCAAACACCGGCGTGGCGCCGGTGAGGGCGACGGCATGGCCGGTTTCGCACCATCCGTGCGCCGGAAGGATCACCTCGTCTCTGGGGCCGACTTTCAGGCCCAGCAATGTCAGGTACAGGCCCATCGTTCCGCTCGATACGGCGATGGCATAAGTGCGCCCGGCATAGGCGGCAAACGCTGCTTCCAGCCGCAAGACCACTTCGCCAGCGCCCAGATGCGATCCGCGCAGAACTTTGTCCACAGCCGCAAGATCGCCTTCGGACAGGTCAGGGTCAGTCTGGACAATCCAGCCTTCGCCCGCAGCCATGTTTTGCGGCATCTCATCGGCTTGCGGAACAAGAGTCAGCGGCGTACTCATGGCGGGGTGCTCCCCGATGCCAGCAGGATGCCGGTGGCAGCATCCGGATCGGCGGTCATCACCGTGCAGTGGCCGCGCACATCGACAAGATGCAGATATACATTGCCGTAGTTGCGATACGGTTCTTCCAGCACGTCTGACGCATCGCACAGCATGATCGGCAGGCCCGCACACTGTTCCTGCAGCAACGTGCGGATTTCCCGCGTGCTCCCGGAATTGCTGCGCAGCATGGCGTCCACTGTTGCCAGCGTCTGTTGAGTCAATCTCATGTCGGGTGCCTCCCGGTCATTGCCAGAACACCCGGTCCGGATCGGTGTTAAGCCGTTCGAACAGATCGGGCAGGCGGGCAAAGCGGCTGTCGCAGATCCACGCCTGCGCCGTGTGATCGCGGCGGAACAGGGTCCAGCCTGAATTGGCCTCGCTCCACGCCAACACGCCACATCTATTTCGGCGCCATCGGCATCGACATTGCGCGAACAGCACGGCGACCGCACGAGGTAGCCTTCGTCATGAGCGAGCACGCGCGGCTGCACGTATTTATAGCGCTGACGGCCCGCGATCGCGCGTTCGATCCGGCGCAAATCCATCTCGTTGGGATGGCGCGGCATGGCCGCTTCGCGTTCCTGCCAGCAGGGCGCTACAGACATCGCCGCCGCCCTCACGCCGGTTCCAGTTCTTCCTCAAGGCACCCGATGACGACACGCGCATCGAAGTCCACGAGGTAGACCGGGGTGTTGCTTTCGCCGTGATGGCCGACGTTCACGATTTCGCCGCTCGTCCCCAGCGGGACCAGCAGCGCGTCGGCGAGCGCATCAGGGTGACTGCCATCGTTTACCAGATCGATGGCGGCGCGGACGGCTTGTCCATTGTGGTAGATTGGCTGGCGCAAGTCGAACATCAGGATGCTCCCTTTCGAAGGCCGGAAGACGGCAGCGGGATTTCCAGATCGTCGGCCGTTTCTATTGCGACGAGTTCCTTGCGCTTCATCCCCACGCGGTTGCCGCTGCCGAGAAATTCCACGCCATAGATATAGAATTGCTGCAGGAACGTACCGATCGACACGACGAAGCCTTCCTCGCCCTTGGTGACGAGGATGTCGCCGATTTCCTTGCCCGCATATGTGCCATCGTTGCGCACCGTGCGCCGCGCGCTCACCTTGTCGCCATAGTTGAAAAAGGGCGGGGCGGTCAGTTCCACCACTTCGCTGTCGCGTACGATGTTACTCATCGTCGAACTCCATCCGGTCGAGAACGTCGATCAGCAATTGCGCGCCGATGCGGTCGCGCGGATCGAGTTCGAGCAGCTTGGCGGCGGCAACGCGACCTTCGGCAAAGTAGCCGAGCCGCATGTTGAGATAGGCATAGCCCTTGAGCGAGAAGAGGAAAAAGCGCGGGACCAGTGCATCCCATTCACCGAACGCGGCATCGTCGGGCCGCACGTCGTGCCAGTCATCGCCCAGCACGTTTTCGCGCAAGGCCTTGGCGATGCACGCGCGTGAAATCTGCAGCGCGTGGAACAACTGGCCCTTGTAGAAATAGAACCGGTAGAACGCGATCAGCACCGCCGCGTGACCGGGCGCGAGGGCATCGGCGGCACGCAGATGCGTCTCGGCAACGTCCGTCAGTTGATAGCACATCGCCGCCTTTTCGAGATGGCGATGTGCCTCGGCAGGCAGTCCGCCGCCCAGCAACGGGCTGGACGCGATTGCGTCCTGCAAGTCGCTGTTGGGGCCGACGATCCCGTCGAGAGCGGAGTTGGTCATCGGTGCCTCTGCCGCTCAGGCCGCGCTGCTGGCGGAGCAGGCGACCTGCTTCGGATCATGGAACACGAGCCCCTGCGTGGTCATGGTATCCTCGAAATCCACGGTCACGCCATCCAGCAGGATGCGGCTTTGGGCATTGAGGAACAGGCGCAGGCCATCGATCACGACGGCCCGCTCCCCTTCTGCCGGTGCCGCCGCAACGCCCACATCGGCGAAAAGGCCTGAACAACCGCCGGGCTTGACTGAAAGCATGAAGCCACTGTCGGTATTGCCATCGGCCAGCAATGACATGCGAATGAAGCGGGCGGCGGCACGGGTAATCGTCAGGTTCATGTCCGTCTTGTCCTTCAACTGGCCACGTACCGGGGCACCGATCCATCCACGACGCAGGTGTTGTCCACGGGGCAGATCGCCACGCATTGCGGTTCGTCGAAATGTCCGATGCACTCGGTGCACAGCGCCGGGTCGATCACGAAGGTGTCGCCCTTTTCCGAGATCGCCGTGTTCGGACACAGCGCTTCGCAGGCGGTGCAGTTCGTGCATTGTGATCCGATGATCTTGAAAGCCATGGCTCAGGCCACCGAGATCAGCGCGCCCTGCCGGATCGAGGCATCGCCCCGTTCCGCATGGACGATATCGCCAGAGGCAACCTTGGCAAGGTAATCCTTGAACCAGATCAGCGCCGATTTCTCGATGTATTCGTGCGCATACTGGTCGACCGGATCGATCCCGGCTGCGGCCAGATCGGCCTTGGGACAGCCGCCGATCTTGGCGACGAACACGGCGTGGCAATCGTTGATCGCCTCAATCACCGTGCCCAGCGCATCCTCTTCGCCGAAGCCGCCCTGGCAATAGAGATCGACGCGGCGATGGCCGACGAACTTGGCCCCGCCTGCGGAAAGCTCGTAAACCTGGAACTCCTTGGCGTGGCCGAAGTGTTCGTTGATAACGCCGTGGCCCTTGGTCGCCACGGCAACCAGCAGGCTGATGTCCTTTGCGCCGTCCAGCCCGGCAAGTTCTTCCTCGCGCGCTGCAACCTTGGCCAAGCGTTCGGCTTCTACCGTCTGCTGGTATGCGGCGCGACCTGCTGAGTCGTAGTTGACTTCCATTTCCATGATCTTCTCGGTTGAGAATTCGGCTGAACGATCCTCGCCCAGCAGGCCCACGGCATCAGCGCGACACTGGCGGCAGTGCCGCATCATGTTCATTTCGCCTTCGCAGCTGTCCTGCAGAGCCTTCAGTTCCTGCGCGCTCGGGCCACGCTGGCCGTTGAGGCCGAACACCGTGCCGTGTTCCGGCGCGGAAATGAGCGGCATGATATTGTGCAGGAACGCCCCGCGCGATTTCACCGCACGGTTCACTTCGACAAGGTGATGATCGTTGATGCCGGGGATCATCACCGAGTTGATCTTGGCCAGGATGCCGCGCTCGGTCAGCATCTCCAGACCCAGCATTTGCCGTTCGGTCAGGATCTTGGCGGCTTCATATCCGGTCAGCCGCTTGTTCTTCCAGAAGATCCAGGGGTAGATATGCTGGCCCACTTCGGGATCGACCATGTTGATGGTGATCGTCACGTGATCGACCTTGTACTTCGCGATCTCGTCCACCCAATCGGGCAGGGCCAGGCCGTTGGTCGAAAGGCACAGCTTTATGTCCGGTGCGGTTTCCGCGATCAGACGAAAGGTCTCGAACGTCTTGGCCGGGTTGGCCAGCGGATCGCCGGGTCCGGCAATGCCCAGCACCGTCATCTGCGGAATGGTGGAAGCGACGGCCAGCACCTTGCGCGACGCCTGCTCGGGCGTCAGCCGTTCGGAAACGACGCCGGGGCGGCTTTCGTTGGCGCAATCGTACTTGCGGTTGCAGTAATTGCACTGGATGTTGCACGCGGGTGCCACAGCCACGTGCATGCGTGCATAGTGGTGGTGGGCTTCTTCGCTGTAGCAGGGATGGTTCTTCACCTTCTCCCAAATCTCGGGCGGCATGTCCTCTGGCCCGCCGGAGGAACCGCAACTGGCCTTGCCGCCTTCGCTGCTGGTGCCGCAACCCTTGTGGTCTGCAACCTGCTGCATGATGTCCGCAATATCGACAACGCCGTCGTCATTGCCCAAGGCGCGAGTGATGTCATGTCCAAGGTCGGTCATAAGTGCTCCTCGATGGGCCGGGTTCACTGGGCTGATCCCGCATGATCATTGGAAAAGCAATGGCCGTGCCAGTTGCGGTTTTGCGTCGGATTTCTGGCCCTATGCTGCGTCGCGACATTGGTTTGTTGCAATGGTGACGCGGGGTTTTCCGGCCAATGTCGGGTGATTTGTCGTGAAGGTCACACACAAAAAAAGCGCCCCGCCGGGCGTTGCGGGGCGCTGTACGCGCAAACGGGTTGCAGGCGCTCGCGGCAGGGTCAGTGCGTCGTCGTTCATGCGGTAGTGAAACGCTCCAGCGCATCGGCGAGCGGCATGTCGATCGGGGTAATGTTCTGTTCGTCAAGGAACGCGCGCTCGTTGCGCGTCAGCGCAGTGCAATCGACCACGGCGAAGTGCGGATCGGCCGATCGCTTGACGATCTGGCGGGCATAGCTGCGCAGCAACTGGTCGTTGAAGCGGCAGCCGAGGAACAGGAACGACTTGCCCGTCCGGCGACGGCGCACTTCCTCAGGGATCGGCGTCTGGATATCGATTTCGGTCAAGACCTCGACGTAATCCGCATCCGAAATCAGGAAATTTCCCGCGGGGGCCACGCTGCCGTGCGGCGTATAAAGCAGGGTTGCGGCGTTGCGTGCGGACTGTGCATCGGCGTCGCTGCCATCCGGACTGTAGAACTTGAACCAGCGGTCTTCGCCAATCCCTGCACGGGTGATGCCCTGCACCTCGATCCAGTCATCACGACCGGCGAGGGCCTGGCGCATTTCGCCCGCATACCATGCGTCGACGATCAGCGGCAGGCCCAGGGTGGCAAGGTGCGCATGGATTGCCGAAGGCGCAACCGTTACGGCAAAGGCCTCGCGCATCAGCGCGGTCACGGTGTTGCGGTGCTTGTAGCTTTCGATGTGCTGCGCGGCAGCCCAGGCATTGCCCTTTGCGCGCTTGGGCAGCGCAACCTTCGTCGCAAACCAGTCGGCCAGTTCCTCGGGCGAAAGCGGAACCTGCTGACTGTGCAGCGCCGATACGCCCGGCCCGATATAGGGAACCAGATTTCCGGCACACAGATCGGCGATGGCTTCATCCAGCGCCACTTGCGGGTTGATCAATGTCGTGGTCATGTCAGTCTTCCTCGCCGCCGGTCTTGCGGGCATTCACGGTGATCGGCAATTTGGTGTCCTCGGCCATTTCCGGCAGATGCAGCACCCAGCCGTTCCCAAGCCTGGCCCATCCGCCCCAGAGTGTTTCAAACTCGGTCTCGACGATCGGCTCCTCCAGATCCTTCTTTGGCACATAGGCCGAAAGCGCGCCTTCGGAACGGCGGATCATCACCTTCATGACTTGGACTCCTCGTGGGGGTCGACGTCATTGCTGACGACGGACAGCGCTGGCTTGCCGTTGTATCTGGCAAGGCGCGCGGCAAGTTCGGGGACATTGGCAATTCGTTCTTGGGCAAGTTCGCGAATGACGCATTCTTCATCGTCCAGCAGCGCGAACAGGTCTTCCTCGGCGATCCGCTCGGCCACGGTGAAGCGCACCCGCATGTCGCCATCCCGCAACATGACCGGCAATTGGTCGATGGGCAGGCGCGCAGCCACTTCGCGCCGCACCAGCGCGTCCACATCGAATGTCATGTCCGGCAACGCGCGCAAATCTATGCGGCGGGCGACCCATACCCGCACTTCCGGATCGGGATCGTTGCGCACCAGCGGGAGCATTTCGGGCGGCATCTTCCGCACCACAGTGATCCGCACCATATATTCCGTATCGCTGACAAGGGGGATGAGATCGGCTCCCTGAAGTCGGGCAGCGGCGGCGACGCGAACGCGCGTATCTTCGTCGAAGGCCATCTTGCAGATGCGCTCGGCCGGCAGCCGCATCGTCGTCACCGCGCGCACCTCGGGTTCGGGATCGTCCAGCAGCGGCGGCAGATGGAAAACGCTAGCATACTGTGCGGCACAGGCCCGAACCTCGAAATAGGGGTGGTCGAGGTAGCTGTCCGCCAGATCGCGATTTTCCTGCAGAAAGCGATCGACGCGCCGGGCGCGGCGATCGCGAATGCAGGACTTCCCTTTGACGCACAGGCCTTCGCTGTTGCGGGCGGCATGGTCGCATTCCCGGCAGCGGATTACTTTCCCCCGCCAGTCGAGCGCACGGTCGATATCTTCATCAATGGTCATGATGTCGAACCCGGCCGAATGCCCGACGCCGCGATCACGATATCAGGCCGGAACGCAGGTCTTGGCGACCGGACACACCGTATCGCACTGCGGATGATCGAAATGATCCTTGCACTCGGTGCATTTCTTGGGATCGATGATGAAGGTTTCGCCCTTCATCGAGATCGCCGCGTTCGGGCATTCGAATTCGCAGGCGCTGCAACCGGTGCACTGCGATGCAATGATCTTGTAGGCCATTTCAGGTCTCCGTAAGGTGGATCGCCTGATGCCATGCAGGGTTCGTGCCACTGCTTGCCAACGGCCATTCCGGGCGCGCGGAAGCCCGATTTTGCGGTGACGTGTCTGTCGGATGCACGACAATTGTCGGATTGATGCCAGCCTGCGTCAGGCGCAGCCCGTCGCAGACATGCAGTACGGTCGGTCGAACAACGTAAGTGCACCCGGTGCTAGAAGTTGCTCGTATGCCCTTCGCGGCGCGCCCTTTCGCGCATCGCCTTGGCTGCGGCTTTGGCCCGGCCAGCAGGCGCAACACGAGAGACGAGCCGCACGACATCGGGTGCACCGCACGCAGGGCAGGCGGGTTGATCGGTGCTGCGGACCAGCAATTCGAACTCTGCCGCGCAATCCGAGCAGCGGAAGTCATAAAGTGGCACGGAAGTCTCCCTTGTTCCTGATATGAGGCCGGGATGCAATATTCGTGCTAATTGACGGCCGGCAGGGTTTTGATGGTGCTTTATCCATGCAGGAATGATGGCCACTGCCGCGATCTTCAAAGCCACCCGGATCGATCCGCCTTGCCCGAGGTTGTCGGCTTTGCGGTGCCGACATACCGGTCGGTCGGGCGGGGTTTCGATTGCCGCTACGTCTGACAGGTCCAAAACAGGAGGAGTGTGGCATGACCACGGCGGAACCGCTGATCGTCGGGCTGGAACTTGGCGGGACCAAGTGCATCGCCACACTGGCACGGGGCCAAGCGATCCTGCGGCAGGAGCGCTGGCCGAAGGCCTGTGGGGTGCCGCACAGGGGTGCGCGGGTCCCGCCTATCCACCATCGACACAGGCGTGGGGCGGGGCTGCACGGCGGGACGAATCCGGGAGCGCCTAGAGGTAATCGGAACGCATGGAAGCATGGCGGGCGCTCTGCCGAGGCGCTGCCTACCACTAAGTGGTTGATTTTGTTGGTGACCCCTACAGGAATCGAACCCGGGATACAAGGGATTGAGGGGGACGGGAGGGAAAGAAAACGGCTGAAATCCGTCATTTCGCTTCCCGCTCAATCCCGGCCGCTACCGCGATGCTCCCACGGATGCTCCCACGGGCCGTCATCAGAATGCGATGGAGCAAATGGCATTTTGCAAGCTGAGGAGGTTTCGTCCATTGGATGGGTCAATCAGATGTCGACCCGCTCCTGGGATACTTGCGCAACGGCGAGGTGGATTTGGACCATTAAATGGTCTATATCTGCTGCAAAGTTTGTTCTTCGGAGAAGCTCCATGCAAATCCCTGTGTCGGAAGCGAAAGGCCAGCTCACCGAACTGGTCAGGCGTGCGGAAGCCGGCGACGAGGTCATTCTGACCCGCCACGGGCATGCCGCCGTGCGCCTTGTGCCGGTCAAGGTGCCGACCGACCGGGCGTCGCGTCGGAAGCTGATTGAAGCAGTCCGCGCGGCGGCTGCGGTCAAGGCGTCTCCAGGCTCCATCGCCGCCCGCAGCCAGGATTTTCTTTACGGTGATGAGGGCATGCCGGGATGATCGCCATCGATACCTCGGCGATCATGGCTATCCTTCTCAATGAACCCGAAGCCGACATATGTATTTCGGCGATCGAGGCCGAGGAGGATATCGTCATCTCTTCGGCGACGCTGGCGGAGACGCTGATCGTCGCGGGCCGGCGCAATATTGGAGTGGAAGCGGTCAGCCTGATCGAAGGGCTTGGGTTGGAAGTGGTTTCGGTAACGCCGGCTTCGGCCAAGCGCGTGGCGGAGGCCTATGCGCACTGGGGGAAGGGCGTGCATCCGGCGGGCCTCAACTTCGGTGATTGCTTCGCCTATGAGGTGGCAAAGGAACATGCTTGTCCTTTGCTCTTCGTGGGCAATGACTTCGCCCCAACCGATATTGAAGGTGTTCTCTGACGGTCCCGCTGCAGTCATGCCATTGTGCAGACTTGTTCACGGGACATATACCGGTGACCACTCCCCTGATCGGCTTCGGCGACCAGGCACGCGGCGGGCGAAAGCCCGCCGTTGCTCTTTGCGCAAACCAAATCGCGCAGCAGTCGTGCCGATTGTTGGCTATGCGGATGCGGTGATGACGCACTTGCGGGATTTCGAGAACGGCGCCAACGAGCAACAATTTTGCATTTGGTCGGCCAGAAAGTCTCATATATGCGATCATAAGTGGAATATGGTCGCATATATGAAACCTTGATTTGGAACGCATGGTTCTGGGCCATTCGGGAATCGGCGCGGGTTCGCGCTGCCGCAGCCAGGTCGAACCACTGTCGTGGGGCAGAGCCGCCGTCAACCGCTCAGGAATTGCCGGATACCGCAAGCATCGCCTGCCGCAGATCGTGGAGCGGCGCCTGATCGACGCGGATGTGATCCTGGCGCGGCCGATCGATGTCCACAATCAGGGTGATTGTCGATGCGAGCAATGCGAGGAGGAGGAGTGACAGGAGCGCGTGCCGTCGCCCATTGCCGCCGAGCACCGCACCCAGCATCAGGGCGCTCGCCACCAGGAGCAACGACAGTCCAGTCAGCACCGCGCTCGGAATGCGTGCGGCGAGCGCGATCTTTCGTGCCGGGGCAACATCGAACATGTGCCCGATTGTGTTCATCAGCGCGCCCGACTGGGTGTGATTGGGCAGCGCGTCGATGACGCGTGAAGTTTCTCGCCACAATTGACTCTGCAGGGAGCCCGTTCTGCGATTTATCTCGGCGAGCTTCGCCGCATCCGCACCAGCGTCGAAAAAGCCGATGCGAACCTGGGCATAGTCGCGCAGCTGCCTGACCAGCGGAGTTCGGTAGGGCTCGGGCAGGATTTGCGCCTGTTGCCAGGCCGTGCCGATCGCGTTTGCCTCTTCCAGCACCAGCGCGCGGCGCGTGTCGTAGCGATTGACCGCGAGCGAGAAGGTGAAGCTGAGCAACAGCGACATAAGTCCGAGCGAGACACCCAGGATTTGGCCGGTGCCTCCTTTGTTTTCCGTCCTCACCTGGCGATGATCGAGCCATTGCTGAAGGCGAAAACCCAATTCGGCAGCAATCGCCAGGACAACGAAGAAGCCCAGGCCGATTGCCCAGACGGACGCTTGATTGAACAGGAAATTCATCATCATACCAATCCCGATGAGCAGTCCGGCGTTGCGATTTCGGCGGTGACCGAACCACGCCCAGTGTCGTTCAGCTTGCGCCAAGCGCGTCGCCCACCAGCCAGTCGATGCCGTCGGGTAAGATGACGGTTCTGGCCGGCCCGCCAAGCGCGGCATGGAGGCTGCGGCAAATGAGGTCCGTACCGAACCCCTGCCGGGTCGGGACGAAGATCGGCGGCCCACCACGCTCGCGCCACTCGAAGCGAATCCGCCCGCTGGCCGCGTCGCGCGCCCACCAGCGCACCACCACCATGCCGCCGATCCGCGACAGGGCGCCGTGCTTGAGCGAATTGGTCGCCAGTTCGTGGAGCGCCATCGACAGCCATCGCGCGCCCTCGAACGGCAGCGCGACCTCGGGTCCGTTCGAGAGCAGCGCGCCGTCGTCGATGCCAAGGTCGGCGCGCAAGGTCCGTTCGACGGTTCTACCGATGCTCGTCTCCTGCCGGTTGCCCTGCTCGCGCGGTTCGTGCGTGCGGGCAAGGTTGCGCAGGCGGTCGGCCAGCACCGTCCGCGCCTCATCGAGGTCGCGGGCGGATCGCAGCGTGTGGTCCGCCAGGGCCTGGACCAGCGCCAGCAGGTTGCGGCTGCGGTGCACCAGCTCGGCGCTCGCGATCGCCTCGAAGGTGTCAGGGGGCGGGGCGGCATCGCCCGGTGCGGCGACATCGAGATGCAGGAGCGGCTGGTTCATTGCGAGCCCCCCGCCACGCTGCCGATCTGGCCGATGTCGACCAGGTTGCCGGTCGCCACGACCGCCGTCGAATTCACATCGCCGACATTGTGCTGGTCCGAGTCGACGATCACGTCGGCGTGGCTGTTGTCGCCCACTGTCACGGTGACGATTGTCATGTTGGCCACCGAAGTCGTGCTGGGCAGACCGGCGGCGCGCGAACCGCCTGACAGCGCTGAGGGTGCGCCGCCGCCCTGTTCCGCTTGCTCGACCTGCCACATCACGGTCGCCCGCGCCATGCGATCCGCGTTGCTTCGATCGCGGAAGTCCCAGGCGTGAACGTTCGAGGGATCCTTTGCGCGGGCGGGCGCGGCGATGACAAGTCCTGGCAGCAAGGCGAGCGCAAATGCGGTGCGAACTGGATCAATCATGATTTTCTCCTTCGTCCTGCCAGTTGGGAGCCGGGCGGTGCGCCGCCCGGCTCCGTTCCCCTCAAAGCCCGAGATCGAGCGTCCCGACCCGCGTGACCGCCGCAGTCCCGAGATTGCCGATCGAGGTGGCCGTGGCTGCGGCGACCGGCATCTCGAGCGCGCCGAGGCCGCCCGTGTTGCTCATCGAGATGCTGGTCGTGGCGAGCGCCTCGGTGCGCCCGATGCTCAACTGGGTGAGATCGGCGGACATCAGCGCGTTGGTGACGAAACCACCGCTCGGATCGGCTGCCGCCAGCTCGGCGGGCGCGGCCGCAAGTTCAAGCTGCGCCGCGTTGCTGGTGGATCGCGCATCGCTCGACGCAGTCGCATCGACGACGCCTATAGCGCTGGCGCTTGCGGTCGTCTCATGCGGCGTGAACAGCCCGTTGGCCGAATCGGTCATCCGGGCATCCGCGAATGCCTGATTGGCGTCGGTCGAGAGCGGATCGGATGCGGTTGGCACGGCGCCCGAAGCCGGATCGATATTGCCGTTGTGCGTTTGCCCCAGGCTGACCGACAGCGGCACTTCCGCCGACGCCGAGTAAAGGTTGGCATAGCCGGTCGCGCTTGCGTCGACATGGCCGAGCGTATCGGCGCCGAGCACCGTGTCCGGAGCCGGCGTGATCGAGGCATTGGCATCGGCCTGGGCGTGGATGTCGCCAACGTAGATCTGGCGCGCCCGGACGGCCATGTCGCCGGTCGGAAGCGCGGTCAGCGTCGAGGCGACGGTGCCGGCCGTCGTATCGGTGCGGGCCTTTTCCCAGGTCCAGCGAACCGAATCCTGGGCGAAGGCAGAGCTGGTGAAGGTGAGCCCGACGGTCATGGCGCCGATCGCGGCGGTATTTCTGAAGTTTTTGATTGTCATGCATTTATTCCTTGTCACTTGGTGTTGGGAGCCGCGGCGGCGCCATCGGTCAGGCGACATCCATTGTTTGGGGGAAGGCCGAGGTAGTCCGTCATGATCTGGTGAACGGCCATCTCGACCACGGAACGGACGCCGAGCTGCAGTGGCTCGTTACGGATTTTCCCGGCGTCCAGTTCGACCAGCGTTCCAGTGAAGAACCGGAAGATATTGGCCTCGACCTCACGGCCGACGATCTGTTTCTGGAGTGTCACGACATGGACGACCTCCAGCGTCTTGGCGTCGATCATCCTGAGGTCGAGAGCGACATTGACGACCGCGGCCTTGCCGCCGGCGCCAATGCCCTTGATCCACAGGCCCGCGCCGTTGCTCAGGATGTTGTAGTTGAGCTCGGTGAGCGCTCCGACGACAATGAAGTTGGCGGGCTTGAGCATGCCGGGCCTCAGCGGATCGGCGATCAGGGTGCCCTTGCGAAACGTCAGCTCCTGGTTGGCGACCCGCAGGTCGGCGCGCTCGACCAGACTCACCTTGCGGGTCTTGTGAAAGGCGCTGATCACCATCTCGGTCGCGCCCTGGCTCAGCGCGTAGCCATGGTCCTGGACGCTGAACTGCCCGGTCTTGTCGGCAATGTCGCCGACGGCGATCACCGGCAGATTGGTGCCTGCACTGCCGGACAGGGCCGCGAGGCAGCGCGAGTAGGGGGTGTCGTTCGACGTTACCGGGAAGCGGGATTCGGTGCGGACACCTGCCGGCGTTTCATGCGCCGGCAGCGTCGCGCATCCGGCCAGCATGGTCGCGGCGCAAAGGGCGAGGCCAATCTTGTTGGCCGGATGATGGATACGGTTGTTCATGCCGATCGGATAACCGGCGAATCACGGCCTGGGTGGACGGATGACACCGGCGCGGAACGATCTGCCCCGAACCTTTCTGGATCGGGGTCACTTCCGCAATTCGACGGTTAGCGCTCGCCTAAAGCCCAAATGCGTCCATCGGGGACGACGCAGATCGAAGGATCGCCTCATGCAATTTCCGACCAACATCCTCCTCATCGACGACGATGTCGCATTCGGGGAAGTCTTTGCCGAAGGCATGACGGATCGCGGCTGCGCCTGCCGCACCTATACCAGCCCGGCCGAGTTGACCGATGCAGACTGGCAATGGGCGGATTTCGCCGTTGTCGATCTGCAACTTGGCGATGATCACGATGGTCCCCAGCTGTTGCGCCGCAGTTTCGCCGCTGGCCCCATGCCGGACCTGGTTCTTGTCAGCGGCTTCGATCCGGTTGTGCTGGATATTGCGGCGCGCGCCGCAGCGGACATCGGCTATCGGGTGGCAGCGGCCTTGCCGAAGCCCATCTCGCTGGTTCGTCTGACCGAAGTTCTCCGGGAAGCAAAGCTGCCTCGGACCGAAACTGCTTCCAGGACCGATCGGCTGGTGACGGCGGAGGATTTGCGCCAGGCGCTCGCTCGGGATGAGATCAGTATAGTCTATCAGCCGCAGATCGCGCTCGTCTCAGGCGAACTGGCCGGCTTTGAAGTGCTTGCGCGCTGGCGGTCCCCACACTTCGGAGAGGTGTCGCCTGAGCACTTCATTGCCCTGGCGGAAACCTCGGGACTGATCGGCCCGCTCACCGACAGCGTCGTCGATCGGGTGGCCGGTCATGTCGCGGCTTGGAACGGCGATACTTTTCCCGCGCGCATCTCGATAAACCTCTCCGGCAGCCTGCTGGATGATGACGAGCTGGTCGGCCGGCTCGTCAGGGCCGTTCGCCGTCATGGCCTCTTCCCCGAACGGTTCGTGTTCGAACTGACCGAGACCGCGGCAACCAGTCTGCGCGGACGCCCCCTGGAAACGCTCGCCCGAATGCGTCTGGCGGGATTTGGCCTGTCGCTCGATGATTTCGGCACCGGCGAGAACCGCTTCGAACGGCTGCTCGACGCACCGATCACCGAACTCAAGCTCGATCGGCGTTTCGCGACCGAAGTCATGAAACCCCACGGCAGGAAGATCGTTCGCGGACTTGTTGCGCTCGCCCATTCGCTGGGCGCGATCTGTGTCGCCGAAGGTATCGAGACGGAGGAGCAAATTCGGGAATTCCACGAGGCGGGCTGCGATGTCGGACAAGGCTGGTGCCTCGGTCGGCCTTTATGTGTCTCATCGTTCGCATCGACAGCGCCGGATCGTGGATCAGGCGACCATTTACCCGGATTTAATCCGGATTTCGTAATAGCGCACGGTGGCGCACATTCACACCCTGGTCGTCGAGGATGACAGCGCTTGCGCCGAGGCGCTGGGCGAATTGCTGGGCGATGCCGGCTATCCCAGCCAACATGCCGCCAGCCCATCCGAAGCGATCGCCATGGTCGGGCGCGACTCCCGGATCGGCGTGATGGTGCTCGACCTGCACCTTCCTGACATGGACGGCCTGACGCTCCTGTCGGAACTCCGGTCCGAGCTGGGCCAGCGAGGTACCTCATTGCAGGTGGTGCTGTGCTCGGGCGCGGCGGGGCTCAAGGACATGGACGCTGCGATGCGGCTGGGGGTTTCGGCCTTCCTGCCGAAGCCGGTCGATCGCACGGCGCTGCTCAATGCGGTGACCGATGCGACGGGACGATATCGGGAGCTTGAGCGTGACCGTGTCGCTCGCAGCAACCTGACCAACCGCTTCCGCGTGCTGGAGGAAGGCTTGACAACCG